>DGZP01000060.1:0-12706 GCA_002398565.1 Proteiniphilum sp. UBA4977
AAATCTTATTGAACGGGTACCAATTTGTCCTGTAATCCTACTTACAGAACCCTTGTATACTCTGCTTTGTCTTTTAAACGTATATGTAAAATTTCTAAAGATCTCCTTTTGCCTTCTCCGTTTCCCCGGGGGGTTCCTTCCAAAAGCGGGTGCAAAGATAGGGCTTGTTTTTTTACTGTGCAAACAATTCAGCAAAAAAAATCAATGTTTTTTTCAACCTTTTTCCTCAATTTATCCCAAAGGCAAGAATTACAGGCAACTATCGCTAGAAGAAAAAATATTTTTTTTCTCAAATATTTAAAAAAACCGGAAGAAACAACCAGTTTAAATTTTCGGATTAGATTTATTGCGTATCTTCGTAGAAATTTCCGAGAAGGTATTTGAGTCTCCATCCGTCTATAAACTATAAATAGAAAAAAATTGATGAAAGGTATCATCTATATTTTAAAGCGCTTTTTACCCCCTTACAAGAAATATCTGTTTCTTACGTTTACTTTCAATATCCTGACAGCTGTACTCAATGTGTTTTCGCTTGCCACAATCATACCTATTCTACAGGTATTATTTAAGGTAAATACAAAAACATACTCATTCATTTCCTGGCGTAATACAGATTATTCACTAATAGATACTGTATTGAATAATGTGAACTGGTATGTTACGCAGCTGATTGACTCCTACGGGGGCGGTTTCGCGCTGATGATGCTGGCGGCAGTACTGGTGGTGATGACCCTGCTTAAGACCGGGACGGCCTATTTGGGTTCCTATTTTATTATTCCAATCAGAACCGGTGTGGTAAAAGATATCCGAAACCAGATCAACGACAAGCTACTTACTCTTCCCATTGGCTTTTTTACAGAAGAGCGCAAGGGAGATATACTGGCAAGAATTTCCGGAGATGTAAATGAAGTGGAGAACTCTGTAATGAGTTCTCTCGATATGCTTTTCAAAAATCCAATCCTCATTTTCATCTACCTGACCACAATGACCATCCTCAGCTGGCAGCTTACGCTATTTGTATTGGTCGTCCTCCCCGTGATGGGTTTTATCATGGGAAGAGTAGGCCGGTCACTGAAAAGAAGTTCATTTGAGGCACAAAACAAGTGGGGGGAGCTAATGTCGCAGGTGGAGGAAACATTAAGCGGCTTGCGTGTCATTAAAGCATTTAATGCGGAAAGTAAAATATCAAATCGCTTTCATAGGGGCAGTTACATATTCAGGAAGATGTCGAACAGAATAGCGCGCCGGCAACAGCTTGCCCATCCCATGAGCGAGTTACTGGGAACCCTTACTATCGCCATTGTACTATGGTTTGGAGGTTCGCTTATTCTGGGAGGTAACGGGGTGATTGATGCGGCTACATTCATTTATTACCTGACGATATTTTACAGTATCATCAACCCGGCCAAGGAGTTGTCCAGATCAGCCTATGCAGTGCAACGTGGACTGGCTTCAATGGAACGGATCGACAAGATACTGCAGGCAGAAAATTCCATATCAGACCCACTTCATCCGCAACCCCTGCACTTCCAGGAAAAAATTGAGTATGACAATGTGTGGTTTTCCTACGATACCGATTGGGTAATACAGGATGTACATCTGACTATAAAGAAAGGTAAAACCATTGCCCTTGTCGGTCAGTCGGGTTCCGGCAAATCCACTCTGGCCGATCTTCTTTCCCGTTTCTACGACATACAAAAGGGGGGCATTTATATCGACGGCACCAATATTAAAGATGTCAGGCTACAGGATCTGAGATCACTGATTGGTTATGTAAATCAGGAAGCAATCCTGTTTAACGATACTTTTTATAATAACATCGCTTTTGGTGTAAGTCAGGCCACGGAAAGTCAAATAATGGAAGCAGCAAAGATTGCCAATGCACACGAGTTTATCATGGCCACGGAAAAAGGATACCATACCAATATAGGCGACAGGGGCGGAAAGCTGTCGGGAGGACAACGGCAACGCATCAGTATTGCCCGTGCCATTCTGAAAAATCCTGAAATTCTGATTCTGGATGAGGCAACCTCCGCGCTCGACACTGACTCTGAGAAACTTGTCCAGGAGGCTTTGGACAACCTGATGAAAAACCGCACCACCATTGTGATTGCCCATCGGCTATCCACGATAAAAAACGCGGATGAAATTTATGTGATGATGGGGGGCCAAATTGTAGAATGGGGCCAACATGCTTCCTTGTACGCGCAGGGAGGATATTACACAAAATTGTGCGACATGCAGGGTAATCTGCAATAGCTGCTATTGCCTGGATTGTGATACAATAAAGGTATCTTTCGACATCTTATTCAGCAGCCTGTCCACCGCTTCAAAAGGTGAATTGATACTCTGGAATTCGGGGACCATCTCTTTCATCGCCTTCACCGTGCGCATATCGTCATAATCGTATGAAATCTGAATCAGGGTATTGATGTTTCTACTTACCTCTTCGTATTCATACTCACGCACATCGGCAATCATAATTTTTTCGTGATGTGTGGGTTTGGTTCGTTCGGCCTGATTCAGTAACTCTTCATAAAGCTTCTCGCCATGCCGTAGCCCGGTAAATTCAATTTTCATGTTTTTGGATCCCGACAAACGAATCATCCGCTTGGCCAAGTCCAATATCTTCACTGGCCTGCCCATGTCAAAAATATAAATTTCCCCGTTCTTCCCCATCGCTCCTGCCTCCAGCACTAGCTGACAGGCTTCCGGTATGGTCATGAAATAACGGATAATTTCCGGGTGCGTCACTGTCACCGGTCCACCATGCTTGATTTGCTCCCTGAACAGGGGAATAACCGAACCATTCGATCCCAATACGTTTCCAAAACGGGTAGTGATAAACTGTGTAGAAGTCTGAGCGGTCTTCTCGACATGTTTGGCCAAAGCCTGCACATAAATTTCACAAATTCGTTTGGAACAACCCATTACATTGGAAGGATTTACAGCTTTATCGGTGGAGATCATCACAAACTTTTGTGCATTATACCTTACGGCCAGATCTGCAACAATCTTGGTTCCCAGTATATTTGTCTGAACCGATTCCGACACATTGTCCTCCATCATTGGAACATGCTTGTAAGCTGCGGCATGAAAAATATACTGAGGTCTCGTTCTGGAAAAGATCTTTTCCATACGGGATTTGTTGCTTATATCGGCTACCACAATCTCCGTGCGCAGTTCCCGCCATTTCTCCTGCAACTCAAGTCTCATATCATGGAGTGGCGTTTCAGCCTGGTCAATAAGGATGACACTGTAAGGATTGAACGATGCAACCTGTCTTACAATTTCACTTCCTATAGATCCGGCAGCTCCGGTAACCAGCACACGCCGTCCTTCAATATTGGAAGCTATCTCCCTCATATTAATATGAATAGGATCGCGGGGCAACAAGTCTTCAATTTGCACGTCTTTCAACTGTTCTCTGCTCATGACGTTACCATTCCACTCGTTTATCGGAACAGTTGTCAACAATGCAATATTATTGTCCACAAAGTTGGCTAGCAAACTGGAGTTTTTGATCTCCTCCATCTTCTGGGGAGAAACTATGATTGTTTTCACATCTTTGCTTTCCAGTGTTCTGAAAAGATGTTCGTTGTTGGCATGTATGCTCACTCCCATCAGTTCCTTTCCAATCATGTGACTCTCGTCGGATATAAAACCCAATACCCTGTAGTTAAACTCATTGTTTCCCTTCAAAGCTTTGGCCACACTGATACCGGCCTGCTTGGTTCCGTATATAAACACATTCACCGGTTTGACTGTGCTCCCGGTGATTGCTTCATAAACCTCCTTTACAAGGATTCGTGAAAAGATCATCAAAAAGATGTTTAGCAGAAATATGGCACTAAATGTCACATTAGTAATATTGAATGCGGCATTTAATCTTTTCAATGCGAGTACGGCCATGAACGTGAGTGCGTAACCCAATGCAAGGGAATAAATGATCCGCAACAAATCGGAAAAGGAAGAGAACCGGAGAATACCCCGGAATGTACGAAAAGAGATAAATGATATTGTATTGAAAATAATCAGCAGGAAGCACAAAATAGTGCCATCTCCTCTTACCTCCGGTGTTAGTCCGCCAAATCCATATTTTACAAAATACATGAAAAGACATGAAAACAAGACTATGATGAGATCCATCGCCAGGATAGAAAATCGAGATAATACCCTGTTGGACAAGAAATTTTGTATTATATCACTCATAAAGGCAATGTTAATTCAAATTGAATAAAGTTTCAAATATACATATAAACACTTATTGCGTCATTCAGTTGCAGACGACCGGTAAATTATTCATCTTTTATTATTATATGCTTCATTTATGACAGCCTCATGAGAAGCTTTTCCCTTTTCTATTAGTTCAATACCCTTTTTAATCAATGGATCCTCCTTATAGTAAGCAGACCAGAAAGCCTCTTCTCCAAAAAAATTACGTACAATATATGCATACATTGTATTTTCCAATAACTCACCCGATTCCTGAATATAATAGGGCCTCTTCCTGATGCCGTTGTTATCGGCGAAACTTACGAGATTCAATAAAAGCGGTTGCTGGAGAAGATACTTATACAAATTCTGCCATGTATCAAAACTGCTTAACCTGTCTCTGTACATATCGGAATATACCATGGCATACATCTCATCCAGCCTATTGTTTACCAACGCATTGTAATAGGAGTTGATTCCCGTAGTATCACGGGCGACAAAAATATCGGGCATAATACCGTCTCCTCCATACACTGTTCTCCCTCCCAGGGTTTTAGTGGGAATAAGATTGTTTGATGCTGTATCCACATTGATATAGTCTCCTTCAATATAGCGGTTGATCGCATCCAGTTCATATTCATCATATTTTCCTTTTTCATAACCTCGTTGAATGGACCTGCCCGACGCAGTGTAATACCGGGCCACAGTGAGCCTGACAGCTGATCCATCGGGAAAATTCCGCTGACTTTGCACCAATCCTTTACCAAAAGTACGTCTGCCAATCACCAATCCTCTGTCATGATCCTGAATAGCACCGGCAAATATTTCACTTGCAGAGGCGCTCAACTCATCCACCAAAACGATCACATCATCTTCCTTACAGGTACCTGAGCCATTTGCATAATTGTCGGTTCGTGGAAAATTCCGTCCCTCTGCATATACAATCAGATCACCTTTATGTAAAAACTCATTCACCATCGCCACCACGATGTCGAGCGATCCGCCGGCATTTCCTCTTAAATCAATCATGAAGGAACCGGCCCCCTGGGATTTCAATTTTGAAATAGCAGAAATAAACTCACTAAAGGTGTTAAAGCCGAAGTTTCTTCCCAACTTGATAAAACCTATTTTATCAGTCAGCATGTATGCAGCATTCACACTACTCATGGGAATATCACCACGGGTTACTGTTATATAAAGAAGATCACTCTGATTGTTACGCCTGATGCCCAGCTTCACTTCTGAACCTTTTTCTCCACGTAACTTCCTTAACACGTCTTCATTCTGTATTTTCGTTCCGGCAACTATTGTATCATTTACCCGTACAATCCTGTCCCAGGGCATGATTCCTGCGGCCTCCGACGGACCGCCCGGAACAATGCTTGTCACCACGATGGTATCCCTCAACACATAAAAACTGACACCTATGCCTGAAAAATGTCCTTCCAGATCTTCGTTTACCCGTTTCATGTCGGCCGCAGAGAAATATTCAGAGTGCGGATCCAGTTGCCGGATAATGTTGGGCAGTGCATCCTCTACAAGTTGACGCATATTGACCGTATCGACATAAGACTCGCGGACATAGTTCAGTACGGCATCAATTTTTCCAACACCCTGCGACGCTCCCGATCTGCCAAATTGGGTGTACTTGCTTCCGATAAATATACCCAGGGCAATACCGATGCTGATCCACAAGGGGAGCCATGTCCTTACTTTCTTCTCTGAATCCATCAATTTCCTTTCTATCCTTATTGTGCAATATCCACAGCAACCATTTCTATGTTTGCTCTTCTTAATAAATCAATACCATCGCTCAGACGATAAGCATCGGCGTATACCACCCGTATGATTCCGGCCTGAATAATCAGTTTGGCACATTCAATGCAGGGAGATGAAGTCACATAAAGTGTTGCTCCTTCACTGCTGTTATTGGAACGAGCTACTTTTGTGATCGCGTTCGCCTCAGCATGCAGTACATAAGGCTTTGTAACGTCGTTTTCATCTTCACAAATATTTTCGAATCCCGACGGAGTTCCATTATAACCGTCGGAAATGATCATTTTATCCTTTACAAGGAGTGCGCCTACTTTTCTGCGTTTACAATAGGAGTTCTCGGCCCATATAAAGGCCATGCGCATATATCTTCTGTCAAGTAACTCCTGCTTGTTATCGTTTTGATTCATATAATTCATTAAACAGCTTTCAGGCTCATATCGAGACTTTTAACCGAATGCGTGATCGCGCCCACTGAGATATAATCCACACCCGTCTCGGCATACGAACGGATTGTATCGAATGTTATTCCCCCCGATGATTCAAGCTCTACACTTCCCGCAACTATTTGTACAGCCTTGCGAGTAAGCTCCGGAGAAAAATTATCGAGCATGATCCTGTCTACTCCTCCAATCCTGAGAACCTCGTCAAGCTCCTCTATATTCCGAACTTCTATTTCGATCTTCAGTGATTTGCCCTTTTCCCGTAGATATTTTTGCGCACCCCGGATAGCATTCTCTATCCCACCGGCAAAATCCACATGGTTGTCCTTTAACAGGATCATATCAAAAAGGCCAATCCTGTGATTCTCACCTCCACCAATTTTAACCGCCTGCTTTTCAAGCATGCGCATGCCGGGCGTGGTTTTTCGTGTATCCAGTATCTTGGCGGAGGTTCCTTCAAGCCGTTTCACGTATTTACCGGTAATTGTAGCGATACCACTCATTCGCTGCATCACATTAAGTACCAGACGTTCGGTCTGAAGCAGCGATTGAATTTTACCTGAAACAACGAAAGCAATATCACCAGGTTTAACAGGTGTACCGTCGCCCAGGATTACTTCTATCTCCAGGGTATCGTCAAATGCATGGAATATGGTTTTGGCCACTTCCACACCGGCAAGAATTCCTTCTTCCTTTATGATCAATCTGGATTGTCCGGTTGCTTCTGCCGGTATACTGCATAGCGTGGTGTGATCACCCTCGCCGATATCTTCAGCAAAGGCAAGCTCAATCAGGTCACTTATTAATTTATCTATCTCCATCATCTCAATGAAATCGGCATGTAGTAAACACTCAACATCCCAATATTGTTATAATTTTACCTAAAATCTCTTACAAAAGTAAGAAATAAAGAGTTACATTTGTTACCGGGCAGGGGTTTTTTAAGCGGGTGGGGTTAAATTTCCCTTTAAAGAATATGATGTCTTTGAACTTTTTAATGAAATTGGAAATAATAGTTTTAATCATTTGAAGGATGAAAATCATTTTGCTCTCTGTGGGGAAGACCGATGATATGCAGTTTGCACAGTTGATTGATGCGTACCGTAAAAGAGTAAATTTTTATATTCCCTTTAATATACAGGAGGTTCCGGATATAAAAAACAGAAAAAACCTGTCAGAAAAAGAGCAAAAAACCATGGAGGCCAATTTTCTTCTCAAAGTACTGTTACCAGCCGACCACATTGTTTTGCTTGATGACAAGGGGAAGCAACACACCTCCACAGAGTTTGCCCGGTATCTGGAAAAAAAAAGCCATATCATTCCCAAACGGCTTGTATTTGTGATAGGTGGTCCATACGGATTTTCTCAGGAAATTTATAATATCGCAAATGAAAAAATATCGCTTTCAAAAATGACATTCACCCATCAGATGGTAAGGTTGATTTTTACGGAACAACTATACCGCGCAATGACAATTCTACACAATGAGCCCTATCATCATGAATAAAACACTTCTTTGTATCATCCTGCTTTTTGCCGCTGCATCCCTGAATGCACAAGATGTCACCGGCAGCTGGGAAGGGATGCTGGAGATACAGTCTGCCCGTCTTCCGATCGTTTTCCACATCGAGAGGAACGATTCTCTACTGACCAGCACCATGGACAGTCCCGATCAGGGGGCCTTTGGACTACCCACCACAAGAAGTTCGTTCCGGGAGAATAAACTGGAAATTATCGCCTCAGGTTTGGGCTTGCTTTACAGAGGAACACTGGAAAATGACACCATCACGGGCACATTCAGCCAGGGAGGTATCTCTTTTCCTCTCGTGTTACGGCGTTCCGGTAAACCGCTGCTTCAGCGTCCCCAAACGCCGCAGGAACCACTTCCTTATATTTCGGAAGAGGTAATTATTCCGAATTCCGATAAAAGCTTTTCTCTTTCGGCCACACTTACACTGCCCGACAGTCCGGGAGTCTTTCCTGCAGTAATACTCATCGCGGGCAGCGGCCCGAACGATCGCGACGAGACACTCTATGGGCATAAACCTTTTCTTGTCATTTCCGATCATCTCACCAGAAATGGATTTGCCGTTCTGCGGTACGACAAACGGGGCGTGGGTAAATCCACCGGCAATTTCGACAAAGCCACCCTCCGTGATTTTGCAGATGACGTTACGATGGCACTGAACTACCTGAGGCAGAGAAAAGAGATCGACAACTTGAAAATAGGCCTGCTGGGACACAGCGAAGGAGGCATTGTGGCGCCGATGGTAGCATCGGTAGAGAAAGAAGTCCGCATGATGGTGCTGATGGCTGCTCCGGGGATAACAGGCATTGAAGTAGTACTGGATCAAAACGAAATATCCATGCGACAACAGGCAATGGAGCCCGGGACCATCGAAAAACTGCAGATGCTCAACCGCGAAATGTTTGAAAGCCTTCTCTCGTGGGATGGTTCAGAGAATCACCGCACAGCCCTGCGCGACAAATTGCTGCATCTCTGGAATCAACTGCCAATCCTGTTAAAAATGAAAATAAACAAAGAGTCCTACCTGCGAAGTCAGTTCAATGCGATGATCAAGCCCGGTTACCGGAGTTTTCTTGCTGTGGATCCGGCTTCTTACCTGGAGAAAGTTTCCTGTGCAGTATTGGCTGTCAACGGAGAGAACGACCTGCAGGTGACAGCCGAAAAAAACCTCACCGCCATCAAAAAAGCTTTAGGAAAAGGGGGAAACAATTGTATGACAACAAAAGTATACCCGGGATTGAACCATCTTTTTCAGGAGAGCACAACGGGAAGAGTTGACGAATATGCCAAAATTACGCAAACAATTTCTCCGGAAGTACTTTCCGACATCACAAACTGGCTCATAAAAGAAACAAAATAAAATCGGCACGGTATCCTTCAAAGATGCCATGGCGACAACTAAAAAACGTCCGGATGAATAATTATACCTATTTTTGCAGATAAACTAACATAGCAATGGCAAAAAGAAAAACAATTCTTACGGTTTTGTGGGTAATCATCGCAGCAATTGTGACAGCATCGGTTACCGCCCTGATTATTTTTCCTCAGTGGAAAGGGATTTTTTTCGCGGGTATGGGTGGCTTTCTCATACTGAACATGCTGCTGTCGATGTTTTTCATCAAGAAAAACTTTAAAGACTAATCTGTATACTCAAACTCAAAACGCAGAAGATCAATCATCTCTGATTTTGACATCTCATTGGCTCCTTCCAGTGACTCAACACTATGTAATACTTCTGCGGCATTTTCCTTCGACATCCTGCCATGATATCTCAATGCGTTCAATGCCGATTGGCGGAGTAACAACGAATCACTCTTTAAATCCTGCACGGCCTGTCGTAGTAATAACGGCTTACACACGCGATCCATGGTTTCGGAGCGGATGATGCAGAGTCTGGCAAAGAGCCAGTAACCGGTCATGCGAATCATTTCATCTTCGCTCTTGGTCCATCCGTCTACCAATTGATCGGCAAAGGGCATCTCCTGAAAAAGATTTCTACATGCCTGCTCTCTTATCTCCTGGTTGCCAATTCCAGTACCCCACCTCTCTGCAGTTTCTATCGACATCACATCGGCAGGATAGAGCATGGTTGCCAGGATCTTCATCTCCCGCACATTCTCTTTCCAAAGGACTTCCGCCAACGCCTTGTCAGGTCTGTATTTTTTGGAAATTTCTTTAAGTCGCGGCAAATTTACACCAAAATTCATTCGGTAATCCATCCCTTTCAACCGCATGCTGGCGGCAACCACTCCATCCATTGAGAGACGCAAGTCGGTGCGTATCTGTCGCAAAACAGTATTCATAAATTCTTCTTCCACTCTTTTTTAATAACAAATTTACGTTATTCGGACTGAATAAACTCATTTTTCGACTACTTTTCGTTATATTTGTCCAATTAAACAAAAACTCTTGCGATGAGACTCTTATTGATCAGTAATTCCACCAATCCGGGAGAAGGCTATCTTGAATATCCCAAAAATTATATCAGGGATTTTCTGGGAGAAAAAGCAAAGAATGCCATTTTTATTCCCTACGCTGCAATCATGTTTTCATATGAAGCATACGAAGAAAAAGTAAATACCCGTTTTGCCGAGATCGGACATCACGTGACCAGCCTCCACCGTTTTATCAACCCTGTGGAAGCAATCGAGAATGCCGATGCCATTGTGGTAGGAGGAGGTAACACCTGGCAACTGGTAAAAATGCTTCAGGAAAAAGGATTGATGAAGGTCATCCGCAAGAAAGTTAAAAAGGGAACCCCTTACATCGGGTGGAGTGCAGGCTCCAACATAGCATGCCCCACACTGAGGACAACAAATGACATGCCCATTGTACAACCGGAGAAATTCAAAACACTTAAACTGTTGCCCTTCCAGATAAATCCACACTATTTAGACGACAATCCGGCAAATCACGGTGGTGAAACGCGTGAGGCCCGTATACAGGAATTTATCGAGGTAAACAGGGAAATTTATGTGGTCGGTTTGCGTGAAGGCACCATGCTGCTACTGGAAGGGAAAGAGCTGGTACTGATGGGAAACCGTAAAGCCCGTATTTTCAGATATGGGCAGGAACCTCTGGAATTGTCCAACGAAGACGATTTCAGTTTCCTGTTGCATTAATATATTATTCAAATTACTAACACAGCTTTTTTATATCGATGAGTTCAAACCGATCATCTATACAGGCATCTGTATCTATATTCAACAAGATTATTCACGACACCAGGTCTTTAGGAGTGCTTCTAATTTTATGTACAGTTGCGTCTCTGCTGCTAACCAACATTGAAGCGACGAGGGTTCCTTACACCAATTTCTGGGAAACGGTAATCCCCGGATTTCATCAGTTGCATCTACCACACACAATTGTGCACTTTATCAATGACGCATTGATGGTACTGTTCTTTTTTTATGTGACTATTGACATTAAACGGGAAGCCACAACCGGTGAACTCTCTTCTCCCCGGAGAATGATGTTGCCAGCAACCTCTGCATTATTCGGCGTGGCCTTTCCTGCACTTATATTCATTCTTATTACCGGAAACAATGTATACACAAGGGGTTGGGCAATACCAACGGCTACTGATATCGCCTTTACACTGGGAATAGTCAGCCTGTTGGGCAAAGCTGTTCCTCATTCAATGAAAGTTTTTTTAACGGCACTGGCCATCATCGACGACCTGTGTGCCATTCTCATCATTGCCTTTTTTTATGGCTCCAACTTACAGTTTATATGGCTTCTGGCTGTAGCCCTGCTGGGTATGTTAATTTTCGTGGTGAATCGTAAACTGCTAAATAAAGCGGGCACCCTGCTTATGATCCTGCTGGGACTCGGCATGTGGTACAGCATGTACAGGTCTGGCATTCATGCCTCTTTCGCTGGTGTGATTCTTGCACTTTTACTTCCGGTACAAAAACTGGGCACTTTTGAGCGGAAGCTTCTTTTTCCGGTCAATTTCATCGTGATCCCCATTTTTGCATTGGCCAATACGAGTATTGTCATCTCCTCGGCTGCCATCACCGGCCTCAGCTCTCCGTTGTCCATCGGAATTATCCTGGGCCTTTTTGTCGGGAAGCCGCTTGGAATAACCGTTGCCGTCTACCTGATGACCAAATTCAGGCTCGTAAGGCTGGGTGAGAAGATAAACTGGCTTCAATTCATTGGTATAGGCATTCTGGCAGGCATTGGATTTACGATGTCGATTTTTATATCGATTCTCGCTTTCCCGGACGACGAAATGCTGCGCGACATAGCCAAGCTCTCCGTGCTGATTGCTTCATTCCTGGCCATGATTGTAGGTTATATCTGGCTGAAAACAATCCAGGGAGTAAAAGTAAAAAAGTCAGAACCGACCAGTTGAATAACTTAAAATTTACATCACTAGTGTCCGGCCAATGACGACATTAACTTTAAAATAGTTGAAAAACAGAAAAAATGATTCAACTACTGGTGTACTGAATCCTGAAGAGATTGTCTCTGATACTACACGTTGTAGCGTATTTTTTACTGATTTCAGAATTAACAACAAATTGTTGATGTCTGATGATTTTCTAAATCATATCGATATAAACTATACTCCCGAAATAAAGCTGACACATAATAATAGCCAAATTTACTTTGCTTTTTCAGCATTGGTATACACAAAGCGAGAAAATATCAGATACGCCTATATACTGCAAGGTGTAGATCCTGATTGGATTTATGTAGGCCCGGAAGAAAGGTATATTTCATATGACTAAAATATTTA
>DGZP01000060.1:13010-13143 GCA_002398565.1 Proteiniphilum sp. UBA4977
GGAAATTATACACTTAAAATTAAAAGTACAAACGGTAACGGAATCTGGCAGGATAACATCCACACACTAAGAATCAGGGTGAATCCACCCTTCTGGCGAACCTGGTATTCGTATCTATTCTATATTTGCATGC
>DGZP01000023.1:0-5460 GCA_002398565.1 Proteiniphilum sp. UBA4977
GCGGCGGCTCCATCCGTATCCACAACAGCGAGCTGCAGCAGAAGATGTTCTCGGTGCTGGGCTTCACCCCGGAACGGGCACAAGAGCAGTTTGGCTTCCTGATGAATGCCTTCAAATATGGTGCCCCCCCCCACGGAGGGATCGCCTTCGGCCTGGACCGCTTTGTATCCATCTTCGCAGGTCTCGACAGCATCCGCGACTGTATTGCCTTCCCCAAGAACAATGCCGGGCGCGATGTGATGATCGACGCGCCTTCACGGGTGGAACAGGAGCAGCTCGACGAGCTGGGCATCCTGCTCAAACCGGTAAAACAATAGGAGTCAAAAAAAAGCTGCCCGCAGGCAGCTTTTTTAATTCAGTACCAGCTATTTCATTAAAGGCTGTATCCTTCGCTGTAGGTTTTGCTGTACAGCCGGTGCGCACTGGCTTCGGCATCGTCCACAAAAGCTTCTGCAGCGGGATCCCATTTGACGGGACGGCCCAGGTCATAGGCAATGTTCCCCAGCGTACACACGGTGCAGGAACGGTGTCCTATCTCCACGGGAACCGCCGGGTCTGTCTTGCTCTTCAGTGAATTGATAAAGTTCTCCAGATGGGGGATCTTCGTTTCATAAGCCCCTTCGGCCTTTTCCACCACCGGTGGCAACAGGCTGTCGTCGGAAGCAAGGTAATGTCCCCGGGATACTTCTATCCATCCCTTGTCGCCCCAGAATTTCACGCCCTTGGTTTGTTTTTCGTTGAACGGCTCCTCGGTCATCACTGCGCCATCGGCATATTTGAAGGTGAGATATTTTGTGTCTTTGTAGCCAGCGGGTATGATCTCAACCGGACCACTTCCATCCATGCCAAGCCCCCACTGGGCTATGTCGAACATGTGTGCCCCCCAGTCGGTAGTAAATCCGCCCCCCAGCTCCTTGTACCAGCGCCAGGCTCCCCAGAACTCTTCATTCTTTTCGGGATCGAGAGAGATGGGCGGGTTGAGCTGTGCATTGTAATGTACAAACTCCAACGGACCCAGCCACAGAGGCCAGTTCAAGTCGGCAGGTACCGGTTCCTCGGGCAGGTCGTACGGTGTGGGAGGTCCGCCCACATACGCATTTATCCTTTCCACCTTCCCGATTTTCCCTTCCTGCACCATCTTCACTGCATGCTGGAAGTTGGCATCGGAACGCTGCTGACTGCCCACCGCCAGGATCACGCCATTGTCGCGTACGGCCTTGACCAGCTTCTGGCCCTCCTGAATGGTAAAGGTGAGCGGCTTCTCCAGATAGATGTTTTTCTTGGCAGCAGCTGCATCCATGGCCATGAATGCATGCCAGTGGTCGGGGCTGGCAATCACCACCGCATCGATGTCTCCACGGGCAATCAGATCCTTGTAGTTTTCGTATACCTCCACCACGGGAGGCTGTTCCTGCGATGCGTAATGTTCATTCACACGCTTGAGAAAACGTTCTCTCTTGATGCCATACACATCACTTCCGGCCACTACCTGCACGCCCTCAATGCCGAGGTAACCGTTTAAAAGGTACATCGACTGCCGGCCAAGGCCGATAAATCCGAGCCGAATGACCTCTTCACCGCTCCCGGCAGCCTTGTTCTGTTTACATGAAGCAAGGAACTGCGGAAACATGGCCACGCCAATCGCACCCACGGCGGCCGTCTTGATAAATTTCCTTCTTGATAATTGATTACTCATGACTTAGAAATAATTTAGAGATGTAATTTTTTTCTTTCCTCTGGCAAATATAGGGTTTTAATTCGGAATCTCCTCATACCATCTCCTCCAGCTTATGCCGGTCGAGCACGGTAAGCTCTCTTTTATACAACCGGATGGCTCCCTCACGGATCATCTCACCCAGGGTGCGCGCCAGCGAGGGACGCTGTACTCCGAAATATTCGGCCAGTTGCGACTGCGTTCTCCTTAACATGAACGAGGGATCCCGGGGATCGGTATTCTCAAGAATATAAAGCGACAATTTACCTCTCAGGCTTTTGATCGACATCATCTGTACCTTCTTTGAAAGGAAGACGGTCATATTGGAACTCACCCGCATAAAGTTGATCATCAGCGTTTCATTCCGCATCATCTCCTTCAGCCACGAAGATTTGGGGATCACATAGAAAACAGTTTCCTCCATGGTAATCACATCTACCGGATAGCGGTTTTCGACAGCAACCATAAAGGCGGGCGCCAGCGGCCTCACCGGCTCAATAAATTCTATCTCCAGTACATTTCCCTCCTTGGTCACCATCTCGGTGCGCACCAGCCCGTCCATCAGCAGAAAAAGATTAAGAACGGGATCGCCCTGTCTTACCACATACTGTCCCTTTTCCACCCTGCGCTCTTCGCTCACGGCTCGTTCGAGTATCTTTTGCGTTTCATCGGGAGAAAGATGAAAGAAAAGCGGACAGGATGAAAAATTGTATGTAGCCATTGTTTTGTTTGCTCACAAAGATAGGATAAATAAAAAATATGATGACATAAAATGGCAGTTTTCGCCGGGGCGATTAAAAGATGTTAAACGAGTCGAAGTGTAACTCAGGTTACAAAAGTCCCGATAGGGAAACGATAATTTTGCAGCGGTTATCAGAATTAATCACGAAAATAAAATCATATATGGAAAAAATGTTTTGTTATCAGTGTCAGGAAACCAGTAGAAACGAGGGATGCACGATAAAGGGCGTCTGCGGCAAAACGGCCGACGTGGCCAACATGCAGGACCTGCTGCTGTTTCTCTGCAAAGGGATATCCCACTACACGGTACGCCTGAGGACACTGGGAATTGAGATTCCCCAGATCAACAGGTTTATTACAGACAGCCTGTTCATGACGATTACCAATGCCAATTTCGACAAGAACAGGTTCATTACCCGCATCCTGATGGCCTACGAGATGCGGAACGCTGCCAAAGAGCGCCTGATCTCCGCCGGAGGAAGCGTGGAAGGAATCACCTATGAGGGAGCTTTCTGGAGTGGAGAAACCGAGGATGAAATGAATGTGAAATCCCTTGAAGTGGGTGTGCTCGCCAGCAGGGACGAAGATGTCCGCTCACTGCGTGAACTTGTTACCTACGGGTTAAAGGGAATGGCTGCCTACGCGGAACATGCCTACAACCTGAAATATGAACAGGAGAGCATCTATGCTTTTATGCAGCAGGCACTGGTGGCCGTCACCAATGATACACTCTCCGTGGATAAACTGACAGCACTCGTGCTGGAGACCGGCAAACAGGGAGTGGAAGTAATGGCGCTTCTCGACAAGGCCAACACCTCGAGCTACGGACATCCGGAAATCACGAAGGTGAACCTGGGCGTGCGCAGCAATCCGGGCATCCTCATCAGTGGGCATGATCTGAAGGACATGGAAGAGCTGCTGAAACAAACCGAAGGTAGCGGCGTGGATGTATATACCCACAGCGAGATGCTTCCTGCAAACTATTATCCCGCATTCAAGAAATACAGCCATTTCGTGGGGAACTACGGCAGCTCATGGTGGCATCAGACCGAAGACTTTGAACATTTCAACGGCGTGATCCTGTTCACCACCAACTGCATAGTGCCGCCAAAAAAGTCATCGACCTATACCGACAGGGTGTACACCACGGGGGCCTCCGGGTTTGAAGGATTCAAACATATAGGTAACAGGAAGGATGGGAAACCCAAGGATTTCTCGGCGCTGATTGCACACGCCAAACAGTGTGCCGCCCCTGAAGAGATTGAAACCGGGGAGATCACGGGTGGTTTTGCACACAACCAGGTGATCGCGCTAGCCGACAAGGTGGTGGAGGCCGTGAAGACGGGAGCCATCCGCAAGTTCTTCGTCATGGGTGGCTGCGACGGCAGGATGAAAGGACGCAACTACTACACCGAGTTTGCGGAAAATATGCCCAAGGATTGTGTGATCCTCACTGCAGGTTGCGCCAAGTACCGCTACAACAAACTGCCCCTGGGCGATATCAACGGTATCCCCCGCGTACTGGATGCGGGACAGTGTAACGACAGCTACTCCCTGGTAAAGATCGCACTCGCGCTAAAAGAGGCTTTCGCCCTTGATGACCTCAACGACCTGCCCATAGCCTACAACATTGCCTGGTACGAACAGAAAGCGGTGATTGTACTGCTGGCACTGCTCTCCCTGGGCGTGAAGAATATCCACCTCGGCCCTACCCTGCCGGCATTCCTCTCACCCAACGTGGTGAACGTGCTTGTCAATAACTTCGGCATCTCGGGCATCACCACAGTAGATGAGGACATGAGAATACTGCTGGGCGGACAAAAACAACAACAGCGTGTAAACGCTTAAAAAAGAATCATGATGAGCGAATTTATCAACAACGCAACAAAGCGAAAGGAGCAACTGAAGCACCTCCTGCTTGAACTGCATAACGGTGGAAACCCGGCCCTGCTACGCCGGCATCTGATCAGTGCCCTGAAAAATATTCCCTACAACGAGGTGGTGGAAGTAGAGCAGGAGCTGATTAACAGCAACGCGCTCACAGAAGAGGAGATACTGGACTTTTGTGACCTGCATACGGCGGTACTCGACGGGAGTATCGACTTGCAGGGAGCCAAAGAAATCCCTACAGGCCATCCGGTGGACACCTTCCAGCAGGAGAACCGTGCCCTTGAAAAGGAGATTGCGGCATACAAAGAGATAAAAAAGAAGATCACCGATATCCACGCTTCACAACTGCCCGGTTACCTGATGCAGCTGCGCACCCTCTTCAACAACCTCTCCGACGTGGACAAACATTACAAACGCAAGGAGTACCTGCTCTTTCCTTTTCTGGAGAAACACCTGGTCACGGGACCTCCCAAGGTGATGTGGGGCAAACACGACGAAACACGGGAGCTGTTGAATAAGGCTCACGAGGTGCTTACTTCCCCGGTTTCATCGGTCGATTTCTTCCGTGCGGCCGGACTGCCTGTACTGGATCATGCCGTAAAGATGATCGCCGGCATGATCATGAAGGAGGAGGAAATCCTTTTTCCCATGGCAATGGATACACTTTCGGAGGAAGAGTGGTACAGGGTTTATGCGGAGACGCCCGAGTTTGGCTACTGCCTCTATGACCCGGAAGAGGAATGGCATCCGCAGGGTGTGAAAGTGGAAAAGCAGGAGTATACCGCGTCGGATGGCATCAGGCTTTCTTCGGGTGCTTTCAATACCGAAGAGCTGGAGGCGCTCTTCCTGCACCTACCCATCGACATCACCTTTGTGGACAAAAATGACAAGGTGCGTTTTTTCTCGCACAGCCCCAACAGGGTGTTCGAACGCAACCGCGCCATCCTGGGGCGCGACGTGCGCATGTGCCACCCACCCGGGAGTGTGCACGTGGTGGAACAGATTCTGCAAGATTTTAAGAGCGGAAAAGAAAACAGGGCAGTGTTCTGGATCTCGGGATTTCAAAAAGAGCGTTTCATTGTGATAGAATATCACGCCGTACGCGGAAATGAGGG
>DGZP01000023.1:5712-38201 GCA_002398565.1 Proteiniphilum sp. UBA4977
TGCTGTCTTATGACCTGCAATAACTGAACCATTGTACCCGTCACAAGAAAGGAAAAAGAGACGGCCTTCAGCCGTCTCTTTCTGTGATGAGAAAATTATGTTACAGGTTGGGGTTCACGCTGCTCCACTGATCTACTGCCGGGATAATTCCCATGGCGATCACTTCGTCGCGCAGCTTCACCAGGTGTCCGTAGCTCTGCTTGAGTTCTGCAATCTCGGCATCGGTGCCTTTCACTTCTCCGAAGGATACGCCGTTTTTGTCCAACGTGGTTTCCATCGCCATCATGATGTGCCCGAAGTCGGGGGTATTCACATAGCAACCCGAAGGCCAGCGGAAGGCGTCGCCGCCCATGGTGGCACGGATCATCTCCACGGAGGTGTAAGCAGGGCTCTGGAACGAAGAACGGCCACGCAGCTTGATGATGTTGGCTCCTCCCTTGGTCACGCGCACTTTCAGATCGGCCCATGCCTCGCTGGTCAGCTTGTCGGTTCCGATCAGGTCGGTCAACGGCGTACCGTCTACC
This sequence comes from Proteiniphilum sp. UBA4977, assembly GCA_002398565.1. Taxonomy (GTDB): domain Bacteria; phylum Bacteroidota; class Bacteroidia; order Bacteroidales; family Dysgonomonadaceae; genus Proteiniphilum. Next base: position 6,237 of record DGZP01000023.1, read on the forward strand.
TTCGCCGTAGAGGCGAAAACAGCCATCTGCTCGCCATGTCCGCCGTAGGTACGGGCACCGGTCACCTTGCCCTGGTCCACACCGAAATGCTTTGCCAGCTCGCTTTGCAGACGGGTGCTGTCGAGCGCCGCCAGCGTGGTCACCTGTGAAGGCTTCAGCCCTGAATAGATCAGCGCCACCAAACCGGTAATGTCGGCCGGGTTGAAGATGATGGTCAGATGCTGCAGGTCGGGGCAGTACGATCTGATATCCTTGCCAAGCTGCGCGGCAATCTCGGCATTGCCCTTCAGCAGATCCTCACGGGTCATACCATCCTTCCGGGGTGCCCCGCCTGAGGAGATCATGTACTTTGTGCCGGCAAAGGCTTCCTTCACATCAGTGGAGAAAGTGAAGTTCACGCCTTCAAAACCACAATGACGCATTTCTTCCACCACGCCTTCAAGACCCTGGGCAAACGGGTCGTAAAGACAGATATTGGGGGTTAAACGCATCATGGCAGCTGTCTGTGCCATGTTGGAACCGATCATACCGGCAGCTCCTACAATTGTTAATTTGTCGTTCGTTAAAAAACTCATAATTTGTTGTATTTGAATGTTGATAACTCTTCTTGCAGAGGTGATTTTTTCGGACTTCAAATATACAAAATGTTCCCGAAACGAACTTCACCCAATTTAATAATAAACACTAAATCGGAAATTCACAGAAGACTCCACGCTACTGTGAGCCCTGCCATCACGATGGATACCATGCTCATAAGCTTGATCAGTATATTCAGTGAGGGGCCGGAGGTATCCTTGAACGGATCGCCCACGGTATCACCCACCACGGTAGCCTTGTGGGGTTCACTACCCTTGCCACCCAAATGGCCCTCCTCAATGTACTTCTTCGCGTTATCCCACGCACCACCCGAATTGGCCATAAAAACAGCCAGTACGAAGCCGGCACCCAGTCCGCCCACCAGAAGTCCCATTACGCCGGCCACCCCCATCAGCAAACCTGTTGCAACCGGGATAATGATAGCCAGAAGTGAAGGAAGCAGCATTTCGCGCTGAGCACCTCTGGTAGAGATCGACACACAGCGTGCATAGTCGGGCGTGGACTCTCCCGTTAGTATTCCCTGAATTTCCCTGAACTGGCGGCGTACCTCCTCCACCATCTTCTGCGCTGCCCTGCCCACGGCATTCATGGTCAGTCCGCAGAAAAGAAAAGCCATCATGGAGCCTATGAAGATGCCGGCGAGCACCTTGGGGTTCATCAGAGTAACCTCAAAGTAATCCATGAAGTCCACAAAGCTGGCCTTCGCAATCTCCACCGTTTCTCCGTTGGCAAACTCAAGCACGGTGTCACCCAGACGCAACATCCCAATGCGCACCTCTTCCATGTAAGAAGCCATCAGTGCCAGTGCTGTCAATGCTGCCGAGCCAATGGCAAATCCTTTTCCCGTGGCTGCGGTGGTGTTACCCAGCGAATCGAGCATATCGGTTCGCCTTCTCACTTCCGGCTCCAGCCCGCTCATTTCGGCATTTCCCCCGGCATTGTCGGCAATAGGCCCATACGCATCGGTGGCCAGCGTGATCCCCAGCGTGGAGAGCATCCCCACAGCAGCAATCGCAATGCCATACAATCCCATGCTCAGGTTTTCGGCCGATACCATATTGGCTACGTCGAAACGGATGGCAGACAGGTAGGAGAGGAGGATGGCGGCGACGACGGTGCTCACCGGGATCACGGTAGAGACGAAGCCGGTTCCCATGCCGGAGATGATCACCGTGGCCGGCCCTGTTTGGGCACTGTTGGCAATCGCACGCGTGGGCTTATAGGAATGAGACGTGAAGTACTCGGTACCCTGACCGATGACAATGCCTGCCAGCAGGCCGGCAATGACGGAGAACGACAGCCCTATCCAGTTGCTGAATCCGAGCAGGTACAAAATGCCAAATGTACATACGGCAATGAGTACCGCACTCACATTTACACCCCGGTTGAGCGAATCCATCAGCTGTTTCACAGTTGCATTTTCCTTGGTGCGTACCAGAAAGATACCCATGATGGAGAGAAAAACACCGATGGCTGCAATAATCATAGGGGCAAATACCGCGTTCCGCTGCATCGACGGGTTTAATACAAACGCCGAAGCACCCAATGCCGCAGTAGAAAGAATGGAGCCACAGTACGATTCATACAGGTCGGCCCCCATACCGGCCACATCTCCCACATTGTCACCCACGTTGTCGGCAATGGTGGCGGGGTTGCGGGGATCATCCTCCGGAATTCCCGCCTCCACCTTTCCTACCAGATCGGCTCCCACGTCTGCTGCCTTAGTGTAGATTCCTCCTCCCACGCGGGCAAACAATGCCTGGGTGGAGGCACCCATGCCAAAGGTCAGCATGGTGGTCGTAATCATGATTAACTTGTGTCCGGCATCGGCATCATCTACAAAAAAATTAAGAATAAGATACCATGCTGAAATATCTAACAGGGCCAGCCCTACCACCACCAGCCCCATCACGGCGCCGGAACGGAAAGCAATCTGCAGGCCGCTATTGAGTGAACGGCGTACCGCATGGGTGGTCCGCGCGGATGCATAGGTCGCGGTCTTCATGCCGAAGAAACCGGCCAGTCCCGAGAAGAATCCACCCGTGAGAAAGGCAAAGGGTACCCAGTTGTTCTGCAGGCCGAAAAAAGCCATCGTGGCAAAGAGCAGGGCTAGCACGATAAAAACAAGGGCCACCACTTTGTACTGCTGTCTGAGATATGACATGGCACCTTCGCGCACATAGCCGGCAATGGATTTCATTTTTTCAGTGCCTTCACTCTCTTTCATCATCTTCTTATAGAAGTAAAAAGCGAAGGACAGAGCCACTACGGAAGCGGCGGGTACAAGATAAAAGTAATTCACGGTTATATAATTTATTGTTTGTAAAAAGGGTTATCGGAAAACACAATTCAAAATACCTGTTTTCTATTTTACAAAGATGCGGAAAATATCTAAAAAACAAAACAATTGTATTAAAAAAGCGCAAAACAATGAACTTCATTCTTTTCTTTTGATAGTTCGAAATATTTTGTAACTTTGTGAACCTGATTTACATTCATCATCATAAATGATACTCCGACAGCTCGGATGCAGGGATATCAAAGCTAAAACGCAATCTACGTTCATTCACCAAGTTTAAGAAGAAATCATGGTAAAAAACTTTTTTCTAAAAAGCGACAAAAGTCCGAAAAACATACAGATCAAGAAGGACATCATTACGCATTTCATAACCACTGGGAACGACACCATCTCGGAACTGGCAAAAGCACTCGAACTGAGTGTGCCGACTGTAACCAAGTTCATTGCCGAACTTACCGACATGGGACTGATTGCCGAATTTGGCAAGATCAACACTCCCGGCGGCAGACATCCGAGTGTATACGGGTTAAAACCTTCATCAGCCTATTTTGTGGGGGTAGATATGAGCCGACATCACCTGAATATCGCACTGATGGATTTTACCGGCAACATTGTGGACAGCCAGATGGGTATTTCCTACACCTACGAGAATACAACGGAATCCTTCGACAAGCTTTGCGGACTCATCCAGCATTTCATAGACAGAACGGGCGACCTGAAACAAAAAATATTCAAGATAAACCTCAACATATCGGGACGCGTAAATCCCGAATCGGGTTACAGCTATAGCAGTTTTTATTTCAGTGAACACCCAATAAGTGAAACACTGACGAAAAAATTAAATTATAATGTGGGGATCGACAACGATACACGGGCCATGGCTTACGGTGAATACATGAAAGGCGTGGTAGAGGGAGAACAGAATGTAATCTTCGTCAATGTCTCCTGGGGTCTAGGCATAGGAATCATCATAGATGGCAAACCCTATTACGGAAAATCGGGATTTTCGGGAGAATTTGGACATTTCCCCACCTTCGAGAATGAAATCATTTGCCATTGCGGTAAAAAAGGATGCCTCGAAACAGAAGCTTCAGGCCTTGCAATTCACCGGGCCATCCTTGAACGTGTGGCCAATGGTGAAAGTACCATCCTCACCGAAATGGTACATGACATGAACAAGCTGACCCTCACCGACATCATCAAGGCAACCAACATGGAAGATCCCCTTTGCATTGAAATTGTAGAGGAAGTGGGCTACAAACTGGGAAAATATATTGCCGGCCTCATTAACATCTTTAACCCCGAACTGGTCGTTGTGGGCGGACAGGTGGCAGATACAGAAGGATTTATCATGTTGCCTATACGAAGCTCAATCAAGAAATACTCACTTAATCTGGTCAACAAGGATACCCAGATTGTTACCTCCAAACTAAAAAACAAGGCCGGCATTGTAGGTGCCTGCATGATTGCACGAAGCCGCCTCTTCGCTGAGTAAGTGTTAATTTATCACTTATTCGTTTCCTTTTACATCATTTTTCCGTTTTTTGTCCTATTTTTGTGTGTTATTAATTTCACAAAATATGGAAAAAAAACATTTTGAAACGCTGCAAGTACACGCAGGACAGGAACCCGACCCGGTAACCGGGTCAAGAGCGGTTCCAATTCATCAGACCACAGCTTATGCATTCAGAAGTGCAGAACACGGCGCCAATTTATTCGGACTGAAAGAGTTCGGAAACATCTACACCCGATTGCAGAATCCCACAACCGATGTGTTTGAAAAACGCATGGCAGCCCTCGAAGGAGGCGTAGCCGCAGTGGCAACCTCATCGGGCATGGCAGCCCAGCTTATCGCTATTCATAACCTGGCATCGGCAGGCGACAATATAGTATCCACCTCCTACCTTTATGGGGGAACCTACAATCAGTTTAAGGTAACCTTTGCCCGTCTAGGCATCGAGGTTCGTTTTGCAGACGGAGACAACGTGGAGAGCATTGCCTCGCTGATCGACGGAAATACCAAAGCCATCTACCTGGAAACAATAGGCAACCCGGAGTATAATATCCCCGATTTTGAAGCCATTGCAGAAGTGGCAAGGAAGCATGATATTCCGGTGATTGTGGACAACACTTTCGGGCAGGGAGGGTATCTTTTCAATCCAATCGAATGGGGTGCCAGCGTGGTGCTTCATTCTGCCACAAAATGGATTGGCGGACACGGCACATCCATGGGCGGTGTCATCATTGACGGAGGTAACTTCAACTGGGGAAATGGAAAATATCCAATGTTCAGCGAACCGTCGGAGGGGTATCACGGCCTTAACTTCTGGGAAACATTCGGTGACAGCTCCCCCTTTGGAAACATCGCCTACTCCATCCGCTGCCGCGTGGAAGGATTGCGCGACCTGGGACCGGTGAACAGCCCCTTCAACTCTTTCCTGCTCTTGTTGGGACTGGAAACACTGTCACTGCGTGCCGAACGTACCAATGCCAATGCACTGGAGCTGGCCCGCTGGCTGGAAAAACATCCGAAGGTGGAGAGTGTAAACTATCCCGGACTGGAAGGTAACAAATATCACGCCCTGGCCAAGAAATATCTGAAGAACAACGGATTTGGCGGGGTGCTCTCCTTCTTTGTGAAGGGCGACGTGGCGCAAACGGCCAGGGTCATCGACAACCTTTCCATGATCAGCCACCTGGCGAATGTGGGTGATGCCAAAACGCTGATTATTCATCCTGCCAGTACCACCCACCAGCAACTGTCGGATGAGGCACAAATTGCTGCCGGTGTTTATCCGAATCTACTTCGTGTATCGCTCGGCATTGAACATATCAACGATATAAAAGCCGACTTGGATGAAGCGTTGAAACAACTCTGATATTTTAATCGTATTCAAAAGAATGGCGGCACCAGAAATGCCGCCATTCATATTTTATAGCTATTTCGTCACCTCCTTTATCACCTCCTCATTATCGAGTAACTCTCTGAGTTCCTGTCGCAGATCCACATTGCTCACCTCAAGATCTTCAATGCATACCCGTTGCCAGATCTCCTCTATCCATCTGTTCCGCGTGATTCCAAACTCGTCGATAGGCTGGAACCAGCGAAGGTACATGAAATTTGTGTGTGTAAGCCTGATATTAAGCGGATTATCTTTCCCCTCCTGACTTTTGTTGAATGAATTCACGATCTCCTCCGTATAAAGGTCGTCTTCCAGCCTGTATGTTCCGTCTACGGTAATGATGGCACCCTTTTCGGTGGACATGAAATTCATAAATCTACCGTCGTGAAAAATCATCTTGAACATTCCGGAAGGAATCACCCTGTAACCCGCCTCGTCACTGTTGTGTATTGCTTTCACCTCCCACAATCCCACGATTCGCTCCGCAGCTTCGTTACGAACCGACATCTGCTGAGAAGAACCGCAACCGGCAAAAAATGTAATTATGCCGATCAACATAAAAAAAGCCGCCCTTGTTTCCATATGATTAAATTTAGCAATTTCGCCCCCGATATTCCATATGTATATAACACTTTTTCAGGAAATTCGTTTATTAAACCCCGTACTTTTAAAACTGGCGAAGCTTATCTTAAAATTCCAAAAAAGAAGATGTAATCATTGGGTTTTAGGCTGAAAACCTCTATTTTTGCCATCGATTGGAAAATAAGCACTTGAATGAAAATAAACTTTAGTGAGCGAACACCCCAGCTGATTGCCATTATTGGTGTGCTCGCAGTAATTTTGGCCATACTTATAGGTTTCCTGTTCTCTAAAAACTCACAAATGAATGAGATGCAGGAGCAGTTCACCGTAGACAAGGCGGAACTGGAAGATGAGTATGAGGCGATTTCATTACAATACGAAGGGTTCAAATTCAGCGTACAAAACGACTCACTCCTGTACAAGCTTGAGAATGAACAGGCCAAGGTGCTCCGCCTGCAGGAAGAGTTGCGCTTGACCAAGGCATCTGACCAGGCTGAGATAAAACGATTGAAGGACGAGCTGGCCACCCTGCGTAAGATACTCCGTTCCTACATCCAGCAGATCGACTCGTTGAACAGGCTAAATGAAGAACTGCGCGCCGAGAACAGGCAAATCACACAACAATACAACCAGACAAGCCGTACCCTCAACCAGGTGTCGCAGGAGAAAGCCGCACTCTCTGAAAAAGTATCCCTGGCCGCACAGCTTGTGGCGACAAATATTGGTGCCAAAGCAGTGAATGACAGGGGACGTGAACAGACCCGACTGAGCAGAAGCGCTCAATTTGTGATTTCTTTTACCATTGCCCGCAACATCACTACCGAACCGGGAGAGCGGGAGATATTTGTCCGTATCATGGCACCCGACGGGAGCGTACTCTCCAAAAGTGCATCCAATACGTTTCCCTATGAAAATGGCAAGATTCGCTATTCCATGAAGCGCATAGTCGAATATGGCGGAGAAGAGATCCCCGTCACCATGTACTGGGATATCGAGGAGTTCCTGATGCCGGGCACGTACAAAGCGGACATCTTTGCCGACGGCTACCACATCGGAACACACAGCTTCACCATGCAGGAATAAAACACTATGGCTCCGCCGGTGTCGTTTTAATTACCACGGCGGTCTTTTTTCGTCTTCGCTCCCAATCACTTATGGATATAAATATTCTCCTTGTTTTTGCAATTATTCTGCTGGCCGTCTTTTTCTTCGTGTGGGGAAAAGTACGATCGGACATTGTAGCCCTGTCGGTGGTCGCACTGTTGACCGCAACGGGTATCCTGACTCCCGCAGAGGGGTTGTCGGGATTTTCCAACCCGGTGGTGATCATGATTGTCTCCCTGTTCATTGTGGGGGGAGGGATCTTCCAGACGGGTCTCGCCAAAATGATCAGTACCCGGATACTGAAGTTCGCCGGAAAAAGCGAGCTCCGGCTATTTGTACTTGTGATGCTGGTAACCGGTAGCATTGGCGCACTAATCAGTAACACCGGTACCGTGGCCCTGATGCTTCCTATTATCATGAGCATGGCCTCAGAAGCTAAAACCGATGCCCGGCGTTACCTGATGCCAATGGCTTTTGCCAGCAGTCTGGGAATATTCACCCTCATCAGCACTCCTCCCAACCTGATCATCAACGATGTGCTGGTAAGCGGCGGATTCGGAGAACTTGCTTTCTTCTCCTTCCTGCCAATCGGCGCCATCACACTTACAATAGGTATCCTGCTGCTGTGGCCCCTGAGCAAGTTGCTTATCACCGGAAAAAATAGAGACAAGTCATCCACAGAAAAATCCAAGTCACTCAATCAGCTGGCTTCAGAATACCAGCTGGCGGACAATCTCTACAGGGCGACCATTGGCAGCACATCTCCGCTCCTCCACAAACCGCTTCAGAATCTTAACATTCCAGGTACCTACAATGTAAGTATTCTTGAGATCCGGAGAGTCCAGTCGCGAAAACGTTTTCACAAAACGGTGGACATGAGCCTGGCAGGCCCCTCCACAACCCTGAAGGAGAATGATCTGCTCTATATACTGGGAAACTTCGACGATGTCATTGCCTTTACCCGGGATAACGACCTGACGATGATCGATACCCATAAAACGGAAATGGGCAAAAATCCCGTATCGGTTTCTCAGGCGGGAGGCATGGAGTTTGAGAAGACCGGCATCGCGGAGGTGGTACTGATGTCGGGTTCCAGCCTGATCAACAAGCGGGTAAAAGAATCCAACTTCCGCCAGCTCTACCATGTAAACATTCTCGGCTTGCGCCGTAAAGACGGATACATCCTCCAGGATGTAAAAGACGAGAAAATGCAGTCGGGCGACCTGCTGCTCGTGCAGGGCAAATGGAGCGACATTGAGAAGCTGACACTGGAGACGTCGGAATGGGTTGTTGCCGGACAGCCTATGGAGAATGCGTTAAAGGTTCCGCGCAACCATAAGGCTCCTACGGCCGCCGCCATCATGATCCTGATGGTTCTCTCCATGGTGTTTAACCTGGTGCCGACCGTAGTCTCTGCCATGGTAGCGGCCCTGTTGATGATTATCCTGGGCTGTTTCCGCAATGTGGAGGCTGCCTATAAATCGATCAACTGGGAAAGTACATTCCTCTTTGCAGGGATGTTTTCGCTGGGAATTGCCATGGAGAAATCGGGAGCCTCCTCGCTGATAGCGGACGGGATTGTGGGCGGTTTGAGCAGCTACGGGCCAATGGCAGTGATGGCGGGCATCTATGTGGCCACTTCCATCCTGACGCTCTTCATCAGCAATACGGCTACGGCCGTGCTGTTTGCACCCATTGCGCTGCAGGCAGCCCTGGCCATCGATGCGAGCCCCTATCCTTTCCTCTTTTCGGTAGCAATAGCCGCCAGCATGTGCTTCGCCAGTCCCTTCTCCACGCCACCCAACGCGCTGGTCATCTCGGCCGGCCGTTATAAGTTTGGCGACTACGTGAAGGTAGGACTCCCGCTGCAACTCGTTATCGGCGTAGTCATGATTGTGGCGCTGCCGCTGCTGTTCCCGTTCTGATGAGAGATATCCGGCTATGGGAGCACCGCACCGGATAGAGAAGTATACGCTACGGCCTGCCGCGGGGAAGTGAGTCGTTTTTTAGCCGATCATCTCGAGAAATATCTGTTCGTCGATGACCTTTACACCCAGCTTACGGGCTTTCTCCAGCTTCGCCGGGCCCATATTTTCGCCGGCAAGGATATAGTCGGTACTCCTGGATACCGACCCGCTGTTCTTCCCTCCGTTCTGCAGGATCATCGCCTTGTACTCGTCGCGGGAATGCAGGGCAAATGTGCCGCTGATGACAATGGTCAGCCCTTTCAGCCTATCGGTTCTTGCTGCCAGCACCTCCTCATTCAAGGCGAACTGCAGGCCCTTCCGGCGGAGGCGATCTACAAAATCGACAAACTTGGGTTTTGAAAAGAACTCCGTCACGCTCTGTGCAATGCGGTCGCCAATCTCCTCAACCGACATCAGCTGCTCGGGCGTCGCTGCCGCAAGAGCATCGATATCGGGAAAGGCATGCGCCAGCTTTTGCGCCACGGTTTCTCCCACGTAACGTATTCCCAGGGCAAAGAGCACCCGCTCGTAAGGGACCGTCTTCGATTTTTCGATGCTCGCCAGCAGATTACGGGCACTGGTCTCCGCCCACCGGTCCAGGTTTACAATATCTTCAAAACGCAACGTATACAAGTCGGCTGCATCGCGGATCAGCCCCTTGTCAAAGAGCAAGGCAATGGTCTCGGGGCCGATGGTGATGTCCATGCCCTTGCGGGTAACAAAATGTTCAATGCGCCCCTTGATCTGGGGAGGACATTCTTCGGAATTGGGACAGTAATGTACCGCTTCATCCTCGTTGCGTACCAGTGGAGTGTTACAATCCGGACAATTACGGACAAACGTCACCTTGTCTCCCAGCAGAAAGCGCGCCTCCTTATCCACACCGGTAATTTTGGGGATGATCTCCCCGCCCTTCTCCACAAACACCATGTCACCGATATGCAAATCGAGGGCGTTGATGGCATCCTCGTTGTAGAGCGATGCCCGCTTTACGGTAGTACCCGACAGCAACACCGGATCAAGGTTTGCGACGGGTGTCACCGCTCCTGTCCGCCCCACCTGCCATGTAACCGACCCGAGGCGCGTCACGGCCTGCTCGGCATTGAACTTGAAGGCAATGGACCAGCGTGGAAACTTGGAGGTAGCTCCCAGATTACGCTGCTGGAGGAGGGAATCTACTTTCAGCACCACCCCGTCGGTAGTCACGGGAAGCGTTTTGCGCTCCACATCCCACTGCTTCAGAAAAGCAAAGATCTCCTCCAGGCTCCGGCACTTCGTCATGGACCGGGATACATTCAATCCCCATGCACGGGCGAGGGTCATATTGTTGTAATGGCTGTCGGTAGGCAGCGATTCTCCCAGCATGTTATACATATATGATTCCAGCCTGCGGGAGGCCACAAGGCGCGAATCCTGCAGCTTCAGCGTTCCCGACGCTGCGTTGCGCGGGTTTGCAAAAAGCGTTTCCTCCTGCTCTGCCCGTTCCCTGTTAAGGGTATCGAAGGAGCTCCAGGGCATCAGGATCTCTCCCCGTACCTCCACGTAGGAAGGCACATCGTCTCCTTTCAGGATCAGCGGCACATTCCGGATGGTACGCACATTGTCGGTCACATCATCCCCTTTTTTCCCATCGCCCCGTGTTACGGCACGAACCAGCCGTCCCTCTTCATAATGGAGCGAGATGGAAGTACCGTCGTACTTCAGCTCGCATACTATTTCGAACTCCTCGTTCAGCGTTCGTTTTACCCTGTTGTAAAAATCTGCCACCTCACCCTCCGAGTAGGTATTCTGCAGCGAGAGCATCGGATAACGGTGTTTCACCTGAGTAAAGTTCTTGTTGATGTCACTCCCTACGCGCATGGTAGGTGAGTTGGGATCGTACCATTCGGGATGCTCTGTCTCAAGCTCTGTCAGCTGCTGCATCATTCTGTCATATTCCCGGTCCGAAATAACGGGATGTGACAGCACGTAATAGTTATAATTGTGTTCGTGAAGCTGTTGGCGCAGGGATTCTATTTTTTGTCGGATCGGATCCATATAATTATTTTTTACTGAAATATTTTCATCCAGGGATAACGTGCAGTACGCTTCTGGGGCCTTGAAAAATTGTCGATTGAAGCCGACACGGAAAATGTCTGCTGAAAAAGTATGTTCCCCTCCGTGAAGTGCAAGTTGAAGTTCAGTCTGGCCGAGACTCTTTCTGTCTCAATCAGATTCACATACCATTTACTTTGCAGGTAGGTGGAACCCCTCAAAAAGGGATTTCCCCAGTACAATTCCGAACCGTATACCGGATATAACCGCATGCGTGCATCGCCTGCGTAGAAAGTATTCTCTGTTCCAAACTTCCAGAATGAAGCATCGGCCCGGGCGGTAAACCCCACCGGCTTATAACTTATGTCAGCTTTACGGTCGCGTTCAAATCCGGCAAGGATACCCACCGAAAACAATCCGTTGAAGTTTTCCTCCGACACATACTCTATACCCGTTGAAGCCATCAGCTGCATATGTTCGCTCACTCCGTAGGCAGGATTTTCCGGGCGTGTGCCGGCGTAATGATAGAGATAGGATTGAAAATCGCCGAAATAAATACCGTGCGAGGCCTTACCCGACAGCCCCAGGAAGAAGTTCTCCCGCGCTTCGGGAGTAGCATAGCCGGTCCAATCCATCCAGACATTGAAAAAATTACGTTCCTTACCTATCTGCCAGAAAAAACCCTGCATGAGTGGCATAAAGTTGTTCACCGAGTCGCTGAAGAAGAAATCGGAATAGTTCGGCAAAGCCTCAATGCTTGAAAAGGATCCCGCACGAAACAATACCTTGGGATTTTCATACTGGTAATAGAGAACCAGTTCGGTTTTATCGGCCACCTCATCCGTGCCTGGAATCTTAAGCAGATTTACTCCGCCGAAGAGAGTGTGTTCTGAATTCCAGGATATACCTGCCAGCGGCTGCAGCCAGATGCCGTTCATCGTTTGGGGATCGGTGTAGGATGATTTTTTATACTCCTGGTTATCGAAAAAATACTCGAATCCCAGTTTCCATCGATACTCCTGCGCCTGAAGGGAAAGGATTGAGCCGATGGCAACAAACAGGTAAAAAATTTTACTCCGCATATCCGGCATTATTTAAGGGGTTAAAGATACATGAAAATCCTAAATTTTCCTGTCTTTCCATCTTCCGCTGCGCAGATAAAAACAGGAAAGGATAGTCAAAAACAACCAGTAAACATGTTCCGTGGTCCATGCAGCCGCCACCGATGCCCGCAGGTAAATAATGACAAACCACATGTAAGAAACATAAAACAGCAGCGTAAATATCTCAAACCGGAGCGCAGTACGCGTATTACCCGTACCCGAGACTGCGCTGAAAAGCACCGTGCCCACACTGTAGAGCGGCAGGGAGGAAATCAGTACGTATAAGGGCATCACAGTATCCTGTATCAGCAAAGGGTCATCGGTGTAGATATGAATCATGACACGAGGAAAAACAGAAATAACGGCAACAACGATACCCATCACACCGAGGCTGATCAGCGAAAGCCGCCTGATAAGACCGGCTACCTCATCGTTTCTGCCCGCACCAATGGTGTTGCTCACCATGGTGCCGGTGGTAGATCCTATGGCGTGGGAAGGAATGGTGAAGATGGTGTAAAAACTCCGGACAATGTTGCTTACCGCCAATGATCGTTCTCCCATGTAATTCTCAATAAACAGGAAAAAGAGCATCCAGGTGCCTATTGAAAAAAGATACTGTACCATCATAAAGATGGATATGTTGAGCACTCTTTTGATGACCTGCCACTGGAAACGGATCTTTGTGAAACCGTATTTTTCAGGGTCCACTGTCTTGCGGGTGTGTACCACGAAGAAGAGCGTGGAAGAAAACTCGGCAATCACCGAAGCGATAGCTGCACCGCCAATGCCCATCTCTGGCATGCCCAGGTTGCCAAAAATAAGTCCGTAGTCGAACACTACGTTCACCAGCGCCATCACCACCGCGTTAATAGTAAGTACCTTTGTGCGTGCGATACCGATGTAAAAAGCACGAAACATCAGGTTTATGAATGCAAAAACAAGACCGAACACCCGCCACTCCAGATATTCCGTCACGGCGCCGGCCACGTCGGCCGACTCAAACAAGGAAGGCAGCCAGACCCCTGCACCATAGCGCAACAGCGGGATAAGCAGCATAGCAGGAATGAGAAGAAATATGGATCCCTGAATCACAATATCGCCTATCTGGTTGTAGTTTCCTTCACCATTCCTGCGCCCGATCAGAATCTGGCTGCCCATACTGAAGCCAAAGCCCAGGATATACAACGCGATATAGAGGACACCTGCCAAAGCCGACGCCCCCAACTCCACCTCTCCCACGCGGCCGAGAAAAGCAGTGTCTATTACCTGTATCATGTTTTGAGCCAGCAGGCTCAACAGGATGGGTGTACTTATTTTAACGATGTGCCTGTTTGAATACACTCTTCTTTGTGCAACAAACCGCCGGTGTAAGAACAGCCGGCGGTTTAAAAAAATGGTTATTTACCTGTTATTTAATGCGATTGGTTTTCTCGTCCAGATGGATGACCGTCGGTTGGAACATCCTTGCTTCTTCCAGCGGAAGCATGGCGTAGCTCATGATGATAATTACATCGCCTTTCTGTACTTTCCGTGCCGCAGCACCGTTCAGACAGATAATACCCGAACCACGTTCCCCACGGATGATATAGGTTTCAAAACGCTCACCATTATTGTTGTTTACCACCGACACCTTCTCGTGCACGAACATGTTGGCCGCATCAATGAGATCTTCGTCTATCGTGATGCTACCCTCGTAATTCAGGTTGGCATCGGTCACCGTGGCCCTGTGTATCTTCGATTTTAATGTTTCTACCCACATAAAATTATTTGTATCTGATGTTGTCTATCAAACGTACATCGCCGCAAAAAACAGTAATGCAGCCTACCACGTATCCGGAATCATCCCAGGATGCAACAAGCTGCAGTGAATCGCCGTCAACAATCTCAAAATACTCCACCTGCAAAGACGGTACCTTGTGAATCTGATCAATCACCCAATCGGTCAGTTTATCGGGCGAGGCAATTTCGATCTTCTCTATACTCTCGCGCAGCACGCGGTAAATATGTGCGGCATCTGCTTTTTGAGGTTCTGTTAAAAGGCGGTTGCGGCTGCTTAATGCCAGTCCACCGGCTTCCCTTACAATAGGTACACCCACAATCTGCACGGGCATCTTCAGCTGTTTCACCATGGCACGCACAATGGCCAGCTGTTGAAAATCCTTCTCGCCAAAGTAGGCATTGTCGGGCTCTGTGAAAGCAAACAACTTACTCACGACCTGGGCCACACCGTTGAAATGACCGGGGCGGTAGCGTCCTTCCATCACCTTGTCGAGAAGCCCGAAATCGAAAACACGGGTGTCGGGTTCCGGATACATTTCCTCTACGGAAGGGGCAAACAGCACATCAGCACCAATTTTTTCCAACAGTAGACAATCCTCCTCCCAGGTGCGCGGATACCGGCGCAGATCCTCCTTGTTGTTGAACTGGGTTGGATTTACGAAAAGACTGACCACACACACATCGTTCTCTGAGGTACACAACGTAACCAGGGCCGCATGCCCGGCATGCAGCGCTCCCATAGTCGGCACAAGACCAATGGTTTTACCTGCACCTCGCAGCTTTTGTAACGACTCCTTCAGGCGGGCTATCGTATGAATGATCTCCATGAGTTCCGTTTTAAAATGCAAAGCAACAAAATATTTGCCACATACAGAAACCTATTTGCATTATTTCACGTAAAACAATGTCAGATATACAAGCTATTTGCACTATATATCAGCAGATTACAAAATACCTCCGGATTTATTTTGTAATTATCCGGATTTTTTTTATTATCTTTGTACTCAATTTTAGATAATTAGCTTCATGTCTCAGAAAAAAATCTTGTATATCTCTCAGGAGATCTATCCTTATCTCGACGAAACCCCTATTTCGAACACATCGCGTTATTTACCCCATGCTATTCAGGATAGGGGGAAGGAAATCCGTGCATTTATGCCAAAGTACGGCAACATCAATGAACGTCGGAACCAGTTGCACGAAGTGATTCGTCTTTCAGGGATGAACCTCATCATTGATGACTCAGACCATTCACTGATCATCAAGGTTGCCTCCATTCAGGCAGCAAGGATGCAGGTCTATTTCATCGACAACGAGGATTTCTTCCAGAACAGGGAGACGCTCGTCGACAAAAAAGGCGAAGAATACGACGACAATGACGAACGGAGTATCTTCTTCGTGCGAGGCGTGATGGAAACCATCAAGAAACTGCGCTGGGTACCCGACATCATTCACTGTCACGGGTGGTTCACCGCACTGGCGCCCCTTTATATCAAGAGAGGATACGCCGATGATCCCTGCTTCAAGAATGCCAGGGTCGTTTATTCGCTATACGATGAAACATTTCAAAAACCATTCAATCAGAACACGGCCGAGAAACTCCGCTTTGAAGGGATCGGCGATCCCGAAATAGAAAAAGTGAAAAGCAGGGGAACCATGGATTACGTGAACCT
Source organism: Proteiniphilum sp. UBA4977 (assembly GCA_002398565.1). GTDB lineage: Bacteria > Bacteroidota > Bacteroidia > Bacteroidales > Dysgonomonadaceae > Proteiniphilum. Next base: position 22,278 of record DGZP01000023.1, read on the forward strand.
GATGAAGCTGGCCGTAGATTTTTCAGATGGTATTGTCCAGGGGAGCGACCATATCCATCCCGAAGTGGCCGCCTATGTGAAGGAACAGAATATTGATTTCCTGCCGTTTGAGGCCACATTCGACAAAAGTGTGGAAGCCATTGACGCTTTTTATGAAAAAATTGACGCATAAGCGTGATTAAAACAGGTAAAATTCACTTTTTTATTTTTCCTAAACCCAAATATCATTAAAAATGAAAAGAAAGCATTTCAACGTCTTTCATTTGAATGTTTTTTTTAGGATATTTGCGGATCAAAAACAAACTCTTTGCAACGAATGAAGCGCAAATCCTTAATAAAAGGGTTATTCCTAACCTTTGCAGCAATATTCACACTTTCGTGTAACGACACGCTCGACCAGGTTGGATTCACCATCCAGCCGGGTAAGGACCGGCTGGAACTGGGGGTGGATACACTCCACCTGAAGGCCCGCACAATACAGGTGGATTCCGTGTACAACAAAACCAAGTATCCGGTCCTGGGAGAATATGCCGACCCTGTTTTTGGAATGATTAAATCCTCCTACGTGGGTGAGTTCTACTTTCCCGAAGGAGGCGGATTCAAGGAAGGTGCCAATATCGACTCCGTACGGGTGATTGTCTCATATACCACCATGATGGGTGACTCACTGGCACCCATGGCCCTGTCGGTATATGAGGTAAACAAATCACTGAAAGGACTCAGCAGCTACACACACGTCGATCCTGCCGATTTTTCAGATATGTCCGCACCTTTGGGTACGCAAAACTTCACCGGCAAGAACGCAACCTACCGGACCGAATCCTATACCGCTGCGGATTACTCTACGGTTACATACAAGGTTTATGACATCATCGTGAAGCTGCCTGATGCGCTGGGTGAAAATTTTCTTACCGAATACAAGAAGCCCGGACACGGGAAAATGGTGAATGCCGATACATTCAGGGAATTTTTCCGGGGATTGTATTTTTCAACAACTTTCGGCAAGAGCACCATCCTCAATGTGAACAATACCTCGCTCTATGTACATTATAACTACCTTGACAAGAAAGGTTCATCGAACGGACAGGACACCATACGTACCGATGCCCTGCGTCTGAACATTACACCGGAGGTGACCCAGCTCAATTATATTCAAAACGACAACAGCCAGCTGCTGGAAGAGAGTCCCACGCACATGTATGTAAAAAGTCCCGCAGGCGTTAATACGGAAATTATATTCCCCTTCTCAGAAATACACGACCAGATAAAGTCTCAGGCATTGAATCTCGCAAATTTCACCATTTACGCGATGCCCGATGCCATCGAAAACCCGCTGGTTAAAATCAGCCCGCCCAACTATCTGCTGCTTGTGAATAAAGACTCACTGGCCGGTTTTTTTGAAAAACGAAAACTGATCGACAATGTGACCAGCTTCCTGTCAAAGTTCGACGCCACCACCTACTCGTACAAATTCAGCAACATCTCCACGATGATCAACCATTACAACCAGGAACATGACGGCAAACCCTTCGATCTGGTTTATTATCTTATTCCGGTGGACGCTACCTACACGACCGTGCAGCAAAGTTATTATTCTTCGGGAAGCCAAACACTCACCGGGTTGCACAACCAGATGTGGCCTACGGCTGCCAAGCTGGACAAGCGGGAAGGAAACCTGAAACTGGAGTTGATCTTTAGCAATTTTTAAATCAGGGACGGGCTTTGTTTTTGATGGACAAAAATGGAGTCTGCCAGTATCAACGGGACTTGCCAGCATCGGGCGGGAGTCGCGCGCAAGGGCCTGTTCAACAAAGTGTATAATAAGCTGATATGAGTTATTTCCTATTTGTATTCTTCGCATATTTTACATCAGCTTCCTCATTGACAACTTTACCGATGGCAGGAGGAAAAGATTTTCCATGCGTAGAAAGAGGAGTGACGACGCCGGCAAACATTGATATTTTTCTGCATATTTCTCACGACAACCTGTTTTCTCTCCAGGCTGGTGAAGCCCAGGAATACTCTTCCAACACTACTAAAAAAACGGAAACCATCATAGGAGCTTTTTTTGTGGTCCTGGTCATTGTCATGCTTGCCCTGATTCCCAAGGGGCTGCTGATCTATTTTGTCTGGCGCAAGTCACGGAATAAAAAACAGGATGACAATACAGAAGTAGCAGGCAACACTCACCCGGAACCAAAGCTTGACATTTATTTCGAAGAGATGCAACAGCTCGGAAAAAAAAATGATCCCATATTTCTGAAGCGGTTCACGGAAGTGTACCCTGATTTTACCCGGCGGCTCCTGCACAAGCACCCCCAGCTGTCGAAATCCGAGTTATCGCTCTGTGCCATGATCTTTTTAAACTTCTCCTCGAAAGAAATCGCAGAGTATACTTTTATTCAACACCGCTCCGTACAGACCAACAGAAGCCGCTTACGAAAAAAAATGCGCATCTCTTCCCACATGGATCTCTACAGATATATAAAATCTTTTGCGTAATTTTCACAGGGAAACCACCTACAGAGGATCCATGACCTATCCTTCTGCGAACCTGATGTGTCTTTCTTTAACCAGGCAAAGGTCCGAAAATATTCTCCGGTGCGCAGCCGATAAATTCCAAAAGGGCATAAAAGTGATGTATTACACCTTATCTACTGATTATCTGAACAATAAACCCGCACACTATACAGTTGTAGTATCCCCGTAAGACCTGTTTTGAACCTTTTTAGTGCCAAATGTAGTACCTGTTGTAGGAGGTGTATCGCACCTCTGACGTACCTGTTTTATTAGAAAATAAGCTTTATGTTGCGAAATTTGTACCGCTTTTTTAGAAAAGCATTATCTACTTTTCTTGATGTTCAATTTTGTCCTCATTCGCTGAAAGTTTTGTGATGCATGACGCACATAATTTGCTGATGTTTATAAAATACTCGTCATACTGAATCGGGATTTGCAGTGATTGGGGACATTTTGATTTGTAATGAACAATTTTAGATTACTATAAACTGACACAAAAAACAAATTATGACAACAAATGAGAATGAGCTGAAAAAGCAACGTGAAATCAACTCCGTTAAAAAGAAAAAACAATCAAAAGGACTTTCTTCAGGTTTGGTGATTGCGCTCTCTTTCGTGGTAGCGTTATCGATATTCCAATTCGTTTTTGGAAATCCGGATAACTTTATCGGGGGAAACAGGGACAATCTTCCGTTGCAGGGAAACCTGCTGGGTACGATCTACAAAGGCGGGTTTGTGATTCCCGTAATCATGACCATGCTCATATCGGTAATCGTACTGAGTATCGAACGCCTGATCGCAATTGCCAGATGCAAGGGCAAGGGCGACTTAACAGTTTTTGTAACAGCCATCAAAGAAAAACTTGTTCATGATGATATCCAGGGTGCACGAACTCTTTGTAACCAACAGAAGGGATCGGTCGCTGCCGTGATCAATGCAGGACTCGACATGTACGAACTGATGCTGAAAGACAATACCGGTTTAACGAAGGAACAAAAGGCGGCCAACATCAGCGAAAAAATTGACGAAGCAACCGCATTGGAACTACCCATGATGAATCAAAACCTTCCCGTAATCGCAACCTTCTCTAACCTGGGAACACTTACCGGGTTGTTCGGTACAGTACTCGGGATGATACGTTCATTCGCTTCACTGGGAGGCTCAGGCGGAACCGATTCTGCTGCACTTTCGGTAGGTATTTCCGAGGCACTTGTCAATACAGCTTTCGGTATTCTTACGGGAGCTATTGCCATTATATCCTATAACTATTTCACGGCAAAGATCGACAACATCACCTATGCCATTGACGAGATAGGTTTCTCTATTGTAAATGTCTTTCAATCGAGACATTCCTAAAAATTTAAACAGATGGCCAGACCAACATTACCAAAAAGAGATACGTGGATCGACATGACGCCCATGAGCGACGTGATGGTACTGCTGCTCACATTCTTCATGCTGACCTCTACCTTCCTGAAACCGGAACCGGTGACGGTGAACACCCCCATGTCGGTGTCCGAGATAAAGATCCCCGAGAAGAGTGTCTTCTCGATATTGATCTCGCCGCAGGGTCAGGTGTTTCTGGACCTGGACAATCCGGACGACAGGATATCGGTACTGGAAAAGATGGCAACAGATTACAATATCTCCTTGACTGAAAAGGAAAAACATGACTTCAGCATTGCCACCTCGTTCGGGGTGCCCATGCAAAATTTCAAGGAATTCATGAGCTTGCCTTTGGAAAAGCAAAACGAACTATTGCCCAATTACGGGATTCCGACAGACAGTCTGAACAATCAGTTTAAAGGTTGGGTGCAGGCTGCCCGCGACGTAAAGGGAAGAGATATGATCATTGCCATCAAAGCCGACCAATCTACCCCCTATACGCATATCAAAAATGTAATGGGCTCGCTACAGGACCTGCGGGAGAACAGATATAATCTGATTACGTCGCTGCGTGAAGTAAGTGAAGAAGAGAGACTGGGTAACTTATAATATGGATATTCAATTAAATGCAAGTAATACAATATGGCAGATAAGAAAGGAAAGAAAAAGGGCGAAATGAAGAAAGCCGACACCAGGGTGAACTTTACCCCTCTGGTCGATATGATCATGCTGTTGCTCACTTTCTTCATGCTTGCCACGACGCTCAGTAAGCCCCAGACAATGGAGATAAGCATGCCGGCGAAAGATAAGGTGACGGTCGAAGAGCAAAACGAAGTAAAGGCTTCCGAAGCATTTACCATCTATCTGGGTGCAGGGCATAAGGTATATTATTACGAAGGATTACCCAATATAGAAGAACCTGACTACCTGAAGGAAACAGATTTTTCGGCAAATGGCCTTCGTTCCATCCTGATCGAAAAAAATAGAAATATCGTACAGCAGGTCAGAGAACTGGAGAACAGGAAGTCGTTACTGCAGATTAGCAAAGAGGAGTATAACAAGCAATTATCCAATTTAAAAAACAGCAAAGGATCACCGGTGGTAATCATCAAACCCCTTGAAAGTTCTACGTACAGCGATATGATTGCGGCTTTGGACGAAATGCTGATTACCAGCATCGGTAAATACGCGATCGTGGATATCAACGATGACGACAAGACCATGTTGCGGAATTCAAGCTTTCCCGTCAACTGATCCCGGCTCATCAGACAAATACAATAAAAGAAGAAATGGCAAAGAACATTAATTTAACGTCACAGGAATGGATTGATCTGATATTTGAGGGCAAAAATAAAAGTTACGGTGCCTACAGACTCCGGCAATCTTCCGGAAAAAGACACCTCTATGCTTTTATCGTTGTCGTCATCGCTACAATTTTGTTATTTGTTGCAATGTCTCTGATTACAACCTATCAGACGCAAAAGAAATCAAAGGAGGCGATGACACAGGTAACCGAGCTATCCAATATACAATTGGAGCAGCCCAAGGTGCCTGAAGAGAATATCATTCAGCAATATATTGCCCCCCCGGTGGAGCTGAAAAGCACCATTAAGTTCACTCCTCCCGTCATTAAAAAAGATGAGGAAGTGAGAGAGGATGCCGAAATGAAAACCCAGGAGTTTCTGACAGAGTCCAATCTGTCAATTTCTGTGGCAGACGTAAAAGGCACCAACGAAGAAACGGGTGTGGATATTGCCACCCTCCAGGATCACAAAGTCATTGTGGCCGCCGAACCGGAGGAAAAGATCTTTGAAGTGGTGGAACAACCTGCATCGTTCCCGGGTGGAGATGCCGCTCTGATGAGCTGGTTGAATGAGAATATCAAGTATCCGGTCATTGCACAGGAGAACGGTATTCAGGGCCGCGTGATCATCCAGTTCGTGGTAGGCAGAGACGGTACCATCGATGATATCAACGTGGTCAGGGGAGTCGATCCCAGCCTGGATAAGGAGGCGGTACGCCTGGTGAACAACATGCCCAAGTGGATCCCGGGAAAACAAGGAGGTACGGCGGTGAAGGTAAGGTTTACATTGCCCATCGTATTCAAACTGCAGAATTGATTGCATCGGGAGGGGTAACCCTCCTTCTATCCGTTTTATACAGGCAAAAGAAATGAATATCAGACAAGTCATCTTCCTGCTTCTTGCTTTTTTTGTATGTATCTCCTGTAACAAAAAGAAAGGGGAAAATACAATGAACAGCGGCTACATCCGCATTGCTGTGGACCAGACGATGAAGCCCACCATCCAGGCTGCGATTGATCTGTTTGAAAGCGAAAACGAAGCCGTCGTCGACCCTGTGTATACCTCCGAACGGGAAGCCCTTGACCTGCTGATGGCCGACTCGGTACGTCTCATCGTAACTGCCCGCCGACTGACAACGGCAGAGAGGAACTATTTCCATGAACGAAAATACCAGCCGGAGGAGATCAGAATTGCCCTGGATGGTATCGCATTGATTGTGCATCCTTCCAATCCCGACTCCGTCATCAACGTACAGAATCTGAAAAGGATCCTCACCGGAGAGGTGAAGCGGTGGAACGAAATCTATCCCGGCTCGGGACTGGGAGACATCCAGGTAATATTTGACAATACCAATTCGAGTATTGTCCGCTATGCCAATGATTCCATCTGCAGGGACAAGCCCCTCTCAAGCGATCTGAATGCGCTGAACCTGAACGAGGAAGTAGTGGAGTATGTCTCTCAAAACCCCGGATCCCTGGGACTCATCGGCCTGAATCTCATCAGTGACCCCAACGACAGTACGGTGGTGGAGATGACCACAAAGGTGCAGGTGATGAGAGTTACGTGGGACGAGTATCCCGACAGGTTCAATGCAGTACAACCCTATCAGTACTACCTCTATACAGGACAGTACCCGTTTATCAGGGAGATCTATGTCATCCTGAACGATCCGAGAGGAGAGCTGCCCAAAGGGTTTACCCGCTTCCTGATCTCGGACAGGGGACAACGGATTATCCTCAGGTCGGGATTGCTTCCCTCGGTGATGCCGGTAAATGCGGTAAAAATAACGGACTGAGATATCGGATTTCAAAAACAGGAACTCAATAAAAGAATTTAGATAACAAGAACAATGAAGATGATCATAGAGAGATTGGTTTATACGGCCCTGCTGGCGATGAGCGTATCATTCCTTTGTGCACAGGACAGAAAGGGGATCGATTTCTACGAAGCAGGCGATTATTCCGCGGCAAAATCTTTTTTTTTAAAGAATGGCACTACCGATGCGGTCAGCCATTTCTATCTGGGAGATATTTATTTTAAGGAAAAGAAGACCGATTCGGCGCAATACTATTTCCGCAAAGGACTGGAAGTTGACCCTGAAAACATATACAACAGGATCGGACTGGGCAAAGTGATCCTTGCTCAAACGGGATCGGCTGACGAACTGAACAAAATCGCCAAAGAGAAGAAAAATAGAAAAAATGGTACCGTGCTGACCATGATCGCAGAAGCATACATGGATAACGGTCAAACGAAGGAAGCATTGTCACAGGTGGATCAAGTCATAAAGGCAGACAGCAAAAACCCAAGACCCTACATGCTGAAGGGAGATATAATAGCTTCACAGGGAGACACCGGCGAGGCAGCTACATTGTATGAAAATGCACGCTATTTTGATGCAAGCTACAAACCAGCCTATGTAAAACTGGCACGATTGTATGAAAATATCAAGACGCAAGTCGCTCTCGATTATCTGAAACAAGTTATCGAACTGGATCCCTCATATGTTCCGGGGCAATTCGCCTATAGCCAGATTAATTACAGGAAAGGGTTTTATCCGGAATCACTGAATGCCTTTAAAAAGTATCTAGCTTTGGTGGAGCCCGATGCAAAGGATTACGAACGATACGCTACTGTGCTGTACTTCAACAAGATGTATAAGGAAGCGATTGAAGCGATTGAAAGAGCGCCCGACAACCTTGTGATGGACCGCCTGAAGACTTATGCTTTTTTTGAATTGGGCGAGTATGTAGCGGCGCTTGAAAGCGCGACTAAATTCTTCGGGAAATACGACAAACGTGACTTCATTACGCAGGACTACACCTACTATGCACAAATATTGAACCAAAATAAAAAATTTGCCGAGGCGGCTGATGCCTATATAGAAGCCTACAAGAGGGACGACCACAAGATGGAGTATCTGCAGGAGGCGGCAAAAGCATACGAAAAGGCGGGTGATTACGACCATGCCATCCAGTATTACCGGATGATACTTGAGAATCATCCGGAACCCTCTCTGGCCGAATATTATTTGCTGGGGACCGCCTATTATTCAGCAGGAACAACCACAGGTGTCCTTTCGGATGATCCGAATCAGGACCAGCTCCGAAAAAAAGAGTACCTGACCGAAGCTGACAAAACATTCAGCAATATGATCGGCCATTTTCCCGATCATTATCTGGGATATCTGATGCGTGCCCGTGCCAACTTTGCACTGGATCCGCAGGCGGAAGAGGGTCTCGCAGTGCCCTATTACACGAAGGCGCTGGAAATGATGCTGCCCGATGTTGAAAAGCGTAAAAACGACATCCTGGAGTCTTATCGTTATCTTGGATTCTATCATCTTGGCAAGAACGATGTGACACAAGCAAAACATTTCTGGAACAAGGTACTTGAGTATGATCCAGCCGACGAGACAGCGTTGCAGGTTATCAAGAGTTTAAAGTAAGTAAATCATATATGACAGATAGCACTTTTTTTGTTGTCGTTCTCCTGGCAGGAATTACACTGGTTGCAGGGGGGCTGGGGTTGGCATTGCTGATCTCGCCGAAGTCACTCAATTTTCAGAAAGGAGAGCCCTACGAGTGCGGACTCCCCACTCACGGCACGTCGTGGATGCAATTCAGGGTAGGCTATTATTTGTATGCCATTCTCTTTCTGATGTTCGACGTGGAGATTATCTTTTTGTTTCCCTGGGCCACCATAGTCCGTAGTCTGGGAATGACGGGGCTGGCAAGTATCCTTATATTTATAGCAATTCTAAGCCTGGGCCTCGCCTATGCATGGAAAAAAGGAGTTTTGGAATGGAAGTCAGAGATATCAAAATAAAAGCGTTTCCGGCCGAAGAGTTCAAGGATAATGAAACCCTTCAGCAATATATTGATGCATTCAAAAAGGAGGGTGGTAGTGTAATTGTCGGCAAACTCGATCAGCTGATAGACTGGGGCCGTGCCAATTCGCTTTGGCCTCTCGCTTTTGCCACCAGCTGCTGTGGAATTGAATTTATGGCAGCGGCCTCCGCGCATTACGACCTTTCCCGCTTCGGAATGGAGGTCACCCGCAACAGTCCCCGCCAGGCCGACGTGATGGTGGTGGCAGGAACCATCGTGAACAAAATGGCACCACTGCTTCGCAGGGTGTACGACCAGATGGCAGAACCGAAATATGTGGTGGCCATGGGGGCCTGTGCCATTTCGGGAGGACCTTTCAAGAACTCCTACAACGTAATACAGGGCGTAGACCGCATTGTACCGGTAGATGTGTTCATCCCCGGATGCCCGCCACGTCCCGAATCATTGTTCTACGGACTGTTGCAATTACAAAGAAAGGTAAGAATAGAGCGTTTTTTCGGCAACAAAAGGATCAAAAGAAATTATCGGCCCGAAACGCTGATTCACCCGGAGACGGGGGAATCCATTGATCCGCAAATTGATTTCGACAATGAATAATCGGGACGAAACCGACAAAACAATGATGGATATCACACAAATCATACAAAGAATCGCACCTGATGCGCAGATAGAGGAACGGCAAAAGCTTACTGTCACCGTAAAGCCCGGACAGCTGCACCGGGTAGTGGAGGCACTGTACCGGAACGAAGAGCTTCCTTTCGACTATCTGGTAAGCCTTACGGGAATGGACTGGGGAGAGACGCTGGGAGTCATTTACCAGTTCTCTTCCTCCGCCGATCTTACGCAGGAAGTAGTTATAATGACCGCTACTGCCGATCGCGAAAACCCGCTGTTGTATTCCATCACCGACTTCTATGAGACGGCTCATCTGAACGAACGCGAAGTGTATGCCCTGTTCGGCATCCGCTTTATCAACAACCCCGACATGCGTCGGTTTCTGTTGAATGATCAGTGGAAAGGTTTCCCTTTCCGCAAGGATTACAAACACGATGCCGGGTTAAATCCGGTAACCGTGATCAGCAGCGAGATCGTGGACCTTGCTCCCTGCATCAGGGAGACAGCCGGTGGAAAGCTGATAGAAGAAAATAATCCGGTGTTTGATGCGGAAGACTATATCGTGAACATCGGCCCACAACACCCCTCCACGCACGGCGTGATGCACTTCAGGACATCGCTCGACGGTGAGATCGTAAAAAAGGTGGATGTGCACAGTGGATATATACACCGGGGAATTGAAAAGTTGTGCGAAAGCATGACCTACCCGCAGATGCTGCACCTGACCGACCGTCTCGACTATCTGTCGGCCAACATCAATCGCCATGCCCTGTGCATATGCATAGAGAAGGCAGCAGAGATAGAAGTCCCCGAGCGGGCACTGTATATCCGTACCATCATGGATGAGCTGCAGCGTATCAGTTCCCACCTTCTCGCCTGGGCTACGCACTGTAACGATCTTGGCGCTACCACTGCGTTTATTTATGGCATGCGTGAAAGGGAACACATTCTCGATATTTTTGACAAGACCTGTGGCGGCCGGCTCATCATCAACCAAAATGTGGTGGGCGGGGTCATGTTCGACCTTTATCCGGACTTCCAGAAAGATGTGAAAGCATTCATCCCATATATGCGCGGGAGGCTGAAGGAGTACGACAACTTCTTTTCACACAATGCCATTGCCCTGGGCCGCATGGTGCATATCGGACTTCTCAGCCGGGAGGATGCCATCAGCTACGGTGTCACCGGTCCCGCCGGAAGAGCTTCTGGGTGGTCGTGCGATGTACGCAGGTACAAACCCTATGCACTGTATGACCGCGTGGAGTTCAAGGAAATTGTACGCACCGAAGGCGACTCATATGCACGCTATCTGAACCGGCTCAACGAAATAGCCGAGTCGCTTCACATCATTGAGCAGCTGATCGACAACATTCCTTCAGGCGAGATATGCGCCAAGGTGAAGCCAATAATCCGTGTTCCCGCGGGTCAATTCTTTCAAAGCGTGGAAACGGGAAAAGGCGAGTTTGGTGTATTCATAGAGAGCAATGGTGATAAAAACCCTTACCGTGTAAAATTCCGGTCCCCCTCACTATCGGCTGTTTCAGTGATTCCCTTGATCTGTAAGGGTGCCTTTCTCTCAGACCTCATCGGTATCACCGGATCAATGGATTTTGTAATCCCCGACATTGACCGATAGAGACAGATAACAATAATAAAGGAAATTAAACCGATTGAAAACGATGCTGATCTATTCACAACCCCTGGAGCTGACAAAACTCCTTGCGGCGATTGATAATTTTTTACAGGGCCATCTCTCTCCGGGTTGGGCTGTCCCGGTGAAAGGTATACTGGTGGGCATTCTGCTCCTCGCGGCATATGCCATTATTGCGTTGGCACTTATATATATTGAACGTAAGGTAGCCGCCTTCTTTCAGGCACGTCTGGGTCCCAACAGGCTGGGAAAGTATGGAACTATCCAGTCACTGGCCGACATGATCAAGATCCTGATCAAGGAGGTTATCCATATAAGGAAAGCAGATAAACTACTGTTCTATGCCGCTCCCTTCTTTGTGATTGTAGCTTCTGTCCTTGCGTTCGGGGCCCTTCCCTTTGGAATAAACCTGCATGCACTCGATTTTAATATCGGGGTATTCTACCTGCTGGCAGTATCATCACTGGGGATCATCGGTATATTGCTGGCGGGATGGTCGAGCAACAACAAATACTCCATGATCGGCGCCATGCGCAGCGGAGCCCAGTTTATCAGCTATGAGCTCTCTGCCGGATTTTCCCTGATGACCATCGTGGTGCTGAGCGGGAGCATGCAGTTCTCGGAGATCATTGAGGGTCAGCGATACTGCTGGAATCTGTTTAACGGACACCTGCCGGCGATGATCGCGTTCGTCATATACCTGATCTCTGGCCATGCCGAGACCAACCGTGGCCCCTTCGACCTTCCCGAAGCCGAGTCGGAACTCACCGCAGGTTATCACACCGAATACTCCGGATTACAGTTCAGTTTTTTCTACCTGTCAGAGTATCTCAACATGTTCATCGTGGCCGCCGTAGCCGCCACAGTCTTCCTGGGAGGATGGATGCCCGTGCAGATAAAAGGCTGGGAGGCATTCAATCAGGTAATGTGGTACATCCCCTCCTGGGCATGGTTCTTTGGAAAAGCAGGTTTGCTGATGTTTTTCAGTTTGTGGGTACGCTGGTCCTTTCCGCGGCTGCGTATTGACCTGCTGCTGAATCTGGAGTGGAAATACCTGCTACCCATAAACCTGGCAAACCTGCTGGTGATGGTGGTAATTGTCTTGTCGGGATTCACACTGACAGATCTTTTTCCGGCCCTATTCGGTAAATAATATGTTTAATCCAACAGCGTAAGTTCAAACTGATATGAAGTTTATACAATATATAGGAGGTATCTTCACCGCCCTGAGATCGCTCGCAGGGGGAATGATCGTCACCTGGAAGGAGCTGCTGACACCCAAGGTCACGATGGAGTATCCGGAAAACAGAAAAACGCTGGTCATCTCGGACCGCTGGCGTTCGGAGCTGATCATGCCGCACGACGAAAATAACGAACACGCCTGCACTGCCTGCGGCATTTGCATGATCAACTGCCCGAATGGTACCATCCAGGTGACTTCGTCGTCGATAGACACCGAAGATGGCAAAAAAAAGAAGATACTGGATAAGCACCTCTGGGACTACGGAAGTTGTACCTTCTGCAATCTGTGCGTGATCACCTGCCCGTCTGACGCCATTATCTTCAACAATGACTTTGAGGGAGCCCTGTTCGACAGAAGCAAGCTTTTGCATCGCCTCAATCATGAAGGATCGAAGCTGCGCGACAGAAAGAAGGAAGCATCCACCCTTGACACATCCGCAAAAAAAGAAAATAAAGAAGCATGACGGAACAAATTATATTTTATCTGCTGGCCATTGTGGTCACAGTCTTTTCGATTCTGGCAGTGACAAGCAAACGGATTGTCCGCTCGGCCACATACCTGTTGTTTGTGCTACTGGCCACTGCCGGACTCTACATGCTGCTGGGTTATTATTTCCTGTTTGCCGTGCAGGTGTCGGTCTATGCCGGCGGAATCATGGTGCTGTTTATCATGGCCATCTTTCTCACTCACAAGCCAGGCAACAACGTCAGTATCAAACAGGGCTGGAGAGTTCGTTTGTCTTTGCTGCTATCGGTTGCAGGGCTGTTGTTATGTGGTGAGATTATCCTGAATAATACCATCGGGATAGTCCGGTTTGCCGGCAAGGAGGAACCGACCATGCAGCAAATTGGTACCGCCATGCTGGGAACGGGAAAACAGCAGTATTTACTCTCATTCGAGATGATGAGCATCCTGCTGCTTGCCTGCATTGTGGGTGCCATACTGATTGCCCGGAAAACGAAGACAGAAAAGAATGAACCAAACGAGACGGAACTATAAATATGGGAGAACTACTGATCAATAATACAGGAGTACCGGTACTGGCTTATCAGCTGGTGAGCCTGATCATGTTTTTTGCCGGTATCTACGGCTTCTTCACCCGCAGGAACTTAATGATGATACTTATTTCTGTGGAGCTGATACTCAATGCCGCCGATATTAATTTTGCGGTATTTAACCGGTATCTCTATCCCGGTGAGATGGAGGGTATGTTTTTTGCATTGTTCACTATTGCCATTGCAGCTTGTGAGACTGCGGTGGCCATCGCCATCATCATCAACGTATACCGGAATTTTGGAAATGCCGAAGTGGATAACCTCAAAAAGATGAAAGGATAGACGCATGGAATATACACTCATGATACTACTTCTGCCCCTGGTCTCCTTCGTGCTTTTGGGTCTGTCCGGCAACAAACTGAGTCACAAGACATCGGGAATGATCGGGACGGGAAGCCTCCTGATGGTGGCACTGCTCTCCTTTTATGCAGCAGGGGAGTACTTCACGACACAAAAAGTCGATGCTATTTTTCAAACACTGGTACCGCTGAATGTGCCCTGGCTCAATATGGGTGCCAATCTGCATATCGATATGGGAATCCTGCTCGATCCGCTCTCGGTGATGATGCTGGTGGTGATCTCCACCGTCTCGCTGATGGTGCATATCTACAGCCTGGGTTACATGAAGGGAGAAAGGGGATTTCAGCGTTACTACGCCTTCCTCTCCCTCTTTACTTTTTCGATGATGGGATTGGTGTTGTCGACCAATATTTTTCAGATGTACATCTTCTGGGAGCTGGTGGGTGTCTCCTCCTACCTGCTCATTGGTTTCTATTATACAAAACCGGCTGCCGTAGCGGCTTCCAAAAAGGCATTCATTGTGACCCGCTTTGCCGACATGTTTTTCCTGATCGGTATTCTGGTACTCTCCTACTTTACGCAGACCTTTGATTTCGGCACGCTCACATCGGGTAACAGTGCCATTTTTCAACAGGCTGTCTCGGCACAATTCTTGGGAGCCTCGGCACTTGTATGGGCCATGGCACTTATCTTCATCGGCGGTGCCGGCAAGTCTGCCATGTTCCCCCTGCATATCTGGCTGCCCGATGCGATGGAGGGCCCTACTCCGGTATCGGCGCTGATCCATGCAGCCACCATGGTGGTGGCCGGCGTCTACCTGGTGGCACGGCTCTTTCCCGTCTATGTGCTGTTTACACCGCAGGTACTGGAAGGGATTGCCTATGTGGGTGCCTTCACATCGATGTTCGCGGCGGTCATTGCCATTGTGCAGACCGATATCAAACGGGTACTGGCATTTTCCACCATCTCCCAGATCGGCTTTATGATGGTGGCACTTGGTGTCTCGAAATTCGATGGACATGAGGGGTTGGGATATATGGCTTCCCTGTTCCATCTCTTCACCCATGCCATGTTCAAGGCACTGCTGTTCCTGGGGGCGGGCTCTGTGATTCATGCCGTTCATAGCAACGAGATGGAGAAGATGGGAGGATTACGCAAGCAGATGCCGGTAACCCACCTCACTTTCCTGGCCGCGTGCCTCGCCATTGCGGGAATTCCACCCTTTTCCGGTTTTTTCAGCAAGGATGAGATTCTTTCGGCTACCTACCAGTACAACACGGGGCTGGGCATCTGGATGACGCTGGTGGCAGCACTCACCGCTTTCTATATTTTCAGACTATACTTCTCCATCTTTTGGGGAAAAGAGAAGCAGCATGCACATACTCCCCAGGAGTCGCCCAAATCGATGACTTTCCCTCTGATATTTCTGGCAATACCCACACTGCTGGCAGGATTCATCCCCTTTGGTCAATTCGTGACGGCCGACCGTGCACCCTACAGCATACACATGGACTGGCTGGTAGCGGTGATAAGTGTTATTGTGGCACTTGAAGCCATTTTCATTGCCAGCAAGTTGTATCAGCATCCTGACAAGAAACCGGCAACGGTTCCTTCCGGCCTGAAAGGATTTCACAAGGCTGCAAGCCATCGTTTTTACGTGGACGAGGTATATCTGCTTATCACCAGAAAGATTCTGTTCAATGGCATCTCGCGGGCTTTTGCCTGGTTCGACCGCCATGTGGTAGATGGCTTCATCAATGGCCTTGCCACGGCAACCGACTGGTTATCCGTCAGGATCAGGGGCTTTCAGTCCGGTGAAACAGAGTGGTACGCCTGGGTATTTCTTTTCGGGACCTTGCTGATTACGGCGTGGATGCTGTTTGTTTAAATGATTATAAAGAAATAGAGATATGAATTTTTTATCCCTCTTCGTTCTCCTTCCGCTGCTGATGATTCTCGCCCTGTTTGTGGCACGAAACAGAAAGCAAGTCTTGGGAAT
>DGZP01000073.1:0-1058 GCA_002398565.1 Proteiniphilum sp. UBA4977
TTGATATAGGCCAACTCGAGGGTATTCACTTTTTTACTCTTTTCCGGTTTGTGGTAAATAAATACCCAGAAGCCCATCCATATGAAGCCAAGGGCACCGATCACGATGAAGGCCATTTCCCAGCCCCATGCTTTTGCAATGAAAGGAATGGTGAGGGGGGCCAACAGAGCACCTATCTGTGCACCCGAGTTGAAGATACTGGTGGCATAAGCCCTGTCTTTCTTGGGGAAGTACTCGGCGGTGGCCTTGATGGCGGCGGGGAAGTTGCCTGCCTCGCCGATGGCCAGTACCAGTCGCGCAAACACGAAGAGGGTGACACTCACGGAAACCACCAGCGATACGTCTCCTACTGTGCCGATAGCCTGACGTGCACCGTGGAAGCTCATGGTCCACTCGCCTGCAGTAATACCGGCAGTCAAGAGGCCGCAGAAAGCGTGCATCACCGCACCGAACGACCATACACCGATGGCCCAGAGAAAACCCTTCTTGGTATCCATCCAGTCGATAAATTTACCGGCGAAGAGCATCGATACGGCATAAAAAATGGAGAAGAGCCCCGTGATGGTACCGTAGTCACTGTTGGTCCAGTGGAACTCCGGTGCGATAAAGTCGGCCCAAGTCAGTGACAGTACCTGCCTGTCGAGGTAGTTCACTGTGGTGGCCATAAACAGCATCACAACGATGGTCCACCGGTGATTGGTCATCTTTCCTGTTTGTAGATTACTCATGATTTATTTCTGTTATTAAGTTAATGAATGATTATCTGTTGTTCCGAATGATGGCCAGTCCCTGGCGGCATAATACGGAGATTTTTCCCCACTCGCCTGCTTCGATCACTTCTTCCGGGAAGAGGTTGGAACCCATTTCCACGGCGGTGACACTGGCCTTGGACCAGACGATGAGGTTATTCGATTGAATAAATCGCCGGTATCCGGGGGTGGCTAACCGCAACATGATCTTCCCCGGAGGTTACGACTTTTTGCATGAAATTTTAAGTATTTATGTGACGTTAATTACGTTTATAAATTGAAAAGCCTTTTCAGGTGCCTGTCATAAAT
>DGZP01000073.1:1363-1527 GCA_002398565.1 Proteiniphilum sp. UBA4977
TAGTCGGGATGTCCAGGGATATGGCGCAATGTGTTCGCGAATTTTTCACTCGACCATCGGTTAACTTCCTCCACAGAAGGAAGCTTAGTGGAGTCTATATCAATGACATCAGCGTAAGGCGCACACAGTTCGTCTTTCCGGTTGTATGAACCGGCATAAATCTT
>DGZP01000073.1:1787-3099 GCA_002398565.1 Proteiniphilum sp. UBA4977
GTGTAATCCCTTATCGTACTTGCGTATTATTTTTGCCATTATCGGATAAATGGAGAATTTATCACTGCCGGAGTGAACGCTCAATTTCAGTTCTTCGGGAAGCCCGAATTCTTTTACTGCAAAATCAATTACCAGCACATCTTCTTCGAATTCCTTTTCAAATTGAGTCAAATCTCCCACATAATCAACACCTTTATTGAAACGTCCGGTAAATTTTGGCGCAATGGTCTGAGCAGGAACACCCTTGTCTGCCAGCATCTTAAGAATAAAAAGCATTTCGACAGGGGTTTGTGGCGATTCCACTTCATCCATCGATACTTCCGTGATAAAATTGTTTGCACCCTTTTCGTTTTTCAGGAAAGTGTAAATGTCGGCTGCCTGCTGAGTGGCAGCTAAAAATTTACAGGCAATATTTCTCAGTAAATCTTCGGTTATCTGAAGGGGCATACTCATACCCGGTATGCTTAATTTCCCCAGGTATTTTTTGCAGGAAGATAAAAATCGGTTCACTTCTTCTTCAGAACTTTGTTTACCGATAAACGATGCGACATCCAGTGTGAAAAAATCAGCAGATGCAACAAAAGGCCCTACTGTGTTGAGGTTAATATGATCGGCATCGACAAAGTATTTACCTGTAAAATTAAGGTTTTGCGCGGCGGAATCGGCTTCTTTTCTAACGTCTTCCGGCTTTGAATGTACGTAAATGTGCTCCCTGTTCGATTTATTCCATACGGGACTAATGTTAACTCCTTTGCTGTTTGCCTTTATTATGGCTCTCAACTGTGCTTCTCCCTGATGAGAAAACCGGTCACCGGTTCCGATACTGAATTTTTCTAGTTTCATGCGGTTATATGTTCATGTTTTTATTAAAAGTCAAAGAATTTTTTTGCGTTGTAATAAGAGATGTTTTCTACCATTTGTCCAAAAAGATCCATTTCTGATCTGGGCAATAAACCGTTTTCGATGTCATTTCCGATAAGGTTGCACAATATACGGCGGAAATATTCGTGCCGGGGATAGGAGAGGAAACTGCGCGAATCGGTAAGCATCCCTACAAACCTGCTTAACAGCCCCAAGTTGGATAATGAATTTATTTGTGCTTCCATGCCCGTTTTTTGGTCCAGGAACCACCACCCTGAACCAAACTGCATCTTTCCTGCCACGGAGCCGTCCTGGAAATTCCCTATCATGGTCGCCAGCATGTCGTTATCCTTCGGGTTGAGATTGTAAATAATGGTTTTGGCCAATTTATTGTTTTTATCCAGCTGGTCAAAAAAGCGACTCATGGCTTTTGCTACATTGAAATCACCAA
>DGZP01000010.1 GCA_002398565.1 Proteiniphilum sp. UBA4977
TCATCCTGGTTGATATAGGCCAGTTCGAGGGTATTCACTTTTTTACTCTTTTCCGGTTTGTGATAGATAAATACCCAGAAGCCCATCCATATAAATCCCAGGGCACCGATCACGATGAAGGCCATTTCCCAGCCCCATGCTTTTGCAATGAAAGGAATGGTGAGGGGTGCCAGCAGAGCACCGATCTGTGCACCTGAGTTGAAGATACTGGTGGCATAAGCCCTGTCTTTTTTGGGGAAGTATTCGGCAGTTGCCTTGATGGCGGCGGGGAAGTTGCCTGCTTCGCCTATGGCCAGTACCAATCGGGCAAACACGAAGAGGGTGACACTCACGGAGATTACCAGTGATAGATCTCCTACTGTGCCGATAGCCTGACGTGCACCGTGAAAGTTCATGGTCCATTCGCCGGCAGTGATGCCTGCCGTCAATAAGCCACAGAAGGCATGCATTATTGCACCGAACGACCATACAGCGATTGCCCAGAGAAACCCTTTCTTGGTGTCCATCCAATCAATAAATTTGCCGGCGAAGAGCATTGATATGGCATAAAAAATGGAGAAGAGTCCTGTAATGGTACCATAGTCACTGTTGGTCCAGTGGAACTCCGGTGCAATAAAATCGGCCCATGTCAGTGACAGTACCTGCCTGTCGAGATAGTTTACTGTAGTGGCCATAAATAGCATCACAACGATGGTCCACCGATGATTGGTCATTTTTCCTGTTTGTAGATTATTCATGATCTATTTCTAAGTTAATAAAATTATCTGTTGTTCCGAATGATGGCCAGTCCCTGACGGCATAACCCGGAAATTTTCTCCCACTCGCCCGCCTCGATCACTTCCTTGGGGAAAAGGTGGGACCCTATTCCCACAGCGGTGACACCGGCCTTAAACCAGGCAGTAAGGTTCTCTCTCGTAGGTTCCACGCCACCGGTGACCATAATCTTGGTCCAGGGCATAGGTCCTTTAATGTTTTTTACGAAAGAGGGCCCGCCCACGTTGCCTCCCGGAAACACCTTCACGATCTCTGCACCCATTTCCTGTGCAAGTCCGATTTCACTGGTGGTGGCACATCCCGGGGAGTAGGCAATCTGCCGGCGGTTACAAACCTTGAAAATTTCGGGGTTGAGCAGCGGTCCCACCACAAAGTTGGCACCTGACTGGATATAAAATGCCGCGGTTGGGGCATCCACTATGGAGCCTGCACCAAGAATTATCTCAGGGCATTCCTTGTCTGCCCACTTTACTAGTTCAATAAACACCTCGTGGGCAAAATCGCCCCGGTTGGTGAACTCGAAAACGCGGATACCGCCCTCATAACAAGCCTTAACCACTTTCTTGGCCACTTCAACATCGGGATGGTAGAAAACCGGGATAATTCCCGTCTCTTCTATGGCCTGATATACAATGAGTCTTGAAAATTTTGCCATAATTTTTTGCTATTAGCTGTCCGCACTCATCTTTTGTCTTTAAACGATCTGCATTCAGCTTTTTAATTATATTGACTTCAAACTTCGAATAATGAACTTAAACGGATCATCAGATTATCTGACAACACGGCCGGAGCCATCTCCCTTCATAAGCGTTTCTACTTCAGGTACGGTAACCAGGTTAAAATCGCCATAAATGGTGTGTTTAAGGCAGGAGGATGCCACGGCAAAATCGAGTGCTTGCTGGTCGTCCTGCGGATAGGTTAGCAATCCATAAATCAGGCCACCCATAAACGAATCACCTCCTCCAACTCTGTCTACAATATGGGTAATATCGTATTGGCGCGACTGGTAGAACCGGTCGGAATAGAGGCATCCCCCCCAGGTATTGTGGTTGGCGTTAATGGATCCGCGCAGGGTTATAATTACCTTTTTTGCTCTTGGGAACCGTTGCGTCAGTTGTTTGCATACCGACTCAAATTCAGTGGCATCCACCTCTCCTCCGGTATGTTCCACGTTAAAACCTTCTGGTTTGATACCGAACACCTTTTCGGCATCCTCCTCGTTAGCAAGAATGATATCGCAACCCTCCACCAGGGCAGGCATGATCTCGGATGCTTTTTTCCCGTATTTCCAGAGATTCTTTCTATAGTTGAGGTCGCACGATACGGTTACACCCATGTCATTTGCCGTTTTAATGGCTTCAAGACAAGTATCGGCGGCTCCTTGTGAGAGAGCCGGGGTAATTCCTGTCCAATGAAACCAACGGGTATCTTTCAGCACCTCTTTCCAGTTAATCATGCCGGGTACAATTTCTGCGATAGCTGACCCGGCCCGGTCGTAAACCACTTTTGAGGGACGGGCCACTGCTCCGGTTTCGAGGAAATAGATTCCCACACGTTCTCCACCACGGAGAATTTGATCTGTACCCACGTTGTATTTCCGGAGATCGGAGATACACCATTCTGCAATATCATTTTTGGGTAAACGGGTCACAAAGTCCACGGGGATACCGTAGTTTGCCAGTGAAACGGCTACATTGGCTTCCCCCCCTCCAAAAGTGGCGGTGAAACTGTCGGACTGAACGAATCTTTTATAGCCCGGTGTGGCCAGACGCAACATGATTTCCCCGAAGGTTACAACTTTTTGCATAAAATTTTAAGTATTTATGTGACGTTAATTACGTTTATAAATTAAAAAGTCTTTTCAGGTGCCTGTCATAAATGTTTTCTTCCACGCAGGATCCGATTATGTCTGCATATTGTTTAAGTGCATCGGTGTATTCATTTTCCAATTCTGCAGCTACTTTATAAGCTACGTGAATGAGTTGTCGGAAGTTGGAATTGTAGTCGGGATGTCCAGGGATATGACGCAATGTGTTCGCGAATTTTTTACTCGACCATCGGTTAACTTCTTCTACAGAAGGAAGTTTAGTGGAGTCTATATCAATGACATCAGCGTAAGGTGCACACAGTTCGTCTTTCCGGTTATATGAACCGGCATAGATTTTTTTGGCCAGTGCTAATGCTTCACCTCCTGCCAATGCCAAGCCTATGACTTCTTCGATCCACGTGGTCCCGGCCGTCTTCAGGTGTAATCCCTTGTCGTACTTGCGTATTATTTTTGCCATTATCGGATAAATAGAGAACTTATCACTGCCGGAGTGAACACTCAATTTCAGTTCTTCGGGGAGCCCGAATTCTTTTACCGCAAAATCAATTACCAGCACGTCTTCTTCGAATTCCTTTTCAAATTGAATCAAATCTCCCACATAGTCAACACCTTTATTGAAACGCCCGGTAAATTTTGGCGCAATGGCCTGGGCTGGAACACCCTTGTCTGCCAGCATCTTAAGAATAAAAAGCATTTCGACAGGTGTTTGTGGCGATTCCACTTCATCCATCGATACTTCCGTGACAAAATTGCCCACACCTTTTTCGTTCTTCAGAAAAGTGTAAATGTCGGCTGCCTGCTGAGTAGCAGCTAGAAATTTACGGGCAATATTTCTCAGTAAATCTTCAGTTATCTGAAGGGGCATACTTATACCCGGTATGCCTAATTTTCCCAGGTATTTTTTGCAGGAAGATAAAAATCGTTTCACTTCTTCTTCAGAACTTTGTTTACCGATAAACGATGCGACATCCAGTGTGAAAAAATCAGCAGATGCAACAAACGGCCCTACTGTGTTGAGGTTAATATGATCGGCATCGACAAAGTATTTACCTGTAAAATTAAGGTTTACGACGGCGGAATCGGCTTCTTTTCTAACGTCTTCCGGTTTTGAATGTACGTAAATGTGCTCCCTGTTCGATTTATTCCATACGGGACTTATTTTGACTCCTTTGCTGTTTGCCTTTAAAATAGCTCTCAACTGTGCTTCTCCCTGATGAGAAAAACGGTCACCGGTTCCGATACTGAATTTTTCTAGTTTCATGCGGTTATATATTCATGTTATTATTAAAAGTCAAAGAATTTTTTTGCGTTGTAATAAGAGATGTTTTCAACCATTTGTCCCAAAAAATCCATTTCCGATTTGGGCAATAAACCGTTTTCAATGTCATTTCCGATAAGGTTGCACAATATACGGCGGAAATATTCGTGTCGGGGATAGGAGAGGAAACTACGCGAATCGGTAAGCATCCCTACAAACCGGCTTAATAGCCCCAGGTTGGATAATGAATTCATTTGTGCTTCCATGCCCGTTTTTTGGTCCAGAAACCACCATCCTGAACCGAACTGTATCTTGCCTGCGACGGAGCCGTCCTGGAAGTTTCCTATCATGGTCACTATCATGTCGTTATCCTTGGGGTTGAGATTGTAAATTATAGTTTTAGCTAATTTATTGTTTTTATCCAACTGGTCAAAAAAGCGACTCATGTTTTTTGCTACATTGAAATCACCAA
>DGZP01000115.1:0-274 GCA_002398565.1 Proteiniphilum sp. UBA4977
ATTACACTTTCGTATAACGGGAAAAACTATGTGGGCTGGCAAATACAACCCAACGGAGTCAGTGTGCAGCAGGTGCTACAGGATGCCCTTTCTACCGTTTTACGTGAACCGGTGGAAGTGGTGGGAGCGGGCAGAACCGATGCGGGTGTGCATGCCCGGAAGATGGTGGCGCATGTTGATTTTTCGGATGAGCGTTTCGATTCAATGAGGTTGGTGAAAAACCTCAACAGCTTTCTGCCCCACGATATATCCATTCGCGAAATCCGGGAAGTGA
>DGZP01000115.1:529-4860 GCA_002398565.1 Proteiniphilum sp. UBA4977
TTACTTACCGGGTGTTTTTCCAACCCGATATAGACACCATGAATGCCTTGTGTGAGGTGTTGAAAGGATACGAAGACTTTACCAGCTTCAGCCGGCTGCATAGCGATGTGAAAACCAACAACTGCCGTATAAGCGAAGCTTACTGGGAACAGGAAGATACCACCCGTTTTACTTTTACCATCACCGCCGACCGATTCCTGCGCAATATGGTCCGCGCCATCGTGGGAACATTGCTCGAAGCCGGCCGGGGAAAACTGGACGAGCGTGGGTTTCGACGGATTATAGAAGCCAGGAACCGTCAGGTTGCCGGTGATTCTGCTCCCGGACATGCGTTGTTCCTTCACGAAGTGACCTATCCCGAGGAGGTCTGGGTGGTTGTCAGGTAACCGATGATTTACAGTATTTATAATAAATTGACGTTATTTAAAGCGTATTGATGCAACGGAAGCGGCATTCATTGCATCTATATAGTAAACGCTTTAAAAAAGATACGTATGAAAAATCTATTCAACAAGCTATGCATCCTCCTTTTTATTGCTCACTTTATTGCGTGTAGCCATGATGCAGTTGATGAAATGAGTGTCTTCACAGAAGATGGCACTGTCGTAAACACGTTCAAAGTTTCGGAAAACGAAGCCAGGGAAACGTTAATGTCTTTTTTGGACAGGTTTGATACAAGTTCTTCAGGCGGGGCTCGGAGCACATCCCAAAGGACAATCAAGGATATCCAGGCTTTCAATGTCAATCCAATGACAAGGGCTTCATCCGATGATGGCTATGAATTGCCTGAAGATCTGGAGACACTGTTCTACCTGATTAATTTCAATGATAACCAGGGATTCGGGATTGTGTCCGGAGATAAACGGACCACGCCTGTCCTTGCTATTATCGATGAAGGAGGATTGTCTTTGGATACTCTTTCGAGAGTTGATAATCCGGGATTTCTGATGTTTTTGGATCAAGTTGTGGTGATGCAATTGAATGAAATAGCCGAATATGACTCGCAGACAGGAGCCCGTCCTTTACCCGTTTCTCCGGAGACCAGGGCTACTCCGGGTGATGTGTCGCCGCGATTACAAACAAAATGGAGCCAGGGCGCACCTTATAATAAATTTGCTCCTAATGGTGTTACCGGGTGTGTAATAACAGCCGCGGCACAGGCGTTAAGCTATTTTCAAACAATAGGGCATGTCCAATGGCAATATCAGAACACATACGGTGCAAGTCCATTGAATTGGAGTCAAATTATTGCCGACAGCGAGGATTATCTCGGAGGGTATGGAAGGCTTCATCGTACAGCTCTAGAACATGCTCAATCAGCAGACCAGGTTTCTCACCTGATGCGCTATCTGGGTGTAACCCTTAAAGCTACTTACAACAAGGGGAATAAGAAAGAAGGCCCTAGCACAAGCGCAGATTCAGGTGATGCCATAAAACATTTAAAAAATTGGTGCGGCCTTTCATCTTCAACCTCTTTAAGAGACTATAATGCTGATGGCGTTCGCGTCGCACTCCAACATAATCCAAACTCTCTTGTCTGGGCAAGAGGTAATGGCAATAGAACGAATAAATTCTTAGGTATGATATATACGTACAAAGACGGGCATGCCTGGATCATTGATGGAATAAGAATAATAGGGTCGACGGACTACGTGCATTGCAACTGGGGATGGGGCGGCAAATGCGACGGATACTTTGTGAGCGGCAGTTTTAACACGCAAGCGCCTCCCGCATTCTTAGACCCGATCGACGATGACCCGGGAACCGAACCGTATAATTATAGGTATAAAAAGCAATATGCCGTGCTATCCCGATAACTTAAAAGAATGAGACAATGAAACGGATTCATATTTTATTTTTGGCCGGACTGCTCCCTTTCCTGTCCGGATGCGACAAGAATGAAGGCGTGTATGCCTATTCAAAAGAAATAGAAATTCAATATGTTGATAAACAGGGGAATATTTTATATTTCGATAAGGACGGGAATATCTCCTGTTTTGACAAGGTTGACTATTTTTCGCGGAAATTGAACGAGGAAGACTTTTTGACGACCTGCCCGATGGAGATCATATCCTTTACGAATGAAAGGGGTATCCCCGTGGAATATAAATTAGATTACCAGGTAGGTCATTTGTTCAGATTTCGCATGAATGATGGGCGAAAAAGCGAATACGGTTATGTCGTTAAATACAAAATCCCGCTTATTACCGGAGATTCAGTGGAAGAATTAAGGGTCACGCTCAAAGAAAACCACGGATTTCCCTGCGGGTGGCACAACTGCCGGTATAATGGGAAAGATATTCGCGTTTATACCATGGAGGAAATTTTCCCGGATTATCATAACCCCCAGCAAGTTTTTGATAAAGAAAAGCATGCCCGTAGGTTGACGGAAATGCTGTATAGCGGGAATTTGGTAGCACATGAAGTAGAGGGATTCATTCTTGTCATAATTCCTGTTGATATTGCTTTGTAAATACATTTATGATGTAGTCATGCGGGAGCATGAAGTTTCTTATAAAAGGGATAAGAAATTATGGCACATTTCATAGGTTATGCAATATTCATTGGGATTGATAAGGTATATTTGAGTTTTTTGGTATTTTAAACACATAATGAAACCAAGTTATGAATTAAAACCATTGAACGATGAAAACAACTAAATTATTATTAGAAATTTTTTTAAGTGTATGTGTAGCATATGCTTTCCTCACGTCTTGTACAGATAGTGAATACGAACCTTTCAAGGAAGTACTGGTGATTGCATCTGAAACAGTTAAAACAAATGAGGGAATTGCATATTGGGTAAAAGTAAATGGAAGTGACACATGGAAAATGATGCATACACAGATTGCAAATTTCAACCATGAAAGAGGGTACGAATATGTAGTTGAAGTGAGCGTAAAAAAAATTAAGGATCCAGGACCAGATCAATCAAGTCACAAGTATACGCTTATAAAAATCATATCAAAAGAGAAGAAGGATTCAGAAGTTCCCCTTTTTACAACAGATTTCGCTGATCTTAAAAGTCGGAATGAGACTGCTTTCCCGAATGCCATCTGAGAAGTTGTGACTTTACCAGACGGGACGCAATTTGAAAAGGTAGATTCTTTTTATATTTATCAGGGAGATATAGTCCTGAATGAAGAACAGGTTAATACTTTATTCAACAGTAGTTCTGATACACGTTCCGGTATCTCTACAAGTTCTGTAAAGTATTGGCATAGCCATTGAGTATATTATACTTTTGCTTCAGGATTTATTCTTAAACAAAATGTATATGATGCTATTCAGGAATGGGAGACAAAAACTAGTTTAAGATTTATTGAAGGCACGGGATATGGTGATTATATTGAATTTTTTCATGGTGATGGAAATTATTCAAATTCAATAGGACGGAAAGATGGAAAACAAGTAATAAGCCTTTCAGAAACAGGCTCTAACACAGGGACAGCTATACATGAAATTGGTCACGCTGTTGGACTTATTCATGAATAGTGCAAAAATGACAGGGATGATTTTGTTACTATATTATGGCAAAATATTGATCCTAAGTATACTAGTCAGTTTAATTTATATCCTGCCGGAGCAATCAGAGATATAGGACCCTTTGATTTTTCTTCTGTAATGCTATACTCTTCTGATGCTTTTTCTGAAAACGGAAATCCAACAATGACAACAACAGATGGTTTTTTCTTTATCGGACAACGGGCATTTCTATCAGCAGGGGATGTGGAGGGGGTAAAGTCAGCATATGGACCTCCTTTTCATAATGAAAAAGAGACAGTTACTGTAATTAATGAATATGTATCAGGCTTGGATGACTACAGCGAATACGATGTAGATTACACAATTTATTTTTATAACGACATAAATTGCGTGCAACGGTCATCATTAGTATATCCTCGGAATATAACTTATATTGAAGAAAGACACACATGCAATAGATACGGGGATGATATAAATGTATCCAGAACATATAGAAATATATTAGTACCCGCCGGTGCAACTTCATATAATCTGGGCACTGTTCGCAATATTGAACACTATATAATGAGTAATCCTAATGTAATTGATAGAACTATATATTATGTTTTAAAATAAATGTGAGGGTGATAATAAATAAGTGTGCCTGAAAGTAATTTTAACGCCTTTAGGGAAACCCTTTATCAGCTTTCGCCTGAGCTTGATGGCCTTCGTTTGAACATTGCTATTGACGATGACGGTAAATCATTCTGGGTGTTACGGTGTAAAGTCCCTTCCAATACTTTTCGCGAACAATTGCCGATGGCTGTGGAAATGTTGAAAGAGAACAAGGATAAAAATATCGTGAT
>DGZP01000025.1:0-2860 GCA_002398565.1 Proteiniphilum sp. UBA4977
GGTAGTGTATTGTTTTTGCCCATATGCTGAAAGGAGCCCTTTTCCCAAATCATCGGCATAAATGAAGATGACGTTGGGTTTTTGTTGCGCAGCTAAATTACCACTATAGGTAATTGTCGCAACGGTAAGTAATGAGTTAAAAATATGATTTCTCATTAAAAATAGGGTATTAATCAGCTAAAATAGCATGAATATTTTTAACATCAAGGTATTCTTCATCAGGAGACGCATAAATACCATCCATTATATATTCTACGTTAGGGAACTGTTTTAAAATTTCCTTCGCTTTTTCTTTATTTTGATACTTATATAGAGGATAACTGGTATTCCATAGCTGTTGGTGAATATCTTTTGCTGTACCCGATACGACTATATTTTCTATCTTCATTTGCTTTAATAGCGTAATGTTTTTTCTTATATTTCCCTCATCCAACAGCAAAAGGGCAAGAGAAGGTGAAAATGTAAAATTACCGCGATTTACGTCATCAACTAATTTTTTCAGGTCCGAAAAGGATGAAGGTGTTCGGGCATAGACTTGTTTCAAAATGAGTTGGATGTTTTTCTCTTTCGCATAATCAGCTAATTCGATGAAAGTTTCTCTCAATGATTTGTTAAAGTTTTCAGGCGTGAAATTATTTTCAACGGTTTGTTGGGTCGAAAGTAGCAGGACGTCTGCTCCTAAAGCAGGCATTTTATCCATTACGTTTTTAATGATTGCCATACTTTTTTTATAGGGTAGTTCATCGTTATTAACAATACGCAAATCAGGAAACAGGTTGATTCCAGAGGTTAAGTCTACTGACACCTTTAATTTCTGACGGTTTATCCAATCTCCTTCCTGTTGTAATCTATTTTTTTCTTTGTTGTATAAATAACGCCAATCGACTACAACCCTGTCGTAATGTTCAAAGAAAGTAGGGCGTTTCAGGATCTCTTCTTTTATATTCAGGGTATTCCTTAAGACCAGTGATGTTTTATGTTTTGGTCTATCCGGATTAATCTTTGGCATCACGGATATATCTGCATCCTGAAGATTAACCTTGAATATTCTAACACTACCGCCAGCAATCGTGTTGTGCGTGTTTTTCCCTATTGAGGCTCTTACAATTTTTGGTGTGAATCCAACAGCCTTCATTTCAGATAAATCAGTTTCCAATTCCTTTATCGATGCTATTTTTCCTGTTTTTGTACCGATATGGAACTTTTGTGGATACCATTTATCATTAGATATAAGAACCGTATATTCATTATTGCCTTTATAACATGTAATCATACTTAATGCAGGATTTGTAGAAAATAGTTGAATAGATGAGAAAATATTGTTCAACAACACTTTTACGTGGTTTAAAACCGGAAAAGGTTTCGCTAAAACCTGTTCTTCCTGTGCCAGAGCCGGTAATTCGCATTGAGGCTGATCGGTAATGCCAAAAGGAGAAGCAAACACCGTAATCATTCCTTTGCCTGAATTCAATTCTACTGTTACTGGAATTGTATCACTCCATTGGATTACTTTTGCGCATGATGGATACTTTAACTGCAGCAGGTTATATTCTGCTGTTTCCTGTATCTTATCTCCATTGTATTCTATCTCCGATGCAGATGTATACGCTTTCTTCCCGACACAGATGCCTGCTATACCATTCGGCATATTTTTTAAAGATGCTGACGTGATAACAAGATGGCCGCCGTCTTTTACATACGTTTCGAGTTTGTCAT
Organism: Proteiniphilum sp. UBA4977; assembly: GCA_002398565.1. Lineage (GTDB taxonomy): Bacteria > Bacteroidota > Bacteroidia > Bacteroidales > Dysgonomonadaceae > Proteiniphilum. The sequence continues at coordinate 1,717 of DGZP01000025.1, forward strand.
TTATTTCAGAACTCCGTTGTATTTCATCTGCGATAATCAAAACAGGATATTGCTTTAATACCCATAACGGAGCATCGGTCATTAAACAGTCAGCAATATCTCCATACGGAGTTGGAGCAATAAACCCCCTTTCATCTTTATAGTAGGAAGCGTCTTGATATCCGGGATACAATAGGTCGAGTACACCGTCTGTAAAGTAGTTCGGCTTTTCGTAAGGTAGATTTCCCCACAATTTGTATGCCTGACGGGAATAAAGATGACGGGGAAATGTCCATCCGGAAAAGAAGTCTACCATTACAGCAACCGGCGTGTACATTATTCCCGGATCGCCGTATTTATCTACCCATTTGGCTGCACTCTGCTGAATTTTTCCAATTGGACTTAATTTTTCGTTGTCAACCCGCATGGATCCTTCAAATCCTACTGCTAGGCAGTCGTACATCAGATGGTTATACATCAGTCTTTTCAGCAGGCTGAGTGATGTTCCTTTCAAGGGGCCGCCACTGTTGTAGTCTTCATCGATGTTTGTAGCATCCTTATCGTATGTTTTAAACCCCCAACGGTTCCATACCGATGCGTTCCCAAACCAACTAACACCATATTGTTTTCCTGCTCCGCGAATAAATGAATAATAAATTTGTGAATTAGGTAATCCTTGAGCGGTTTCAGCTCCTATTAAGGCATAAACTCCTTCTTTTAAAAAATAATGGCCGAAGTTTAACGAAACAAGTGTAGACATTTTATTTCCGAGCTGATTACCCATCTCCTCGAAATGACGTTGAAAGTTTAAGTATTGTTGTTTTCGGTCTACCCCCATCGGATACATGCGCGGCGCGTAACTCCCGACATATCTCCCGTCCTGCTCGCCGTTGTCCATTCCCAACCACCGGTTGCCAAGTTCAGTTTCAAACAGGGATGAAATGCTGTCTGGCAATACAAACTGTCTCCAATAACCTCCGGGTCCGGAACCGGGGACATATCCCCAAAGATCGAATAAGTAAAGGCCCCTTCTTTTTATTTCACTTACAATTTCTTTGATATTCTCTTGATAAATAAAAGGATACGACACCCATAAGATTTTACCCAGTTTGTCTTTATTGATCCACAAGTCCAATTTTTCATTATAATTTCCTGTTAAATCCCT
>DGZP01000025.1:3121-7628 GCA_002398565.1 Proteiniphilum sp. UBA4977
TCTTGAATAATCGGGATGTTCTGAAGGTGTCATGGGGTAAGGATAGATTTTTATGCTGTTTTGTCCATGCATGGTTGCAAAACATAATGTCCAAAAGAATATGGAAAACAAAACCGTTTTCATTTTGTGTGTTTTTAAATGTTTCAGCGTATTTTTATTAACATCATGATGTGGATAAGGTAAGATTGTTAAAGATGAAGAGGGTGTGTTAATGCACCCTCTTCAAGAGAGACTATTTACTTATAATCAGTGTTCTGCGAGAGTTTCCCCTGATTTTTATCAATTTCTGATTGAGGTATGGGCCACAAATAGTTTTTATCTTCGAATTTATAAACAACAGGTGCGTCCTGCACTGCATTTAGAACAGTTTTGGCTGTTTTCCATCTTTTTAAATCAAAGTAGCGTTGCCCTTCAAAAGCCAACTCAATTCTACGTTCGTGACGTATTCTCTTACGCATGTCGTCTTTTGACAAACCGGCAGGTAACGGCGGCATTCCTGCACGTGTGCGGATGGTATTTATAGAATTATACGCAAGGAGAGTGGGTCCATTCAGTTCGTTTTCAGCCTCGGCCAGCATCAACAATACATCTGCATAGCGCATAATTACCCAGTCTTGTTGGCTTAATGTGCTATATCCATAAGGAGGGGTGAGGTTTGATGATAAAAATTTAGCAAGTCCTGCTCCTGTTGGCTTTGCGTTTCCAGCAGTATATTCTGTACCGTTAATAACGTATTTCTCGATGAAAACTGTTTTCGCTAAACGCGGGTCCCGGTTTGCCAAAGAAGCGTTGGTAAAAGTTTCAGTATCGAGGGTAAATTTACTTCCCGCTTTTTTCGGAAGCGCTGTGCCCGGTGTTCCGTCTTTCATCTCAAACTCTTCCATGAAATTTAGTAACGGGCTAACGACGAGCCAGTCGGCATACCACATATCGGCAGATGTTGTGGTGTTGGGAGCCAGGAATTTTATCGACATCATGATTTCTGGCGATGTTTCCTGTTTTACATCGATGAAGTTGTCTGAAAAATCCGGAGCCAGGGAGTAGCCTGTAATTTCGTTCAACACTGTTTTTGCTTCGGACATTTTACTGCTAATCATATTGCCGGCATCATCATAGGCGGTATAAAGAATCATACGCGCTTTGTAGGCTTTTGCTGCATTCCTTGTCCATCGGCCTTTTGCCCCGCTGTATGTGGCATCTTTTAGATTGGCAATTGCGAAATCGATGTCGTCCATCATAAATTTATATACTTCGGCTTGAGGCTTCTTTTCCTGATATTGTGTTTCGAGGGTCAACGGTTCACTTACAATCGGCACTTCTCCATAACCTCTGTAGAGATAACTGTAGTAGTATGCCCGTAGCATCCGTGCTTCAGCTTCGTATTGGGTTTTAACAGTACTGTCTAATCCGCTGAAGTCTTTCAATTTACTCAGAAAGATGTTGATTCGGGCAATATCTGCAAGTGCTCCTAAATAAACCTCTGAAACAAAACCCCCCGATGAGGGATCTATATTTCCCTGTACCATGTTTGTCGTTAATCCGTACTGTCCTTCGGCATGTTGCCCGTAACTGTTGTCGGTTAAGTTGTCCCAGCATGGAGTTGAGAATGACCACATATTGCGACGCATGCTGCCGTAGGTTGCAGTGAGGGCCAGATTAATGTCCTCCGGGGTTTTCCAAAAAGTTCCCGAAGAAGGCCTGTCGTTTGGATTTAAATCGAGATCCACACACGAGGAAAAGCCTATAGCAATTATAATAAAGTAAATTAATTTTTTCATTGTTGTTCAGTTTTAAAATTCAACATTCACTCCAAAAGATACGATTTTGTTCTGAGGATATTGAACAAACCTTCCATCTCCGGCACGTTCCGGATCCAATCCCTTATATTTGGTAAAAGTAAGAAGATTGTCCCCGGAGAAGTACAGCCTTATTCTGTCAATGCTTACCTTAGAGGTGATGTTAGCAGGAATTATATACCCAACAGTGAGGTTCTTTAGCCTTAAGAACGAGGCGTCCTGCAAATACCAGGTACTGGCTCTTCTGTTGGGATTTGTACCGTCCCATCCATAATAGATTTTAGGGTAGAAGTTGGATGTGCCGGGTCCTGTCCAGCGGTTATTCACAAAATCCAGCGTGGGTGCAGCTCCCTGTATAAATGGCTCCAATCCCCAGCCGTCCGTGTAGATTCTTCTTCCCTCGACTCCCTGGAACAGGAATGACAAATCGAATCCTTTCCATGATGCGTTTCCGTTGAACGAGTATTCAAATTTTGGAAATCTACCGGGTACGGTTACGCGGTCATCGTTGTCGATGACGTTGTCCCCGTTCACATCGCGGTACTTGATATCACCGGGGCCAAAATTTCCGCTGAACTGAGTGGGCGAATTATCCACCTCTTCTTGTGTCTGGAAAATGCCGATGGCGTCAAGCATATAATATGAGTTGTAGGGTAAATTGTTTTCGCGAATAACATATCCATCAATCTCTCTTGCTCCAAACTTGATAAGCTTGTTCCTGAAAACGTCTACAAAGAAGCCCCCGCCATATTGCAGTCCCGACAAGGCACCCTGGTTAATCCTGTCATTGTACTGAACGGTAAGTTCATGGCCTGTATTCAGCATGTCACCGCTATTAACAAATGGGGCGCTTAATCCCAATGCCCCGGTAACCTGTGCTTGCCTTAAAATATCAAAGGTGTGTTTTCTGTACCAGTCATACGTAATGTTTAATTTTCCGAATAATTGCAAGTCGAGTCCGGCGTCTGCAACCGAGGTCGATTCCCATTTCAGCAATGAGTTTGCAAGAGCGGATTGAGCAACCCCAGGACTTAATACAGAATTGTCAAAGGCATAATCGCCGGTAAAGTTAAGTAAGTCTTGATAGGGATAGGGAAAATCTCCACCTATATTTTGATTTCCTAAAAGTCCGTAAGACGCTCTTATCTTTGCATTTGTCAACCAATTTATCTCTGCATTTTTAATAAAATCTTCTTCGGTTAATCTCCATCCTGCAGAGAACGAAGGGAAGAAGCCCCAACGAGTGTCTTTAGCTATTCTTGATGTGCCGTCATAACGAACATTAGCTTCAAATAGGTATTTCTCCATGTAGTTATAGTTAAACCTGCCGAAATAGGAGTTCAGCGCCCATTCTGTTGTATTTCCATTGGCGGTTTGGACAGCAGCAGTTCCTGCATTCAACTCTTGAAGATTGTTGGTTACATACTTTTGCCGATATCCCTGTAGAAACTGGTAGTTGTTATATTCCTGGCTATATCCCGCCTGTAATCCAAAATTGTGTGCTTGATCTATGTTGAAATCATATTTCAGGTAAGTAAAGAAATTTGTGTAATAATTTCGGTTATTGTGCGATATTAAGCCTTCACCACCCACGTCAAGTGTCCTTGCAAAGTTGCCGGAGTGATAGTCGTAAAGATTGACTATCGGACGCCAGTCTTTATAGGAAACATCACCTAGATTTACGGCCATTTTCGAATACCAGCTTAATCCTTTTGCTAATTTGATATCTGCCCATAGTTGTGATGATACATCGTAATTGGTCGTGGTTCTCATTACATCATTTTCCACGATGGCTACCATGTTTTTGTTATGGCTTTCAAAGTTGTACGCAGAATTCACATATCTTCCATCGGGTAAAAAGGGCATATATGTGGGGGCTTGCGACAAGGTTGACAAAAATGCATCATCATGGCTTTGCCGTGGATTTTTTTGATTTCCCTTTTCCATCGCAATATTTACTCCAACGGTGATCCAATCTTTCAAATCAGACTTTACATTTGTCCTGAAGTTGTATTTATCAAATGTAAATCCTTTCATTGTTCCCGGCTGATCCACATATCCAAGCGTAATGTTATATGTGGTTCCCTTGTTTCCTCCGTTAAGCGATAAGCTGTGATTTTGAACAAAAGCTGAATTGAACATGTATCCCAGCCAATCGAAATTCGGGTATTTTACCCTGTCCGTTGCGTTCCGGTATGAGTTAATCATATCTTGTGTATATAAACCTGTAGATATCCCGGAATTAGCTTTGGCTTCGTTGGTTAACTCCATGTAGTCGGCGGAATTGGTGACTATATTTAACATTTTGGTCGGATTATGAACTCCAAAATTGGCGTTGTAGTTCACTTTAAAACCGCCGTCTTTTCCCGATTTAGTTGTAACAAGAACTACCCCATTGGCAGCACGTGCACCATAAATAGATGCAGATGCAGCATCCTTCAATACAGAAACACTCTCTATGTCGTTTGCGTTTAGCGTAGAAAGTGATCCCGGAACACCGTCAATTAACACCAAAGGATCAGAACCGGCACTGCTGTATGTACCTTGACCGCGAACTCTTATTTGAACGGATTCATTCCCCGGCTGTCCAAGTCCTTGTATAATTCGGACTCCAGGCATTTGTCCCTGAAGCATGGTTGCCGGATTGGTGACCGGCCGTTTTACCATTTCATCTCCGGTGACTGCCGAAACGGCTCCGGTTAAATTCACCT
>DGZP01000108.1 GCA_002398565.1 Proteiniphilum sp. UBA4977
GGTATCGGCCTGGTGCGGTTACCAGACGAGACATTCTTTTCCGACAGGGATGCCGGCATCATCGGTTCGTGGGGATTCCAGGATCCGGAGATCGGTTGGATAGGCATGGGGATCATGTTCCCGCCGGACCGCTTCCTGCGTTTCGACGACCAACCGGAAGAGCACCGGGTCGTGCTGGAATGCAAAAAAGGAGTTCCCGTAACTTATCAAATCCGAGGTGATTGGTTACGCGGTCATCAATTCCCCTGCTGCCCTTCGGCACAAGATTGGTTTGATATATTAAAAAATAACAGCGATCAAAAAAAGTAGAAATCAATAAAATAATTCACAATGAAAAAAATCTTTTTAAATCCACACCCTAAATTTCTAGGTAATCAAAATTTTTCATCTGCTTGAGTAATGTTTTGGTTGACTTATTGATTTCGGCCGTAACAAACTCATCGGAAGGATTATATTCTTGACCAATCGAGTAGAGGCTGTCTCAAAATAGAGGCAGTCTTCCCTTTCTGATATAAGCCCACTCATATGCCTTGTATCTGTTGATACCCTGCTTAACGAGATTAGCCCACTTGGTACTGATACGTTTCCATTGTTTCCATATTACCATGCGTAGCCTTCGATGCAACCAGGCATCCGTTGTTATTAGTAACGTTTTAATGTCCGCCAGTTTGAAGTACTGCACCCAATCCTTTATATATTGGTTTAGTGCTATCTTTCTGCGCTCATTCACCCATCCATTGCTTCGGGATGTAAGCTCTCCAATTCTGGCTCTCATCTTTTCCACACTTTTGGGGTGAACCCTCAGCCTGCATTCTCCATTGTATCGGTAAAAGCTATAGCCAAGGAACTTGACATCCCTGATGCAGGCAACTTTCGTTTTGTCCCGATTGACTTTCAAAAAGAGCCTCTTCTCGATGAACGAGATGATGCTCTCCATCGTTCTTTCGGCATTATGCAGCCTCATCCCGACGGGTATGCCTGATATGATTCGTGTTCCTCGGGGCGGAACTTTGCCTGGGACTTCCTTCAGATTCAACCTCATGATGGACATCCTTGTCTTCGGTTAATGGTTGGCGATCACAAACCCCCATAGTGGACTTTCACCACCAAGCCAAGTGACATGCTCGGCACACAAAAAAGAGGCTGTCGATCTTTTGTAGTGACCCCAAAAAGTTGGACAAAATACTTTTGGGGTCACTACATTTTGAGACAACCCCTACAGTTTATTTTTAGTCTATTGAATGTTGTTATGGTTTGGTTGTGCTGCTTTTGTACTTCTGAAAGTTCGTTGTTTAAGCGGTAGAGGTGCTGTATCTGGTCTATCTCTTTTTGGCATTGCGCGGAATAATCGGGCAGCTTGGGATTGATAAAATCAACGCTGGATTGTTCGTATCTGATTTTTTTTGTGGTGAGAAACATATTTTTTTGGTGTAGTCCGCCATTGTATCTACCTTGTTTTCACCTCCTTGAATGAGAAATAGCGTTCTTCGCATTCGGCGTTTGTATATTGCATTGGCGGCTTGTGTTTAGAATGGCGGTAATACCAATGCTCCAAGTCTTCGCGTTTGCTTTCGATAGCGGTAAGCGAAAACCTCCTGTGATTGTGCGTAAGGCAGTGCAAACACTTTATCTATCAACGTTTGGCAAATAAGCGGCATTGTCGGCAATATTATCTTCCTGCAAAATATCAAATAAAGCATTCTCGGACTGTTCTTTGGAAATTACCGAGTGTTCAGGGAATTGAACGGTAGCGGTTATTCGAAAATTGTTTAACTTCATTTCTATGTGAGAAGATTATTGATTAATCTTGCATCATTTTCTTACGGAGGACATCCTTGAGGTTTTCCTTCGGAGAAAGTCCTAGTTTTGTCCGTATGTGGGAACGCTGGCTGGATATATTAGTTTCTGTTTTATTCAGTTTATAGCATATTTCCAGCAGTTTACACCCTTTCAGTATCAAATCGCATATCTCAATTTCCGAACGAGTGAGTTCGGGGAGCTTTTCGCTCAGTCGCGTGTAGTCTATCTGCTCCTGTTCCATCAGGTAACGCACCTTTTTCCTAATATTTTTCTCCGCTTTCTCGCCCACAAGTTCCAGTACTTCACTAATCTGTTGTTTGCTCATAGTTTTTTCCTTCGCCAAAGACATCAATGCGTCCAATTGCTTTTTGTTAAGTTTCAATTGTTCCGAAATCTCTTCATTTTCGGTTTTCAACTCTAAATTTACTTTGGTTACCTGTTCAGTCATTCGCCCTATGAAATACGTAAGGAAAGCTACCAAGATGAATATTGTCAAGAATACGGGTATCAGCGTAAGCAGGAGATCGCTTTGAGCCAGTTTTGCAGATGCCACATAAGAACCTATTGAACAGGCAAATATTACCAGATTCAGATTGCGTATCTGCGACAAATGTGCCACAAAGAAGCATAATAGCAGCAATGTCATATTGATAAGAATGAAACTGTGAGCCAGCGGAGCACTCAGGGGCGCGTAGGCCAAATGTATCATTTTAATGGTTACATCTGCCTGAATCAGAAGAATATTACAGAAAAGAGCCTGTTTTAATGTAACAACCTTTTTCCAATAAAGTACCAACAAAACTGTTGGTAAAATAATAAAAAAGAGATTACTCGCATAGAAAAAGCCATCTTTGTTCACACTTTCAGACAAAAGTAACACATACGCGCTGATAAACATAATACCGAACTCACAGACAATAAAGACGGCTATCTGCTGTCTTTCAATGAGTGAATTTTCATCTAATATTCCGAAAGGACGAAGAATAAAACGCTCTATTTTTTCAGCCTTCATAATAAAAAGGAATTTTGAAACAAAGTTAATTAAAAGTATGGTGAAAAATACAGTTTCAAGGTATTTCAAGGTATAAAAACAATTTTTTTCAGCCTTTTTCAAGGTGCGTATTTTGTTTAGCCCCATAAGAATGAATTAATTTTACAAAAAAAATTAAAACTCCGTTCCATACATAGTTAAATTAAATAATAATATATAGTTTATCAATGAAGAAAACAATAGTATCGACCTTTATTCTTCTTGTTGCATCGTTTGGCTTAGCCCAGGCACAAGAAACGAAAGAACAGGTTACTTTCCGCTTTGTGGCGGGAAACGACATGCTCTTCTCTCCGTGGAACGGTAACGGGGAGAATCTTGCCCGGCTCACGGAGTTTATCACTACGCATAAGGAGACCTTTGTTTTGGGTGAAGGGGCAATCTACGTGAACGGCTACTGTGCCACTACAGGCAATACTGCTCAACGATTGCAACGCGCCAAAACCATGAGTAACCGTGTAAAGAGCGAACTGATTACGTGTTGCGGTCTCACGGAGCAACACTTTATTACGCAAAACGTCGCTACCGCTTACGAGGGGCAAAAAAATATTGTCGTGGTAACCGTTACCATTCCTGCACAACAAGCGGAATCCAAGACTGAAAAGCCGGAAGTATTGCCACCAGAACAGCCCAAACAAGAGCTGCAAGAGCTACCAATGGAACAAGCAAAACAAGAGCCGGAGCCACAACCGGAGCCGGCAGTGGCGTTTTCGCCTGCTTCAGCGACAACCACACGCACCGTCTTTAACCTGCGCACCAACCTCTTGTATTGGGCGGCTGCCACACCCAATATCGGTTTACAATGGCGTATCACTCCTTCCTACGGAATTAAAATTGATGGGGGTTACAGCAAATGGGAATATAATGGTGAGAATAAAATTCAGAAACTGTGGTTTATCAACCCTGAGGTGCGTCGGTTTATGCTCGAAAACAAACGCTTCTATATGGGTTTGGGAGCTACACTGGGCGAATACAATCTGAAACTCGGCAGTACAGGCTATCAGGGAAGCGTATATGGAGGCGCACTCACGGTAGGATACCAATTGTCTATGGGCAGACATTTCTCATGTGATTTCAATATAGGTCTGGGTGCGGCACATTTAACCTATGACACGTTCGGAGTAATTGACGGCGTGCGTGTTTTCAAGGCAAAAAAAGTCAGTAAAACAATTTTTGGTCCTACTCAAATCGGGGTTAGTCTTATATGGCATATCAGTCATCCATCTCTAAAAAGGCAAGCATTATGATACGGAATAAAAAAATAACGACGAGTATATTCATTGCTCTTTTGCTATTTTTCTCCTGCGTAAAAGAGGAAATTTACGATACCGCCCATCCCGATAAGGGGCAGATAACCCTCGTTACCGACTGGAGCAAAAAAGGGGAGGGTATTGCTGCCCCAGAGAGTTATACCGCGCAAATTGGCGATTATGCAGTCGTTTTGAAAGGAGATCATAGCGCACTACCCCACCTTTTTACTCCGGAAACATACCGAATGCTGGTATATAATCCGGCGGAGAAGATAAGTGTGAAAGATGAAACCGCCACAGTTGAAACCACTACAAACGGTTATATGGAATCGCTTCCGGGGTGGTTCTTTTCCCATGCGGGCGAGGTAACCGTGGAGAAAGACCGCGATTACACCTTTACCGCTACCATGCAGCAACAGGTGCGCGAGCTGAACCTGTGGATAGAACCCACAGGTGGCACAGTAAACAAGGTGGGATCGGTTACGGCGGAACTCTCGGGCGGGGCGCAGCAACTAAACCTACGGGACGGAACGTTGCGCGTTGAGAAAAACATCAGCCTCACCTTTGCCAAACAGCCCGACGGCAAATACAAGGCAACGGCCCGATTGCTCGGATTTGTTTCCGCCATGCCCAAACTTACCGTTAAAATTGCGTTTGCAGGAGGCTCTCCCTCAGAAATCACGCAAGATTACGACCTTGGCAATCAGCTAAAAACATTCAACGTGGAGAAAAACAAACCGTTTTCGTTGGGTGCCCAACTAATGGAAATGCCCACCGCAGCCGGATTTATAATAACCCTTACCGATTGGAAAACCGTAAAAGAGGGCAATGGAATCGCTGACTAACAAACTCATCCACCGAACTTAATTTAATTAATAATATACAATAATGAAGAAGTACTTTTTTTTAGCAACAGTAGTCATAGCCTCTTTATCGGCTTGCAACGAAGAAGAGATTAATAATCAGGTAGATAACCAACAAGCAGTACATTTTACCACTGCAATAGCCAATAAAGCAGCCACCCGTGCCGCAGGCACGCAGTGGACGGCAGGCGACAAGATAGGTATCCGTATGTTTGATGCCGCATCAGCTACCGTAAACAATTACGACAATGTGCCTTACACCATCGATGCCGCCGGCATTATCACGCCCGCTGACGCGGATATGTATTATCCGCTTGACGGTTCTAATGTAGGCTTCTTGGCATACTACCCTTACAAGCAGGGAATTACCGATACATATTCGTTAAATATTGCAGACCAAAGCACGCCTGAAGCCATAGATTTGCTGCATGCAAAAACAACCGTAGATTACAATAAACGTTCAACAGCGGTACCCCTTACTTTCAGCCACAAACTGAGTAAATTCGTTATCAAAACCCAAAAAGGAGCAGGCATTACCTCGCTTGCAGGAATGACGGTTACCACCAAATGCAGGACTACCGCATCATTCAACCTCAAAAGCGGCTCGCTGGACAATTATGACAATCTTGCAGCCATCAATTTCAGGACAATAAAAGAAGGAGAACACTATGAAGCCATTATTCTTCCGGTAGCCTCCGCATCCGCAGAAAATTCCATGACGGTACGCTTTGTCATCGGAACAGATGAATATGTATGGAAAGTACCCACAACCGCCGCATTCACCGCGGGTAGCATCCACGAATGGGAGATTACCGTTAGCCGCACCGCCGTTACGGGCATACAGGGAACTATAGCTCCGTGGAGTACCGGACCTGGCGGCAGCGGAACTGCATTGTAAGAGAATTCTTAAAAAACTACGATATGAAGATACACAAAATACAGACGTTGTGCGTTGTCAATGTTGTAGAGACGCAATTAATTGCGTCTCTACTGATGCTGGCAGCCGTATCCTGCAGCAAGGAGAAGGAAATCCTGCCGGATACCGCGGCGGCGGTGCGATTTTCCGTTGCCATTGCGGGTAATAATGCCACCACCCGCGCCGCAGGCACGCAATGGACGGCGGGCGACAAGATTGGCATACACATGACCGACGGCATGGTGGTAACAGCATACCAAAATATGCCTTACACCGCCGATGCCAACGGCAACTTTACCGCCACGGCGGGCGATATGTACTACCCTGCAAACGGCTCTATGGTGGGCTTTACGGCTTACTATCCCTACAACACCGCGTTGCAGAACGGTAGTTTTGCCGTAGATCTCACCGACCAAAGCAATCCCGAAACCATCGACCTGCTCTATGCCTCTACCATGGCGCAGCATAGCAAGCTTAGCACAGGGAGCGTAACCCTGCCGTTCCGCCACGTGATGAGCAAATTGGTACTGAAAACCGTAGCGGGAGCGGGATTTACCGCCACCGATCTCGCGGGAATGAGCGTGTCGATAACGGGGCTGAACAGCGCCGCTACGTTCAATACCGTTTCGGGCGAACTGACCGACAGGGCAATGCATGCCCCCATTGTGCCCTACATCGAAATGGACGGCTCGCACTATGAAGCCATTGTACTGCCCGCCGCCATTGCCGCGCAAAGCATGAAGGTAACGTTTACCGTGAATGGCAATCATTACGTGTGGTATGCTCCTGCGCTGTCGCTTGCCCCCGCCACGCTCCACGAGTGGACAATCACCATCAGCCACACCGGTATTACCGCCACGGCAACCAACATTGCCCCGTGGGACACCACCAGCCCTATTGTGAATGACGACACAAGACCTGTTTACAAGATAGGCGACTACTACCCCGACCCTGCCAACTCCGCCACCGCCATAGGCGTGGTGTTCAGCATAAGCAACGGCAGCAAAAACGGCAAGATCGTGAGCTTGGATGAGGGGCAAAATCTGCAATGGAGTACAGAATCCTGTGTTACCGGTGCAATATCTGACTTTGACGGAGAGGCGAATACCAATGCCATTAAGGAGTATAAGCAGAACAACCCGACAAGCACCGTTACCTTCCCCGCCTTTGCATGGTGCATCAACAAAGGCGCGAGGTGGTATCTGCCGTCAAAAAATGAGTTAGTTGAGCTTTATGGTAAAAAACAGGCAGTAAACAATGCCTTAGCGGGCATTGCCGGAGCAACGCAGTTGTACAGTGGTTGGTACAGGTCATCGACGGAATACGCCCCCTACAGTAATCTTGCGTGGTTAATCTATTTCAGTAATGGCAATATAGACTATGATTACAAGCTCGCTTTTATTAATGTTCGTGCGGTGTCTAAGTTTTAGCAATTAATGATTACAGAAGAAATCGTTTAAAAACAACCGATTATGCGAATGAAAGAAATATTTAAAAATGTAGAGACGTTGCATGTTGTAGAGACGCAATTACTTGCGTCTCTACGAACGGCATCTCTACTGGTGTTACTGCTGGCAGCAGTATCCTGCACCAAGGATACCGATATAGCCATTGCCCCTAACACCGACACAACGCAGCCCATCTGTTTCGAGATAGGTTTTGCGTGGCAAGGGGCGGGCGGAATGCAAACCCGCGCCGCTACCGACAAGGATTTCCGCACCACGTGGGAAGACGGCGATGCCATCGGCATTTTTGCCGTGAAGTATAAAAAAGGTGAAACAGCTACCCTTGCGGCTTCGGGCAACTACATCCAAAATGTGAAGCTCACTTACAGTAATGCGACAGGCACGTGGACACCCGCCACGCCGCTCTATTTTCCGGCAGAAGAAAACATGCAGCTCGATTTTTATGCCTACTATCCTTATATGGATTTGACTGAAATAAATCCCCCTACTCAAATGGCATTTGGCGTGCAGACCGACCAGAGCGGCAACGGTTTTAACGCTTCCGACTTGTTGTTTGCCAAGGCGCTGAACGTAAACAAGGGTAGTACGGCTTCCCTCTCTTTTAACCATCTCTTCGCGCTGGTGGAGGTGGATATTTCGGAAAGAGCCGACAACACGCCCCTCTATGTTGCCGACAAACTGAAAGTATCACTCAGTGGAGTACAAAACTACGCGATGGTTGATTTGTCTCATAATCCCGTTTATCCCATCGTCATTACCGGTATTTCGCCATCCGATATTCTGATGCACCGCATGGATATGGGCGATGCCTCTAAATACGTGTATCGTGCCATTGTGCCCGCGCAAGCTATTGTTGCCGGGCATAAGATGTTTACCTTCCGGCAAGATTTGGACGGCAACGGCAGCTATGCCGACGGCAACGAGTTTTCGCTCTCCTACACCCTTCCCGCCCAAGCCGATCTGGTACCCGGCAAAGCCCTGCGCTACAAGATAAAGACGGTGGAAACCGCCACGCCCGACCCCAACCACCTGTATGCCGTGAGCAACTACTATCCACACGTGGGGAGAGTGCAAGGCGTGGTGTTCAGCGTAACCAACGGCGGCAAAAACGGCAAGATAGTGAGCCTGGATCAATCGCCGGAAGGCCTTATATGGAGTTCAGTAGATGACAGAGATTTTGGTGCAACATCTGTCAATGACGGACAGGCGAATACCAATACCATTAAGGCGTATAAGCTGAACAATCCGGCAAGCACCGTTACCTTTCCTGCCTTTGAGTGGTGTATAGCTAAGGGAGCGCAGTGGTATCTGCCGGCAAGAGATGAGTTGAGGGAGCTTTACACCCCAAAAGCAGCGGTAAATACGGCTCTGGCGGGCATTAGCGGTACAACACAGTTAGACGATAGCGTGACCTACTGGTCATCGTCTGAATTCAATAAAAATAATTACGTGTGGAATGTCCTATTATTAGATGGTCACGGCAGTGCCTACTTGAAAAGCAGTAAATACTACGTCCGCGCCATATCCGCATTTTAACAATCGAACTATTATATAAACGTGGTATCAAAATAAAATAAATTAATTATGACACAAACAAAACAACAGTGGCGGCAGCCGACAAAAATCTGGTAGCGGTTGAATTGTACGACCTCTCCATCTCCGCACACAAAGAAGACCGTTTCGGACGGGTAGTAACCGGAAAATCGCTCAACGAGGACGATTTGATTAAAATTGCCGTGCGGCGGCGCACCGACATCAGCCCCGCCGTCTTCCGCGCGGTGCTGGACATCTTATTTATACTTTCCTCCAATTCCTTCAAATGCAGATAATATTAATATATCGCTTAAAGGGGATGATTTTAACTGGAAAGGAGTTGTAGTAAAAAACACAATAGAAAAATTTATTTAATTTCTATGACCGGATTTTTGAGTTTATCGGCATAAAAACCTCCGTACTCACGGATATGCCTCTCAATAAATAAACTAAAAGTATCGGACGCTGACGCTCGATAATGTTGTAATCTTCAATGAGTCTTTTCAATTGCCCGCCAATGCTCTTGTTTCCTAAAGCCGATTCAATTTCGGGTTGAGTATTGATTCCACCTGAAATCGCACTTAAAATAGAAAAATATGTGGCATAATTTTTACCAAATTCTTCTATCAATAAATTCTTTCCTTCATCCATAAATGAAGAGTTTTCCGGAACCATGAATTCTATCATTTTACTGATGCTCAAGCTTTTTCAATAACGAAACATGATGAATGGAACAGGGTATGGAGCGCAGTAACACGAATGGAAAGCAAGCACGATTTACATAAAGTGAAATGTCCTACCCTGTTGATGATAGGAGATCATGATACGATGACGAATTATCAGCAACCCTACATACAGGAAAATATTCCTCATTCCGAACTCAAAGTTATTCCCAATGCGCATCATGGAACCAATCTGGATAATCCCGATAAGGTTAATGAATTGATTAGGGAATTCTTACAAAAAATAATGTCTAAATATTGATGTTTAAAGGAATGTCAAAAAGGGAATCTTTTTGAATGCTATTTGAAAGGCCGTATCAGATAACGCGGCAATGAAAAAACAATCAGTGTAATAATTCGTTTTTATATAACAATCCTAAAACAATAACAATGAAGAAAAAACTATCATCCCTACTATTGCTTGCGATGGCACTGTCCGCTATCAGCTGTTCGCAACGCAAACCGGCTTCTGAAAAATCTACAGAAGCAACTGATTCTATTCAAAAAACAGATGTTTCACAGACGGTTACAGAAAAAGATGAATTAAGGAAATACGTTTTAACCCTGCCGTCGCTTCAAAATGAATCACAGTATAAAGTAGAAATTATACCTTCGGTATGGATGGAGGTTGACGATTGCAACGGCTACGGACTGCAAGGTAAATTTGAAAAGTCGGTTGACCTGGAAACAGGATTGACAAACTTGATCTTTAAGTCGGATGGAGAAGTATTTCAAACCGCGATGGGTTGTCCTACCGACAGCATGCACTATGAATATGTGACCGGACCAACCACATTGATGGATTACGATAGCTCTAAACCAATAAACGTTGAGGTTCCAGCTGGCAAGAATATCGAAATACTGCATACCGTTTGGAAAGTATCCGAGATGATCCCGGTAGCCCAAAGTACGGAAGAGATTTTGAAAGATTTTCCTGAATATCAAAAGAAATTATATGGTTCCACCTACGAGGGTTACATGATTAAACTAACCAACATAGCTGAGGACTCAAAAATTGAACTTATCCCCGGAATAACCAAAGCGGTAGATTGTAACGAACATTGGATTACCAACCAAGGTTCCGGCAGCGGGGGTATGGTTGAAGTTCCTTATACCTTCTATTTTTACGAGTCCGACGGCAAAATATCATCCACGCGCATGGCTTGCCCTGACGGAAAGTTAACTAAAAAATTCATTCACAGTATGAATCCAATGACTGTCCCCTTCAAAAAATCGGAACCCATCGTTATATTTATCTCCAAAGGATTGGAACTTCGTTATCGCATATGGGATAAAACGGAAACGAATAAGAAATAATTGCTTTACAAGTAAACCACCGATTATAAATCAAAAGCATACCCGTAGTGCATTTGTAAAATAGTAATAAAAAGTTGTTCATATCGGGTAATATCCGTACATTTATTTGACTGACAATCAATTAAACATCATGAACAACTTCCTGTCAAAGTTCGAGAAAAATCTCGAGATATTAAAGCAATTTGAAACAAAAAGTAACTTTTTAAATCAAATTCGTCAGCCTCGTTTAAGCGATCTTGAATTAATCGCTGTTGATTTAACGGCAGAGTCTTTTGGAATTGATTTTGAACCTCACTTATTTAGAGAACTGCCTGAGGCAATTAGTTCAAAAATTGAACGTAGTGTTTACAATCGTAGAAGACGTAAACTGTTTTTTGTCAAAGAGCGAATCCGGAAGGCGTTGTCGGAGAAACTAATCGGCTCTGAAAATTATTTCATTGTTGACAGCATGCCTTTGGAAGTTTGTAAATTGTCACGCTCGTCAAGAGTAAAGATTTGCAAAGAAGATTACCTTACGAGTCCCTCCAAAGGATATCGTGCCAGTCAAAAGATGAATTTCTATGGATACAAGTTACATGCTGTATGCAGTTCAAGCGGAGTGTTTTGTGATTCTGAACTTACCTCGGCAGCTGTTCACGGCATCCATTATTTGAAAAATATAAAAAACAATTTTTCGTCTTGCGTTTTACTGGGAGATAAAGCTTATTTAAGTGATGATTATCAGTTGGATTTATTCACATCGAATAATATCTATCAGATTGGAAGTCCCTATGGAGAGTAAAACAGCGAAATTATATAAAACAGCCTTATCTGTTAAGTAAAACAAGATACCGTACAGAGGATCAAGCACAGTACAACCAGTTTTTTTGTAATTGTTTTCATTGTTATTTTTTTTAATTAAAGAGTTGTAATACAAAATTACGGCGGTACCTGCAAGGGTTCATTGACTTTGGTTAAGAACTGATTAGCGAAAACACAAGCCTGCTACAGAAATGCGTTGCATTGATGGAAAATTCAGTACATTTGCTGCGTAAACAAGGCGTTATGGGTAATTGTATGACGACCGCAAACAAAACGATACTAACAATAACAAGAAGATGATTTTACTGAATATAGTATGGCCTGCCGTTTACGTTTATGACGAAATTTGGCGATTTTGGTTTTTAGTATTTGCGACAATTGTAATTGAGACATTCACAATTATGGCAATGCTGAAATATTCATTCAAAAAATCCTTTTTAGCATCAATAATAGGTAATTTAGTTTCTGGACTTGTTGGGACTTTTGTAATGATGTGGGCAATGCTCTTTTGGCACGCACTAGTAGACAACTTTGTTCCTCACGCAACATTTGACATTACTAATTGGGTAGCAACATACATTCTAATGTGCTTAGGTAGTGTGTTCATTGAGGCCTTGACAATAAAACTTATTTTCAAAGGCACTTTAAAAAGGTTATTTATTCCTTTTTTAATCGGTAATTTATTGACTTATGGTTTCATTGCATATATAATGGCAACTAAGACAGACAAGGAACCAAATAAAAAAAGGACAGAACAAGTTTTGTATTTTCCGACACCGAGCAGTTTTACTCTGCTTGACAGCACAAAACTTTTAATATATACAGCTAATACAGAAATATCTTATGGTAAAGACGACAAAATATTGAACACAAATTATTCGTTAGAAATATTATTTGAAAAAGAGAAATCAGAGAACTTTCAATTTGAATTAAGACTTGTAGGTGACAAATACGCAGGTGGAATTGAAGATGGTAGAAAATTAATTCAACTTGACAAACTAACAGACACGATAGGAATAGTTTTAGAGCAAAAAAAATCTGATCCGGCCAAAGGCTGGACAGCGCCAATAATCACTGACACAATTATTTTTGTAAAGCAACCAAAAACAAAAGAATGATAAAAGCAACTACCCATAATAGCCGTTTGCCGCAATGGGCACTGATATGGTTAATCAAGTGCATTGCTTTTATCAACATTTGTGCGTGGATGACAGTAAAATACTCCGAAATTCGCCACCGCGCCCAGCCGCCAAACGTTAGTGGCAAGTGTAACATCCTTTAATAAAAAAAATAATATGCAAGATTTACTATTCGACTTTATATCAAGATACATTTCTCTGACAGAGGAAGAAAAGGATGCTGTTTTTTCTTTGGACTTATTCAAGACGGTAAAGAAGGGAACTATTTTACGATTTTGATTATAGGCGCCACAGGCTCGGTAGGTTCTTCGGCAATTCAAATCGCAAAACATTACAAAGCAGACATTACCGCGGTTTGTAGTGCTGCAGGAAAAAGACTTGCAGAAGAATTGGGAGGAAATGACCGTGTTTTTTGACTTTCCCCTGGAGATCCGGAAGATTATTTACACGACCAACCTGATTGAAAATTTGAATGGTAAAATCAGAAAGTACACCAAAAACAAGATGGTATCCCCCAGCGATGAATCACTGAAAAAGTCTGTTTCTCTTTCACTTATGGAAATATCGAAGAAATGGACACAGCCCATTCAGAACTGGGGTTTGATTTTTAACTAATTTTTAGCTATCTTTGAAAATCAGGTTCAGCTGTAGATACAGCCAAACCCTCCGTTTCTTATTTACACAAAATGTTGAACAGTGTCATGAAGTATTTTATACCTATATTCTTCAGTGTTACCCTATTTTTCGTTGCCTGCACAATCCAATCGCCCGACAGGTTGGCCGATTATCCTTCTATCACTGAAATTTTCACGGAACAGGAAGTTTTGGATTTGCAAACATTGCTGGATTCGTTTGAACAAGAAATCGGCATTCAAGCCGATGCATCTCCTGAAACTAGAGTCGCTAGATATTCGGCATTCAACACGCAGGTTTTAGCCTCCATGGAGGAAGGGAACTTGAATAACTATCCGCTATCTAACGAACAGAAAATCAAACTGCTTGATATGTTGCATGTGGGTACGTTCCGCTCTATCTGGAGTTTGGGTAGCGGAGTTCGCCTGATTGAAGACTTGAAAAACAGGCCTGTTATTACCTTTGATATTCATACAATTGGTAAATTTACAGTTTTATTGGCGGAATTGGAAAAAGAGTACCCGCAATTTTCCGGTTTGACTGACGAATTACAAAGGTCAGGAGGTTTAACTCCTCACTTTGTTGTCACACTGTTTTTACAGAATGACAAACTCAATATGAGAGATGCTCGCATTCGACTTATTTATGTGATAAGTTGTCTGCAAGGAGAGTGGAGAAATTAGAAAAAGGAAACCGAAACAGCAAGTTTGCCATTCCGGTCTACTGATTTCGAACTCCTGACTTTTTTTATTTCAAATTACCCAAACCGTTACACCTTATGAAAGAAACAGCTCAGGAAATCAAGGCTATTTTCGACCCCTATTTTCAAGCACCCCTGGAAGTGTGGGAAAGTTTTACGTCTCACGGCGAAATCGTTGAAACAGAGAAAAACGAAGTGTTGAAAAAATTCGGCGAGCGAGAAAAGAGCTTCCATATTATCTTAAAAGGTTCGGGCGGAATTTTACTTTACAACAACAATAACTATATCTGCACCGACCTCTGCTACGAAGGCGATTTTTTGGTCGATTACCTTTCTCTTTTGTCCAATCAGCCTACGCAACTCGAAGTGCTGTGTTTTGAGCAATGCCGTTTATTTAAAATTATACGGCAGGATTTTATTAAACTCGCTCAAACCGGCTATGGCAGAATTATTTGTCAAACCGCGGCCGAAAGTTTGTTTATCCACAAGCAAAACCAGCAAATCGAAATACTTTCAAAAACGGCGGAACAGCGTTACATGGAAATACTGCGCAACCAACGTCATATTTTACAACGAACACCCGACAAATACATTGCTTCCTACTTGGGCATCACGCCCGAAAGCCTGAGCCGGATCAGGAAAAAAACCGTGTAACGCCGTTTCTTATCCTACGATAAGTTTTTTGAAGTTCTTGCACAATAATTTTGCATAAAACTTTAAAAACTTAATTACAATGGATAAAAAGAAAATTATTTTAACGACAATGCTGGCGGTTGTGGCTATAAACAGTACCGTGAAGGCACAACAAGCCGGATCAATTCAATTGGCAGATAAAACATCGGTGTTGCAAGAAATACTTGACAAGACGGTGGACAATAAAAAAGTATTCGGCGTCTCATTCAGCGTGAAGCACAAAGGCGAGGTATGGAGCGGTTCGGCGGGAGACATGGAAAACGAGCAACCGTTTTTTATTGCAAGCACCACAAAACTCTTTACCACAGCCATTATTCTGCACCTTGTTTCCGAAAATAAACTAATATTGGAGGATAAAATCGGCAGGTATCTTGATGACGATGTCATGCAGGGACTTCACTTGTATAAAGGTGTTGATTATTCCAATGAAATCACCGTTCGGAATTTGCTGGCGCACACCTCGGGACTGCCGGATTATTTTGAAGATAAAGGCACAAACGGAAAAAGCCTCGAAGAAGACCTTTTTTCGGGGAACGACCAATTTTGGACTTTTGAGCAAGCCATAGAAAGAAGCAAAAAAAATCAACCCCTGTTTGCTCCAAGCACGAAGAACAAAGCGCATTACTCCGATGCCAATTTTCAACTTTTAGGCAGAATCATCGAAAATATCACGGGCAAATCGTATTCGGAAAACTGCCGAGAACTGATTTTCGAGCCTTTAAACTTGTCAAAAACCTACTTGTATAACGACATAAATGACATCCGTCCCAAGGCAATGTATTACAAAAACAACGTATTGAAAATACCCAAGGCAATGACGTCTTTTGGAGCCGACGGCGGCATTGTTTCCACTTCGCGCGAATTATTGATGTTTGTAGAAGCGTTTTTTACCGGAAAACTTTTCCCTAAAAGCTACATCGAAGAATTACAGGTATGGAACCCTATTTTTCCGCCCATCAAATCGGGCGTAGGCATTCATCAGTTTAAACTGCCTGCCATATTGGGCATGCCCGAACTTATCGGCCATTCGGGATTATCGGGCGCATTGGCGTATTATGATCCTAAAAACGACCTGTACATAGCCGGAACTGTAAACCAAATTTCCTATCCTTCAACCTCGTTCACGGTGGCAACAAAGTTAATTCAGGCAACAGTAAGCAAGCGGAAAGAGCAAAAAATCAAATCTGTTTCTGCTATCGGTATCGGAGCTACTTACTCAAGTATAGAAGATAACGCAGGAAAACCCAAAGCAGGCCTTTCGTTGGGTTTGTATAAAGAGTACAACATCTTCAAGCCTGTTTCTTTCACGGCGGAAATTCTATATAACCAAAAGGGGGAAAGAGGCAATGACCCACTACAAAATATCAGGTTGCATTATATTGATTTTCCTCTTATGCTGAAATTCAATTTATGGAACGATAAAATCGGCATAGCGTCAGGTTTCAGCACCAATGTTTTATTGGGTTCCAATAAAGCCAAAAACACTTTTCAAAGAGTGGAGTATTCCGTCCCTTTCGCGGTAAATTATGTTTTAACTGATTTCCTACAGGTATCGTTACGATATAATATGGGCATCAGCAACATAGCCAAAAATGATTATCCCGATCAAAGATTAAAAAACAATTGGTTCGGTATTTCGTTACTACTGGTGAAACCATGATGAAAAATTTAAAAAATACTGTAAAGACTTGGAAGAACTATATGACAGATAAAAGAAAAGGAGCCCGTTCCACAAAGGATATCCCGGCAGATATTTTGGAACAGCTAAATAGGGGTGAAATTGAAACCGCCAATCTTGTAGAATGGCTGGCAGTTGACCAGCGGATTTTGCTTGAAAACATGCTCAGACAGCATAACCGCACGGAATATCTAAGCCCTGTTCTATTGAAAATAAATCAATTGAAAAGGCAGACCGTAAACACCATAAACGAAGCCATCGGGACAGGTCTTTTTGAAATGGCGGTAAAAAATCGGGATGAAGACTTTTTGGCAATCATGTCAATGCATAAAGCCGACCTTGTTCGTTGCTGGGCAACGTACACCATCGGGAAAAACGAAAATCTGAATATTGTCGAAACATTGCAACAAATTCAACCTTTTGCGGCCGACAAACATTTTGGAGTGAGAGAAATATGCTGGATGGCCGTAAGATCGAAAATAACACGACAACTCAACGAAAGTATCGGAATCCTTTCCCAATGGACAGCCAGCGAAAACGAAAACATCAGGCGTTTTACGACCGAATCAACACGCCCTCGCGGTGTATGGTGCGAGCATATTGAAGACCTTAAACATCATCCGGAACAGGCATTACCCATTTTGGAACCGTTGAAATCGGACAAGGCAAAATATGTCCGGGACAGCGTTGGAAATTGGTTGAACGACGCCGGCAAAACCCGCCCAGACTTTGTTGTGCAACTTTGCAAGCGTTGGGAAAATGAAAGTGATACAAAAGAAACGAAATACATAACAAAAAAGGCATTGAGGACATTATCGATGAAATAAAAATCACTATGCTTAAACCGAAAGACATCTTCTTATTATTGGTTGTAATAGCCTTGACATTTGCGCTGGTGCCGATAGGCAATTGGGCAAACGGAGTGGTAATTTTCGACAACTTACCGCAAGTGATAAACAAGCAAATCGCTTATCAATCGGTTACATTGCTGGCAACCATTCTTTTCTTGCTGTTCTTGTGGGGCGTAAAAAGAAAGCAGTTTCGGGAGTATTTCAAGAAAGGTAATGTTTCCGCGGAGATTTTACCGGAGCCGATAGTCGGAATTAATCCAAAACCGAAAGAAAACTGGTATCATTTCGGACGAAACTTCGCTATCGTCATCTCCGCTGTAACGGCTGTTGTCATCTATTTTCAACTTGTACGTCCGAATGGAATTACCTTTGGAACGATGCTATCCGTTTTACCGTTCACCATCCTCTTCGCGCTATCCAACGCTTTTGTAGAAGAAAGTATCACCCGCTTGGGAGTAGTAGTCGTGCTGAAAGGCAGGCTCAGAGACAAAACGATCCCCCTCGTCTCGGCACTGATATTCGGAACGGTGCATTATTGGGGAAATCCCGGCGGAATTGCAGGTGTGATAGTCGCCGGATTTTTGGGATGGTTCCTGGCAAAATCGATACTCGAAACCAGAGGGATATTTTGGGCGTGGTTCATACACTTTCTGCAAGATGTAATTATTTTTTCAGCGTTATTGGCAATAAAATAAAAAGGCAATAAATAACTGCAAACAGTAATTAAAATGAAAAAGATACTGATAATTTTAAACGTCTTTGTACTTATTGCAGGAAGCTGTGTGCGGACAACAAAAAAACAGACAGAAAGTAAAGAATATCACATAGTTGAAAATAAAAAAGATACCATTAACAGCCCTTTAATAGAAGAAAATGTAGCGATAAATGGCTCGAGACCCGTATTGATAAACTCTTTGGACATTCACTTAATATTAAGTGATTCCATTTTTATAGGAAGTCCTGAAAAGATAGAGTTAAGAATAATCAATAATTCGGATCACAGGCTTCTTGCAGGAAACTCCTTTTTAATAAAACGTCTAGAGTTCGGATTTTGGGCTATTATTCCAGAATTCGAAAGAATAATATGGACGGATGAAGGATTTGAAATAGAGCCTAAAACTAAAAAAACTTTCAATTTAAATCTTGACATTCTTGATATAAACTTAGTTCAAGGAAAATATCGATTAGAAAAAGAAATATCTATTTTGGATACAAAAGAGAAAGCTAAACTCGACAATGGATATCTTATTATGGGAAACCGTCTTCTTGATGCTGAATTTATTATCAAGTAAATCCATTTATATTTCCTGTAAAAGTTAATAAAAACGGGGATAGGTGAATAGAGATATAAAATAGGGTGCAAACCACGTAGATAGTTGATTTACACCCTTTATTGCGGAGAGAGAGGGATTCGAACCCCCGGAAGCTTGCACTTCAACGGTTTTCAAGACCGCCGCGATCGACCACTCTGCCATCTCTCCTTTCGATCGTATTGAAATTGAAGGAGTATAAAAACTCCCCTGTTTTTTTATGCGCGCTGACCGAAGTGAGTTAGCATCATCTTCAGCGCTTATATGCACCACATGGAAGCGAGAAACTCCCCCAAATGCGCGTGCAAAGATAAAACTATTTTTGTAAAGAAAAACATTCCATTGAGATTAATTTAGCCATTTACAGAAAATCAATTATTCATCGTATCTTTGTACCTTTGAAGAAATAAGGATATACAGATGCAATTTACCGAACTTTCACTTTGCAATACACTCCAGGAGGGCCTGGAAGCGATGAATTTTACAGAAATGACTCCCGTGCAGGAACTGGCGATCCCGGTGATCCTGGAAAAGAAGGATGTGATTGCCTGCGCCCAGACCGGCACGGGCAAGACAGCAGCCTTTCTGCTCCCACTCCTGAACAACCTGCAGTCGGAACCACATGAGGAAAACAAGGTGAATGCCATCATCATGGCTCCCACAAGAGAACTGGCACAACAGATCGACCAGCAGATGGAAGGTTTTTCCTATTTCACCCCCTTCTCTTCTGTGGCAGTATACGGAGGAAATGACGGAGAAGCATGGGATGTACAGAAAAGAGGGCTGCTTAGCGGTGCCGATGTGGTGATTGCCACACCGGGCAGGCTGCTCTCGCATATCAACCTGTATAACATTGATTTCTCGGGTGTGAAATATTTTATTCTGGATGAGGCGGACAGGATGCTCGACATGGGTTTCTTTGACGACATCATGAAGATTGCCAATCTGCTGCCAAAAGAGCGACAGACAGTGATGTTCTCAGCCACCATGCCGCCCAAGATACAGCAGCTGGCCAAAACCATCCTGCGTGATCCGGAGGAGATCACCATTGCCATTTCACGTCCACCGGAAACCATCCTGCAGTCGGCTTACATCTGCTATGACGCCCAGAAGATGGGTATTCTGAAGCAATTGTTCAAGGATAAGAAGCCCAACAAGGTGATCCTTTTCTCAGGATCGAAGCAGAAGGTAAAGGATATTGCCAGAACGCTCCATAAAATGGGTCTCTCTGCAGGCGAAATGCACTCGGACCTTGACCAGATGCAACGAAATCACGTGATGCACGAGTTCAAGAACGAAAGAGTGGATATTCTGGTGGCAACAGATATCGTGGCGCGGGGGATCGACATTGATGACATCACCCTGGTGATCAACTATGATGTCCCCTACGATGCCGAAGATTACGTGCACCGCATAGGGCGTACCGCAAGGGCGGGCGACACGGGCATGGCCATCACCTTTGTTTCGCCCGGGGAACAATATCGTTTCTCGTTGATCGAGAAATTTCTGCAGAAGGAAATCTACAGGATTCCGGTACCTGCAGACCTGGGTGAGGCACCTGAATACAATCCCACGCGGGAGAGTGCGCAACGCGGGAGAGGCAGCCGCACAAAAACAGGCAAAGGAGGAAAACGTTCAGGAGAATCCGATAAGTCGCAGGGAGCAGGAGGTACGGAAAGACCGCCCAAATCGGAACGCAAGGGCAGAAAAGAGAGGCCGGCCAAACTGGAGAAGCAGGAGGAGACGACAGCGGAACAGATTGAAGGAGCAGTGCTACATGCTAATGAAAGAGGAAAGTCCGGCAACCGAAGAAAAAAGGGTTCCCGTGTAAGGGAAGAAGACACGTTACAGCTCGAAAGCAGGGAAGCCGTCCCGATGGCGGATAACCATCCGGAAGGAAGGGATAAGCAACAGAAAAACCGGGATGACAGTGTATCACGTAAAGGTCGTGGAAAAGGGAAATCCCGCAGGAAACAGGAAGCTGCATCCGATGCAAGAGAACCCCTGGGAGAGAGGGAAGCCCGCAAGCAGGGCACCTCAGAAAGGGTACCCGGCGAAAAAACCGGGAAGAGACTTATTAAGAAATCGGAGAGACTGCAGCAGGATGCAGTAAAGCAGGCTTCCGACGGCGTGACCACACCACAGGAAAGCGCTTCCCGGGCACACGGTAATAATTCCAGCGTGAAGGGAGATCATTCCCGCGTAAAGGGAGATAAACGGACCGGTGAAAAACTAAAAAGAGAAAAAAGGTCCGGAAAAACGGGCATGATACGGCCCGAGAAAAACTCGGTGGCTCAGTCGGCAAAGGCCGGAGAATCCCAAAACAAACCGGCAGAACCGGACAGGAAAAAGAGATGGAGCTGGTGGCCTTTCGGCAAGAAATAAAATTTCTCGGGAATAGCTATTCAGCCTGTTGTTCCTGCTCTACAAGTTCCATACCCCGCAGGATAGCTGCCTCATTCATGGGCAGAAGCTTGTGGTGTCGCTCGGGCAGCGACTCCTTCAGTCCCTTCATCACATTCTCCAGTGCCACCATGGGCGATATCTTGAGCAGTCCGCCCAATATGATCATATTGAAAACCCGGCTGTTATCCATTTTCATGGATTCATCCATGGCATTGACCCTGTATACATTGATGTCCTTCCGTTCCACCTTTCTGTGGATGCCATAGCCATCGTAGATGAGTGCTCCGCCGGGCTTTACGCGCGACTCGAATTTCTCAAGCGAAGGCTGATTGAGCACGATGGCCACATCGAACTGATTCACCACCGGTGAGCTGATAGGCTCATTGGAGATGATGACCGTGACATTGGCGGTGCCGCCACGCTGCTCAGGCCCGTAAGCCGGGAACCACGATACTTCCTTTTCTTCCATCATACCCGAATAAGCGAGGATCTTCCCCATAGAGAGCACACCTTGTCCGCCAAAGCCTGATATCACTATTTCCTGCAACATGCTGTCTTCTTTTTAAATATTTTTCAAATCGCCAATAGGATATGCCGGGAACATGTTTTCCACCATCCAGTCGTTGGCTGCGGCAGGAGTCATCTTCCATCCCGAATTGCAGGTCGACACCACCTCTACGATGGAAGTTCCTTTTCCGGCCATTGAATTTTCAAAGGCAAGCCTGATCATTCGTTTGGTTTTTTTCACAGCTGCTGCAGTGTGGACGCTGACACGGGTTGCCAGGCAAACGCCGTCGAGCAGTGCCAGCAGGTCGAGTATCTTCAGCGGATTACCCATGGTCTGCGTATCACGTCCCTCGGGGCTGGTAGAGGTTTTCATATCTTTCAGCGTGGTGGGAGCCATCTGGCCGCCGGTCATCCCGTAAATTCCGTTGTTGATAAAGATGATGGCAATATTCTCACCGCGGTTGGCAGCGTGAATGGTCTCAGCCGTGCCGATGGCAGCCAGGTCGCCGTCGCCCTGATAGGTGAAGACCATCTTATCGGGCAGCAGCCGCTTGGTGGCGGTAGCGAGCGCGGGGGCGCGGCCGTGGGCCGCTTCCTGCCAGTCTATATCGATATAATTATAGGCAAACACGGCACACCCCACCGGAGCAATGCCAATGGTTTTTTCCTGCAGTTCCATTTCCCTGATGACTTCGGCTACCAATTTGTGTACCACTCCATGGGAACACCCCGGGCAGTAGTGCATATGGTTGTCGTTCATGAGCTCCGGTTTGGCATATACCAGGTTTTCGGGGCTTAGTATCTGATTTTTCTCCATACAATTATTTTTTACTAAATCGGTAGATGAGATAAAAAAGGATCGCGGCTCCACCGAAATACCAGGTAAGCTCCATATTCTGCGCAGACGAAAAATAGACGATGATGGTCCCAATGAATGACAACAGGAAAAGGAACAAAAATATATTTCTGATTTTTGGATCCATGACGGTTAATTTTTTAGTGAACTACTTTCTCTTTTAATGCCGCAAGCACCCCGTCGGGCGTGGGAACAATACCTCCCAGGCGGCCGTAGTGGGCGACCGGTATTTGGCCGTTCACCGCAAGGCGGACATCTTCCACCATCTGTCCGGCATTCAGCTCTACCGTGAGCATTCCTTTCATCTTGCCACCATAGGCATGCAATATTTCCGTTGGAAAGGGCCACAATGTGATAGGACGCAAAAGCCCCACCTTGATACCTTCCTTCCGTGCCAGATCGATCGCTTTAAGGCAGATACGCGCCGCGGAGCCAAAGGCCACCAGCAGATAATCGGCGTCGTTGCATTTCACCTCTTCATAGCGCACCTCCGTAGCTTCCACAACGCGGTACTTGGCCTGGAAGCGTTCGTTGTTCTTTTCCATAGCAGCAGAGTCGAGCTCAAGCGAGGTGATGATGTTCGGTTTCCTGTCGGCTGTTTTGCCGAGTGTGGCCCAGGGACATTGTTCCCGGATCTCCTGTTCGGTTCTGCGGCGGCGCCATGCAGGCAGCTTCACCTTTTCCATCATTTGGCCAATAACCCCGTCGGTCAATATCATGGCAGGATTTCGGTATTTGAAAGCCAAATCGAAAGCCAGCCCTACAAAGTCGGCCATTTCCTGCACCGAGTTGGGGGCCAGCGTGATCAGCTTGTAGTCGCCATGTCCGCCACCCTTCACCGTCTGGAAATAGTCGGCCTGCGACGGCTGGATGGTACCCAGCCCGGGTCCGCCACGTTGCACATTTACAATGAGTGCCGGCAGCTCTGCACCGGCCATATATGAGATACCCTCCTGT
This sequence comes from Proteiniphilum sp. UBA4977, assembly GCA_002398565.1. Taxonomy (GTDB): domain Bacteria; phylum Bacteroidota; class Bacteroidia; order Bacteroidales; family Dysgonomonadaceae; genus Proteiniphilum. Next base: position 23,447 of record DGZP01000108.1, read on the forward strand.
TTAAGGCTGATGCCGGGGCTGGAGGAGGAGGTCATGGCATATTTGCCGCAGGCGGCACCGCCATACACCATGTTGATGGCTGCTACCTCGCTCTCGGCCTGCAGGACCACCATACCCGTAGTTTTCCACGGGGCAGTTTCCATAAGGGTCTCGATGATTTCGGACTGTGGGGTAATAGGATAACCGAAGTAGCCGTCCACGCCGTAGCGTATGGCCGCATGTGCGATGGCCTCGTTACCTTTCATCAATACTGTTTCTTCAGACATAATACTCGTTTTATCCTACCTTTACCTTATAAATTGTCAGGCACCCATCGGGACAAACATATCCGCAGTTGGCGCAACCGATACAATCATCATCATTCTTCAAGTAGACGTAATGATAACCGCGGTCGTTCACTTCGCGCGGTTCCAGTTCGAGGACGTCGGTGGGACAAGCCACCACACAGAGATCGCATCCTTTACAGCGATCTGTGTTCACCTCTACATAACCCTTAAATTTAGCCATTATCAGGAGTGGTTTTTTAATTGATGCAAATATAACTTAAGTTTATGAAGCATTCAATTTTTCGATGTTAATTTTTAACATGTGGTCTTTCCTTACATCGTCTGTAACGGTCTGCCTGATTCATTATCAAGACCAGCAGGAACCCGTGTTTCATAAGGAATGCCGGTGAATGTCTTTGCTTATGAGGCTGTAAAGTTCTTTCATCACAGGATCGGTGAGCAGGGAGAGCTGTTTCTCCATCACTTCCTCGTCGTACCGTACGGCTGGCCCCGTCTGGGCCGCCTGTGGCGATATCTCCCGCACCTTGGCTGCTGTCTCCGTGATGAGTGGAAGCAGGAAACCGAAGGGAAGTTCTTCCTTTTCAATGATCTCCGAAGCCAGTGTATACATATGGTTCACGAAGTTGCAGGCATAGACGGCTGCAAGATGCAGGCAACGGCGTTTGTCGCCTGAAAGCAGATGTACATTGCATGAGAGGCTTTTTGACAGTTCTTCCAGCATCCGGGTGGTTGCGGGGCTGCTTCCCTCAATGAAGATGGGGACAGATGAAAAATTTATCTCCCGGTTTTTACTGAAAGTCTGCAAGGGATATATCACCCCATGTTCCTCCTTACGTGCGGCAAACAACTGCATGGGCAAGCTTCCGGCGGTGTGTACCCAGGCACCACCGGTGCCTGGCATCTGCTGAATGACGGCGGGAAGGGCATCATCCTTCACTGAAAAGATATAAAGGTGTGCCGCAGGGCTGATCTGAGACAGCTCGTTTGTTGCCTCAGCCCCTGTTTGTGCAGCAAGCAGTACTGCATTTTCCATTGTTCTGCTATATACCTGAACAATGGTGTGTCCTGCCGACCGGCATGCACGTGCCAAGTGTGTTGCCAGATTTCCGGCTCCTATAAAAACAACGTTCATCTTTTCCTTATTTTGTTCACGACGGACAACGATGCTGCTTATTGCTTTCGCTGCGCAGTTACTTTTATTCCGATCTTCTCTATACCTGGCAGCGGGTTGGCGTCCATCACCTGTCGCAGCTTAACCACATAACCAGAAGCTGTGTCGAGTGGCAATGAAAAAAGAAAGGGTTGCGACAGCTGGTTTAAGCCTCCCACGCCGTACCCCAGCCATCGGCCATAGTCATCGGCAATGCGAAAATGCAAGGTATCGTTCCGGGGAAGCGTATCGGTAAGATTATGGGTTACCTGTATCCAGATATCACGGTAAGGATAGGTTCCGTTCGTGGATATCTCGATGGAAAGATCATATTTCGCACCCGCCAGCAGTGTCAGGGAGTCCATATGAAACTGCATTGTACTGTCGCGATACCATCTACCCTTATCGATATGTTGAAATCGGTAATACACCTCTCCTTCCGCACAGGAAAACAAAAAGGCAAAGAGCAGAATCAAAGGATAAAAACGGATGTTACGCATCCTTCTCTCCGGATCCTCCGGCCGGCTGCCCACCTTGTCTGTTTCTGCTTCCCGGCGACTGATCGGGACGTCGGCGACGGGGTTTCCTTTTTTTGTTGGTCTGATTTTTCCGGTCGTCATCAAAACGGGTGATACTTTGATTTTCAAGAATATCTCCTCCTGCAAAAGTTCTCTCATCACGGGTCTTGTCATCTGCGTCGGAGATCATCCTGAGCGGCTTCTGTCCTTTTTTATTCATTGCGACGATCTCGAAGACACGTTCTTTGGAGATTGTCACCAGGTTGCTGGCATTGAACTTATCGGTAGAATAGGTCATCAGGCCCGAGAAGATATCAGTCTTGAAATGGTAGAAGTCTGCATCTTTTGTCTGCAGAATGATTTCCCGCGAGGGCAGGCTGCGCTGTGCTTCCACGTAGGCGTCCACCTCATAGTTCAGGCAGCACTTCAGCTTACCGCATTGTCCGGCCAGCTTCTGCGGGTTGATTGATATATCCTGGTAGCGTGCAGCCGAGGTGGAGACGGAGACAAAACTCGGCATCCAGCTGCTGCAGCACATTTCGCGACCGCAAGGACCGATACCTCCAATGCGGCCTGCTTCCTGACGTGCACCAATCTGTTTCATCTCAATCTTGACCCTAAACTCGGCAGCCAGTACCTTGATGAGTTCACGAAAGTCCACCCGTTCATCAGCGATATAATAAAAGATGGCTTTATTACCATCGCCCTGATACTCCACATCTCCAATCTTCATCTGTAGGCCCAGCTCCTCGGCGATCTGGCGGGACCGGATCATGGTAGGCTGCTCACGTGCCTTTGCCTGCTCGAACTTATCCAGGTCGGTGGGCCGTGCAATACGATAGACGCGCTTAAGACCACCATTGGCATCTTCGCGGAAGTTGTATTTCTTCATCTGCAGCTCCACCAGCTTACCGGTAAGGGTCACCGTGCCAATGTCGTGTCCCGGGATGGACTCAACAGCCACGATGTCACCCAGCTTGAGCTCCAGGTCGTTGCTGTTAATATAATAGCCTTTACGGGTATTTTTAAACTGTATCTCCACCATCTTCGAAAGGTTCTGGAATTCGGGAAAATCGTGAAGCCAGTCATAGATGTGAAGCTTATTATTATGGGGTGTGCAGCCTTTGCAGCTCTTTGTATTTCGTGTGGTAACCGTCTTCAGGGGGACGATATCCGCCATTTTATCTGATAAAACTTCTTTGTCCATATATATTTATTCGCTTTTCGATGACCGATTGGCGAGACTTTTGATTTTTAATTGGTAATGAGCCTGCAAGTTACTAATTTATTTTCTTAATAACACCGTAACTTTTAAACAAAGATCGAGGAAAATAATCTTTGCATTGCCGTTTTGTTCTATCTGCCGGTGTGCAAGCGAAAACTCCTCATTAAAATCCTCAATGTTCCGCTCGTTAATATAGGGAGAGAAGCGTTCTCCGAACAGTCTTTCTTCTTCGTTCAGGTAGACCATTGCAGGCTCGCCAAGGTTACTCACGAAGTATTCACGGAACATGCGGAGGGCATAGAGGAGGTAGCTCTTTTGCATTTCACGGCCAATGCCCGCCAGTTCGCCTGCTGTTTCCTTAATGGCTTTGATGTTACCCGATACCGATGTGCGCATCATCTTTACAAACAGGTCGAAAAAATAACGGGTCTCCTCGGAGGAGGTGATCAGTTCGATGGCTTTGGTGAAACTGCCGTTGGCAATGTGGGCAAACGTTGCAGCATCGGTCTGTTCGAGGGTATATTGCTGCTGCAGGGCCGTTACAATCTCACTATCTTCAATGGCACGGATATGGAGTGGCTGGCAACGGGACCAGATGGTCTGCAGCACGTTCTCCCGGTCTTCGGACACGAGCAGGAACACGGTATGTTCCGGCGGCTCCTCAATCATCTTCAGCAGTTTGTTGGCACAGGCGTCGTGCATCTTCTCGGGTAGCCAGACGATCATCACCTTGTAGGGTGCTTCATAGACCTTAAGGTTTAATTTGCGGATAATCTCATCACTCTCTTTTGAGTAGATGATCCCCTGTGCATTCTCGGCCCGGATAAAGCCAAGCCATTGATTGAGATTAAAATAGCGGTTTTGCGACAAAAACTCGCGCCATTGCGGCAGGTATTCGTCGCTCACCTTCGACTTTACCACCGGGAAGACAAAATGCAGGTCGGGATGTGCCAGTTTATCGAACTTATGACAGGAGGGACACTTACCACAGGCGTCCTGTTCACCACGGTGGGCGCAGTTCAGGTAACGGGCGTAGGCGATGGCCAGCGGCAGCTTACCCACCCCTTCGGGACCGTAAAAGATGCGCGCATGGGGTACAAGCCCCTGCCGTACGGAGTGGATAAGATGTTGTTTTACATCATGAAGCCCTATGACATCATTAAAGTACATTAATATATTGCACTTGCTACCTTATGTACACTCTCGGTAGCCATCAATGCATAAAAATGAATACCGGGAACCTTGTGCTGCATGAGCTCCTTACACTGTGCGATACACCAGGCCACACCCACCTCTTTTGCATCTTCGTCGTCCTTACAACGGCGCAGTTCCTTCTCAAGTTCGGCCGGGATGTCTGAACGAAAAACCTTTGGCAGCACGGTGAGCTGGTTCTTCATATGAATGGGTTTGATTCCGGGAATGATGGGAACCGTGATGCCGGCCGCACGACAACGGTTGACAAAGTCAAAATACTTGCTGTTGTCGAAAAACATCTGAGTGACCAGATAGTCGGCCCCCTGATCCACTTTCATTTTGGTGTAGAAAAGCTCCGACTCCATATTGGGCGACTCCTCATGTTTCTCCGGATAACAGGCCATTCCGTATGTGAAAGGTGTTTCCGGGGGGGTAAAGGTGGAACCATCATAGGCAATACCTTTGTTGAAGTTGTTCACCTGCTCCTGAAGACCCGTGGCATGTAGATGAGAATCCATTTTTCTCTGTTCGGCATCGAGCTTCTTCGTATCACCCCGTAGCAGCAACAGGTCGGTTACCCCCAGGAAGGAGAGATCGATCAGTGCATATTCAGTCTCTTCCTTCGAAAAACCCTGTGAGATGATATGAGGAATTGCCCTGATACCGTACTTGTTCTGTATGGCAGCAGCAATGGCTACGGATCCGGGCCGTTTACGCACATTTACCTTACGGTAGACCCCTCGTTCATCTTCCTTATAATCATTCTCGCTATGATGCGTGGTGATATTAATATATTTGGGATTGAACTCCTTCAAGCGATCTATCGTATTGAATATCTGCTGAATGCTATTTCCCTTCAATGGAGGCAACAGCTCTAAAGAAAAAGCTGTTTTTTCCTCCTGGTTGAAAAAATCCGAAATCTTCATGTTTCAGTCTCCTTCCTGGTTGAATTCGCAGGCTCCTGCCTAGTTAAATATTGCCCGGATCACATCCATGCCGTTGGCGTAAAGCACGAGACCCAGCAATAGTATCATGCCGGCAATCTGTGCATATTCCATGAACTTCTCATTGGGCTTGCGCCGCACGATTACCTCGTAGATGAGGAACATCACGTGACCGCCGTCGAGCGCCGGGATGGGGAGTATATTCATGAAAGCGAGGATCACCGAAAGGAAGGCAGTCATCATCCAGAATGCCTGCCAGTTCCACTGCGCAGGGAATAGATTTCCAATGGCACCAAAGCCGCCGAGCGAGGAGGCTCCTTCCTTGGTGAAGACGTATTTGAACTGAGCCACATAGTCTTTCAGGGTCTGAATACCCATCCGGGTACCGGCCGGAAATGATTCAAAAAAGCCATAGGTGCGTGTCACAGTCCGATAGACCTGGGCGGGCCCCATGGCATAGAAACCCAGCGTTCCGGCAGAGTCGACCCGTATGGCGGTTGTATGTAGCACACCGTTACGATAGTAATCGAGGGAAACCTCGCTGTTACGGTTGTTGTCGAGTATCGTACGCAGATCTGCAAACAGAGGTGTTGTTTCACCATTTATCCCCACGATGCTGTCGCCGCGTACCAGTCCGGCCTCCCTGGCAGCACTGCCTTCCATGGTTTCATATACCACGGCCGGTACACGGAAGTTGGCAAAGCCCTCCTTGTCTGTGAGCAGGTTTTGCATCAACGTCTCCGGAATGGAGAGTACCACTTCCTGTCCATCGCGCAATACAGTGACTGTGCTGGCATCGGCCACATCGATCAGTGTACGCACGCCAAAGCGTTCCAGCTCCTTGTCGTCGGCTCTTAACAGGATGTCACCATCCTGAAAGCCGGCATTTTTGGCAGCCTGACTAAACTCCATGCCCTGGGTCACGTTTTTGAGCGGCAGGTAGGTGTCGTTCCAGGTGAAGAGCACCATGGCGTAGATGAAAAATGCCAGCAGCAGATTAAAGAGTACTCCCGCCACCATCACCAGCAGACGCTGCCATGCCGGCTTGGAACGGAACTCCCAGGGTTGGGCCGACTGTGCCATTTGCTCCTTGTCCATCGACTCGTCGATCATACCGGCAATTTTCACATAACCGCCAAGTGGCAGCCAGCCAATTCCATATTCGGTATGACTATTTTTTGGTTTGTAGCGGAAAAGCGCGAACCAGGGATCAAAGAAGAGATAAAACTTCTCTACCCTGATCTTGAACATGCGCGCGAAGATATAATGGCCAAACTCATGTATGACGACCAGTATGGACAAGCTCAGAATGAGCTGAAGCGCTTTAATTAAAAATGTCTCCATTATATGATTTTACTTGTTATTTTTCTTATTATAATATTTGTCATATCTCTTTATCTATTACAAACCTTCTCTTTAACCACTGATTGTCATCTCCCCGACCACTCCCCCCGACGACCTTCCACAAGCAAAACAGATTATTGAAAGTGAACAGGCTTATTACTTGTCGATAGTAAACTGACTGCTGACTGCCGATCGCTGACCTCCAATCATCTCCCTCACTTCCCGGTCGCTCTGCAGATAATCGTCGAGTGAAGGTTCCTTCACGAAGGAAGTCTGTTGCATTGCCTCCTCTATCAGGCGGCTCATCTGCGTGAAGCCGATACGTTCCTGTAGAAAGAGAGACACCGCCACTTCATTGGCCGCATTTAAAATGCAGGGCATGTTTCCTCCGGTGCGGACAGCCTCATAAGCATAAAGAAGGTTGGGAAATCTTTCCGTGTCTGGCTTTTCAAAGGTCAGTTGTGCCAGTTCGGTAAAATCCAGCGGTGCTATGCCGGTAGCCAGCCTCTGGGGATAGGAGAAAGCATACTGTATAGGCAGATGCATATCGGGCTGCCCCAGCTGTGCCATTACCGAGCCATCTTCGAACTGCACCATGGAGTGAATGATGGACTGTGGATGTACCAACACCTCTACCTGATCGGGCTCCACTCCGAAGAGCCATCTGGCCTCGATCATCTCAAAACCCTTGTTCATCAGTGTGGATGAGTCGATGGTCACCTTGTCACCCATGTTCCAGTTAGGGTGTGCCAGTGCCTGCGTCCTGGTTGCAGTCTCGAGTGCAGCCTTAGAATATGTTCTGAACGGACCGCCCGAGGCTGTGAGCAGAATCCTCTCTATTTTATTGTCACCCTCACCATTGAGGCACTGGAAGATGGCAGAATGTTCCGAGTCGACCGGCAAGATGGCACTCCGGTGTTTCAGTGCCAGTGCAGTAATCATCTCTCCGGCGACCACCAGTGTTTCCTTATTTGCCAGAGCGATTGCCTTTCCTGCCTCGATGGCCCGAACGGTCGGTTTCAATCCGCTAAAGCCCACCATGGCGGTAAGCACCATATCGATCTCCCTGTCCTGTACTACATCCTCAATGGCACTGCTGCCGCTCCACACCTTGATGGGCAGGTCGCTCAGCGCATCCTTAAGCTGTGGATAATGCGACTCGTTCGCAATCACCACCACTTCGGGAAGGAAGGTGCGAGCCTGTCTTATGAGCAGCTCCACCTGATTATTGGCAACCAGGGCATAAGCAGCAAACCTCTCAGGATACCGCGAGATAACATCCAGTGCCTGTGTTCCTATGGAACCGGTTGAACCTAGAATAGCGATTTTTCTTTTTCTTACCTCCATGCTGAAGTGGATTGACCCGTAAAACGTGCAAAGATAATAAAAAAATGGCTAGTTTTCCATGAATCGGGAGATCTGCTGTAACGCCTCCCCGATGCTGTACGTTTCCACACTTTCTCCTTCATGGCTGATAATCCAGCAGCGCCGTTCTTCGTTCACCATCAATTCCACGGGTGCTCCTGAAGATATTCTGAATCCTCTTCGCGTGAGAGCCTTGGTGGTCCAGCGGGCCATGAGGCTGCCGGGATGTTGCACCCGTGTGGAGATTGATTTATCGAGGAGTTTCTGTACGACAAAGCTGCCGTATTCCTTGTCGAATTCATAGGAAGGATGTTGGAAAACCTTGTCGAAGATGCCGTTGAGTACCATATCTTCAGGCACTCCCACGGTGACACCTTTCTCCCTCTCCATAAGCCACAGCTTGTCGGCCACCTGCATGGCTGTCTCCAGCTCATGGGTAGAAATAAAGATTGTCTTGCCCGTTTCCCGTGCCAGCTTTTGCAGCAGGAGCAGGATGTTGATACGGTTTGGGAGATCAAGGTGCGAGGTGGGCTCGTCGAGCAATATCATCGGTGTATTCTGTGCCAGAGCGCGGGCAATGAAGACACGTTGCCGCTCACCGTCCGACAGTTCGTGTATATTTCTCTGTTCAAAGCCGTTGAGATAAGTCATATTCATGGCTTCATCTATGATACGGTTATCCTCCTCCGACAGGCTCCCCAGCCATCCCGTGTAGGGATCGCGCCCTATGGAGATAAGTTCCCGTACAGTAAACGAGGCAACCTGCTGCTGCTCTGTGAGAACTACAGAAAGAAGCCTGGCCCTTTTTTTAGGCGATATCTCCGCCAGATTCTCGCCCTGAAGCAGTATGCTTCCCTGTAATACGGGCTGGAGACAGGCGATGGATCGCAACAGGGTAGACTTTCCACAGCCGTTTTTTCCAATCAGCGCAATCAGTTCTCCTGCATTTGCAGTGAGGGTGAGGCCATATTGCACTACCTTTGTTCCCTGGCCTGCAGGGTAACCGATGGTGACATTTGAAAGCTGGAGAAAGGACATCTTATATCATATTCCGTAAAAGCATGATGTATCTCACTCATCAGTCAGTCCTTCGGGGAGGTACATCTCAAGGAGCTTGTTTTCTTCATCGACAGCCACAATAAAATCTTCGGTGGCAGGTATCAGGAGTTCAGTCTCATCATTCTGCACTACAAACAGCACATTGATGGTCGTATTGTCTACCTCCCGGATGACACCGAGTATTTCGCCGTGCTGATCCATAATGGAATAACCCACAAAGAATTCCCATTCTTCGTTCTGCGTATGCATCTCATTCACAGCCTCAAGGGGCAGAAGTACTTTCATGTTTACATAGCGTGAAGCCTGCTTTTCGTCATTCACATCTTCAAGCTTCACCCGTGCTGAGACATCAGTGGTATAGGTGAATTCTTCCACGGCAAAGGGTACCGGGATGCCGTCAATTTCCAGAAAATAAAATTCAGCATCAATCCCGGCATATTCAGCCCTTCGGAAGAGAATCATAATCTCTCCCCTGATACCGTAAGGTTTCTGGGTATGTCCTACATGAAGGAGATCATCCCGGGAGATCATGGCGCGTTATTTTTTACGTTGGTACTTGATATTCTTTAGTTTATCGCGACTGTTGTTCAGTTTCACGTCGGGAATAGAGTGTGTGTCGACACTCATTTTTATTTTACCGGCCGACAGATCAAACAGGTCATGAAATATCTTCTCATCGTCAGCCTCCTTATTCCACTGTGTATATGAGCGTTTCATCTGACTCACCAGCATTTTCAGAAGATGTTCTTTCTTATCGTCCTCCTCCATTCCTGCGGCAATTTTAACCATTTGCTCCATAATCTTGCCATAGTGGCGATACTTCATGGTGGGCCTGCTGTAATCGAGATGACCCGGAGTGGTATACAACTCTTCCCTGGTGATCACCTCGTAGGGATAATCTATCTCCAGTTTGAAATCGGACATGATGGCCAGATGATCCCAGAGAATATGCTTGAAATTGTTCACGTCACGCAGGTGCGGGAACATATTTCCCATGATGTCGATGACTGTATATGCGCATTTCCTTCGCTCTTCCGGATCTTTTATTAAGACGCAGTGATCAACCATATTCTGGATGTTGCGTCCGTATTCCGGGAGGACAAGTTTTTCTTTTTGGGTGTTGTATTGCATTTGTATTTCGTATAATTGATTGTCTGTTTTAGGCGTTCACCGGTTTGTTTTTAGATTTCAGCGATCATTGGTCGGCCGAAAGCTTCTACCTTAATTTAAGCCGGTCTCCCTCTTCAGGGACATATTCATAACTTTTTTTGTTCAGACGGTAAAGGTTTCTAAGCCGGATACCGTATTTTTGTGAAATGCTGTACATCGATTCACCTACCTGTACCGTGTGATATAGATAAGGTTCGTCGGCACGTGCCTTTTTCTTCTGAAAATAGACAATATCTCCCTCACTCAGCGGAAAATCTTCAGGCACCTCATTGTATTTCAACAGTTCTTTCTCGTTAAAACCAAACTCACGGGCAATGCTGGCAAACGAATCTCCATTCACAGCCATCACATAGACCAGGCCATGGGTGATATATGGCTGGTGAGTCCAGGTGACCTGTGCTGTTTCCCGTGTCCGTTGCGACAGCCGTTCACTGCGGCTGACTCCACGGCGATACTTTTTATCATCGAACCTGTAGAGTTCATAATCTTCAATGAGCTTTATCAGCTTATTGGCATACGCCCTGTCGGTGGCATAGCCCAGTTTCTGCAATCCCCGCGCCCATCCTTTGTAATCGGTTAAGGAAAGTTCGAACAGTATCCTGTAACGACCTCCGTTGACCAGAAACTCAGAGTGATCCAGATAAGAATCTTCCACCCGGTCATATTTACGAAAACAATCGTTGGGCGAATCGTCGACGGCATATACAGAAGGGCCTGACCAGCCGCGGTGACACTTTATTCCGAAATGATTGTTCGAACGTCGTGCCAGATCACTCAACCCTGCGCCCGATTCCAGAATGCCCTGAGCAAGGGTGATGGATGCCGGAATTTTGTAAAGTTCCATATGATCGATGGCCAGATCGCCGTATCTGGCTATATAATCTTCGTAAGTTTTCACCCTCTGTTGCGCACAGAGCTCTGTGGCGACAAAGAAAAAAGAAAGAATGACAAAGAGCGATAAAATATGGCTATATTTGCGTGACAAAATCTGCATGAGGATATGAAAGAAATCAATTTAATCACAAAGATAGCTGTTTATCCGTTAGAGGAATGCTCCGATGTGGAAAAAAAATTAATTGCGTCTGCAAAAAGTGCCACAACAAAAGCTTACGCTCCTTATTCGCATTTCAGGGTAGGGGCGGCTGTATTGCTGGAGAATGGTGAAATTATTGCTGGAAACAATCAGGAAAACGCCGCCTATCCGTCGGGCATGTGTGCCGAGCGGACTACACTTTTCTTTGCCAATGCCTCATTTCCCGATCAAAAAGTGGAAGCCATAGCCATTGCTGCCTGGCACGACGGGAAGTTTACACATGATGCCATCACGCCCTGTGGTGCCTGCCGGCAGGTATTGCTGGAAGCGGAAAACCGCTTCCATTCACCCGTGAAGGTTCTGATGTGCAGCGAGGAAGGCATCTATGTAGTGCCTGCCGTCAGGGACCTGTTGCCACTCAGTTTCGGGGATGGGATGTTGAAGAAGTAAACGCTCCTTTAGAAGGAAGCTTCGTATAATGTGACAAGATACCACTTTTTATCGATCAGGGCAAAGTAGTAATTGGCATAGATACCGTTATTAATACCGCGTAATTCCACAACGGCCGTATCTTTTCTGAAACGCACAGCCTGATAGTACTGATCGTAGGGGCGCGTAAGGTAGGTACTGTCGTAAGTGAGGTCAAGCATCTCCCAGTCGTACTTCCCTACAGACTCCTTCATGGGGGCCATGCCTTCGTGACCTGTGTCGGGCACGACAACACTGATGGGAAATTTGATCCGTTCAAACTGGAACGATTCATCCGTGCTAAACCTACGGATAAACTCATCAAACTCCTCTTCGTAAGAGGCAGTCAGATCATTGGAGCTATCCATAAGCACCTCTTCTTCTGTCTTTTCTCTGCCCTGTTCCTTGTTCTTCTCATCCGAACCCTGAAAACAGGAGATAAAAAGAAAAATAAACAGACTGGGAAAGATAAGACTTGTTATTTTCATTGTTTTACTGATTTTTTCCTGCCGCATTTACCTTTGGGGCGGAACAGTTTCGGATTGCCGTTGCGCACCTCCCGCGGGCAAATAACCAATTCAGGCGCAAAGGTATAAAAAAAGTTGATAACCAAACAGTAAAGCGATTATTTTTAGTGAAAGAAAATATCGTTACCTTTGTTTTATTAAAGCAACAATGAATGAATCTTTCGGATGAAATAAATAATTTGTTCTCCCGACAACAGGAGGAATGGGAATTATTGAGAACAGCAGTCAGCCAACGTAGTGCGGTCAGGGAAAAAACGTTTTCCTGGGGAGACGATTTCCGGGTGAAGGTGCAGTATAATCCCGCACGGATAATATCAACAGGGGCACTCATCGACTCAAAAACGATTGAAAAACGTCCCTGTTTCCTATGTGCCGGAAACCGTCCTCCCCAGCAGAGAGGTATTTCCTTTCTGGAAAGATACCAGATACTTTGCAATCCCTATCCGGTGGTGGAAAACCATCTCACCATCCCACTCCATTCCCATGTACCGCAACGCATTCGCAGGAAGATCTCAGACATGCTTTCGTTGGCAGAGCTTTTACCCGACTATGTGGTTTTCTACAACGGACCCCACAGTGGCGCTTCCGCCCCGGATCATTTTCATCTGCAGGCCGGGCACAAGTCTCCGGTTCTGTTACAGGGAGATCACGCACTCCGCACCTGTCTGATGATTGAAAGCACAGACAAGGAGGAGGTGGAGGAGCTGTTTGAAGATGTATATCAATATCTTCATCACCTCCAGCCGGAAGAAGAGGAACCAATGATGAACGTGATAACCTTCACGGAGCAAAACCGTTACAAACTGCATCTCTTTCCGCGCAAGGCACACCGTCCGCGTCAATATTTCGAGGAAGGAAACAAACAGCTGATGATCAGTCCGGGCGCACTTGATATTGCCGGGCTTATCATTACCGTTCGGGAAGAGGACTTCAACAAGATAGAGTCAAACGATATCGAAGATGTTTACGCCCAGGTATCGTTGCCGGTTATATAGTATTCAGGAGCCAGCTGATGGCGAAAAAACGTATGGAAAATTCAGAAATTATTTTACTCAACATCAACGGGGAAGACAAACAGGGGCTGACAGCGGCACTTACCGAAATACTGGCAAAGCATGGCGCCTTCATCCTCGACATCGGACAATCAGATATTCACAGGAACCTCTCGTTGGGTATCCTCTTCAAGTCGATGCACAATAACTCAGGTGACATCCTGAAGGATCTGCTGTTTAAAGCGTACGAGATGGACGTAAATATCCGCTTTACGCCCATTACGGAGGAGCGTTACTCCAACTGGGTGAGCATGCAGGGCAAGAACAGATACATAATCACGCTGCTTGGAAGAATTCTGACAGCCAAACAGATTGCAGCCGTATCCCGGATTATTGCCGAGCAGAATCTAAATATCGACAACATGATCAGACTGACGGGGCGCATACCGCTTAATGTGGAGGAGCGTGCCGCAAAGTCGTGTGTTGAGTTGTCGGTGCGGGGCACACCAAACGACCGGCACCAGATGCAACAGTCGTTTATGGAGCTCTCCTCGTCGCTCAACTTCGACATCTCTTTTCAGGAGGAAAGCATGTATCGGCGTATGCGGCGGCTCATTTGCTTCGACATGGACTCCACGCTCATCCAGACGGAGGTGATTGACGAGCTGGCAGAGAGGGCCGGCGTAGGTGAAGAGGTGAAGGCTATCACCGAATCGGCCATGCACGGGGAGATCGATTTTGAAGAGAGCTTCAGGCAACGTGTGAAGCTGTTGAAAGGGCTTGATGTTTCGGTGATGAAAGAGATTGCCATGAACCTTCCCATTACCGAGGGGCTCGACCGGTTGATGAAGGTATTACAGAAGGTAGGATTCAAGACAGCCATACTCTCGGGAGGATTCACTTATTTCGGAAATTATCTGAAAGACAAATACGGCTTCGATTACATGTATGCCAACGAGCTGGAGATTGAAAACGGAAAGCTGACGGGCAATTATGTAGGAGATGTGGTCGACGGCAAGAGAAAGGCGGAGCTGTTGCGGCTTATTGCCCAGGTGGAACGAATAGACCTGCGCCAGACCGTGGCTGTGGGCGACGGAGCCAACGACCTGCCCATGCTGGGCATCGCAGGCCTCGGTATTGCTTTCCACGCCAAACCTAAGGTGAAGCTAAATGCGGAGCAATCCTTGTCAACCGTCGGTATTGACGGTATCCTTTATTTTTTGGGATATAAGGACTCGATGCTTGACAGCAAAATACTGAATAGTTAAAATGAACTTTAAAATATACGGGTATGGATTTTGTGGACATCTTATTGAATCGCATCGATGGCGAATCGGAACTAAAAAAACCTACCCACGCGCTGGTATGTTTTACCCGGCTTGAGACAGGCAAGAGGCTGAGCAGGCTTGTATCGGACGTTATTCTTTCGAAAGCGGAGAAGTCATCGATTACCCTGTTATATTTTATCGACGACATGGATGCCGGGTTGGGAGGTGAGCCAATAGAAGTGGTTCAGCATAAGTTACTGGCCGAGCTGATACCAAAAAACGAAAAAAATAAAATCACCATGCGCCTTTTTATCAGTGAGCTTGCCGGTTACACATCCGAAATCAGGAGAATGGCAGACGAGCAGGGCAGCAACCTTTTGTTGATTGGCCTCGGCCATGACGAAGTAGATCCCGGAGAAGCAGAAAAATACATGCGGCTGATGAATGACCCGGCAAATTCTGAGTCCGCCGTCCTAACTCAATTGGATGAAAAGAAAGCGGATACTTTAAAACAGGTGTCATCTCTAATGGAAAGAAACAGGATACCTACGGGGATTTTTCTCGACAACGGCCTGGCGGGGATAAACAACATTTTCATTCCCATACTCTGCAAAGGCGATATACATATTTTCACCTTCATTTATCAGACTGCCCTGAAGGAAAATGTGCAAATCATGGTGTGGGATGCAGTGGGTGTTATACAGTCGGGCCCCAGGATGCAAAAGCTGTATCAGTTTATCGTCAAAAAAAGCGACGGACGGGTACATCTCTGGGACGACAATAAAAAGATCGGGAAGGAGCTTATGCAGAGCCAGGATCTTCTTATCACCGGTATCGACGGATGGAACAGACTACTGGCCACCCCCCTCCCCTGGAAAGATTCACTTCCTTCCACTCTTATTATCAAGGACTCATCAAACTGAAATATTATGCAACCCTCCGACACCTGGACCAAATTAAAAGTGATTCATTCTCATATTGAGCAACGACACCTGAAACAGGCAATTGAAGGTGTCAGGACACTTGCTTCGCTGTCTCAACTATGGGCCATTACCGAAAAAATATCGGAACTGGAGACCAATTATCAGTATATGCTCCACTACCTGATTGAAGGGAAAAAGGATCCCGAACAACAGCATATTTATGAGAAGCTGATCCGTGATCTTTATGCCGTTGCCGACGATGCGGCGGAACATTTACTTCTACAGGAGAGTTCCTCCCTCTTTTTTGAAAAATCAAGGCAGCTACAGGTACGTGTTCCTCTTTCGGTGGATGAATACCGGAACATTATCACGCGCCTTGCTGACACCTTTTCTTTTATCGGCCTCCTTGAAGAGGGCGAGGAGAAAGAACGCCGCCTGAAAGAAAATGAACTGACACATGAAAATACCCTGCAGGATTTCTTCTACAGCCTTTTTGTATCGCCAAGAGCCAATGCCGATATGATCGGCTCCTACCGCGCTTTTCTGGAAGACGGTCTCATTCCGTTATACGACAAAAGCGTCTTCATTTCTGCCCTCACAATGAATGTATTGCAACGGTTCGACGCCGCCAAGGTGGAGCTGCTGCTCGATGTGTGCGCACGCCCTGAGTCGGAGCTGGCTACACGTGCTATCATCGGCATCATTCCCATCTTCCAGACCTACACTGCCCGTTGGCCTCTTTACTCCGAGTGTGGCAACAGGCTGAAGCTTTTATCGGACGACAAGCTGTTCAACCGGCGCTTTGTCTCCGCCATCATCGGCTTCATTCAGGCACACGAAACGGAGAAGATCACCAAAAGGCTGACAGAGGAGATCATCCCGGAGATGATGAAGCTGAGCCCCATGATTGGCAAGAAAATAAACCTTGATGAATGGATGGGCGAGAGCGGACTGGATGAAAAGAATCCCGAATGGCAGAAAATACTCGACGAAAGCGGGCTGACAGACAAGCTGCAGGAGTTTTCCGAGCTACAACTTGAAGGGGCTGATGTGTTCCACTCTACCTTCTCCAACCTGAAGTCCTACCCCTTCTTTCAGGAGATGAGCAATTGGTTCCTGCCTTTCAATCCCCGGCACAGCAGTATCAGACAGCTTTTTTCGGACAAGTCGGAAGGTGCCTCCATGATCGAGACCATGCTCCGTTCATCACTGATTTGTAACTCCGACAAATATTCTTTCTGTTTCAGTATCATGATGATGCCGGAGAATTATCGTCGCATGATGATTGCACAGCTGAGGGCCGAAGGCGAGGAGCTTACAAAGATGCAGGCGGAGGAAGAGGTGCTGAAGCCCTATCAGAAGGAGGATACGTTGATAAAGCAATATATTCAGGACCTTTACCGTTTCTTCAAGCTTTATCAGCGGCGTGCAGGGTTCGGTGATATTTTCAGCCTGCCACTGAATTATCACCTCATAGAGGCTTTTCATCCTGTGGTACTGCAGCCACGGCACCTGGAGCAGATTGCTCTTTACTATTTTGAGAAAAACAACTTCAGTGAGGCGCTTACGGCCTACATGATGCTGGCAGAGACGGGAGCGACCAAAAGTGAGGTATGGCAGAAAATCGGTTATTGCAGGCAGATGCTGGCAGATCTCGGCGGAGCCCTGGAAGCTTACCTGCATGCCGATCTGATCGATGAAAACAATACCTGGGTCATACATCGTATCGCTCATTGCTACAGAATGCTGAAGCAGCCTGAGACAGCACTGACTTATTATCGCAGGCTGGAACATTTCAGGCCCGACGATCTCCAGATCCAGCTCAACATCGGTCATTGCTACCTGGAACTAAAACAGTACGACACCGCTCTCAATTTCTATTTTAAGGTAGAACTGCTCGACAACCGCAACAGGCGTGCCTGGCGTTCGGTGGCATGGTGTGCATTCCTGTCTCGCAAGTTCGACGTGGCCAGGAAATATTATGCCCTGATTCTGGAGAATGAGCCAAATGCCCACGATTACCTCAACGCGGGTCATGTGGAACTTTGTCTGGAAGAGAACAAGAAGGCAGTGCTGTTCTACCAGACCGCAATGGAGAAAGCCGGCAGCTTTGAAGCTTTTAGGTCAATGCTTGAAGAAGACAAGGACGAATTAAAGGAAGCAGGTGTCAATATTGCCCTGCTGCCAATCATTCTGGATAAGATCAGGTATGATCTTTAATGGCATATGATGATGTGTTAATCAACCAAACTGCTAATGATTTATGCGGTAGAGTTGATTTTGTTGGATGTAATCGTATACCTTGGGTGGGAGAAAGGCGCGTACTTCTTTACCCTCTGCGATGGCACGCCTGATAAAGGTAGAAGAGATTTCCACCTCGGGAGCATTGACGAGTTGCACCGATTTGCCAAGTTTTTTAGGAATACGGATATTTTCACCCGGCCGGGGGTAGATAAGTATCTGATAATTTTCTATAATCTGTTCGTAATCTTTCCATTTATCGAACAGTGACCAGTTGTCTCCACCGATAATCAGTGAGAAGCGTCTATCGGGATGTTCCTGTGCGAGTGCGTTCAGCGTGTCTATTGTGTAGGATGGGCGCGGCATATGAAACTCCACGTCCGAGACTTTGATATTGTCATAATCCTCCAATGCCAGTCGTGTCATCTCCAGGCGAATATTATCGGGTAACAGGCTTTCTTTCACTTTCAGCGGATTGTGGGGTGTGACCACAAACCAGACCTCTTCCACATGGGTGAAGGCGCTGATGTAACCAGCCAGCATGAGATGACCCATGTGGATGGGATTGAATGATCCTGAGAATATGCCG
This sequence comes from Proteiniphilum sp. UBA4977, assembly GCA_002398565.1. Classification (GTDB taxonomy): domain Bacteria; phylum Bacteroidota; class Bacteroidia; order Bacteroidales; family Dysgonomonadaceae; genus Proteiniphilum. The sequence continues at coordinate 41,744 of DGZP01000108.1, forward strand.
GTCTCAATTTTTTTTTCCATTATTCTTATATTCGAATAAAAAAACCGATGCATCTTTCAATACACCGATCTTTATGCCATTTTACGGGTTTTATCAGGCCCGCTTGAAGAGAGAAATAATCCAGAGCAACAAGATTGCCCCTACCAGTGCCGTAACAAGGCTTCCGATAACTCCTCCGGCAGTAATACCCAACAGGCCGAAGACCCATCCACCGATTACTCCACCTGCAATACCAACCAAAAGGTTAACCAGGAAGCCAAAGCCACCGCCTCTCATTAATTTACCTGCGAGCCATCCTGCTACTGCTCCAATAATGATCCACCAAATCCATCCCATAATTACATAGTTTTAATGTGAATACTTTTTTTGATTATATTGGTGAGAAATCAACCTTCTCACTTCAGTAAACGCAATGTGGACAGAAATTGTTTAAAAAAATCAAAACGGTTTACTCAACTCATCCGGTTCTTATAATCCTCATAGCCAAAACGGCGATAGAGTATAAACTGGTTATCGGCGCTCCAGAGACCAATTGAAGGGTGTGTTACACCGTTAAAAAGGGTAGTTTTCACCGTAGTATAATGAATCATATCCTCAAATACGAGCCGATCGCCCACCTGCAGCGGTTCATCGAACGACCATTCGCCCATAAAGTCGCCGCTCAGGCAGCTGTTTCCTCCCATCCGGTAGGTAGGCTTTCCATCTACCGGGTCGTGATAAGCTCCCCGGATACGGGGCTTGTAGGGCATTTCAAGACAGTCGGGCATGTGACAGGCAAAAGAGACATTCAACATGGCTGTGTTCACGCCCTGGTTCTCTACAATATCGACCACAGTCGCGACCAAGACCCCTGTTTCCCACACGAATGCACTTCCGGGTTCAAGAATAATTTCAAGATGCGGATAACGCGACTTCAGGGCAGTCAGCACCTCAATAAGATGTTCCACATTATAGTCTTTATGCGTCATCAGATGTCCCCCTCCCAGGTTAAGCCATTGAATCCGGCCAAAAAGCCGGCCGAACTTTTGTTCCACCACTGCCAATGTTTTCTCCAGATCGTAAGAATTATTTTCGCAGAGGTTGTGCAGGTGCAGCCCTGTGATTCCTTCGGGAAGCTTATCCCCTATCCTGTCGGCCGTGACGCCGAGGCGCGAGCCGGGGGCACTTGGATTATACAGGTCGGTCTCCACCACCGAATACTCGGGATTGATTCTCAGTCCGCAGGTGACATTCTTCCCCGACGCCTTTACCATGGGATAGAAGCGCTCGAACTGCGACAGTGAGTTAAAGGTGATATGGCTGCTGTACTTCAGAAAAAGCGGGAATTCCTCCTCCGTATAAGCAGGTGCGTAAGTATGTGCCGGACTGCCCATCTCCTCGAAGGCCAGTTGCGCCTCCGAGACAGAACTGGCGGTGGAATACCGTATATACTCCCGGATGATGGGAAAAGAACGCCACAGGGCAAAGGCCTTGAAGGCAAGGATGATGTTCACGCCGGCACGTTCCTGTACCGATCTTATCAGCTCCAGGTTTCTCCGGAGCAGCGTTTCCTCCATCACATAGCAGGGGGAGGGTATTTTTGTCAAGTCAATCATTTTAGACATTCAGTTATCGGCGATAAGCTGTCAGCTTTTTTAAAGTTGAATATTGTAAGGGCAATGTTCAGGGATGATTGGCAGATTGATCGATTTACTGATTAATCATTGAATCATTATATGATCACATCATTTTATATTTTTCAATGTGAACTTTTTCCCAGTGCAAATCATCCAGGCTGGCAGGGGTTCTCACTTTCTCTTTTCTGCCGAAGGCAATCACGCAAAGCACTTCCAGCGGCATGGGGATATCCAGCAGGTTGTTAATATATTCGCCCGCCAAGATTGTGTCGGTGTAAAACCTGTTACGTACCTGTACCCAGCAACTGCCTATTCCAAGTTCTTCGGCCTGCAGCTGCATGAGGATGGCAGCAATGGAGGCGTCTTCAATCCAGGCATCGCTCTCGAGGGGGTTACCCACGACGACCACAGCCAGGGAGGCGTCGGCAATAAAAGTGGCACTATGTGGTTTACATTGTGATAATCGGACAAGCATCTCCTTTTGTTCCACCGCGATAAACTCCCACGAACGGCGGTTCTTGGAGGTGGGTGAAAGCAACGCGGCCTCAAGTATCAAGCGGGTTTCGTCGGCTGTAAGCTGCTCCTTCCTGAATTTTCTGATGCTACGACGTTGCAGTAATAGTGGTTGAAAATTGTTCATCGTCACTTTTTGAAATAAGATACAATAATACAAAAAAAAAGGGAGAATTTCCGATCGACTGGAAAGAGAAAGCAAAATCGGGAAAAGTGTAAGAGAAGAAATAACGTGAGAGGAGAAATTAGTTTAATTAGAATAATTCCAAATAATTGCCATCTTTTTCCTATTTTTGCATAAAAATAGTGTTTTTCCGATATGTATCATGCATCGAGAATAAAAGTAAAATCACAAATGAAGATGGCCGATCTGATCGATGCCAACCCGAACCTTCTGTTGATGCTACAGCATTTTAACATTGATTTCCGGGTGAGTGATCAGACTGTTTTACAGCTCTGTACCGGACACGGTATCAGTGAAAATCTGTTTATCAGCATCGCAAATCTTTATAATGGTCTGGAAGCGAATGTGCGCATTCCATTTACCCGTGAAGACATGATGCATGTCATCGATTTTCTGAAACATAGTCATCATTATTACCGATCCGACAAATACCCGCAGATCAGTTCCTATATCCGGCAACTGCAGGAGAATCATTCCGCAAAAGAGCTGAAGTTGCTGGAAAAGTTTTTCAATGAATACTTTACAGAGGTGATCGAGCATCTCGATTATGAGGACAATGTTGCTTTTCCCTACTTCATAGCGCTGCTTAAAAATGAAGGCAGTAGGGATCGTCAGGAGCTTTACTCCTCTATTGAGTATGGTGAGCATCATACCGATATTGAGTTGAAGCTGAAGGATCTGAAACACCTGTTGCTGAAATATGTAAAAATTGAAAACGACCTGGATCTGCGCCGAAAGTTGTTTTTCGCACTTTATGAGCTTGAGTTTGATCTGTATATTCACTCATTGATTGAGGAAACCATCCTGATCCCGGCGGGTGTGAACATTGAGAGGGAGCAACATGCCTAAACCTTCGTTACATATCGCCATTCTGGAACCCTCGCGGATCATCTGCGAAGGGCTGCAGACCATTCTTTATCAGTCGGACCTGGACTGCAGGATTCACCGTATAGAGACACTGGAAGAGTTCACTGAACTTCTTGAGACTGTCACCGTAAACATTCTCATTACCAATCCGCTTCAGTTTGTGAACCGGGAGAAGGAAGTACGTAAGATCCGTAGACAGTATCCTTCAATATCAATTGCCGGCATAGACTACGGCATCATCCAAAAGCAATCGATGCTGACCGACCTCTCATTCACACTGTATGATTCTTCCGAGCATATCATCCACTTGCTCTCGAAACTCGACAAACAGAACCGGTCTTATACAATGCAGAAAAATGAGGACGACAACCTCACCAAAAGGGAGATCGAGGTCCTCACAGGACTTGTGAATGGATTGATGAACAAGGAGATTGCCGATTCGCTCAATATCAGCATCCATACCGTGGTGCGGCACCGGAAGAATATCACAATGAAAACCGGTATCCGCAGCCAGTCGGGCCTCACCATCTATGCCATTTCAAAAAAGATTGTGGCTATAGAGGACATTGAGATTTAAAATTGCCAGTTCAGTGCCACCGCCACATTTCGCGGATCGGTGGGATTGAGATATCCTCCCCTGTAATAGGCAGTATATCCCACCGAGTTAAAAATATTATTCAGAAACAGTCGAAGCTGACAGCGGTCTATCCTGTATCCCGCCTGGAGATTCACGGTGGTGTAAGAGTCGGCCAGGAATGGTTTTGTATTGGGCTGCACATTATGGCCCGGCAATACCTGGTAGGTATATTCGGCGAAAGGCCGTTCTCCCGTGAAGTAGATGCCTGCGCCCAGTGAGAAGTTTCTCATAAAACCATCAAAAAAAGTATAGCTAAGCCATCCATTCGCGGTATGTGCTGCAGTATTCATGGGAACCGACCCTTCGTGGTAGTAGGGGCTGTCGTGATACCTTGCATCGAGGTATGCGTATCCTGCTACGGCATCCAGATTCTTAAGCACCTTGCCGGTCAGTTCCAGCTCCACTCCCTTCCGTTTCAGATTTCCGGCTTTGATGTAATAGCCGGTATTATTTCCGGCCTCATTGAGGGCGGCATAGGTAAGATTATTGTTCAGGACATGGAACAAGGTGGCATTGAACCGTAATCTGTTGTCGAACCATTCCGTTTTGAATCCTCCCTCAAATTGTTTTTCTCGTGAGGGGCCTACCGTTGTAACACGGTCCTCCAGCAGGTTGGAAGCACCACGCAACGAAGTGGTAGTGGTGTAGGAGGCAAAGAAATTAATATTCTCTCGAGGGGTAATGATTACCCCCAGAAGCGGGTCCCACACGCTGCCACCACTTGTCGAGACGGACTCTCCGGTGATGCCGCTCATCTGACTGTAACGTAAACCGAGAGAAAGCTTCAGATAACGGTTGAAGGTCATCACTTCCTGCAGTAACATGCCATACGCATATTCGCGGGAGTGTACGGGATCTCCCTTGGTAAGCTTCACATTGGGTGCCATGTTGGAGATGGGTTGCCGCACATCCACCGTATCTACGGTCACCGTATTGGTATTAACGATAGTAAGGTTGGTCCACCGGTAATCGAATCCCAAATTGAAGGTATGTTTCACTGTGCCGGTATGCAGGTCCTTCCCGATCAGGTCGATCTGAAACACTCCGTTTTTATCGTCTCTCCCGCTGCCGCTGTAGGTACGGGAACGTAAATTGTAATGCCCTGTTTTCGTCACATTCTTCAGGGGCGATGCAAGAGATGCCGTCTTGGTCAGGTTCATATCGGAACCGGCGTAGGCGGTACGAAGACTGAGGAAATCATTCAGTGTGCGATATATCTGTACCAGGTAGGTAAGCGTATTGTTGGTCTGACGATCTGTGGAGAATCCGAGAAAACGGTCGTGAGGCATCTCAAACACGTTGAATACACTATCGGCACTCAGGTTCACCGTACCCTGGTCGGGAGTGCGGGAGTCATGCAGGTAATCCATCTCGAGCGTGATGTTGGTCCGGTCATCAGGACGCCATGCGAAGGAAGGATTCAGATAGACCCGGTCTTTAGAGACATGTACCCGGTAGTTGTCTGCTCTCTCCCATGCTCCGTTGATGCGGAAAGCAGTGCGTTGCAGCTTATCGGTCACGAACTGCACATCAAAGGTGGGACGCAGCTGGCCCCAGCTTCCCGTGCGGAACCCTACGTTGCCGCTGTTAATGAAACGTGGGGTTTTGGTAGCTATGTTGACTACGCCACCTGCCGAGCCAAGATCATTTCCCAGTCCCTGTGCTATGGCAGCTGAACCACGCAGGATTTGAATGGTCTCCACTCCCTGCATGTCTGCAAGATACCCGTAACCGCGGAAGTCGGAATGTACCCTTACCCCGTTTTTTACCACAGGTATTCCACGGTATCCGCGTGAAGTCAGACTCTCTGTGGTGTTGCCGAAGGTGGCAAAGGTACCCATACCGGGAGCATTTCTGACGGCGTCGTTCAATGTAAGTACACCCTGGCTGGTTATCATCTTCTGCGAAATCACCGAGATACTCTGCACCTGTTCATCGATGCGAAGCGGTATACGGGTGAGTGCATCCATCTTCTCGGGTCGTTCACGTCTCCGTCCGAATACTTCCACTTCAAGCAGTACCCTTTCATCCTTTTGCAGGTGAAAAGTATCCTCCCTTACCGCACCCTGTTGAAAGTCGATCTCTTTCGTGACAGGCTTATACCCTACATAGCTGACCACCACGGCATGTGTTCCCTGTGGCACACTGGCAATACGAAATGTACCCGAAGCATCGGTATCGTCTCCGATGCCCAGTTCCTCGAGATAGACTGTGGCGCCAATGAGCTCCCGGTCTTCCTCTCCCACTACTGTTCCCCTGAATATGCTGTTTTGTTGAGAAAACATTTCACCAAAGCCTGTCAGCAGGCTCATCAATAAGATAACCAGTTTTTTTTTCATCTTTTTTCAATTTATACAGAGGCAGCACCAATAAGTTATGATGTTGCACTTGCGGTTCTTTTTTATTGAGTTTCCGGATTACAAAGAAAAGTGAAAAGAGAAGAGGTCACAATACCATAAAATTACCATTTCGCATGTAGCGAATACCCACAATAAGCAATTAAAACGCCTTTTCAACGATATGATCACTGAGTATGAGAAGTTTTTCCCTTTTTTCGACTTTTTTGTTAAACAATTTAACTGGATTATGCGTTTCAGTGCTTTAATCGCTATCCTGTAAGGGGATTTTTGACCATGTCAAAAAACAAGGAAAAGAAAAATAGACTATCGTATGAAAATACATGAATATCAGGCAAAAGAGATCTTTGCATCCTATGATCTTCCTGTGGATAAAAGTATAATATGCCGTTCTGTGGAAGATGCGGTGAAAGCTTACAACCAGCTGGATTCACAGAAGGTGATTGTAAAAGCCCAGGTACATACGGGCGGCCGGGGCAAGGCAGGAGGTGTAAAACTGGCTGACGGCGAGATAGAGTTAAGAAAGCATGCTGCGGCCATCCTGGGTATGGACATCAGGGGATTCACGGTAGATCGTGTTCTGGTGGGGCAGGCCGTAAATATCGAAAAGGAATATTATGTGAGTTATGTGATCGACAGGAACAGCAAGTCGGCCATCCTGATGTTGAGCCGGGAGGGCGGCATGGATATTGAGGAGGTAGCACGGACCACGCCGGAGAAGATCCACAAGTTTGTGATCGATCCCTCGGTGGGTATACCCGATTATCTGGCCCGTGAAGCTGCCTTTAAGCTGTTCGACGACATTGAGCTGGTGCGCCGGGCCGTACCTATCTTTCGTAAGCTCTACCGGCTGTTTGTGGAAAATGATGCATCGCTTGCCGAGATCAATCCGCTGGTGCTGACGAAAGAGGGCTCCATCATGGCCATTGATGCCAAGATGACGTTCGACGATAATGCCTTATTCCGTCACCCGAAGATAGCCGGACTCAAAGAGCTCACCGACGAGGAGAAGAAGGAACAAAATGCCCGGGACAAAGGATTCAGCTATGTACATCTGGGCGGAGACATCGGTTGTATGGTCAATGGCGCCGGCCTGGCCATGGCCACGATGGACATGATCAAGCTCTATGGTGGTGATCCGGCAAACTTTCTCGATATAGGAGGGAGCTCCAATCCTACCAAGGTGATTGAGGCAATGAAGCTGCTGCTGAGTGACAAAGATGTGAAGGTTGTACTCATCAACATCTTTGGCGGTATCACACGTTGCGACGATGTGGCGGGTGGGCTGCTTGAGGCATTCCGACAGATCAGGACCAATATTCCCATTGTGATCCGCCTTACCGGCACCAATGAGAAGCAGGGACGTGCCATGCTGCAGGGCTCTCATTTTCATGTGGCCGAGACGATGAGCGATGCCACGCGTAAGGCAGTGGAACTGACAAAGCAATATCAAGACTGAAAAATAAACAATATGAGCATACTGATCAATAAGGATACCCGGCTTCTCGTGCAGGGTATAACCGGACGCGACGGCGGTTTTCATGCATCGAAAATGAAAGCATACGGAACCCGGGTGGTGGGCGGCACTTCACCCGGAAAAGCAGGAGAGAGTGTACATGACATTCCTGTTTTTAACACGGTACGGGATGCGGTGCGTGAGACAGGTGCCAATACTACGGTCATCTTTGTGCCTGCTCCCTTCGCAAAAGATGCAATGATGGAAGCAGCCGATGCAGGCATCGGACTGATAGTCTGCATCACGGAGGGTATTCCCACCCTCGATGTGGTGGAAGCCTACCGTTTCATCAAAAGCAAAGGTGCCAACCTCATTGGTCCCAACTGTCCCGGACTTATTTCTCCGGGCAAGAGTCTGGTAGGGATCATGCCTTCCATGATCTTCCGGGAGGGGAGCACCGGTGTAATCAGCCGCAGTGGCACACTTACCTATGAGGTGGTATATAATCTCACCGAACAGGGTATGGGACAGTCCACGGCCGTGGGTGTAGGAGGTGATCCTGTGGTGGGACTATATTACAGGGAGTTGCTGGAGATGTTTGAGAATGATCCCGATACCGATTCAATTGCACTTATTGGCGAAATAGGCGGAGATGCCGAAGAGCGGGCCGCTGAATATATCAGGGATCACGTCACGAAGCCTGTTGCCGTGTTTATTGCCGGACAACAGGCCCCTCCCGGCAAACAGATGGGTCATGCCGGTGCCATCATAACCAGCGGATCGGGTACGGCAGCCGAAAAGATTGCCGCCTTCGAAGCGGTAGGCGTTCCGGTGGCAAAAGAACCCGGAGAAATTCCTTCCCTCCTGAAAGGAAGAAAGAAGATAAACAGGATGATATAGGGCGAAAGAGCTTGCAATCAGTCTATGAAAGCGTGCCGGAATCCCTGAATTTTGTTCCACCCTCCCCGGGTAAAATCGGGCACCTCCACGGCAGCGTTTTTGTGCTCGATGGAGATACGGCTTAGCTCGGCGAGTGAACACCATTCTGCCAGGTCGTATACGTCCATGTCAAGTGGAAGGCCGTTTCTCAGGCAGTAGATCAATCGATAGTCCATGATGAAGTCCATCCCACCATGGCCGCCCACCTCTTTTGCCTTTTCTTCCAGTTCGCGGTGGATGCGGTGTTTGTATTTTGTCATCAACGCTTCCTTGACCTCATCCGACACATAGCTGTGCGCGTTAAGGTTCTCATGATCGGGAGTTACGTCTTCGCCAAACATCTCTCCTTCGAGTGCGTATCCTTCTTTTGGATATTTGTTGGCAAATCCTTTGGTGCCACTCACCTGGTACATACGGCTGTAAGGACGCGGTGAAGACACATCGTGCTGAATCTGGATAGTCTTTCCGTTCTCGGTACGGATCATGGTCATGGTGTGTTGTCCGTTTGCAAACTGGTAGGCACTATCGCGCTGCATTCCCCTTTCCTCAATCAGGTACTCCGGAATATTTACCGGCCTGGTATCCATGGCTACCAGCGTGTTCATTTTATCACCACGGTGCAGGTCCATGAGTTGTGCAGCCGGGCCCATGCCGTGTGTAGCATATACGTCGCCCCGGAACTCCTTGTTGTATTGCAGTCGCCAGTCTCCTTCGTAAGATTCCCAGTAGTCTTTCAGATTGTGGATGTATGCACCTTCGGCGTGGAGCACCTCCCCAAAAAGCCCCTGCTGTGCCATGTTCAGGGTGGTCAGTTCAAAGTAGTCATATACACAGTTCTCCAGTTGCATGGCATGTTTTTGCGTTCTCTCGGCCGTGTTGATGACATCCCATATTTCATTAAGTGTCATGGCGGAGGGAACCTCACACGCCACATGTTTACCCTGTTCCATGGCATAGATCATCATTTCGGCGTGATGCTTCCAGTCGGTAGCAATATAGACCAGGTCAATATCGTCACGCCCGCAGAGTTCTTTCCAAGCGTCTTCATTCCCACTGTACGCCGCGGCACGCGGAAGGCCTGCCTTCTCTAGAATGGTCTGTGCTTTTTCTACCCTGTCGGCATGCAGGTCGCAAAGTGCAACAATCCTAGTACCGGGAATAAACGTAAAACGCCTTACTGCGCCAGGGCCGCGCATGCCCAGTCCGATAAAACCTACCCGTACCGTATCCATTCCGGGTGTCACTAAGCCGAGTACATCTTTTTGGCCGGCGGGGCGCTCGGGCACTTCCGTCCTGATCACATACCGGGAGGGATCATCACCATTGGTTTGCCTTCCGGTTGTCGTACATGATACAAATAAAGCCAGTAAAAAAGAAAGCGATAAAAAATTGAACTTATTCATATGATTAAAACTATTTATTTTCTATTTCATTAGACTTTTTCTGCGCTCACCATAGTCAAAACAAGTTTTGCCCATGTATTCACTTATTGAAAAAGTTCAAAGGTATCATATGGAACTCACTTTTAATCATGTTCTTGTGTGAGAATAATCTTGACAAAGTCGATTACTTCGTAATTCATGCTCGTTTCATGCTAATAATTTTATTAATCATGGGTCTGCTTGATATGTTTAATCTTCTAATGGCCCTCCTTTTTTAAATCACCGGTAATTTCCGACCGGTGATTGTAATAGAAGCACCATTTTCACCTGCTGTTCCTGCCTGCACCGATGAGCAGTTTGTGAATATTTCCCGATTTAAATCACAAATATATCCAATTTTATTATACAGAGACGCATAATATCTGTTTTACATTGCAAGAAGCAGTTATTTCCCCGGGCCATTCAGTATTTTATTGCCCTGGCTTTTTGCTTTGGCAACAGAACCGGGATCGGCCGCATTGATCCCGTACTTGGTACGATCCGGCACTGTCAGTTCCGTTCCGGCGGGAACACGGTTGGGATTGTTGATTTGAGATTTATTCTCAAGGTATATGTAGACCCAGAACTCGCGGTCCCCGAACAGATCCTGCGCCAGGAGACGCAGGGTTTTACCGTCGGCAAGACGTATTTTCTTCACTTCTGGAAGAGACTGCTTATTTTTCAACTCCCGATGAAGGGTATTGGCTCCCGTTGTGTCAGGTAAGGTGCCGGAGGATACGTCGTGATTTTCTGTGGCTTCACTTCTCAGAATGTCAGGCCGGGACACGCTCAGTACTCCAGCTTCCGGCAACTGTTGGAACGCTACTGCCGATTCATTTTTTCGGGGTTGCCACACCCGGAAAAAAAAAAGAGCAGCCAATGCAAGTGCCACACCTCCCGCGATGGGAATCCACAAAGGTGGGTAAGGCCTGTGGTTACGGACAATTTTCATTTCCGTGACGATCTCGCCGGTTATCTTTTCAGTTTTCTTTCCGGCTTCTATTATATCCTTTTCCGCTTCGCCAGTTTTTTCCGTTACTTTCTCTACTTCAGTTGTTTCTTCTTTGCTCTCTTCCGCTGTTATTGCTGTTTCTTTTTCCGATTCGGTCGCCTCTTTTCCAATCTCTTCCGCTACTACCTCCGCTTCTTTTTCCGCCTCGTCAGTCTCTTCCGTTGTTTTCTCAACTTCCTCTTCGTCCTCCTCATCTCCTCCGACAATCACTTCAGGGACACCGGGCAACGCTACTCCCTCGTAAAGCGGGGTAGGTTCAAAAAAGGAGAAAGCACTGTTTACCGATTCATTCAGGGAGTCTTCGGGCATAAAAAACAGGTCGGCAGAAGATTCAAACAGTACTTCCACCGCCGGGGGCATGAGGTATCGGTCATTGGTTTCCCTGTCTGTCAGGATATATTCAGGTTGTTTCGGGGTTGAGAATTTCCCGAAATCATCGAGGTCTACCGGATTATTTGCTGCCAGCTCTGTTTTCAACACGGCAATAATTGCATCCAGCGCATCTGATACTGCCATATCCGACCATCCAAGCTGCCCGGCAAGTCTTTGAACAAGATCTTCGTGTGTCATATGATAAAAAGTTTTTCTCAATACACGCTTCCCGTCAGATCGAAAGGAAGGGCAGAGAGAATGGTTACATCGTAAAAATCGCCTACTGTCAGTGGTTTCTCCTTGGTGATGAGCACCTCACCATCTACTTCGGGAGAATCAAACTCTGTACGTCCAACATAAAAATCAGCATCTTCCCTGTCGACGATCACCTTCATTGTTTTTCCCACTTTCTCCTCGTTCACCCTTAGCGCAATCTCCTCCTGCGTCTCCATAAGCAGGTTCATTCTTTCCTGCTTCACTGCGGCAGGTACGTCATCGGTATAATGTTTGTCGTTATAGGTATCCTCCTCGTGCGAATACGGAAAAGCGCCAAGACGCTCGAAACATGTTTCCTTTACAAATGCGAGCAACTCCTCAAAGTCGGCTTCCGTCTCTCCGGGATGACCTACCATCATGGTGGTTCGCAAGTGGATGCCGGGGACTTCTTCCCTGAATTGTTGAATAAGGTCGGTGGTTTGTTGTTTGCTGATATTCCGACGCATGGTTTTCAGCATGTTGTCGCTGATATGCTGCAGGGCAATGTCGAGGTAGTTGCATACGTTTTCTCTTTCACGCATCACCCGCAGCAGGTCGGCTGGGAAGTGGGCCGGATAGGCATAGTGCAATCTGATCCACTCCACGCCGGGTATGTCTGACACCTGTTCCACCAGTTGAGGCAATTTCATCGACCTGTATAGATCAATTCCATAATAGGTAAGATCCTGGGCAATAAACTGGAATTCCTTTACTCCCCGGCCTACCAGTTGCCTCACTTCATGGGTAATGTCTTCTATAGAGCGAGACTTGTATTTTCCTGTAATCAGCGGTATAGAGCAGTAGGAACAGGTTCTGTCACATCCTTCCGAGATTTTCAGATATGCGTAATGGGGGGGCGTGGAGAGGGAACGGTCATATTCCAGCTCCTTGTAGTATGATTTTCCCAGGTCGGCAATCAGATTTTTCCAGTCGAACTTTCCATAGAACATGTCCACTTCGGGAATCTCTTCTGTGAGTTCCTTACGATACCGTTCTGAAAGGCAGCCCATCACGATGAGTTTTTTGAGCTTATTCCGTTTTTTAGCTTCGGCAAAGGAGAGGATCATGTTGATGGATTCCTCCTTGGCGTCACCAATAAATCCGCAGGTATTGATCACGGCAATGTCGCCCCGGGCTTCCTCGGGATCGTGCGAAACCGTATAGCCGTTTGCTACCAGCTGACGCATGAGTAACTCCGAGTCGACCAGGTTCTTTGAGCAACCCAGGGTCACGACATCTATTTTGTTTTTAATCATATATACTAACCTATCTTGGAACAAATCCCGATTTTTTGAAAAAAGGCGGCACAAAGAGTTGCCGGAGGTGGAAACGGTTTCCCGTTTACTCCCCGAACAGGGAATCCACGAACTCTTTTCTTCGGAATACCTGCAGATCATTAACTCCCTCACCCAGACCGATATATTTTACGGGAATCCTGAACTGATCAGAGATGCCAATTACTACGCCCCCCTTGGCGGTACCATCGAGCTTGGTGATGGCCAGCGCAGTCACTTCCGTAGCTGCGGTGAACTGCCGGGCCTGCTCAAAGGCATTCTGTCCGGTGGAGCCATCGAGTACGAGGAGTACTTCGTGAGGCGCATCGGGCACTATTTTCCCCATTACATTCTTGATTTTGGTGAGCTCATTCATCAGATTAATTTTGTTATGCAGACGTCCGGCGGTGTCGATGATTACCACATCGGCGTTGTGCGCCTTGGCTGAGTTCACGGCATCGAATGCCACAGAGGCAGGATCGGCACCCATACTCTGCTTTACCACAGGTACTTCTACCCTCCGGCCCCAAATATCGAGTTGTTCCACCGCTGCCGCACGGAATGTGTCGGCTGCGCCCAGGTACACAGAAAGGCCCTTCTGTTTAAACCGATGCGCCAGCTTGCCGATGGTAGTGGTCTTTCCCACGCCGTTAACACCCACGACCATGATCACATAAGGCTTTTTATCTCCGGGTACAGTAAAATCTGCCAGGTCGTCACTATTGTTTTCGGTGAGAAGCCTGACGATCTCGTCACGCAGGATGGCTGTCAGTTCATCGGTACCCACGTATTTATCGCGTGCCACACGTTCCTCAATGCGGTCGATGACCTTCAGAGTAGTCTCCACGCCCACATCGGAAGTTACCAGTACCTCTTCCAGCTGGTCGAGCACATCGTCGTCGACTTTTGATTTTCCGGCTACGGCGCGGGTAATCTTTGAAAAAAAGTTTTCTTTTGTTTTTTCAAGACCCTTGTCGAGTGTTTCGTTTTTTCCTTTCGAGAATCTGTCAAAAAAGCCCATAAAGCACTAAATATTTAAACGATGAATGCCAAATCTACAAAATTGTCAATAAAAAACTTCCCTGCGTGATGGCACAGGGAAGTTTTTATATATTTTTAACGTGCTTCTTGCCGACTGACCCGGACGAGTTCTTTATCACGGGCAGATATTGGAAACACAGCGGGTAATGCTTATTTCGAAAAATAATCCTTTACCTGATCGTTCAGTATCATCTCTTCTTTGAAGCTGTACGCACCCGTCTTGGGTGATTTCACCATTTTAATTACTTTGGTGTGACTGCGCCCGGTGGTTGTATTTTTATCGCGGAAACCCGCAACTGCTTTTTTTGCCATAGTTTATCCTGTTTTTACTTTATTTCTTTGTGAACAGTCATTTTCTTGAGCACCGGATTGTATTTTTTCAATTCCAGGCGCTCGGTCGTATTTTTTCTATTTTTGGTGGTAATATACCGGGATGTACCGGGCATACCGCTCTGCTTGTGCTCAGTACATTCCAGAATCACCTGCACCCTGTTCCCTTTTGCTTTTTTTGCCATTGCTGCTTTCTCCTTCTCGTTATGCGTTTAAAAATCCCTTCGCAGCAGCTTGTTTCAAGGCTGCATCCAAACCGATTTTATTGATGGTGCGCAAACCGGATGCCGAAATGCTCAGGCTGATCCAGCAATCTTCTTCCACCCAATAAAATTTTTTTGTGAACAAATTTACGTTGAATTTGCGTTTCGTCTTCTTGTTAGAGTGAGAAACGTTGTTGCCAACCATTGCTCTTTTTCCTGTTATTTGACAAATCTTAGACATTGCTGTATATTGTGTATTTATTGTTTACTTTCAGTTCGGAACGCAATCTTCCCGACAAATCAGGGCGCAAAATTAAGCATATATTTTTAATTTACCAAAGCTTCGGGCAAATTAATTTTGATATAATTTTGACAGAATCAGCCGTTTCTGTCATCAAACGGCGGGATACTTTTTAACGCAATGCTTCCGAAAGATCGGCATAAAGCTTGTTGAGCACGCGAAGTGTTTCTTTTCGCAGATTGTTTTTCAGTTCACTCTCATCGCCCTTGAGTGTCAAGGCCTGATCGGTAATGGTCTCCTCGGCTGTATATATTTTAGGGAAAAATGTCCCTGCTTCCCTGCGTGCATTCTGATATGTAATATCACGCAACACAAGGACACATCCGGCGTTGGTGACAGTCGCATCAAACCGGTAACTCATGATCATGTTCTCCTGCACTCCCGATTTGTTTGCCGGCAGATTAAGCTCAGCCTTCGAGCTTACAGTGACAGTCTGGGATTTGTCATCATAACGAATACCCGATAAAAGAGGACTCCCCGCAAAGGTTTTTCTGGTCCACTCCTGCAGTTTTGCGTAGCGTGGATTTGCACTTCCCACCGGCTCGGCAGGAATGAACTGTTCAAACACCACTTTTCCGTTTACAACCGGCACGTTAGTGAATCCAGCATCAATCTGCCCTTCCATGTGGAACAGACCTGCGACCAGAATGATGAATGTAAGTATATATTTTTTCATATTCTTTTTCTTTTCTATCTCTTTTATTTTTCGGACCCTTTCCTATAAGACGGACTCAAGTACATTTTGTTACATCATGCCGAACACTTCGTTATCGAAAAACAGACCGGCAACTGTTCCTAAGACTGCAAACGTACAAAAAAGATTAATCCGCCGTGTCGTTTTTACAAAAAACAGGCTTTTAAATTTTATTTATCATTTAAAAACCATTACTTTTGCATCTCAAAAAATAACGTCACATTTTTCAACAATCATGTCTGCAAAAAAAACGAACGAATCGAAGGCTGAGAAAAATTTCGAAAATATCGGTGAAGCTTTAACCACATCGGAACAGTTTTTGGAGAAGAACCAGAAAGTCATTTTAACCGGGCTGCTCATCGTCATTGTTTTGGTAGGTGCATTTCTGGCATACCATTATTTATATAAGGTACCCCGTAACGAGAAAGCACAGACAGCCATCTTCAAGGGTGAGCGTTATTTCCAGGAGGGGCAGGATTCCCTGGCACTTTTTGGCAACGGCAACGATTATGTTGGTTTTGAATCGGTAATCAGTCAGTACAAGGGTACACGCACGGCCGACCTGGCACACGCCTATGCAGGCATATCATACAATCGCCTTGGCAACAACGAAAAGGCGCTCGAGCACCTAAAAAAATTCAAGGGTGGCGATTTACTCATCACTCCGGCCATCACCGGCGCCATAGGCGATGTGCACATGAATATGGGCAACACTGCTGAAGCCATTTCTTTTTTCCTGACGGCAGCCAAAGAAGCCGGCGACCAGATGCTGACGCCAATATATCTGAAAAAAGCGGGAGAAGCCTATCTGAGTCTCCCCGATTATGACAAAGCCATAGAGACCTTCACCCGTATCAAGGAACAGTACATAAACACCCCCGAAGCACAGGAAGCCGACAAATACATCAAACAGGCAGAACTGCTAAAAGAATCGAAATAAAAATGGCAACCGAACTGAATAATCTTTCGTCATACGATCCGAAACAGGTTCCTTCGGGAAACGGAAAAAGAATTGGCATCGTGGTGTCGGAATGGAACTCGTCCGTGACGGGAAGCCTCTTGCGCGGAGCGACTGACACACTGCTTAAGTTCGGAGTATCAACCGACGACATTCTGATAGAACACGTTCCCGGAAGTTTTGAACTGACTTACGGTGCAAAGGTGTTGACAGAAAAAGGCAATGTAGACTGTGTGATCATTCTGGGATGTGTAATACAGGGAGAGACTCCCCATTTCACCTTTGTCTGCAACGGTGTGACGGAGGGAACTACCCAACTGAATCTTACTCAAAATGTTCCCGTGATCTTCGGATTACTCACCACCAACACACTTGACCAGGCAAAGGCGAGAGCGGGTGGCAGACACGGAAACAAAGGGGATGAAGCGGCAATCACTGCATTAAAAATGATCGCCCTCAGGGAAAAATACCAATAATTTATTGTATCTTTGTACAAGAATAGGATGCGCTTCGGCGTTGTTCAGGCGAGTTTGACACTGACTCCGGCTTTCACCAGATCTTGTATATATAAAAAGGGCAGTTACCAGAGTGGCCAAATGGGGCTGACTGTAACTCAGCTGGCTTACGCCTTCGGTGGTTCGAATCCATCACTGCCCACAAGTTCGATTCGATGATTTGCAAATTTACTGATTCGAAGATTTAAAATCTGCTAATCAACCAATCATCAAATCATCAAATCAATTTTGCGGAAGTAGCTCAGTTGATAGAGCATTAGCCTTCCAAGCTGAGGGTCGCGGGTTTGAGTCCCGTCTTCCGCTCTCAAGGGGAAGTAACATTGAAAAGGGTTACTTCCTTTTTTTGTATCACACCATTGTATGAAAGAGTCACCAGTAGACACCCCCAACATTCGTGATCTGACGAGGGGTAGCATCTTCAGGCAGCTGCTTCAGTTGGCGTTGCCTCTGATGGCCATCAGCTTTATCCAGATGACCTACAACCTGGTCGATATTCTCTGGATAGGGCGGTTGGGCAGCCGCTCGGTAGCGGCAGTGGGCTCCATCGGCATGCTGATGTGGATGATGAACTCGGTGGCACTCATCTCCAAGGTGGGTGCCGAGATCTCCATCGGCCAGTCGATCGGGGCACGACGGCTCGACCATGCATCGCTCTATGCTTCCCACACCACCACACTTGCATTGTCAATAGGTCTCATCTTTGGCATCCTCTTCCTCCTCTTTCCCCACCCTTATGTCTCTTTCTACAGGCTGGAGCACTCTATCGCAGCAGATGCTGTTGGCTATCTGCGAATCATCGCTCCCGGCATACCGGTCATGTTCCTGATCCTCAACTTCTCCGGTATCTATATCGGCTCCGGTCGAAGTGACATTCCCTTCTATCTCAATGCAATCGGACTGATTTTCAACATTGTACTCGATCCGCTGCTGATATTCGGGATGGGACCTTTTCCGGCCATGGGTGTACGGGGAGCCGCGCTGGCCACGGTACTCTCGCAGGGGGTGGTACTCCTGCTCTTCACGCATCATCTGAAGCGGAGAGATGGCCTGCTTGGCCGTTTCCGCTTCCTGATCCGTCCGCACAGGCGCTATACCCTCAACATACTGAAGCTGGGATTGCCTGTGGCGGCGATGAACGTTTACTTTGCTTTCATCAACATGAACCTGGCGCGTACCGCTTCGCTCTACGGAGGCCATCTGGGTATCACCAGCCAGACCACCGGAGGTCAGATTGAGGGGATTACCTGGAACACCTCCAACGGCTTTGCCACGGCATTGGGCAGTTTCGTGGCACAAAACTTTGCAGCGGGCAAGATGCTGCGAGCCGGTCGCGCCTTCCGCTATACGCTGACAATGATGGGACTCCTGGGTAGCATTGTATCTGCCGTCTTTATCTTCCGTGGCGAGTGGATCTTTTCAATGTTTGTTCCTGAGAGAGAGGCATACATCGCCGGGGGTGATTACCTGCTGATCCTTGGCTTCTCGCAACTCTTCATGATGCTGGAGATCACCACCCAGGGCATTTTCAACGGGTTGGGCAGGACCACCCCTCCTGCCATCATCAGCATGGTGTTTAACACACTGCGTATCCCGCTGGCGCTCTTTCTGGGTGCGCGTATCGGGGTGACGGGCGTCTGGTGGGCCATCTCCATCACCTCTTTCTTTAAGGGAGGAATCCTGCTGACCTGGTACATGGTACTGCGCAGGAAGAGAGCATGGTAGGTTTTTCTGGTCCGTTCTAGTCATACCTGTTAACGGGTACAAGGAGCGCGTTGTTCTCTTGTTTATTTGGTATTGAATCGATAGCCCAATCCCATCATCAAGTTGTTCGGATCTTTAAAACGATATAGCTGATAGCCCGTATGCAGGAATATGTTATGAGTGATATGGGTCTTGAGTACAAAGGTCTGGTAAAATGAGTTCGTATCATCTCCCTTGCACAAAAAGTTTTTTCCAATACCCAGGTTAATTGAGAAGATGGGCATGACAATTTCCCCACGCAGTGAGAGCCCTGCCGAAAACTGTTCCCTGAAGGGAGGCCTGTAGAACCTAAGTTCTTCAGGCTCAGAAGGAATATATGTATTGGCTATATGTTTGCCGATGTTGGCACTTTCATCATACTGCAGATCGAGAGAAATACCGGCACGGAAATAATTGCTGAAATGATATAATGGATTGAGGTTCAATCCTGCAATTCCAAACGAGCCGGGAACTAGCATCGGGCTTTGATCTTCAGGGAAGATGCCCTTTTTCCGTGTAGCACCATAGACAATGAGGTCATAGGTAATATACGAATTCAATGCGTGATTCTGAGACGGGAAATAGGAGAACCTGTTTTCTCTATTGTTTCCAAAAAAGTGTGCGACACCTATGGAGGCTCCAATTGTATTCACCCCTGAGTTGGGATAACTGGTATTTCCGTTGGAATAGTGTGTCACCCCCACCCCGCCACGCAGATAGGTGCGTGGTGTCATTTGCCAGTTCAACAGAAATCCAAGGTTGATATAGGCATTCATTTTGGAGCCGACGACCATATTGAACGGATTTTTCTCCTCATCATACCGCTTCCAACCGAAAGCTGCCCCAAAGTTCCATTCATAATCGAATGACAAGTCGGAGGTGATGCTTGCTATTCTTGACGTTTGGAAGAGATAGACGTTGACGGGATTTCCCAGTTCGGAAGAGTTGAAGAATGTATTGTAAGCGATTCCGATGCCTTGTATGGCATGAGGATATTGCCTACCCAGATATGTGTTGTCAGAGAACTTGAAACCGTACTTCAGATGACCGGAAAGAGTGGAGTTCATTCTCTGTCCTGCACGGTTGGAGCCTTTGAAGAATTCATGCGTAGGGAACAGATATCCCGGCCTCAAATCGGCACCGATCATGTGGGTGATTTTTGTTGAAGTGGAGTCGCTTTTACCGGCAAAGGAGTCTACGGCAGTGAATAGCAACAATATGGTGCATAGGAAGGATTTTAGCGCTCCCTTATTTATTCTTATTATCATTCAACTTTTGTTTTTAGGATAAAATAATCCGTAGGACGACTACTGGTGAGTTCTCCCGAAAAAACACGTTTTTTGCCTGTTTTAGAATTGGAAACATACAACTTATAGGGTACGGAATACCTCTCCATCTCATTAAATGTCCGTATTCTTCTTTTGTCGTAGGCATCAACGGTCACTTCTACCGACAACTCCTTGTCCAATGATGTTTCAAGCTCCTGTCTCATAATCCCAAAAGGTACTTTGGTACTATGTAAAACAGGCTTTGAGTCAACAATATCGGGGATGGCAATTTCAGGGAGCGCGTTACCAAGCAACCGTTTGAACAGTCCTTCTTCCCAGACAATCGTAGGATCATAAAACTGAATTTCACGCGCGGATTTTCGAAACGGATAAACTACAAAGGTTATAGGTGTGGAGAGCTTGTTGTCAATGATAATGGATTCCATCTCGTTGACGACACCTTCATGAATTTTAAAATCCTTCCAATTATATACCACACTATCTATCTGATATTTACGTGTAGGAGACAGCAGGAGCTTGATCCGTTGCTCTTTGTATTCATTGCCCACTTTTATCAGCATGGTCACATCCTCATTCATGAGATTTTCATTGAGCGTGAACTGCAGTTTGTTGCCGCCTCTTTTCTCTACACGGAAATCCAGAAAGTCGCTCAAGCAATGAACAGTAGCCGGTTCTTTTTCACCGAAAGGAAAAGAGACGGATTCGCCATTGATGGTATATGCCTCGATAGCAAAGTGATGGCTCATAAAAGACACAACCTCAAGCAACCTCCAGTTGTCTGACTTAAAATTGATTTCCTCTGTAGAGTCCGTTTCCGAAAGTACAACATCCATCTGTTCTCCGGGAAGAAAATCTTCCACAAAAATATCGCCGTTGCAGCCGGTCAGTAGCATCAGCATGCTCATGAACAGCAGCTTGTATATTTTGATCCCCATATTTTATTTCTTTCTATTTCCTGCATATCTCTGAGTCAACCCATGCACATGCGCCCTTCATCACAACTTTCAGGAACTTACGACCTTGAGCCGAATCCGGATTGGGGCCTGAAATTCCGGTCTGTTTGATGCATGTATCAACCTGTTTTTCTATAAAAAACCGACAGGCATTTCTATGATGGTCAGCCCTGCTTGTAATTTATATCCTTTTTCAGCCTCTTCCATATGTATCACTGTTTCTCCATCTATTCTGACGATTTCATCCGCCTGTTCAGGCATTGAGGTCTCAAAGCCCAGGTTGAGATTTTGATTTAACCGGTGAAGTGCATAATCGGGGATTTCCAACATATAGCTGGATGTAACATGTGTTGTTGATATCTCATTGAGCGCAGGTTGTTTCTCTTCATCAACAGGATACGACAATACCAAGTGGTATCTATCATCCTTATTCATGAAATGGTAATTTCCTTTTCCTCTCACCTTCAACACATAATCGGTTAATGAGATCCGTTCTCTATTAATTAGATAAAGACTTCGTTCCTTGTTGTTCACAAGGACAATAAACTCTATGTTCTTCAATGTGGGAGGAAATTCCGCATCTTTGTCTTCAAGAATAGCTTCAGAGATGCTTAGCGTTTCATAATTGTCGGTTATTTTAATTCTGATTTTTTGAGACTCATTGGTTACATTGTCGGTAACGGTAAGCGCTGTCTTACCGGTAAGCAGGCCGCGAATGGCAATCATCCCTGATGGGCTTGACCATCCATTCTCTACTTCGGCGGATAAGAGAACCGGATTTTGAACTTCAAGCGTGTAGTTTCCGCTGCCCGTTTTCGGACCGATCATAACGGTTCCGTGAATGGGCACTTCACGATAGTCATCGTAGAAAGAGAGCGATTGAGATTCTGTCTTGTCACAACTTGTGATCAACATGACAATAATGATGAATTGGAAAAGCAATTTGCTTTTTTGGCGGGTGTTCATATTGATATAATATTTTAAAAGATTATCTATTGATTT
>DGZP01000118.1:0-953 GCA_002398565.1 Proteiniphilum sp. UBA4977
TCAATAACTTTTTCATCTTCTTTTAATTAAATGGGTTAAGGCTTACAAATGAGATCACTTTTATTACCCACTCCGCTGATTACCAATCGTTGTATGGCACGGCTGGAAGCAACGTAGAAGAGCGATTTTTCCGATTTGATTTCCAGTTTCTTCTCTTCTTCATTCAGATTGATAAAATTATGGTGCTTGAACGGCAGAGTTCTGTCGTTTACATCCACCAGGAATACATGTTTGAATTCCAACCCCTTCAATCCGTGAAAGGTAGTCAACCGGATGCCCTCATTGTTGTTGTTCAACAAGAATCTTGTCACATAAGGTACCATGTTTTGATGCAAATGGTTTCTGAAGTCATTTACCGAATCACGAAAACGAGCTGCAATCACGATATCGTTGTAATGAAAACCTTGTGCTAAGAGGGATTCTATCTCTTTCAACACGGCATCCAATTCATCCTCTTTCGAAGGATATATGTTGTATTGAGGTTTCTCACCATGAAACAATGATAAATACCCCGACTTCTCCTCCAAATTGCCGTCGAAGTCGTCGAAATCCTCGTCCCGAAGAACTGATATGGCCAGGTTCTTAATTTCCTCTGTCGTTCGATAGTTTATCCGGAGCCGATTGCTTCGTTTACCCCGGATATTGATTCCCGATTTCGAGAAGTTGATCCTTTTTTTGTAGATATTCTGCAAGGGGTCCCCTACCAGGAAAAGGTCGTTCTCTTTCTCTTTTACCAAAGAACGTATGAACTTTAACTCAACGTTTGAGAAATCCTGTAATTCATCCACAATCACATGGGAAAATTCTCTGGTCTCAGTCTCGTTTAAATGATTGCTTAGCAAGTTATACACCTCCTCCTTGTAATAAAGCTGAGCGCTTTGTTTTTTCTCGATAAACTTCTCTATTAGATTCCACACTTCCATGCGTTGTTTCCTGCCGATTGGCCTGCCTCT
>DGZP01000118.1:1289-7239 GCA_002398565.1 Proteiniphilum sp. UBA4977
CCAAACAGTTTGGCTGTACCTGGCAACAAGTGGTATTTCTGTGCAAGCCTGAATGCCAAAGCATCAATATTCTCTATGTGAAATGAACGCTCGCTGATATTCAATCCAAGGGCTAAGGATTTTAAGTTTTCGGTCAGTTCTTTGGTAAAGGTTGTGAAAAGAATGGGTTGTGGATCGGTTTTGTGTTCTGACAGGAATTTTAACCGATGCAATGCGGCCACAGTCTTACCCGTTCCTGCACCTCCTGAAAGTTTAATTGCGCCCTTAAACTGTCCATATACAAAAGTCGACTGCGAAGGGTGCAAATAATACTTCCATTTCTGCAATGAGCCCTGTAAAGCTTCATTCAACATCTCATCATCTGTCAGTTCAATGAATGAACGTGCATTGTTTTTACTTTCTATCGAACTTTCCTCATTCAACCCTTCACGTACAATGGTTAGCACAGCATCCATACTGGCACCATCCAGCAGATAAAACAGGTTTTCAAAGGCATCATCAGGGAGGTAATTCTCCAGCTGCCCCAGGTCATCAATGTTTTTTACTTTTAATACCGATGGTATCAGTACTTCCGGGACACCCAGCTCCATCAACTCCTTGCCACCATATTTGCCCATGAAGAGGTCGGTTGACTCAACCACCTCCCTGTTTTCCTTTTCAATGCTCTCATCCAGGCTAAATACCTGATAAGCCTGCGTCTGCTCGTTCCAGTCTATCCGCTTGTTTTTTGCCCAATCCATCGCCTCGTCATGGTTGTCAATCCACACCAACAGATAAAGCTCACCTGCTTGTACTTCTTTGAGTATTGCCCGGTATTTCTGGTCTATGCGAGCAGTGCGTAGCGACTGATCCTTAAAGGTGCTGATTGCCTCCAGGTTGATTGCCGCACTTTTAGAATCGGTTCTGAACTTGCTGATAAAGTCAGTGACCTTGCTTTGTGTTCCCTTGTTGATTTTTAGAAAGGCATCCCAAAACTTATCGTAAATAAATAGCTTCATAGTATGATTTCATTTAGTTGCTCCTTGTTGTAGATTGTAAACCCTGCTTCTTGAAACACTTTCAAACTTTCGTCGGAATAGGGGCAGATAGCAATCCTCAATGTTTCAAGCACCAATTCAGCATCAGCCAAAATATTCCCGTCATCATCCACCCAGGAGTCCAAGAAATCCATGTTCTCCCGGTTGATCACTTTGTTTTTTACTCCTTGTTTCAATATCGGATGAAAATTAGGAGCATACAGCTGTTTCAACTCTTCCAGCAAGTTTTCATCGGTCTGTTCAGTCATTCCTTCACCAACATCAATCATTTGATCAACAAACTCTGATGTTTGATAAAGGTTGAAAAGGTGCCAAAAATATTCCCATTCTTGTTTATCCATATTCATTGACTCTTTCAACTGAAGATTGGAATAAATTCTTTTATTTCCGATATTCACCCAAATATTCCATTCGGCAAAGTCAAAAGAAGCTCCATGTTCAACAGGCAGCAGTGCGTTAAAGTCAGTAACCCGGTTATTTTTGATGAAGCTGTCGTAGATCATCTCTTTCGATAGTAGCAATTTCAAAGAATCCGGATTGAATGATGGTTCCAATAACTTCTCGGTCCATGAACCCAAATAGGTAAACCAGGATTTTTCAAACAGACCTATTGGTGGATTGAGCAGTTGTTCCCAAAAACGTAAAAAGTTGTTCTTTGGCAAAGCATAATTCACAATTTCGCCATGACGAACTGTTGGTATCAATTTTCCCAGGTAATTGTGTGAAAACCGGGTTAGATAATTTTGATACAATTCATCGAAACCATTTCCCGTTTTCTCCAAAATTGCCTGTAGATTATTCAGGTCGTTCCATGTAAGCGTCCAGGTCCGATATTCAGGTTGTGCAGCAATTGCCTGGCGAATTCTGACATCTTTTTCAAAAACGTTGTGTTCTTTGGAAGCGTGGAACTGGTATCCATCAAGATAGAGTGCAATTTTGGACACCTCGTCAACATAGGATATCCCCTTGTATGTATACTCTGCACATACTACCAGGAAGTCAACTCTTGTGCTGTAAGCGATACCATCTTTGGGACCTAACGAAATCTGGGGCCTGATCCAATACCTCGCAGTGGTATCCCCTTTGTTGATTTTCAGTTCGTAATATACCGAATCATCATCTTTTCTCGATTGAAAATCGTACCCTTCATTATTCTCAGCAAAAATCTGAAGCAGTTTTATAAACCGTTCTTCCAATTCCGATTCTTCAATTTTCCCCGAGTTGGTCAGCGAGCCAAGGCCATGATCGTTTTTAATCCATTGTTCTGAGTTTCTGTATATCCTCTCGAACCACTCCTCTGCCTTTCTCCGACTTAAATCAGCACGATTATACTGATTACCGTAGGAGTATATACACTTGTAGCATCCGTCATGTCCATCCAGTTGACAGGTACAATCCCGAATTGCCTCGTAACTTTCCCTCAAAAGGAGCGAAAACTCTTCGTGTGCAAACAACTGTTTCAGATATCCTGTACCACCGGGAATGGTATCATACAACAAGAGAAAACGATCGAATTTATCGGTCTGCCGGTTAAATTCTCTGTAAGAAAGCACCCTGATGTGTCCGGGATTCCCTTTAAAATACCTTTTTAATCCCAGTTCCAATCCAGCCTGAAACATACGGATGTCAGCCTCTGTGTTGAACTCCTGCACCGGCAGAATTATTTTCAGGATTTCCGTATGCATCTCCCTGAAAAAATAAACCTCTTCAAACACATCATTTGTCTCACCCGGTTTGTATTTCGTATTGCGATGCTTGCAATAGCCATAATGATAATCCTTTGCCTCGTGGATCAGATGGGTTGACGACGTTGATTTTCCACACAAACGACAGGTTACGAAACCTTTTGTCAAAGCTTCCGTATCGTTGATTTTAATCTTTCGGGCATCGTTTCCATCCAACCGCCCATAATTTACGGAAGTGATGGTTGCGTTTTTCACAAACTCGATCCCAAATGGTATTTCCTTTAGAACCCACGCACCCTCAGAACTGTTTCGATCAAAGATCACATGATGCATCAGCTGATATTGTTGCACATCCCGGTCATCCTTATCATCTTTTAACCGTGAACGAGCCTCACTGTTGAATGATTTCACCGTAATAAGTTTGGCAAAGCGATGCACATTTGAAGATGATGCCCAGGATGGATCACCGCACTTGGGGCAGTTCCCCTTGCTTGAGAGGCTATCGATTTCAAGATGGTCGCATTTGGAGCAAAACCGCTTGTCGTGAAATAAAGCCTGGTCACTCCAGTCGAATGTGTTTACACCACTTATTTCGAATCGATATCCCTGTGTATAGAAGTAGTTTTCGGGAGCCAATTCCTTTATGGCCTGGCTGGCGGGTCTTACCAGTTCAAAGCTCTTGTCCAGTGTTCTGTTTGTGGTACCTGCAATCGCCGAACTGATTACATGTGCATGCAGCTGCACCCCTGTTTCAGGGAAAGCATAATTAGGCAGGATGCCCACATTCGTCATATGTTCCAGTACATTGCGGGCAAAAATTGATTTTTTCACACCACCCAGGTTCTTTCCTTCCCTTATGTATTCGTCAAAGAGAGGATCCCCTTTCGCCAAGTTCAAAACCTTCACCTCCTCCTTTAACTCCTCTCGTCGTTTATCTATTTCGAGCAACTCCTCTTTTACTTTCATAAAAACCGAAAGCAGGTGATCATAGAATGCTCCTGATGTCAGTGTATCATTGATCTCGGGGAACACCTGATCTTTAATCTTCGTGGGATACTGTTTCAGAAAGTGAGGTACCAGGCGGTATCTGTTTTCTTTTATAAAATTATTCAGTCTGTTGATGAAGAAAGCTGTATCCGTCAAATTTCTTAAACCCAGCTTCAGGTCCCTAATAAAAGTGGGAATACTGTTCTCGTTCGGATTAACAGCCACCCAGCTGTCGATACAATAGGCCGTAAAATGGCGTCTCAATATATCCTTTGCCTCCAGGTAGCATCCGGGCGTATTTACATCACCCCGCATCATTTCCATGGGGTCGGCATAGTAGTAAAGGTCGTGGTTCTGATTTTTCACGAAGTTCACCACCAGAGCGGCACCCGAGCTACGTCCGGCACGACCCACGCGTTGCAGGAAGTTGGAAGGCAAGGGGGGGACGCTGTTGTTATAAGCCGTGTTCAGACTGCCAATGTCAATCCCCATCTCCAGCGTGCTGGTCGCGATCAAGGTGTTGGGAGAATCAAAACGATTTCTCTTCTTGAAACTCATCTCCAGTCGTTCACGCACCTGTCGCTCCAATAAGCCGGTATGTTCACTTGAATAAATGCGCGGGAAGCGATTGCGGTTATAGACCGCGTTGTAGTAGTTTTTCACCGTCTGTGGGGTTGCCTTGTATTGACCCGTACAGCGATGGCTCAGACAACAGGCGTCATCCGCCATTTCCATATCATCGTGCGAGTAAAGCACATCCTCACATTGGGAGCAGGCAAACTCATTCACATATTTGGCCACCCAGATTGCATCCGCATTGATCGCATAGTTTGTATGATCACCGGCCGTCTCCCGGTTCAATATTCCCACAGTTGTCAGCGCAGCCGTCCATTGCTCGTAGAACTCATTGATAAATTCCGGGGTTACGGCTGCCTGCAAAAATGTCTTGTTGAAATAGGCATGGAACCAGTTGCTTTTGCGGGCAGTGGTCGTATCCAATAAGTTGTCGCGCGACCCCTGATTGGTCAGCAACTTGGGAAAACGTGAACTGTTGGGATGATAGGTAGGATTCAGAAAATGGCGTCCATCCTTTTGCCAATTCAGATCCCACAGGCTCAATCTTTCCGATCTGTATTTCGAATAGTAAGCATGGTCTATTGCTCCCCGTGTACGGATTCTATGCAACACAAGGTTGGTAAATTTCAGGAAATCTTCTCTTTTTATCGATCTACTTACATCGTTATGCTCAATCCATTCCATCATCTCATCCCATGCAGCATGCAGCAATGAAGTGTCAAAATAAGCCGATGATGCTCCTGTCTTCTCCAATGTACGTCCTACACGAGAGGTAAACCCAAACTCGGAGTAGATTTCCCAGCGAACTCTCTGATCGAGCTCTTTTAAAAAGTCTTCATCATATTTCTTTTCCTCACCCATAGTCTTCAGATAGTTTTTGGGTGATGCTTTGCCCACATATTCCTTTGGGAAGAAACGATAGAGGTATCCGCTCAGGTGATCCTGCTCCGTTTCATCGCCATGCTGTTTCCAGAAGGAGATAAAGCTATCGGCAAGTTCATTGAGTCTTACCGGGTGGTTTAACTCATTGATCACTTTTTGCAGCGATGCCCTGAAAGTAAAGCGATAGTTCCGGCTCTCAATAAAGCCTGCCTGATGTGCCGCATCCTGAACGGAGTTGGTAAATGCCAATACCTTTCTGTCCCTGTCAGTTGTGACATCCAGATCGGTTGCCAGTGTCTGGCTTACGGCAATAGAACTCAACGTGGGTATTTTGGTACCGATGATCGCCACCGTGTTGGCACTGTTGCAGCAGGGGCAGGTATGGTCAGCCCTGTTCTCTTTCAGTTTCCGCAATGCCTGTATGGCGAAACCCTCTTCTTTATCACCCACAGCTTTGAGAGTCTTCGGATCAATATTATACTCCAGGAAAGTCTCAGGATTATAACCTGTTGCCTCAAAATCGGCAGGTGAGAGTTCTCCACCGGGTAAGATAAAGTATAGGTTTTTGTTATTGGAGAAGAACTTCTCGTACACCTCATTCACGTCTCTGCTGAAAACATCTTTGTCATCGGGTTTCACACCCAGCCAGCCGGAACTGTTGCATTCCCTGCAATACCAGGGCGGCATGGCGGCCACCTCTTGTTGTGCATCCACCTGGTCGCGGAATGAAAATTTTGCGGGACTTTCCAGCGTGTATTGCACACCACTCAACTCACGTACCCA
>DGZP01000100.1:0-39715 GCA_002398565.1 Proteiniphilum sp. UBA4977
GGTCGTAAAGAGGGAGTACCCGGTCATTTAGCATATCAGCAGCAACAAGAGCCACCTTCCGATCATAAAGCTTAACAGTGGCCACCTTCGTGTATGTATCAATAAATGTCTGCTGATAAATACGTCCCACGCCCTTGATGTTCCCCACGTAATACGTATCCTGGGCTCCAAGATAACCGGGATGATACGTTTCGATTTCACCTCTGGCCACCTTTTCCTCTTTAGCCTTTTCCAAAGCCACAACCTGAGCTTCAGTGAGTACGATTCCTTCCTGGGCAACCTTTGCTTCCAGCGCTTTCAATCGCTTGCGGAATGTTTCAAAATCATTTCTCAACCAAATGCTTCGAACACCTGATGGTGATACAAAAACACCCTCCTTTTTCAGCTCATTGCAAACACGGACCTGACCAAAAGCGGGATTTTCTGTTGCAAATGATACTACCCGATCTTCAATCTCCTGTTCAATACGATTTTTGATGATGGGCTTTCGTCTGCTGATCTCCTGTAGAGCTAATTCACCACCGGTTTCCACCAGTTCCCTTTATCGGTAGAAGGTATCCCGGCTGTATCCTAAATACTTGCATGCCTGAGAGACATTACCTAATTCTTCTGCTAATTTGAGCAGTCCTAACTTGTTTTTGATTAACTTCGTTTCTGAATTCATTTCTGACAGTTTTTAAGGGTTGAACTTTCTTTGTTTGTGCAATTACAAACTTAAGTTTTTGCCCTTAACTGTCAGATTAAATCTAAACTAATTCAGTTTAATTTACACAACCGGACGGATTAGTTTCTTCCAGAATAAATACCGCACTGTCATATTGTCTTGCGATCTGCAATTCAATCCCGGCATTCATAAGATATTCTCCATCAAATATCATTTCATTTCCCCAAAAACAACTTTTGTTTTTCGTCTTATTTATTTCGGTAATACGATATTTCTTATTATTATCTAATCCTTGTAATAATATTTTAGGTAACACCCCGCGATTATTGAAATCGGTGCAGTAAACAAATAATACGGCTTTGCTTTTGTCTTTACGAATGTATATGTTTGAAGAATGATTGTTTGTTCTGTCATAGGGAGATATTAGACGATAAAGATCTCCTTTGGTAACTAATTCCCTGACATGTGTTTTATAATTTTCAATAGCTTGTTCCGCAAAATCCCATTCTTCTTCGGGAATATCACGTGGTTGTAATTCTAAGCCAAGACGCCCGCTCATCGCTACATCGAAACGGAATTTAAGGGGTATGATGCTCCCTGTCTGATGTCCGGGTACTGTAGAAACATGAGCAGCGGTTGCCACTGCCGGATAAATTAGGTTGGTTGAATATTGCATATATACCCTGCGCAGGGCATCAGTATTGTCTGATGTCCAAAA
This sequence comes from Proteiniphilum sp. UBA4977, assembly GCA_002398565.1. Classification (GTDB taxonomy): domain Bacteria; phylum Bacteroidota; class Bacteroidia; order Bacteroidales; family Dysgonomonadaceae; genus Proteiniphilum. Next base: position 1,383 of record DGZP01000100.1, read on the forward strand.
TTCGTCATGATATTTGAGAGCCCCATAGTCGACTCTTCCTCCTCCTGACGCACATGCTTGAAAAATAAGATCAGGATATTTATTTCTTATCTTTTCGTAGATAACGTACAGGCCTTTGGTATAATCTATCCAAAAGTGAGTTTGTTTATCAGCCGGCAGATAAGATGAGCCAACTTGTTCCACATGACGGTTGGCATCCCACTTAATGTATGCTATACCGTGATGGCTGCTGAGCAGGTCATCGATCATATTCCAAATAAAATCCTGAACCTGGGGATTGGAAAGATCGAGCAGCAATTGGTTGCGTATGGTTGTTTTTTCTCTCCCATTGCTTTGTACTATCCATTCAGGGTGTCTTTCTGCCAATTCACTCTTTGGGTTAACCATTTCCGGTTCTATCCAAATACCAAACTTTATTCCGCGCTGAGTAGCATGGTCGATTAGATATTGCAGCCCGTTAGGTAATTTTTTCGTATTTACCTGCCAGTCTCCCAAACCTGCCCTTGCATTGTTTCGGGGATATTTGTTACCGAACCATCCGTCATCCAGTACAAACAGCTCAGCTCCTAATTTGGCTGCATTATCAATCATATCTTTGATTATCTGTTCATTAAAATCAAAATATGCACCTTCCCAGCTATTCAGAACTATGGGACGCTCTTCATATCCTTTATTCAGACTATATTTTCGTGCCCAGTCGTGAAAGTTACGGGAGATCTGCCCCTTTCCTTTATTGCTGTAAGTGTATATCATTTTGGGAGTTTCCAATTTTTCGCCTTGATTCAGTTTGTATTCAGACATGAAAGGGTTCATTCCTCCCAGAATGTTAAGGTAATCATATTCATTCAATTCGAATGAGAGTTTATAGTTTCCGGACCACGCCAAGGCGCCTCCTATACATATTCCGCTTGTTTCTTTGGTCGGCTGATCTAAAGAGAGGATAAAAGAAGCATTCTCTGTTTGAGTCGTACGCACTCCTTTTTTTGACTCGATACTTTTAACACCATAGCCAAGACGCTCTTCTGTTAGATTCATTTCACCTGCCCATGTCCCATTAAAGTGGGTAAGATAGTAACTATTAGCACGGATGCTGAGAAACGAAGAGTAGAAGTTTTTAAGAGTAATAGGCTTGGGTTCATTATTTGTAATAGTAACCCATTGGTTTATTACATCTTCATTCAGGTAGGCTTCAGTATGAAGTTCTACGCTCAAGTCATATACTTCATCCTTAAGGTAAAACACAAAATGATGAATATTGGGTTGTTTGTTTACTACATAATTTTCAAGTTTAAGTTCCGTAATAAGACTGCCATCGCCATGGATCAGGCTTAATGCCGGTTCGTTGACATACCCTAACCCGAAAGCCGGGTATGCCTCGTAATTCATTTCCCTGTTGGTGTCAGCTTTACCATATCCACGAACAGATTCGAATTGAACTGAATTATCAATTTTTGTGCCATAGTAACGAAATATCAGACGGTTGTCTTTGCCAACCGTATAGATAAGCGAAGTACCTTTTGTTGATATCTCATAAACCATATTTTGTGAATGTAACCCGGCAACTCCCAGGAATCCAAATAGTAAGATTGGGGTAAATATTTTTAATATCATAATGATTCTTTATCTAATATTTTACATATTTCACTGTTTATTTTTCTTAACAGTTGTTCATCAAGTTTCACCACTTTTCTATCATAAGTCATCAATCCGTTTATTTCTATCTCAACATCGGTAGTTTGAGTATAAATGGCTGCGGATAGACCATTCTTTATCAATTGTTTTAAAGAGGCTGCATACTCAAGATATTTGTCTGTGGCATCTTTTGAATTTTGGAATTGGATGTAACCCCAGTTTCTATCCGGTTCCCAGGAGTGGTCTTTAAATAGCAAGCCTATCCCCCCATACTCACCAAGCACATTGGCACGGGATGCATCATACAAGTACATGGCCGGGGCCGGATAGTTATGTAAATCGAGCATATCTCCACATACAAAATGATTCCCTCCGCTTGCAGAATTCACCAACCGGCTGGGATCATACATTTTAGTCCATTCCGTGATCTCCACCGTTTTAAATTGTCCCCATGCTTCATTGAAAGGAACCCATACTCCTATACTTGGATATGAATACAGAAAATCCATGATCTCTTTCCACTCTTTACGGTAAGTGGCTTCCGATTCAGGGCTTCTTTGGTATTCAGCGCCTTGGTACATTTTTTTATTTTGCCATTCTGTTTTCTTATCGCCATTCGGCATGTCCTGCCATACTATCATCCCTACTCTGTCGCAATGTGTATACCAACGGGCAGGTTCTACTTTCACATGTTTGCGAATCATATTATAGCCTAACTCTTTCGTCATAATTATATCGTATTTGAGCGCTTCATCGCAAGGTGCGGTGTATAACCCATCAGGCCACCACCCTTGGTCGAGAGTGCCGAATTGGAAAAGATCTTTATTATTGAGCTGTAACCTTACTATTCCATTTTCATCTCTACGGGTAGAAAATTTCCGCATCGCTGTATAACTGTTCACCCTGTCTATTTCTTTATTATTGTTTAATAGTGATATTTTAAGATCATATAAATTAGGATTATCAGGAGTCCAAAGCTTAAAGTCTTTTAAATGAATTTCTATTTCTTCTCCACTGATGGCTTTAGCCGAAGCAATTTCATTTTTACCATCAAAAAGAACCGCATGGTAGATGTCGGTATCGTTTACCGCATTTGTTTCTACTTTTATGGAAATGGTTTTGGTATCAATATCCGGAACGGTTTTTATATTGATAATATAACGGTTAGGTACGTTTTCTAACCAAACGGTCTGCCATATTCCACTAACCGGCGTATAACGTGTGCCGTGGGGTTGGTTGAACTGCTTTCCTGCCGGCTGATATCCCTCATTGGATGGATCAAAAACTTTCACGATTATTTTGTTATTCCCCTTGACCAATATATTTGTAATATCAAATGAAAATGGACTATAGCCTCCACTATGCATGCCTACTTTTATATTGTTTACCCAAACGGTACATTGCCAGTCAACGGCTCCGAAATGTAGCAATACTTTTCCTTCTTTCCAATCATTTGGAACGGTAAATTCTCTCTCATACCACAATAACTCATCTTTAGTCAATCTCCTTTGAACTCCTGAAAGAGAGGATTCTATGGCGAATGGCACAAGGATTTCTCCATCATTTTTTTGGGGTGAGTTGGTATCAAGTGGTGTTATACTATATTGCCATAGTCCATTCAGATTTTTCCATTTGGGACGTTCCATGATCGGGCGGGGATATTCTGCCCATACGTTATTGACATCAATTGACGATGTCCATTCCGTTTTTAATTTATCGCCAGCTGGTCTCCATTGGGCACAAAGAATACCGTGTATCATCAATCCAAATAGAATACAAAGAGTTTTTTTCATAGAATTTTAATTTTATTTTGATGTGTCGCTTAGTTTTTATTAATAAGATTGTGGATATTTGATTATCAAATGTATTATTCCTGATCGGTATAATATATTAATCTATGGTAGTACTGCCCCACCAATCTTTATTTGGTTGATAATCCTGCTTTAGCACATCGTTGCGTAACATTTCCAGTTGGAAAATCTTTTCCTGTTGTACTTTTTTCTTATATCTGTGTTCGGCTACAGGATTGTAAACCGGATCGGCTGTTGGGATAAGCGCATTCGTTTGTTTGAGCCATTTGGAAAGCTTTTTATATAATTCCTGCAATTTCTCAGGATGCTGGATATTTAATGGCTCACATTCTGTGGGATCTATCATAAGATTATAGAGTTCATTACGTCCGTCTTCATAATAATGGATTAACTTCCATTTATCTTCTCTTATTATAGAAGAAGGTTCTCCGCCTTGATTTCCATAATGTGGATAATGCCAATATAAAGGACGTTCTTTTATATGTTCTTTGCGAAGTAGTGGAAAATAACTGATTCCATCTATTTTTTGATCTTTAGGTAAAGAAATATTTGCTATGTCAAGTAGAGTAGGATAAAAGTCTATACTCGAAACAGGGTAATCTATTCTATCGCCTTCATTATTATAATTAGGGCATTTCATCAATAATGGCACCCGTAATCCGCCCTCCCATTGCTGACCTTTCCCGCCCCGGAGAGGCTGGTTAGAAGTAGCATAATCGTCACCAGACGATACTCCTCCATTGTCACTGGTGAATATAATAATGGTATTATCGCCCAAGCCTAACTTTTCGACTTTGTCCAAAACAATTCCTATAGCGTCATCCATTTGTTTTATCAGTCCTGCATATACCGGGTTATCTTGATATTGGCGTGCAGGCAGTGTCCGGTCTACTTTGAAACCTTGTTGGGAGATACCATTGCTAACAGCTTTATCTCTAAAATACCTCCAATTTTTTTCTGTCGTTTCTATAGGTGCATGCACAGCATAGAACGAAAGATAAATGAAAAATGGCTGTTTATCTCCCTTATTATCATAAGTTTCCATAAAATTCGCGACTTCTGTCCCTAACCTTACTGAAAGATTTTCCCCTTTCGGTCCGTCTTTCATTTTAGGATTTCCATAAGGAGAAAAATATCCGCCGGGATATGGACCACCGGCTTCATGTCCCCCTATATTAATATCAAACCCATGATCTTCAGGAGTTGACCCTTCACCACCCAAATGCCATTTCCCAGCCATAAAAGTTATGTATCCGTTCTCCTTAAGCACTTTTGGAAGTGTTTTTTCGTCGGTTGATAATTTCATTGCGTATGGGGCAGGTAATAATTTTGAACTTCGACCTTGCTTGCGCCATTTCTCACCCGATGGTTCTCCTATCCAATTGGTAATTCCATGATTTACAGGGTATTTTCCTGTTAATATGCTGGCTCTGGAAGGACTTGAGACTTGGCACGCTGCATAAGCCTGATTAAATTTTATGCCTTCTACCGCGATTCTATCTATATTGGGTGTTTCATAGTAGTTACTGCCTGTGCAACTTAAGTCCTTCCAACCTAAATCGTCTGCCAGAATAAAAAGAATGTTGGGTTTGTTATTCTGTGATTTTGTGTTCGCTCCTATACATGTGAATAAAGCGAGTGAAACCAGTGCCTTATTTGTAAGTCTCATATGAATGCAATAGTTTTTTGTTTATACCAGTAATTCAGATACAGGAGTTACAAAGTAATAAACAAACAATACCATATGCTGGAACAATTATTCAAAACATTAGCACAATAATTCAAAAAATCATTAAGGTGCTATCCAAGAGAGATTATAAAAATGTAAAACAGATCCGTCCTTCATGATTATTAAGCAGGTATTTTCCACTGACAATCTTTGTTGGAGTGATTTTGATTATTTGTGCTTATTTTCTGTTCATTTGTGCTATATTGTCCAACCTGTCCGAAATAATTTTGTGGTCAATATTGCAGACTACTGTATGATAACAAAAAGTTGCAGTAGCGAGAGACAATTTTATGCCTATCCGACTAAAATTTATAACCAGAAAAAGAATGATAAAATGAGAAAAAGAACCGGCACACAACATTCTTGGATAATACTCTTATTTTGTTTAATGGGTTTAGTATATCCAATTCAGACATTCTCTCAAGGAACTCCCCTAATTAAAATTAAAGGGAATGTTACCGACAGTAGTGGTGAACCTTTAATAGGGGCTACTATTCAGACGGAGGGGGGAAAACACGGAACAGCCACTGATATCAATGGGAACTTTGCTATTGAAGCGGAGATATCCTCCCATCTGGAGATATCATACATTGGCTATGAAACACAGACCGTTTTTGTTTCAAAAGATGAGACTTTAAAAATAGTGCTGAAAGAGGATAGCCGAATGATTGACGAAGTTGTCGTTTTAGCATACGGCACTATGAAAAAAAGTGATATTAACGCTGCTATTGTCTCTGTAAAATCGGAAGATCTTATAAAAACATCCTCTCCGGATGTGTCGGAAATGCTGATGGGACGCGCAGCAGGGTTAACAGTTACACAAAATAGTGCTAAGCCGGGAGGAGGAATTGACATTCTTGTACGAGGAGCAGCATCGACAGGAGCAGGAAATGAACCGCTCTATGTCATAGACGGCTTTCCTATGGTAAATGCAAGCGTGTCTCCTGAAACCGGTTCGATCTGGACAGCCGGTTCTACCAGCCCGTTGAGTGATATAAATCCTAACGACATAGAATCTATCGAAATCCTGAAAGATGCTTCGGCCACAGCCATTTATGGGGCAAGGGGAGCTAATGGAGTAATACTTATTACGACGAAGAGAGGAACAAAGGATACAAAGGTTGAATATAGCATGAATACCTCTGTACAATCAATCATTAAAAGGCCCGATCTGCTAACCGCGGAGGAATTAATGATTGAGCAAATGAGGTACGACAAAGAAATATTTCTGAGGAACAATAAAATCTATCCATACGGATATGCAGATCCTTCTTTGGTTAATTATGTGCCAAAAGTGTATTATACCGACGAAGAAATAGTCCGGGCAGGAAAAGGTACTAATTGGTACGATGAGGTGACGCGGATGGGATTGATCCAACAACAGCAATTATCCGTTAGTTTTGGGAACAACGCGGTTAAATCTCTTGTATCATTCAACTTATACGACCAAGAAGGTGTAGTAAAGACTTCCGAGTTTACAAGATTCAGCCTTCGATATAACCTTGATCATAAAGTTACGGAATGGTTGGATTATGGCATCTCGTCCATGGCATCAAGAACAACGGAAAGAAATGCCGCACTTGGAGGTGGACGGGATAAAAATGCAGGCATACTTGAGGCTGCATTATCTTATAGCCCCATGGTCCAAGCAGAGCGTGACCCATTGACTGGTAGCTGGATTGAAGATCCTAACCAAGCATTGCTTAACCATCCTCTTTCTTACCTCGATATAACAGACAATACAATTACGAAACGATATCTGGCCACCGCTTTTGCAAATTTCCACATAGTGAAAAATGAATTATGGATAAAGTTGTCGGGAGGGGCGGATATCAGAAATGGATTGAGACAGGCATATTACCCAATGAGTACAAAGCATGGTAATGAAGTAGGGGGAGATGCGAATATCAGTACAGTCAATAGAGACGATTATAATTTGGATGCTGTGCTGAATTATCAAAAAACGTTTGCAGAAAGACATCGATTAATAAGTCTTATTGGCTATTCATATCAGGAGTTTAATCGAAATTCATTCAATGCCCGTGCGACGGACTTTATGACTGATGATCTTCTCTATTATGATTTGGCAGCAGGGGAGGAAAGGCCCGTGGTAGGTTCTTCCGTTGGCAAACATATTATTGCCTCCTATTTTGCCCGTGTACAATATGCCTTTGATAACAGATATTTGTTTACGGTCACTGGTAGGATAGATGGTAGCGACAGGTTTGGAGATAATAACAAGCATGCCTTTTTTCCATCCGCTGCTTTCGCATGGCGGTTCAATCAGGAGAAATTCGCGGATGGTTTGAGATGGCTTTCAGATGGAAAGTTACGTCTGAGTATGGGACAAGTAGGAAATGAAAACCTGCCCAATGATGCGGCATCGGAGTATTATGCTTTTAACGGACACAATTACTACTGGGATGGGGAATTGAAAAAGGGAATGGATTTAAATAAGTTTGGGAATCCTAATCTGAAATGGGAAACAACAACTGAATATAATTTGGGCGTGGATTTCGGATTCTTCAAAAACAGGATTAGCGGAAATATAGACATTTTTTATAAAGAAGTGAAAGACCTGCTCAGCGAACGTGCGTTGCCCCATACAGCCATAAAAAACAGTGTGTATTGGAATGTTGGAAAGACAGAGAGTAAAGGTCTGGAAGCTACGTTGCATACAATTAATCTGGAAGGACCTCTGTTCTGGCAAAGTACATTCACATTTACTTCTTACAGAGACAAATGGAAAGAAAGGGATCCGAAAGTTATGTTGCCTGCCTATGTCAATCCCTACGGTGCTATCGGCTCTATATATACTTTATTACCTGATGGCATTATGCAACCGGGAGAAAGCGTTAGTCATATGCCTAATTTAGAACCGGGACAAATAAAGTATAAAGATGTAAATGGAAAAGATGCGAACGGAAATCTGACAGGAATACCCGATGGCATGATAGATGATGCGGACTTGGTATATTTAGGAACCAGAAGACCTGAATTTACGACGGGGTTAAACAATTCATTACGATACAAAGGTTTTGACCTTAGCTTCTTTTTCTACGCGTCTGTGGGAGCATATAAATGGGCATCCACCAACATAGAGCACGGAGTATATGGTGGATATGGTTTACAACGTATAAGTGATAGCTACAATTTCCTGAGTGAGGTTAAAAACAGATGGACTTCCGATAATATGTACACCACAATGGCCAGCGGGTTCCCCAACAGTTACGAATCACTGGGTGCCCCACATTGGCAGAAATCATCTTATCTACGTCTCAAAAACCTTAGTTTAGGGTACGACCTGGGAAATATACTGAGCACTCAAAAGCTTAACATGAGGGTTTATATTTCAGCTCAGAACTTATTTACGCTGACGAATTATAATGGATTTGACCCGGAGGTTGAAAACGACAGGGCAACATATCCACAACAAAGAACATTTTCTTTGGGCTTAGATGTCAAATTTTAAAAGATACAGCAATGAGAAAAATTATAATCTATACTTTTACAGCCATATTGAGCATATTGAATTATTCATGTGAAGGCGATCTCGATCCTAATTTATATGGGGTAATTTCAACAGAAGACGCATTCTCAACTCAGGCAGGAATTGAAGCGGCAACGGTAAGCCTTTACTACGAATTAAAACAAGTGGGATGGGGGCCTTACCTGTTTTCCGATGGTAGCAGCTTTGTAATGGATGAAGCATGTACCGATGAGTGGACTGTGAAATGGGGGGGATGGGCTACCTTTATGAATGGAGGATGGACAAATACCGATGCTATGTCGACAGGCTTCTATAACAAGACAGCCCCTAATATTACGCGTTGTACATTTGTGTTGGAGCAAATAGCCAACAGCGAGGTAAGTGATGAAATAAAGGATAAATATGTTCCGGAAATTAAAGCCTTGCGCGCGTTTTTCATGTTTGATCTTTATCGGTTCTATGGGCCAATGCCCATGATCCTGGAAGGAGAAATGGCAGTAAATCCCGATCCTGATTATAAACCCATGCGTCCATCTGCCGAGTTTGTGGAGGATTTTATTGCGCGGGAATTGCGTGAAGCAGCGAATGTATTACCGATAGAACAGCCTAATTATGGACGGATAACCAAAGGTGCGGCATTGCATTATTTGTTAAAACTACGTATGTGGCAAAAACAATGGCAAGATGCATTGGATGTTATCAATGAGATTGAAAACCTCAATTACTATTCGCTCCAACCAAACTATGCTGATATATTTTCCGCTCAGAATGAAAAAAACAAGGAGTTGATATTCGTGATAACCGGAGAACCCTTGGAAGATTACGGCAACCATGTGTTTGCCAATATTTTGCCGGGTAATTACAGATCGCCCCATGGAAATCAAGTGACCGGATGGAACGGACATAGGATGCCTTGGGCGTTTTACGATACATTCGATGACCAGGATTCGAGAAAAGCACTTATCCAGGCAAGTTATCAGGCCAATGACGGCTCTACTGTAAATCTTAGAAACTCGGATATAGGCGCCTTACCTTTAAAGTATGGAATAGACCCCAATGCCATTGGTACTTGGGCCGGAAACGACAAAGTGATGGATAGATATTCAGAAGTTGTCTTATTCAAAGCAGAGGTTCTGAACGAATTACATGGACCCACAAATGAAAGTATCAAACTGATCAACAATGTGAGGGCAAGAGCCTTCAATTTGGCAGCGGCACAGCCTGAGAGGACATTGATAAATGAAGAATTTAATACGCTGGATAACAATATAGCGGGTGTTTTTGAGGTAAATAACTATAGACCTACCGTGTCCACCTGGGAATTTAAGCTCGATAATACAGGCCTTCTGTCAGGAGATAATTCATTGTATATAAAGATAAACAGTAAAGGTAATGTGGAGGGAGACCTGCAAGTACGAAATGAAAAAATACCTATCCAAAAAGACAGGGAATATGCTGTAAGTTTTAAGATACGGTCAAATAGCAATGTACAGTTTAATTTCAGAGCGGCAAGGGGGCTCAATGTAACAAAACCGATCGTTTTAACTACAAATACAACAGCAGAATATGAATTTGATCTGGGGACAGCTACCCTGACACAAGATGCTGCGGTATTTTTTGCCCTAGGTATCGTACCGGCAGGAACAGAAATATGGATAGATGCGGTAAAACTGATCGAAAAAGAACAAGATATATCACAAGAAAGTGATAAATTATTGAAATTAACTGATTTCAGCCGGAAAGAAGATCTGCGCGACTGGATACTGAAAGAAAGAGGATGGGAGTTTTGGTATGAAGGCAAACGAAGGGATGACCTTATCAGAATGGATAAATATATCGCAGTGGGGCAGTCAGTTGCAGGTAATTTTTCAAACAGAAATCTTTTGTTTCCAATACCAAGGCATGTATTGATAGAAAATCACAACATAATCCAAAACGCTGGATACTAACCAAATATAAAAAACTTTATGAAGAATAAAAATATTATATATACGCTTATGACTTTTATTGGTGCAATCATCTCTTTTAGCATGATAACATCATGTATAAATTATGATTTGGGATCGGCTAACACAGGTGCCATTCCTACAGATAGTTTTACAATTAGTGTAAATCAGATGATAGTAAGAGATCCATATATCTATCTGGATAAAGAGAATGAGCTTTATTATTTGCACACGAGAACTTCTGTCGGCGGCGAATTAGGTGTGAAATTTTATGTGAGTAAGGATTTGAAAATGTGGAAATACCGTGGAAAATCCTATAAGCCTGCCGATGATTTCTGGGGTACGCGAGATTTCTGGGCTCCTGATATGGTAAAGTACAAAGATAAATACTATATGTTTGTCACCTTTAGCTCTAAAGCAGATGGTTCTGACAGAGGAACGTCAATTTTTGTAGCCGATACTCCCGGAAGTACATTTGTCCCAATCAAAAATGCGCCAATCACTCCTGCGAACTGGATGTCCCTGGACGCGACATTGTATGTAGATAAAGAGAGTAATCCGTGGCTTGTCTTCTGTAGATCGTGGCGTTCGATATATGATGGGGAAATATATATTCAAAAGTTGTCTGATGATTTAAGCAGCACCATAGGTCAACCGATTAAATGTTTTGCCGCGTCGGAAGCCCAATGGAGTGGTACGATAACTTCTGACGGAAAAACAGGCTACGTTACAGATGCTCCTTTTATTCATACAAATGAAAATGGATCATTGGTCATGCTTTGGTCCAGCTTCAACAAAAAAGGAGAATATGTCATCGGACAGGCCATCTCTCAAAATGGAAATCCTGCAGGCCCTTGGGTACAGAGCGAACAACCTCTTAATAAAGACAGAGGAGGACATGCCATGTTATTCAATGATCTGAATGGAAAATTGAAAATATCCTATCATTCTCCTAATTCAGGACCGGAACGAATAACAATAAAAGATGTACACATCACGAACGACGGATGGGTGGAATTTGATAATGAAGAAGATCGTGTAAACCCGGATGATATTGCCCCTAATGTACAGCGAATAGTTTTGTATCCTAATGGTCCTACTGATGGAGGAAATGGACTGGATCCCTTGAAAACAACAGACGGAGGTGCTCTTATCGCCTTTAATACGAAGGCTGAGCTGATAATTTATCGTCCATCGAAATCGAATGCTACCGGGCATGCAATAATCGCATGCCCCGGCGGTTCTTATACAGATTTATATTATGGAGCACTGGATCTCTTCGCAAAGAAATCTGTAGATAAAGGCCTAGCTTTCATTATTTTAAATTGCCGTGTGCCGAATGGTAATCCACAAATACCGATAAATGATATAACCGAAACAATAAAGTTGTGTTCAGCCAACAAAGAGATATGGAACATCAATCCAGAAAAGATAGGGGTATTGGGCGTTTCCGCCGGAGGGCATTTGGCTTCGACAATGGCTGTGTCAACTGCCAGTGATATAAAATTGGATTTTTCAATATTGATATATCCTGTTATAACAATGCAAGATGGCGGAACCCATAATCAATCGCGACTCAATTTCATGGGAGGGAATCCGTCTTCAGATATGAAGAACAAATACTCGAATGAATTGCATGTCACGGCAAGTACTCCAAGAACGTATGTAGCATACGGGTTAAAAGATGCCGTTGTGAATATAAACACAAACTCCAAGAGATTTGTGGAAGCTTTGACTGAGAAAAATGTGCCGCATGTGGAAGATATATATCCAGACAAAGCACATGCATTATTGGAGTATCCTGAATCCATCTATCAATCCATATTGACATGGGTGTTGAAAGAATAACATAATCAATACATAATGACATCCGGTACACAAATTTTGACTGGAATTAGAATTCTTTCATGAGTAAATAAGGCTCAAGAAGGAATTCTGTGTTTATAATAGTTTTTTTATTATCTTTAATCTGCTATCGAAAAGCAATTTATGATATGAGTATAAATAAATGGTTGTATATTGTGATTAACCTCTTGTTTACCACAAACCTTTTGGCGAATAATGGCCCTGGCCCGGTAAACGAGAATATTCGATTTGTAAATATTTCGAACAGGGATGGATTGCCCAACAATACTATTTACACTCTTTGTCAGGATTATAAAGGCTTTATTTGGATTGGTACTGTCAACGGATTGTGCAGGTATGATGGCAATAACATAATCACGTATATTTCCGACGAAAAAAACCTATTGCCTAATAATAGAATACGGTTTGTGTTTGAAGATAACAAATACCGTTTATGGATATCCACGCTCAAAGGCATACACTTGTATGACCGGGATAGTGATACTTTTATACCGGTGGACGACCAACAGTCGCCTTACAATTCTAAAACGATACATCAAGCAGCCGACAGTACCATATATTTCGGGGGAGGAGGACGCATTTGTTTCTTTGACGAAGATAAATACACTTTCGAACAATTAAAGATTGATAATGAAAATATTAATGGTGATTTCAACGCTATCATATCGGACAAGGATGGATTTTTGTGGGTTGGCAGCGAAAAAGGGGGGATATTATGCATTGACAGGAAAAGGAACAAGTTGCGTCATTACAAATACGACCCTAAATCGAAAGATTCTTTGATTTCTAACAATATACAAACACTCTATAAGGATAGTAAAAACAAAATATGGGTAGGAACACAAAATAAAGGGGTCTGTTATTATGATGAGCAGAATGACAAATTTGTTTCTTTCGACAAGATTCCGGAAGCGTATGTTCGTGTTATATCTGAAGATATTTACAATAATATTTGGATAGGAACAGAAGATGGCCTTTATATTTACAACCAACAAACCGATGAAATAATAGTAAAAAAGAGAGATAAGAGCGATGCATATTCCATTAGTGACAATACAATATACTCGCTGCTCAAAGACAGAGAAGGTAATATGCTTGTCGGCACATATTACGGAGGAATCAGTATTGCCCCAAATTCATTTTATCAGTTCAGATACTATACATGGGGAGAAGATCCACATCAATTATCGGGGCATATAGTGAAACAAATAATCCCCGACAAGGATACAGGGAATCTGTGGATACTGACGAAAGACGGAGGGGTAAACTATTATAACAGAGATCGACATGTCTTTGAACGATGTCATTTCCTTGACCCCCTGAACGGAACAAACAAATCCAATATTACATCGTTGCTGTTAGATAGTAAAAACAATCTTTTTGTCGGCTCTTACCTGGGAAATTTAAGTAAATACAATCTCGCGTCGCAAGATCGTATCTTTTCAGTCAAAATTGATTCGATCCCTCTCAATAGTATATTCCATCTTCTAGACGATAATAATGGCACAATCTGGATGGGAACAAAAAACGGTGTTGTTTGTCACAGCACAGAAAACGAAACCTTTTCTAAATTCAAACCTGAAATATTAGGTCGGCAGTGGGTTGACTTTCTTATGAAAGATTCGGATAACAATATTTGGATCACGACACGTTTTGTGGGAATATATTGTTATAATCCAAGGACAGATGAGCTTGAACATTTCAATTATACGTTAAATAATAAAAGTATTCCCGACAATTTTGTAAACTATCTGTTTGAAGATAGCGATAAAAATATATGGATAGGCACACAAGAAGGTGGATTGAGTAAATACGATAAAAGGAATAAAACTTTTCAAAACTTCACTACCCAAGAGCATCTTCCGTCAAATACAATTCTTTCGATACAAGAAGATAATGAAAAGAATATATGGATTGCGACAGACAATGGTTTGAGTTGCTATAATAAAGAGAATAAAGATTTCATCAACTACTCGGGCAGTGACGGGCTGCCTAATAAACAGTTTAGCCATAACTCGGCATACAAAGACAGGAATGGAGAAATATACCTGGGAACGATAGATGGCATGATATCTTTCATGCCTGATAAATTAAGAAAATCAAAAAACACAACAAGCGTGGAATTGTTGGGAATTAACTCGTTAGGTGAAGACGTCAGGATTGTAGACACAAATCCTGTAAACGAAGAATATTCCTCCTCAAATAAAATATGGACTGTGAACCTGAGTAGTGGTCAGGCTAAATCTTTAGCAATAAAGTATATAGTCCCTACCTTAGGTCACACATCAAGTCTTTTTTATGCTATGAAATTTGAGAATGATGGTAATTGGAACAATATTGGAACCCAGGATCAAATCACGTTTGCCGACCTGCGTCCCGGAGAATATACAATATTGCTTAAGGCTTCATTTAATAATCAATGGACCGGAAATGAGCCTATCAGTAGGATTATTGTTAAAGTAGCTCCACCGTTCTGGTTGTCATATAAAGCATACAGTATTTACTTTATACTTTTTACATTAATCCTGTATAGTATCTATAAATATCAGAATAACAGGCAAAAAGCAAAAAACCTTTTGTTGGCGGAGAGAATAGAAAAAGAGAAAATGACTGAAATGAACAACATTCGTTGGAATTTCTTCACGCATATTTCTCATCAGCTTCGGTTACCTCTCACAATGATAATATCTCCTTTACAATCCCTTATTGATAAAAAAATGTTCGAACCGGTTGTGGAGAAAAAGATCATGGCAATAACCCGTAATGTTGGTAAAATGAGATTGTTGATGGATGAATTAATGCTCTTTACTAAAATAACAACGAAAAAAGATAAAATATCTTTGACGAAAGGAAATTTGCTGGGTTTCATTCATGAAATATCACAGGAATTTTTGCTGTTAGCCGAAGAACGTAGTAATATTACTTTTAAGATAGAAGTGCCTTTAATCAGTGAAAGCGCCTATTTTGATATGTTTAAAGTTGAGAAAATAGTGTCTAATCTCCTTTCAAACGCTTTTAAATATACTGATGAAGGCATCATTAAGATAAAAGGGGATATTCTCAAAAAAGAGGGATTTGATTATCTCAAATTGGTTGTCTCCGATACCGGTATAGGGATAAAAGAGACGATGATAGATAAAATATTCGAAAACTACTATCAGGTCAATGAATACTCTAAAGATAGAAGGACCGGCTTTGGCATTGGTTTATCCCTAACCAAAGAACTTGTGTTATTGCATAAGGGAACAATCGAGGTGGAAAGTGCGATAAATGTAGGAAGCGTATTTACTGTCTATATTAATGTTGATAAGGATGCCTTTGATAAAGACTATATCAATGAAATAGATGAAGAAGGAAATTATCATAGCGAAAATTACGCCTCTCTTTTAGTAGATACCGATCAGTTTAATGAAGAATTTTCTTCCGAAATAGACGAAGGTTTACAATCTATTTTGGTGATTGAAGATAATGTGGAGTTACTAAACCATTATTATGAGTTGTTGAGTGGTCATTATAATGTTTTTCTGGCAAATAACGGGATAAAAGGCTATGAAATGGCAGTAAGTAAAATGCCGGATATAATTATCAGCGACATTGTAATGCCATCGTTAAATGGTTATGAATTTGTTCGTAAATTAAAATCAAAAATAGAGACCAGCCATATTCCTGTTATTCTCTTGACAGCAAAAGTAGGAATTGAATCAAAAACTGAGGCATACAACGCTGGTGCCGAACTCTATATTGAAAAGCCTTTTGCCCCTCAAATATTATTATCACAGATATCCAACCTGATCAATCTCAAAGAGAATCTTCGTAAAAAATATATTACTAACTTATTACCTCTGGATGAAGTAGTAAACAATACGAAAGATGTCCAGTTAATTGAAGATATAGAACGGTATATAAAAGAAAACTTGGATAATGAAGAATTATCTGTAAACGATATTGTGAATGCCGTGGGATTAAGCAGAACTTTATTGTATGTAAAACTTAAAGCGGCTGTAGGCCTTTCAGCCACACAGTTTATTACAAATATACGTCTTAAAGAATCCATAAAGATGCTGCCATTGGATCTTCATATCTCCGAGATTGCCTATAATTGTGGTTTTTCGTCGTCTAATTATTACGCACGATGTTTTAAAAGACAACTCGGTATGTCTCCAAGTGAGTACCGGGATTTATTAAAAACAGCCCCTAAAAATAGATTATCCGAAACCCGCTGACCTGGTAATGTTCATAAATTTTTTCAAACTGCTGTCATGTCCACATATAATTTTTCCGGACAAATATTGCATCGATCAGAAGCTAAAACAGGACGGGGTTTACCGAATGCTTATATTCTAAGAAATATTTTATGCTTGTAGAGGAAGTACAAGAACATCCATCCTATTGCGATGTGCCCGACAGACATAATGAGGGGTGACCATGTTTCAGGAAAAAGATCAGCTATTCCCGCGAATGCAAACTCAGTGGCACTATTCCAACGTATGATTCGATTTGCCAGGTATATGGTAAGGGGATTCATTCCGATAACAACAAAAAAGAATGTCCACTTCCTCTGTTTCCATACATCAATCACAAGGTAGAAAAGAGCCATCAATAAGATACTAATTCCACCAACCCAGCAGACAAACGAGCTAGACCATAGTATTTTATTGATTGGAAAGACCAGGTTCCAAGCTTGTCCAACAAATAAAAGGAATATCCCGGCAACAACCATGTATGTTACTTTCTTCATCGGTCTTAGCTTGGATGACAAAAATTCTCCAGTAAGTATGCCGAGCAAGCCAGTGGCGGTAGCAGAAATCACGGCCAATATTCCTTCATTGTCACCAAATTCGAAGCAACAGAAACGTCCTGGGAGTAACAATCTGTCTATGTAGCTCGCGATATTGCCCCGCATCGAAAAATGATCCTGATCTCCCAAGTCAGGAGCCTTAAAAAGTATAAACAAGAGCCAGTAAAAAAACAGGATTCCCCAAAACCAGATTACACGTGTTCCGGTTTTTCTCGTGTTCATAAACAGTAGAGCAGCAAACATCCAAGCTAATCCTATACGCCCCAATACGCTTGCATATCTCATGTTTTCGAAGTCGAAACTCACGCCATTATTGTAAAGTATACCTAACAATACCAAAAGGAGCCCTCTTTTAAAGATGTGTTTATACAGTGTATTTCTTCCATTTCCCATTTTTACTCTTTTTTTAGCCGAGAAAGGAAATGAAACACCTGAAATAAAAAGGAATAGCGGGAAGATCATATCATACGCCTGAAATCCATGCCACTCGGCATGAGTCAACTGGTTTGCCCACCACTGCAAGGCAGGAGCACCGGTTAATTCACTCAGTCGTATAAAGAAAGCGGCACCTCCCATGATCCAAAACATGTCAAATCCTCTTAGTGCATCAAGAGACAAGAGACGTTCCGAAGAATTTTCTTTATTTATTTTTGACGTCAAAGAATTAAACGGCTTGGTTTGTTTATTCATTTTTATTTGGTTGTTATTGAATAAGAAATACACCTTCAACTTCATCGCTGCCCATATATCCGTACCGAACAGCTTTTATGCGAATGGTATGCGTCCCTTTTGGTAAGCGTAACGGTCCATTGTATAATTTCCAGCGTGGATTTTTTCCTGTTTCTGTCGTGTAAATGATAGATGACCCGTGCGTGGGACAATAAAATGCCAAGGTCATAGGCGAAGAATAAGTGCCTCCGAATTGAATATTATTTGATCCCCTGTCCTCTTTTGCATTTACAATAAAATAGGGTTTATCTGTGACCGGTTGTATTCCACCGGGCCACATTTGTTCAATCATTTCAGATTCATTCATGTGTCCCATGTCACCCGTTTCAATGCTCCATTTTTTTTGCTGAATGCGCATTTCATCCAGCACCTCTTTTAATTTAGGATCATCAGCCAGGTTATGGAGTTGAAAAGGATCAGCATTCACGTCATATAACTCTTCGGGAGGTCGTGTATCGGTCATCCACTTTTTTTGATGTTCATTCAACTTATTTTCGGCATCAAGTCGCATGACTTCACGCATGATCGGCATCCGATTCAGGTATGGAACCCAGATATGATAAGGTTCATTGGGATAGAAATTACGAATATACAGATAATTTTTATTGCGAACGGACCTGATCTTATCATACGAAGCATCTACCCTGTCGCGGGCAGCAAAGACATAATTCCGGGGTTCTGCTGCCTGATCTCCTAAAAAAGGTTGTCCTTGCATGTGCACCGGAACTTTTGTGCCGACTAAAGATAGAACAGTGGGCCCGAAATCAATGGAACTGATAAGGTCGTTGTTCACTGTGCCGGGTTTCAATTTCTCAGGCCAACGAATAATTAAAGGTATATTGAGCCCTGAGTCGTACAACCAACGTTTAGCACGCGGAAGGCCGTCACCATGGTCTCCCCAGAAAAAAACAATGGTATTATCAGCCAACCCCTCATTCTCCAGCTCCTTCAATAGTACGCCAACTACCGAATCAAGACGTGCAGTGTTGTCATACATTTTGGCGAGATTTCGGCGTACAATCTCCGTGTCGGGATAATAGGGAGGAACGGTTACTTTAGAGGGGTCTGTCTTCACATCGCTGATGTCCCAGTTTCTGCTTTCATGCGTTCCGGTATAATTGAAAACAGCAAAAAAAGGTTGATTTTTGTCCGGCCTGTCTTTATAATGTGCCGTTTTACTGCAATCATCCCATATACTTTCTGGCACAGGATCTTTGGCAAATTGATAATCGGTCTTGCTGTTGTTGGTGCAGTAATAACCTGCCGCGCGCAGATATTCGGGGAAAGCTTTCACGTAATGGGGAGGAACAGCGGTAAATTCCACAGGATTATCCACTGAACGACGATAACTGATGGTGCGCATATGCATGCATCCAATGGACGTTTGATACATGCCTGTGATAATACCGGCTCGGGTGGGAGCGCTGATACCTGCTGTGGTGAATACATTTGTGAAACGTGTCCCTTCCGATGCCAGTTTATCCAAATTGGGTGTTCTTGCGGTTACATCTCCGTAACAGCCCAGGTGCGGACTAAAATCTTCCGTTGAAATCCAGAGAATATTTGGCCTTTGTTCTGTAATTTCTTTTTGACTTGTTTGGGCGGAAGATGATAGGATTGAACTAAAAGCTAACGGCATTAAACCGGCTATTGTTTTCAAATGATCGATCATAAAGGAATCTTTTATAGCTATAGTTGTTTGATGGTCATTGATTTATAAAAGAAAGTTCCGGCAATATTCCAGGCATTTCTTGACCTCTTTCACTGCATCTGAATTTTCAGGAACAGGATATTCAAGTTCAATGTCACAAGTGATGGGCCATTTGTTCTTTTGAATGAGCTGCAGGATGCCGGCGATGGGTGTTTGTCCTTGTCCGAACGTACGGTTCTTGTTCGGATCGGGAGCATTTGGTCCCGTTTTGTCCTTGATGTGGACACTGGCAATCCTGCCGTGAAGGCGCTGTATCAAATCAGCCGGGTCTAACCCTGTGGCGCCAAAGTAATGGCCCGCATCGAAATTCAGCATGATCATGGGGCTATAAGAGAGTATTTTATCAAAGCTGAAGTTGGGATCAGCGGGTTGCAGGTGATTATGGAAAATAATGTGAAGGTTGTACTTTTCCGCGAAGGGAGCAAAACGTTTGGCCGCTTTCTCCGATATTTCGGTGGAAAGTCCCCTCGCTCCCAATGTCTTGCAGACTTTAAACGCATAGTCGATCTCTTCATCCGACCAGTTCTCTCGTCCTAACTTCAATATGTCAATTTTTACCCCCCTCTTTTCGAACATGTGGCGGATGGGTTCAAATTTGTCCATCGTCACTCTCTTTCGCCATTCCTTAAGCGCTTCCTTGTCTTTGGTGTCGGGGATTCCCGCGTAACTCTCAACTGCCGCTCCCATCAACTCCACAGAACTTATGCCCGATTGCACGGTATAGTCAAGAATTGCACCGATTGACTGGTCAGGCATACTCCGGAAACTATAGGTGATGACCCCTATCTGTACACCGCCGAATTTTGAGTCCGGCTTGTTGCCGGCAAAGCATGCCGACTGAAAAAACAGGCCACAGAAAAGAAAA
Source organism: Proteiniphilum sp. UBA4977 (assembly GCA_002398565.1). GTDB lineage: Bacteria > Bacteroidota > Bacteroidia > Bacteroidales > Dysgonomonadaceae > Proteiniphilum. The sequence continues at coordinate 21,960 of DGZP01000100.1, forward strand.
ATTGCCAATCCGACTGAAAAAGATTTTTTTGTCATAACGAAATTTTTATAAGATATTTCTACAATGAATAAGGTTTTCTGTACTGGTAATGATAGAGCCTGTGGCTTCCCGCTTCCATATCGTCGCCAAAGCTCAAAATTGCAGGATCCCATTTAACCGGGCGTTGCAGCTCCGTGGCAATGTTTGCGATACAGCAAAGCGTGTTGGTACTGCATCCCACTTCCACAGGGGCTATTGGATTTTTCCGGGTACGAACCGCGTCAATGAAATTTTGCATGTGGGACGGGCTGATCTCAAACTGCCCCTCACCCACAATTTTTTCCTCTTTCTGAAGCAGCGAGGGATCGGAACACTCGATATAGCCTCTTGCTACCTTAACCCAGCCTTTTGTCCCATTAAAACTAATTCCTTTCCCTCCCTCTTCCCGAAAAGGTTGTTCCGTCATCACAATACCATTGCCATATTTCATGGTGAGGTGTTCTGTTCCCCTGTACCCCCGGGGTATGAATTCACAGGGACCGGAGCCATCCATCGCGATGGCAGCCTGGGCTATGTCAAACATGTGCGCGCCCCAATCGGCAGTATAACCATTCCCTGTTTCACGATACCAACGCCATGCGCCCCAAAGCTCTTCGTTCTTTTCCGGAATGAGGCTGATGGGCGGACAAAGATCGGGGTGGTAATGAATCTTGGGATCATTGAGAGGACCCAGCCATTTGTCCCAGTTTAATGTCCCGGGAACTGGCATCTCCGGGAGATCGAGTGGTTTGGGAGGTTCACCCACGGAGGCATAGATGGTTTCTATGTGACCCATTGAACCGTTGCGTACCAGGGCAATCGCCTGCTGAAATTCTTTGCTGGAGCGTTGCTGGCTTCCAACCTGCAACACGCGATTGTGTTCCCTTACTGCCTTTACCATTTCCAAACCTTCGCGTACCGTGAAGGCAAGAGGCTTCTGCACGTAAACATCTTTTCCCGACTCACAGGCATGAATCGTGTTCAATGCATGCCAATGATCAGGTGTGGCAATTGAAACTGCGTCAATGTCTTTGCGTTCGAGTAATTCTTCATAGAATTCATACATATCGCAACGAGGGGCAACACCTGTTTTCTTCTGCCATTCTTCGACCCTGTTTTTAAAACGTAACCGTTTCAATTGATCCACATCCGCACAGGCAACCACCTGCACACCCGGACACCTTGAAAAACTACGGAAATCAGAGATCCCCTGACGCCCAAGTCCGATAAAGCCCATGACCACGCGATCGCTGGGAGCGATCCGTGTCCCGTCTGCCATTCTCCAACTGGGGAGAATAGTTAATCCGGCAATACCCAGTGCCGAGTAACTTAAAAACTGGCGTCTGTTGATGCTTTTATTTTTTATTTTTTCCATACGATAATTATGTTATTCCTTTCTTATTCTTTTATTCTTCCCGGTTCACGCGAGTTTTCTCCTTTAATACCATTTAAATCATCTCCCAAATCTTTTCGTGCCATATCGGCTAATTCTTTCAATTCCAAAATTATTTCAGGATGCATCTCCTTCAGGTTATATCGTTCACCCGGGTCACGCCTTAAATCAAACAACTCTTCCTCAAATGAATGATTCCCGTCTGTTTTTCCAGACTCTCCGTCCACGCCGGGAAAAAATCCCTGGTTTGTCCTACCTGAGTGAGGGAAGACCAACTTCCAATTTCCTTTTCTTATGGCTTTTAGATTGTTCCGGTCGTAGTAATATAAAAACATTTCCCTTGGATGGGCATCTTCACCATATAATAGCGGTAAAATATTGACACCGTCAATCTTTTTCTCCGGAAGTTCAGCATGGGTGATCGCAGCCAGTGTGGGCAAAATATCTATCGTGGAAGCCATCTTGTTGCAAACGCTGCCTTGGGGGATGGCATCCGGCCATTTCATGATACAAGGGACTCTGTGCCCTCCCTCAAAAACCGTTCCTTTTCCTTCCCGTAAGCCACCGGCAGATCCTCCATGGTTTCCGAACTGGAGCCAGGGGCCATTGTCGGAAGTTAAGATTACCAATGTATTGTCCGCTATACCGCTTTCTTCAAGCGCTCTCATGATTTTTCCTACCGACCAGTCGATTTCCATCATCACGTCACCATATAAGCCCTGCTCGCTTTTATTCTTGAATTTGTCTGAAACGGCTAATGGCACGTGCGGCATGGAATGTGCCAAGTATAAGAAAAATGGATTTTCTCTGCTTCTGATGATAAAATCGACTGCTTTCTCGGTATACCATGTGGTTAATTTTGCCTGATCGTCCAATGTCCTTATCTCGGCTATTTTTTGGTTACCTTCAATCAGCGGTAATTCCGGAAATTTTGATTTCCGTGCATTCTTATTTGAAAAATTCCTGCTTCCATCGTAACCCACGGGCCACATGTCATTAGAATAGGGGAGTCCAAAATATTCGTCAAAACCGTGCTGAAGGGGCAGAAATTCACGATGATGCCCCAGATGCCATTTGCCTACCGCCGCGGTTTTATATCCCCTTTTTTTCAATATCTCGGGAATCGTCTCTTCCTCTTTATTTAATCCGATTTGAGCGGTAGGATTTAAAGCTCCTGTTATGCCGATCCGGTTGGGATAGCAACCTGTCATTAACCCAGCGCGTGAAGCGCTGCTGACTGCCTGGGCTGCATAGAAATTAGTAAATCTCATTCCCGAAGCTGCCAAGTGATCAATATTCGGGGTATTGTATTGCACGGCTCCATTGGAGGCGATATCACCATACCCCATGTCATCCATGAACACGATAATAATATTGGGATTCTCTTGTGCACGAACATGGGGCGCTATAAACGGCGTTCCTGCCAATGCAATGAATAAATCTGGAATCTTCATTTTTATTGTTTTAGATATATATTACTATTTTGCAATGATTTCTTCAATCGGATAATCACCAGTATTGCCTGGAAATTTCCTGCATTACCGGATATTTGTTATCCTCGTCTTCATATTTTTTTTTCAGTTTTACCAACTCCTTTTTCAATTCAGGAATGAGATGCTTACTGGAAGGATTGTCATATATATTATGCATTTCATTCGGATCATTTTTCAAGTCATAAAATTCCCATTCAGGTGTATAAGGGCTATTTTTTGCCCCCTTCATCCCAAGCGGCTGCCCATAATAAAAGATCAATTTGTATCGGTCTGTACGGATACCGTAATGAGCTGTCACGTCATGTGATTCATCCGCATGCATCCAATAACGGTAATAAATTGATTTTCGCCATCCTTCCGTGGTTTTTCCTTTGAGATTGTTTCTGAAACTTTCACCTTGCATATAATCGGGTTTGGGAACCTGGGCATAGTCGAGAAACAAGGGTGCAAAATCAATGTTCATAACCATATCATCATTGACTGTGCCCGGTTTAATTTCATCAGGATATCGTATCAGGAAGGGCATTCTTAAACTTTCTTCATACATTAGCCGTTTATCGAACCAGCCATGTTCACCCAGGAAAAATCCCTGATCACCAGTATAAATGACAACGGTATTTTCAGTAAGCCCGTTGTCATCAAGGTATTTTAGAATTTTTCCTATATTTTCATCAATTCCCGCCACACATCTGAGATAATCCTTGATATAATGCTGATATACCCAACGTCTTTTTTCATCACGGGTCATGTTCTCCGGAATGGATATTCCCTTGAGATCAGCTTTCCTCATATCTTCCATTGACATTCTCAATCGTTGGGCATAATGTCCTTTCCCTTCATAGGAATCAAACAAATTGTCCGGTTCCGGAATATCTGTATCTTTTAATAACTCGTTGTACCGTTCTGCCGGTTGCCATGGACGATGGGGGGCCTTAAAATGACACATCAGAAAGAAAGGTTGATCTTTTTTGATCGCTTGGAGATAATTGAGTGCCTCATTGGTGATGACATCGGTGGAGTGCCCCTTGAATTCTTTCCCGTTACCCTTGCCTTTGTGCCAATTTCCCTTTTCAATCAAAAGGGGATTCAGATACCTTCCCTGCCCGGGTAAAACATTATAAAAGTCGAAGCCATCCGGTTCGGAACTTAAATGCCATTTTCCTATGATGGCAGTCTGATATCCTGCCTTTTGCAGCTCCTTTGCTACGGTGGGATGATTCCTGTCCAATACATCGGATAAGGTATAGACCCCATTTTTTTGGCTGTACTGTCCGGTTAATATGGAAGCCCTGCTTGGGGTGCTGATAGAGTTGGTAACAAAACAATTGCTCATTATTGCCCCTTCGTTGCCAATTCTGTCAATATTTGGAGTAGGAAGATATTTTGATAAAATACCTTTGTAGGCGCTGATTGCCTGCGTCGTATGATCGTCAGACATGATAAATAAGATATTGGGCTTTTGCCCATTTGGTTGGGATGCCTGTATCGAACCTCCTCCCATCAAACACAATGGAAATACAGCCACTGTCTTTCTAAAGATATATTTGACTTTCTCTTTATTCATCGGTTCCAATACAAAACTTGACCCATCTCTTTCAATTTATTTAAATAACGCTCCATGTCAATATCCTGAACCGGTACTTTTTCTTCTAATGCATGAATTGCCGCAATACCGGCGGACTCGCCAACTATCATGAATGTAGGTTCCATTCTTGCCGAAGCATAACCCAAATGAGTAGACGAGAATAACACAGGCACCAACAAATTAGGACATTCATACTTTTGAGGAATAATAGCACGGTATGGAATGGGGTAAGGAGTATTGGTAGGACCTTTGGCTCCACCCACGAACATGTTTCCTTCGATGGCTACAAAGATGGAATCGTTTCTTTCAAACCATGTTCTTCTGGCAGGATAAGTATCAATACCATATTGTGCCAGGCCAATTGGATCTTCAACATGAGTTTTATTGTAAACATCATGTTCAGTGATAGTATAAAGCCCCATTAAACGGCGGCTGACCCGTATATATAGTTGATGTGGCCATCCGTTTGTTTCGGGATGATGGAAACCGTCAAGCCCCATACTTTTTGTTTTTTCTCTAAAATCTTCCGGTACTCTTAGATCGGATGACATGAAAAAATACAAGCCACGAAAATAATTTTGATATGCTTTCCATATCCGTGCTTTGGTTGCGTAATCTCCTCCGGAATAAATATGATTAATTCCAAGTGGAACTGTTGTTATCAATGAACCCCGATGATAATTATATTCACCGGAGTTTCTCCAGCCTGGGAAAATCCAACCCAGTCGTTTATTGAGTTCTTCTTTATCTTTGAAAGTTTCCTTTAAATAATCTACATATCGGCCGACAAGTTCAAAATCAAGCGGATTATAGTCTTCCGGGACTGTTATCTCGATACGTCTCTCCGGATCTGTCGTAACATAGAACCTGAAGTTATAAGCTTGTGTATATTGATCTCCAGCGCCTTGTTGTTTTCCGTGATCATTTTCGACCAAGGGTAATAAACCGCTATGTGGATTATCTGGTATAATGAAAGGACTGATCGGAGTAATATTGTCATAGGGACGCACTCCGGCAAGGCTTTCCCCGTAATCCATGGTAGATTCTCTTCCAATCCGGTTCGATACTCCCGATCTCGCCATCAATTCCCCGTCATAACTGGCATCAATGTAAATTTTGGCTTTTATGTTTATATTGTCATATTTCTCGGCCTCTTCCACTGGACATCCATTTTCGTCGTAGGGGGCTAAGTCAAAAAGGACCTCCTTGATCTCATTTTTAGACTTTATGGTACGACTTATTCGATGATCATAAATTACAGGAACATTATGTTCTTCCAACAGCTTTAAAAAGTCTTCTCTGACATGTTTCGGGCTAATTTCCCTATTTAATTTACGAACTTTCTCGTAGGTTAATGAACTATCTTCTGATCGGACGCCCAATTGTAGTATCAACTCTCTGGTACTTCCTCCTATGGCTTCAAAATTCGGGAGATCGTCTGTAGGTTTTAATCCTGAACCAAGTATCCCGCCCACCCATCTGCTGGGTTCCACGATAATCACAGAATGCCCGGCTTTTTTCACGGTTATCGCGGCCATGATCCCTGAAGGAGTTGCTCCATATACCAGCACATCAGGCTCATTGTTCTCTCCCTGATCGAAATGGCAACCAAGGATCACTCCTGTGAATAAAATTAAAATTAAATTCTTCATATTATTTATCTGATTTTACGTTCATTCTAAAGAAATAGAGAGATTCTCCCATCAAATTGGAGTGGAATTTATTTTTCTCTGTCATAGTTGTCGTACTGTTATTTCCTTCATTTGTAGTGGCATCTGCATTCCAGTATATGACTTCGATGGTGTTATTGAGCATTTCCCAATTATCAGGCAATTTGATAATCGTATTTGCTGCCCCATCTTTATCTTTATTTAATATCCAGACAGACAAAACGGCGTCTTTAATAAAAGCGGCTGTTAATAAACCGGGTGTTGTGGAAATATCTACATAACGACCGCCATTGGCATTGTTTACCAGTTTTTTAAAAATTTTATATTTGCCCGTTTTAATGATTTGCCCGTTATTCGGATGTATCCACAACATAGAATGATCTCTACCCGCATAATTACCAAAAAAAAGCCATGTATCGATAGCATTGAATCCTGCCCGCATATGTTCCCATAAAATTTCCGACGTGAGTATCTCCTGTTTTAGCTCCATACCTACCCAGGCATGCATCTCGGTATTCCACGCTTCTTTTCCACAAGTATTCGCTTTATTTACAAACTCCGAGAATGAGCCAGTCCCGCCGGTATTGTGCACAGAGGCGATATCAAATCCATCCTGTTCACCATTTGCTGTATTGATGGCATCCAGCCAATTGATTCCACCTTCCACGCTCCAAGTGGAGGGCGCAATCAGAAGAGGCATATTGATCCCAGCGTTTAATTTTGCGGGCAAATTGTCTTTGATATATTTGGCATGTGCTGGCGTGATGATGGTTTGTTCATTGGAAAGATCCAGATAGGTGATATCGAAGCCTTCCGATTTCATTAAGTTCAGGTAGTCAGCATAATATCTCACCAATTTATCCACATGAAAAGCTCCCTTTTCCCATTGGGTGACCACTATGCCATCCACAACTTTCGTCCCGTTCTCGTCCCATTCTTGTATCCACCTTGGATAAGGGGACCAAGGGACACTGTTGTTGCCCCAGATAGTCGCTCTTTCCTCTTCGCTGTATGCTTCCTGAAGAGGTCTTGGAGAAGCAAAAAATTTAATTTCCGGGTTTGCATTTTTCATTGCGTTCATCATCTCGCGTATCATGTCATAGGCGTCAGGTTTTAATACGCCCTCTTCTCGTTCATAATCACACGGAATAGCCACACGGACAAAATGTGATTTCATTTCAGATACTGATAATCGGGCAACTTCATCTTTTATATAGCTTCTCCAAAACCACAATCTTTCCGCATCAATGCCAAGATTTATTTCCTGACGTAGATTCCCGGAAATTGTTATTATATCTCCCTTCGGTGTAGGCTCCGGGTCTGGATCTGAATCCGGATCCGGATTTTCAATGGGCGGATCTGGCAGTGTGGTTTCTGATGTACTGCATTGTATTGAGATAGTAAATATTATTATCGTTAAAATTAAAGAATAAATATTTCTTCTCATTTCACCTGTTTTTTTGTTAATTCCACTCTTCGAACCGGAGTTCGTTTTCGGGATCATTTCTTTGTTTCAAATATTCATCCACTTGAAATGTTTTCCCGGATTTTATGTATGAATACCGGAAATGGTATTCGTCCCGTGCGCTATCATAGGTAGAGCCCAGATCGGTCACATGTAGACTTGAAGAAGAAAGTGCTATCGTGTGACCCGTTCCAAATGTAATTTTCATTTTTTCTGAATCTTCAGATCCAACGCCGGCCATTTCACATTCCGACAGAGACTGGGTTGTGAGTACCCTTGTTTTATTACGACTCCAGTCGATATGCGAATAAATGATTTTACTTCCTTCAATTTCAGTACCCTGTGTATTGAGTTCAATCTGTTCTCCACGGACAAAGTAAGTCCCCGAATTCTCGGAAATATACTTTACAACCAATACGGTATAATTTTTACCTGGAATCACATTATCGCCCACCAAAATTGAATCGGCAGATGAATCTAGTATTCTCACCGGCAATGCATACGTTGTTCCCAGTGATACTGGATCGGTTGTAAATTTCACCTTATCGATCTTTATGGTGAAATCTCCCATGAATTTCCCCTTGGGAATAATAATTTTATTGTCGGTGATATCAAAATCATACCAATCTTCCGGAAGCAAAGAAAAGGCGGAGGCACCATTGACTGTCTCTAATAACGATGGATCTATTTCGAAAGTTGCCCACTGGTCGGTTTTATTCTCTAGCACTCCGGCGTAAACCACCCCTAACTTAAAATCCAATGTGGATTGGCTTTCACGTGTAACCAGTGTTCGCAAAGGTTTTTGTGAACCGAAATAAACGGCTGAATATTCATAATCGTACCTGTACTCTTCGTAGCGCTCACATGCGAATAAAAGGGTACACATTATAATTAAGGAGCTTATTTTTTTAAAATATCTCATTGCTATCATAATCATTAATTTTATATTTATATTGTTTTACCATCCTTTATTTTGGATCAAATTCGGATTTTTCAATGTTTCTACATAGGGGAGTGGCATGTATTGATAATTTTCAGTCATACTTCGCTGTTCGGCAACGAATTCGGTATAAATGAATCCGGTTCCTTCCTTTTCAGCCGATATGCCTCTGATTGATTCATTGAGTGGCATCATTCGCCTACGTAAATCGAAAAAACGTTCATTTTCAAATGCGAACTCCAGTCTCCTTTCATTGAGTATAAAAAGTAAGAATTTCTCTTTGTCCGATTCGGCTGCTATTTCGTCGAGATAAGCTGTGGATGTGATGCCATTTTTAGTCCTAATATCTCTTATAATGCTATACGCGGTACGTGAACTTCCTGATACAGTCCCCGAAGCACCTGCCAATTCACTCAATGCTTCTGCCAAATTATAATATACCTCGGCTCTGCGTAATAGCGGATATTGATGGTAATCGTTTTTTGCCGAAAGGGTAGAAGGATCATACAACATTTCTTTTATAGGAGACAAGAATTTTTTAAGGTAATAACCGGTAATTGTATTGTTATAGTCGTATCCAGCCGCATCCCTCCCTTTTGCTGTTCCCTGAGTGTATATTTCCAACGGACGTTCGGAATTAAATATTTTTCCATTATAAAATAATGTCAATTCAAAGCGATCGTCCCTGTTTACATACGGATTTTGCGAATTATAGCCTGAGCGTACATCCGAAATTGGGTATCCGTTTTTTGCCGGATAAGCATCCACTAAATTTTGAGAAGGATTTGTCCTGCCCTGTCCAAAAAACAGGGGAGGGAAATTTTGATTTTCCAGTGTTCTGTTATTACTCCATTTGCGGAAAAGAAACTCGGCATGGGTTGTCTGCTGCACGCTGTTACCTACGTACATATTTTCCTTCAGTGCTGTGTAGGCTCCCAAGTTACCCATGGTGATCGCTCTTTCTGATAAGTGAACCACCCTTTCCCATTTTTTTTGTAACGAATCTGTTGATAAGGCGAATGATCCGGCAGGCTGGTACCCAGGTGATGCTCCATATAGTGCGGCGCGCGATTGCAAAGCCAATGCGGCTTTTCCGCTGGCTCTCCCCTCCTGGGTAGTACCCAAATCTACATCACCCCCGGTATATGCCAAAGGCAGGTACTTAAACGCAGAATCGCAATCAGCAATTATTTGAAGGACACATTCTTCATAGGTGTTTCTGGTTTTTTTGTTGATCTCTTCCCGGTCTTCTTCCGTAATGAATTTTGTGATAATGGGATAACCCAACGCCTGTCCGTCCTCCGTTACTCCTCCAAATACTTTCAATAACTCCATACCCCACCAGGCTCTCAAAAAGTAGGCTTCTCCTCTCGATCTGTCACGAATTTTCTTGTCTCTGACAGAATCAGAAAGATTGTACTTGATATTTGAACCCAGTCCATTTTCCATAAAGGTATGGATGTATTGAAATTGATCATAGGCAAGAGACCAGTTACCCAATGCGTTACTGGTAGGGTTGAGCCCACCCTGGACAAACCTGTAAAGGGAGGATGAACGGGTCCCTGTTAACGCGTTATCGGTCGCTACATCCAGCAGATCATTTCCATAACTGTTTGGCAGCGAAGGGATGCTATTGTATGCATTCATCAAGGTTCCCAGAGCGACGTCAGGAAGGGTCCACGTGTATTCATCTCCGAATGTATCGTTATACTTCGTGCCAAGCGCGTCATCACATGCCCACGACGTTGATAAAAAGATTATCGCTGCAATATATGCTATTTTCTTCATTTTGTTCATTTTTTTACGAATACTTATCAATCAGAATGAAAGAGTGACGCCGGCAGTAATTGTTTTCAGCAGCGGGTAAGAATCCAGTCCTGCATTCACCGCTTCAGGATCACGATTTTTTACACTGGTAATGCAACCCAAATTTGTTCCTCTGACAAATAGTTTGAGCGTTTTATAAAGCACATCGGTATTGTTCTTATTTTCCACCAGGTAACTTACTTCTACATTCTTGACCCTAAACAGATCAGCCTTTTCCATCCAGAAGGTTGAATTTCTGTAGTTATTGCTGCTGTTTGAAGTGGTCAGTCTTGGGAAATCTCCCCCCGGGTTGTGGGTGGAGTGATATCTGTTTAAAGCCTCAATGGAATATTTGTTTTCTCCGCTAAACCAATAATAACTGCTGTTTTTCCAGTTATTATAACCAAACTGCCCGGTTCCCAGTACATATAGGCCAAAGCCTTTATAATTTAAATTCAGGTTGATTCCCAGATGTACGCGAGGAAAACTGTTCCCTACCATTCTCATATCCAACTCATCCACTACATGATCCCCGTTTAGGTCTTCATAAGCGATATCACCTGCTTGATAAGGGCCAAAGTTTTGTCGGGGTGCATTTGATAAATCCACATCCTTGCCAAAAAGCCCGCGTGACACATATCCATACATGGCGTCTGAAGGTTTACCTGTCCTGTTCAGGTACTCATCAGGGTAATTAACCTGATCTATTTTCTTCTGCTTATTTTTAACATAGATCACGTTGAATCCTGTCTGGTAGAAAAAATCATTTATCCTGTCAGCATACGATAATTCCGCTTCAATGCCCTGATTTAATACCTCTCCCCAGTTTTCAAACGAATAGAAAGTCCCGTACATGTCCGCATGGGTAGAAGAGACCTGCTGGATTATATTGTATCTGTATTCATTAAAATAATTGGCTTCAACCCATAGTTTTTTATTCATTCCGAGGAATTCCATGCCGATATTTATTTCGCTTGATTTTTCCCATTCCAGATCCGGATTACCGATACGTTGTATATTGGTGCGACTCGGATTCAATGAGTTATTCAAACGTGCCGATCCGTTATTATTCCATTGCGTATGATACAGGTCATGCTGTGTTTGGGCATCATAAGGCAAAAGGCCGACACTCGCTTTTATTTTCAAATAATCAATCCCTTTGATGGATTTCATGAAATTCTCTTCCGACATGATCCATCCGAGTCCAAGTGCATAAGAAAGGGCATATTTGTTATTCCCTCTGAATTTATTACTGCCCATCCCGCCTATACTCAGATCTGCCACGTAGAGATCGCTGTTTACGTAGTTTACCTTCAATACACTGTTCATGAATTTGGTATCCTGAGACAGTCCCGTAGATTCGTTCAAATAATAATTATAAATTAAATCTGCTTTTAATTTATTGTTCTCATTGATGTAGGTGTCGTAAGTGAGCAATCCGATTAAACTTGTGGTTCTGTAATTGTTACTGCTTGATAACACAATATTGTCGTTCTTGTCTGCTTTCTTTCGCATGATCATGATGACAGAATCCTCTCCGGCGGCATTCTTTACCCATCGCTGTGAATAGGTTGCGGTAGATGTAGTCAAAGTTTCTGTCCCTGAAAATCTGTTGTCGAAGGTAATGTGTGTTGCTCCTGTTAATCCCTTTAAGAGTTTGTTAAAATCGTAACTCAATCCAAAGTTCAGCTGCCCGTCTATCGTTTGGCCTTTCTGATAGCCACCATATTTTAATGATCCGTATAAATTGTCTGTGACATTGTTACTTGCCCCTAAATTGGGATAGCCAATAGAATCGGGAGCCACAATTGATTCGGGTATAAATATCGGATATTCATTGGGGCGATGAGATGAGATGGCCTGTATGATTTCGGAAGCGGATAATGAATTCATGTTGTTCACATCAAATATGGCTGCGATTCCCATTGATGCCGATATAAAATCATTGATTCTCACGTTCAAATTCCCTCTTGCATTAAATCGGTTTCGTTGTGGCGTGTCTCCAATCTTTTCCAGGCCACTCATCCCCAGGTATCCACCCACAAGGGAATATTGAACCCCTTCATTCCCTCCCGACAGTTCAAGGGCCGTTTTTCGATAATTATTTCTCTTGTTTAAAAAATAATCGGAATAATTTATATTGGGATATCGGAAATCATTTGGCCCCGTGCTGTTTTTATAACCCGTGATATCCTGATCGGAATAGATAGGCGCTAGCCCGTCGTTAGCCCTGGCTTCATTGAATAGTCTGGCATAATCATGCGAGTTGAGGAATTGGGGAAAGTCGGATGCAACACCCACTCCGTACTCTCCGCTCACTCTGCGAATTCTTTTGTGTTTGTCTCCTTTTTTGGTCGTAACCAAAAGTACACCATTGGCAGCACGAGGGCCATACAGTATTTTTGAAGTGGCATCTTTTAATACCTCTATCGATTCCAATTCTTCTGCTGTGATTACATTGAGTGATCGTTCAACCCCGTCAATAATGGTGATGAAATCATCTCCCCCTCCTCTATGTAAACCGCGTATGTTCAATGAGTGGGTAAGCGTGCCGACACCCCCTCCGGTATTCATGTTTGAGATCAATCCCATTAATTTCCCTTGCAGCGCGTTTCCCACCCCCATCGTCGGATAAGATTCCAACTCATTGGCGGTTACCATACTCACTGCGCCAACATTGTGCCTTTTGTGGGTGATCACATTTCCGGGTAATATGATCCTATCTTTTTCACCCGAAAATAATGGAGCACGTGATAATATAATCTTGGTACCGTTTAGATTCTCTGTTGCATCCAAAATTTTTGGTTCATACCCTCTGGTTTCGACAATAAATTTGTCGCCTGGCTTCATCTTTGCCTGAAATTCGCCGAGATTGTTCGTATACAAAGTGGTCGCACCTTCTCCAATGATTACTTCCGCGTTCCGGATTGTTTCACCCTGTTCATTTACTACTGTGGCGGATATTTCAATCAGATTTACTTTCCGTGACTTTCTGTTCGCTTGGTTTTGTGTATAACCTACATTTGGCATACCGATTAGAAAAATGAGCAGAAAGAGGAAAGGAGTAATTTTTTTATGCTTCAACATCTTTTTTTTCATGTTCTTCGTTTCTTAAATAGGATGATGTTTATAGTAACTAATTCCAGCCGGGATTTTGTTTAAAGTGCACAAAACGGTCGGTCTCATTTTTCGGGAAGGGATACCAATAGTGTTTACGTTCAAAAACCCTGATCTCTTCCGGAACATCCTTTCGTTGAAAAGTGAATATGTTTCCGGGGTTAGGTTTTAAAGAAGTTGCATTGCTTGGCACCGCCCTCACTCCTTTTATTGGATTTGGCACACTGAGTAAGCTTTCAGCGATCATCCAACGCCGGATATCGAACCACCTGTTATGTTCAAGCAGAAGCTCTACAGCCCTTTCATTTCGTATTACCTCTCTGAAGGTTGTGGCATCTGTTGTCTTTTCACTCCTTACATTGATCATTCCTACTCTGTTTCTGACCTTATTGATGGCATCTACAGCCGAATAGGTATACCCTGCGGGGATGTTTTTTGGGCCATATGCCTCATTCATTGCTTCTGCATAATCCAACCACACCTGGGTGGTACGGATATGTATACAATTCCAATAGTACTTTGTATATCCTTCGGCCTTATTAGGTCTGTTGAGAGGAATTGCCTCCGGCCACAACCACTTCTTTACGAGGTAGCCTGTTCTTACCGTTCTGCCCGTTGTTGCAACAGGAGATATGTCAGCACCTCCTTCCCAGGTACAAACATAATTCGGACTGCCATTGGCATACGTGCCATACTGTTCTCCCGGGTGAAGTATAAAAGCGTGGAAACGTGGATCCCTGTTTTCATAGGGATGATCCGGATCGAATGCAGGATCGTCGCTAACCCAGCCTGATTCGGTAAGTATGGCAGAATAGCCGTTTTTTGTTTCAAATTTATCAACCAGATTCTGAGAAACACTCACATTCGGATCAGCATAGTTCCCAGACGCGGCTGCCATCCGCTGTGGAATCCAAAAAATCAACACATCTTGTCTTGGGCCGGTACGAGTCATTCCTGCAGTATTCACATACCACAACGATTCGTCGCTCACAAAATTGGGGAAATGATAGAAGATATTCTTATAATTAGCACCGTCCATCATTTTATGTTTGGGTACAGTATTATCTATATATTCGAGGCATTCTTTCGCATATTGAGCGGCTTTCTTTGCCCATTCCGTGTCGTACCCATTGTCTTCTACTCTATCAATGGGGTTGGCCATCAGCGGACTTGATGCATATAAAGCGGCCATCTCTTTCAGCGCGTATCCGGCAACTTTGTTGGGTCGCCCTGTTTCCGTGGATGGCCATTCATGCGGCAATAGTTCAATTGCTTTCTCTACCTGTTCAATTAACCACTCAGTTGACTGTTGGTAAGTCATCCTGGGCATATCCATATCGTCGTCACTGCCATATACTTTGTCTAAAGCAGGCATGCCTCCCACCCTGCGAATGACTTCAAAATAAAACCAGGCTCTGAAAAAGTAAGCCTGACCCAGTAACTCCGTCTTCTGTTGCTCGGTCAATATTGAAATGTCGGGAACTTTTTCAATGATCCTGTTGGAGATCCTCAAACCAAGAAAGGCATTGGGAATCGCACGGCCGTTAATGCTTCCAACCAATCCCTGGGTCCATCCGATTTCAGGCGCAACTTCAGTGTTTTGCCAGATACCTTTATTAATGAAGTTCGTGATTTGAGTGGAGGTATATGGGTTTGCTGCTTCATCCGACATTTGCCCTACGTGTGCCCGATTTGCTTCCTGCGCTTTCCAATAGGAGTAATCCACTACACAATTATAACATTTGTCTAAATAGCCTCTTATTGAAAAATAATTATTGAAGACCACATCTTCCGAGATACCCAGGTCGGGTGATTTGTCGAGATACTCTTCACAGGCGGTGAATGCCAGTAAAGAACTTAATAATAGGATTAATCTATATTTTTTCATACGATTTTTTCATTTTTTTATTATGGTGTATGGAACTCGCAAAAATCTTTTTCTTATGTGTAAATGTTTAAAGGCTCGTTTCATAATTCAACTGCTTTTAAAATGACATTCTTACACCAAAACTGTACCGGCGAACCATGGGATAAACTGATGAGGAGCTGCCCTCCGGGTCTAACTGTTTGTTAAACTTTGTCCGGGTTAATAAATTGTTCCCATTCGCGTAGAGTTGGAGACTGCTTATTCCCATATTCAATCTGTTGAGTAACTCAGAATTGATGTGATAAGAGAGCTCCACATTCTTTAATCTAAGATACGCGGCATTCTGAAAACTATAGGTGGTCCCTCCCGAGGAACTATAACCTTTGAACTGACTGTGTAAAGCCGGTTTGGTTGCTTTTTCCTTGTTATCTGGTGTCCATCTTCCAGTTGCATCCATACTGGCGCTATAGATTCCTTGTTGACCATATTCGAAATCCCATAAAACGGAGGAATCAACCTCTTTGTAAATGCGGGATACACCATAGAATAGTGCACTTATTTGGAAAGATTTATATTGAAGTCCGAGTGTCCATCCATAGGTGATGGCCGGGAAATTGGTGTTTTTTTGATGCACCCTGTCCTTTGTCGCATCAATTATTCCATCCGCATCGTAATCCAGATACATGAAATCACCGGGAACTAATCTGCCTTGGGTTGACAGATTATTGGCCAATCCGTAATTATAAATATCATCCAGTGATTCGTAATAACCGATTACCTCCATTTTTGTGGCACTTCCAATTGGTTTGCCTGCGTTCTTCAAATATTCCGCCAGCCTGTAAGCATCGTTACGAAATACGATTCTGTTTTCATTAAAAGCATAGTTCGCATTTATCCAATAACTCCAATCCTTGTTTATTTTATCTTTCCAGCCAAGCTCCATTTCATATCCTCTGCTCTTTGTTTTACCCACATTTCCGTCAGCCTGGGAAGCACCGGTCATCCCAGATATCCATACCGGCATTAAAATTCCTTCCCGATTTTCCGCGTACATATCAACCGTCGCGGTCAGCTTGTCAAATAGCATGAGGTCGATACCCAGGTTCTGTTTATGTGCAGTTTCCCACGTTGCGTTGATATTTGCTGTTTGCCCCTCTATGTAAATCGGGCCGTAATTGGTTCTGATCTCATTGCCAAATCCCACACTACCCCCTGTATTTTCATACATCTGTACGTAAGTAAACGATGAGGCTGCGCGATCATAACCCACTATCCCGTACGAATAACGTAATTTGAGATTATTCAAAGTCTTATCTGTTACACGTTTTATCCACGGTTCCTCCGATATTCGCCAACCCAGCGAAAATGATGGGAAAAACTGGTAACGTTTACCGCGGGCAAATTTGGGTGAACCGGTATATGAACCATTAAATTCAGTAAGATAACGTTCTTTCCAGTTATATGTAAAGCGTGTAACCCATGCTTCGTCACGGTACTGAAATTGCATATTGGTGGCATTCCGCAGCTGGTCATTTTGATTTCTGTTAAAGAGCGCCAGGGCTGTGATATTGTGATCGCTAAAATTCCGATCATAATTTAAAGCCATTTCATAATACAGTTTTTTACTGTATCCGCCATCCAGAATATCATCATAGGAGGCACTGGGTACGTTTCCCTGATAATCATTGTTTGGAATTCGGATTTCTTCCTCAGCTGCATACCCTCCCCCATCTAAAGGTCTTGAATAGTCCCATTTTTTATAATAGGCGATGTAGTCGCTTTCTCCAAAATTACCACCTGGATATCTTTGAATTTTGCTTTGTGAATTCATTTGTGTATTATATGCCAGTTTTCCCGTGAAATTCAAGCCTTTTGTAATAAATTCTAAGTCTTGTTTAAACGAGAAATCGATGAAATTTTGGTTGTATTTATATATTCTCTGTCCCATATCGAACATTAAATACAGATTATCGGATTGTGCACCCTGGGTGCTGACACCGTATGTCCCGTCCGGCCACTGGATAGGGAATACATTTCTGGGCGCACTATATAATGTGCTGAAAAATCGTGTCTGACCAAAAGCATCGTCATTCTCGTTATTTCCATCTGCCCGATATCCGGGTTGATTACGGTAACCCTGCCTGCCAGAAAAATTAAATGTGAAAACTGTTGTTTTCGTTAAATTAAAATCTAAATTAGCCCTCCAATTATAACGTTTATAGTTGAATGAGGGGTCAAAGAGATCATTTTTCTTCGTTTTATACACATCGCCATCATGCAAATATCCAATTGACGCAAAATATCTCATGAAATCTGAACCTCCGTTGACGTTTAAATTATATTGCTCTGAAAAAGCCACCTCTTTTACCATTTCTTCCCGCCAGTCAATTACCGGAAAATAC
>DGZP01000100.1:39965-48044 GCA_002398565.1 Proteiniphilum sp. UBA4977
TCAGGAATTGTCGCCGCGTATTGCAGATCATTCGCGGCAGCTTCATTCCAGAGTCGCATGGCTGTCACATGATCGGCGTATTCAGGATGGGTCAGCGGTTCTTTAAATCCAAAATTTGCAGAAAAATTTATCTTGGGTTGTGTGTTTTTTCCCCTTTTGGTCGTTACCAAAATAACCCCATTGGCTCCCTTTACGCCATAAACAGCGGTGGCAGATGCATCTTTTAACACGGAGATTGATTCTATCTCGTTGATATCCAGGTCGTTCATATCTCTTTCCACGCCGTCTACAAGAATCAACGGTTCTGATGAAACCCAACTTCCTCTACCCCGAATGGTTATCTTGGCTTCATCTGCTCCAGGTTTTCCGTCGACCATCACAGAAACAACCCCGGGCAGCACCCCTTGTAATGATTCCGAAACAGAAGTGACATTTCCTGTCTTCATCAAATCCTCTCCTTTTGTCGTGGCAATAGACCCTACCAATGATGCTTTTCGTTGTATTCCGTAACCCACTACCACCACTTCGTCAAGCAATTTGGTATCTTCCCGCATAAGAATGGAGAGTGCTGTGGTATTGTTGTCCAATGCCACTTCTACCGGATGATAACCGATATATGAAAACATCAATGTCTGTCCTGTTTCTGCTCTGATCGAAAATTCTCCGTCTGCATCGGTAATTGTTCCCTGCCCGGTTCCTTTTATCGTGACAGTCACCCCGATGAGGGGTTCATTTAATCCCTCGTCCCATACTTTCCCGGCCCATTCCCGTATCTGTCCGTATATTTGGAAAGAACCAAAGAAAAAGAGGAAGAAACTAATTAATAATAGTTTGTTTTTCATTCTTTACATTTTTTATGTTGATATTATTTATTTGGAAAAAATCATTCTCTATAAAGTCAACTCCATGTTGTTTGATATGTCCGAGTAAATAAGAAGACTACTATTCTTTCCGAAACTTTATTTTTAAATTTAAAAATTGATCAATGGCTTTGTCTTGCGCTTCCTGTAATTCTGGTGGATTTTGAAAATGATTTATCTGTTTGAACGCTTTTATTCCTTTTTCTGAGTTGATCACATTATAACTTGCATAAATGGAGGTCGGAGGACATGTAATATCATTATATCCCAGCGTTAAGAATACAGGGCACTGGATAATTTTTGAAAAATTCACCACATCGAAATAAGGAGATACCTTTGCTTTTTCGATCTTCATTTCAGGAGTGTTATGCTCATCCATAAATATCCTGGGAGGACCCCCTGCCCTACCATGCAGATATCCTGTCATATCACAAAGAGAAGGCTTGCTCGTGACAATCCCCTTTACTCTTTTATCCAGTGCGCCTGTTATAATGGAAAGTGCTCCTCCCTGACTCCCTCCCCAAACCACAATGTTTTCTTTGTCAAATTGATCCAATGTGAAAATAAAATCTATTGCACGCTTACAGCCCAAATATGCTCGTTTATAGTAAACTGCGTCTCTGTGATACCAGCCAAAAGATCCGTATGTGGTTAAAGGCCCGGCGGCCAAATCCTTATATATTTCCGAATCCAACGTCTCTGGAATGCCATGTATTCCTATGACCAATGTGATTATTCCTTTTTCCTCTGCATTCTTTAAGTCTATTTTTTGTTGATATACTCCTGCATAAGGCAATCGCATTAATACCGGATACTGTCCGGAATTTTTCGGCACACATAAGATGCCGTAAATCTTTGATCCTGACCTGTCATTTTGGAAGCTGACTTCATATACGTTTGTCTTTGCTGTACATTTATCTTCCAATAATCTCATTGTAGAATTAAGGGGTATTGCAGCGATTCTTTCCATCTCCATCTCCCAAAAATCCGCAAAATCTTCGGGCATGGGTGTTGTGGGAACAATTTTCTCCGGTGAAAACGCTGCTGTAGCGACCCCTTCGTATAGTTTCTCATGATACATCAAATCCACTTTACAGCGTAAAAAACCGGGTTCTTTCATCGAAACCTTTCCTAACCGGATGAATCCATTTTTCAAATGAACACTTCCTTTCAAAAAAGGCTCCATCATGTCATGCGACAATTCATAGTTGATAGCCGTATTTTGTAAGGATGAATCTAAAGATCCTGACACAGCTACTCCAAACGATGCAGAGTCACCCGTTTGGTAGAGCCAGTCATCCCTGTCAAGCGATACCTCTACAATTGGTAATTGCGCAAACAGGTAAGTGGAAAACAATATAAAGACTATAGGTTGTAATATTATTTTTTTCATATCCTCTCATTGATTTATTTTTGTATTTAGACTTGAAGTTCTTATAGTCGTTGGATTTTGAATTGATATTTTCCAGATCCTATTTGTATTACTGTGTACTTGTCTTCTTCCTGACCCAGGATATTGATTTCGGTAGATGTATTGACAGGTTTTCCTCCTTCGGTGATATTCTCCGGTGTGGTGGAGGGGAGGTACACGGTTGCCCGAGTATTAACAGGTACTTCCACCGTCATTTCCATCTGTTTGCCATCCAATTTCCAGCTACTTCCCACAGTCCCGTAGTAGGTTTTCAATATGGCACGGGCATGCTTGAGGCTGCCGCCGGGAAAGGGCTTTATGAGGTTATGTTTGTAACCGACCGCATCTTTATCGGGAGCGATGTCCAATCCGGCAACTTTCCGGTACAAAAAGTCCCCAACGGCACCGTGTGCATAGTGGTTGAAAGAGTTACTCTGTGGTTTCTGTGTCTGAAAGCTTCCATCTGGTTTTATAGCATTCCATCTTTCCCAAAACGTTGTTGCTCCCATCGTAATAGGATAAAGCCACGAGGGATATTCTTCTCTTTCCAGAAGTTTATAGGCGAGATCACCATATCCGTATTTAAGAAGAATATGGGGCAGAGGTGAAGTAGCCAAAAAACCTGTGGTAAAATGGCCAAAATCATCAATCAGTTCAACCAATCTTGCCGCAGCCTGTTTCTCAAGATGATAAGGAATCATCCCGAATTCGAGCGCTATACTGTAGGCCGTTTGTGATGGAGAGATCAGGTCGCCCTCCTCATTGATGAAAGCCGTATGGAAAGCTTTTTTAGCCTGTTCTAATAGGTTTGTATAATATATTTCATCGTCAGGGATATTCAGCACCTTTGCGGTATTCATCATGATACGTAGTGAATTGGCATAATATGCCTGAGTGATAATATTCTTATTCGTCCCAGGCGTTTTTCTCTCTCCTTCTTCCGGGGAATAAGCCAGCCAGTCCCCAAAAGTGACCCCTTTATCCCATAGCCCATCGTGGGTTACATTGGTAATACTTTTTACATAAGCTTTCATGCTGCCGTACTGTTGGTGTAGGATCCGCTTATCGCCGTAGGTTTTATAAAGTGTCCAAGGAACGATTGTAGCCGCATCTCCCCAAGCTGCCCGGTTAACATTACTTCCCAAGTCAGGTATATAATTTGGCACTTCACCGGTAATCAATTGATCCGCTTCCAGATCCCGTAACCACTTGGTTAGGAAATTATGTACCCGCATGTTGAAAACTGCTGTAGGGACAAAAACCTGGATGTCTCCCGTCCATCCCAATCGTTCATCTCTTTGTGGACAATCGGTCGGTATATCCAGGAAATTCCCTTTTTGTCCCCATTTGATATTACTTTGTAATCGGTTGATTAGCGGATGGGATGAGGTAAAACTGCCCGTGGGTTCCATATCGGAATAAAGGGCTACTGCCTCAAAATTCTCTGGTTTGATTTCTCCGGGATAACCTTCAATTTTCACATAGCGGAATCCGTGCCATGTGAAATGAGGATGTAGTATAACTTTATTGGTGTCTTTTAGTATATAAGTACATTGTGCCTTAGCTGCACGCAGGTTGGCAGTATGGAAATTTCCTTCTTTGTCTAATACTTCAGCATGTGATAATGTGATCATATCACCGCTTTTTCCCTTGACCTTCATTCTTATCCAACCGGCTAGGTTCTGTCCGAAGTCAATGATCTGTTCTCCTTTGGGTGTATTGAATATGGCGGCCGGCTTAAAAATTTCCTGTTGCCTGACAGGTTCATTATAGGTGGCTACCAGTTTGGCCGTATCAAAGTTTGTTTTTTTTACATAGGCCCATTGTGAATCATCATACTCAGGAAACATCCATCCTTCTTTTTCCAGGCGAAGATCTATTTTCTCACCGTTGTAGATCTCTGAATAAATGATCTTTCCCGTGGAACTTCTCCAGGAAGGATCTGAGATTACCCTCTCGCGGGTACCATCGGTATATTCAATCTCTAATTGGATCAATAAAGCTATATGGCGACCGTAGTGGTTGTTTTTATTGCTCCAGCCAAGAGTTCCTCTATACCATCCGCTTGCCAACATTACGGCGATTGTATTGTTTTGTTGGAGGAGACCGGTAACGTCGTAAGCCTGATACTGTAATCGTTTATGATAGGATGTCCATCCCGGGGTGTAGTGTGCATCACCTACACGTCTACCGTTCAGATAAGCCTCGTACATGCCGTGTGATGTAGCGTAAAGAACAGCGGAGCGGATCTCTTTTTTTGTTTGAAATGTCTTTCTCAAATAAGGAGAAGGGCGGTTGACCGTGTCTTCTTCAAGGGTAGGAGTAATCCATTGCGCTTTCCAGTCTGACGGCTGCAAGAAACCGGTACGAAAGCTGCCAGGAAGACTCCAGTCAGATATATAACCCCTGTTATCCTGAACTCTTACTCTCCAGAAATATAGTGTATTGCTTTTTAAAGGAAGACCTTTGTACGCGACAAGTACAGAGGAGTCTGACAATACTCTTCCGCTTCTCCATGCGAATGTGTCATTCGATTCCACTTCAATTTCATAAGCCGTTTGGGTGATACCTCGTTTTTCGTTTTGCAATATCCAGGTAAATCTGGGGATAGAAATATCTAATCCTACAGGATCTATAAGATTTTCAGTCAAAAGCTCTTTCACTATTGTCTGAGAACAAATGCTTTCTATTAAAATAATCGGCAATATTATAGCGAAAAATGTTTTCTTCATTAGGTGTTATATTGATTAAGGAATAGGGTAATTGATAATCAGATATCTAAAATCTTATTCGATATAAACTCTATTAGATCCCTTTATATGATAAATATTTATCGTAATAATTTTTTAATTGCATCTGCCACTGATTTTGAAAGTGCCTCATATCCTTCTTCAGTATAATGTACATCACCTTCGCCTTTTGCATATTTTTTGTGGATATCAATAGAATATTTGTGCAGATTGTGAACGGCTATACCTTTTTCTTCCATAATAGCCAATGCGGCGTTGTTGTATTTTATTTCATCACCTTCAAATCGACCTGCCTCATCTGGAGGAACGACCGTGGTAGTAATAAAAAGCAATTTTACTCCGGTGTCCTTTAGTCTGGTAACGATCGTGTCCATATTGGCCGCATATTGTTCAACGGTAAATGTGACGGTACCATTAACCTTGTCCCTGTTACCCTGCACCTTTGATTCCGGATGCCGGTAACACAGGTCCCATAATCCCCAGTTAAAAGCAATTATATCCCATTTCGTGTCTCCTAACCATTCTTCCAGCATCTCTTTGCCGGTTCCTGTATGCTGTGCATTTCCTTTATTGTGGAAAACATCCGCTCTGTCTGAGAGGGACTTTTTTACAAAAGGAGTGTAACCAATGGATATGGAATCGCCAATGATAAGTACCTTTTTTCTGTTCTGTGTCCAGTTAGCACAGGCTATCAACAGTATCAGTAAACAAAGTGTACTAAAAAAAACTTTTTTTCTTTTTTTCATTTTTTACAACCTATTTATTTGTGAAATCTCACTAAGTAAAACCTATTAGTCAAGCTGAATTTTAAAGAAATATAAAGACTCGCCTTCAAGGGTGTAATGGAAAGAATTTTGCGAGATAGAATGATCATTTTTTTCTCCAACTCCCGGTAGATCTTTGTGCCACCTATATACCTCACATCGGGTATTCTTTATTTTTCTATTTTCTCCCAGATCAAACCGGGTATTATTCAGAGGAGATTTGCTTTTATTCAATACCCATACCGATAGTACGTTGCCTTTTATGAATGCAGCCGTAGAAGCGGATTCACAAGGTAGTGTTATCTCTATATAATTTCCCCCGCTGGCATGGTTGACCACTTGTTTGAAGATTTCGTACTTCCCTGATCTGGTGTAAATCTTGTTTTGATGGTCTACCCAAATCATGGTATGACCTCTTCCTTTTGCCGGCCCATAAAATAACCATGTGTCAATTCCCGTAAATCCGGCACGAAGATGTTTCCAGAGCACCTCTGATGTAATTATTTCTTCATGTATATCCACACCGGTCCATCCATGCATTTCGGTATTCCATATCTCTTTTATCCCCAGCTTTTTGGCTCTTGCCACAAACTCTTCATATATTCCTGTTGGCCCGGTATTATGGGTAGAGGCGACTGCAATTGAGGCATGTTCGTTCTTTGATGGATCTACCTTGTCCAGCCAGCCTGTAGCTCCACTAATGGCCCAGGAGGAGGGAACTACTAATTGGGGCATATGTACCCCGGGGTCCAGCAATTTCGGCAGATTCTCATAAATATATTTATTGGCTGATGGGGAAATGGTCTCTTTCTCATTCGTCACATCCAGGTAAGTTATTGTAAGGCCATTGCGGTGCATGAGATTTAAATAATCTGCAAAATATTGGATCAGTTTCGGTAAGTGAAGGATCTCTTCCTTCCATTTGGGCACTATTGTACCATCCTTCATCTTCTTTGTTCCGTCTTGCTTCCAATCTAATATCCATCGGGGATAGGGTGACCAGGGAGTATTGTCTTTATGACCCCATATTGTTTCTCTTTCGTGTTTGGAATATGCTTCAAAGAGGGGCCTGGGACTGGCAAAAAACTGGATATCCGGATTTGCCGATTTAATGGCATGCATCATTTCAATCTCATCATCGTAGGCATTTTTATTTTTGACACCTTCCTTCCTTTCATAGGTGGCATCAATGCCGATACGAACATATTCACTTTTTAATTCGTCCACCGCCAAGCGGGCCAGTTCTTCTTTCATATCCCTGTTCCAGTCCCAAAGCCTCTCGACGTCCACACCGAATTTAACTATTTGTTTTACTTTATCAGATACTGTAATAGTAGCGTTATCTTTTTCCTGATTAACCGGAATAAACACCAAATAAGAATCGTCTCCCTTTTTGGCTGATAATGCCAGTACCTGCGGTTCATCGTTTTCTACCACCACGAAAGGACGTTCCAGTCGGTCAGGAAGATAGAATTTGCCGTTTGTCATCAATATTCTCTTGGGGATAACGATGTGTTCAGTAGCTTGGCTCCAATCTTTACCATCTGTAGAGGTGACCATTCCTATAAATCCGGCAAATGCGTGGAAAATAGCGTAAAAGCGTTCACGTTTAGTGTCATACCACATTGCCATGTCCTCCGTTTCTATATAGTCAATCACTGGTTTTTCCTGTATCTTGAAAGGGCCTGTCGGCGATTTTGAAATTGCAATTGCCTGATCGCGTATAATTCGCTTTTCATTAGGTTTGTCTCCCTTAAATATCAGATAATACAGACCATCTTTCTGTGTAATTGTTGGATTGTTGACCATATTTCTGACCGGTCCTGCTGGTTCTATCAAAGGATTGTCCATTCTCTCCCAGGGCCCGTCAAACGAGTCGGCAACGGCTACACCAATCCGTTGATTATTGCGGACATTTCCCCATTTTGGATGTTTCCCACCTTGCTGTCCCAACTCTTTTAATTCTTTTTCATCATATGATTCACCTCCCAGATTGGTAGAGTTGTAATACAAATAGTATTTTCCATCAAAAAATGTGATCATTGGATTATGAACTCCTAAAGCATCCCAACACCCCGGACCTCTTCCTTTGAGCAATGTCCCTTTATATTCCCATGGGCCGATAGGTGAGTCTGCTGCGGCGTGTACAATCTCTGAAAATGTCAACCACCCTTGAAATCCTAATTCTTTTTTCCATCTTGAATAGATCAGATGGTAAATACCTTGTTCATCTTGGATGATGGATGAATCCCAAATATAATATCCATCGTTCAAGATGAACAAGGTATTTACCA
>DGZP01000100.1:48210-89175 GCA_002398565.1 Proteiniphilum sp. UBA4977
CCCAAATATAATATCCATCGTTCTTGTAAATATTTTTTTCTGAAATGGGTGCGAGACGGTGACCAAAAAACAGATCATCCTTCTTTGCTTGCCCGTTTATACATAAAGAAACTAACAAAATAAAAACTATTAATAAGTACCTTTTTTTACTCATTTCTGTATAAATTGATGCAATACATTGTATAACTGTTTAGGCCTCTCTAAACTTACCGGAATAAACGATGAAGAAGCAATGTTCGAATATCCACTTAAAGGGGGTATTGAATACTGAAAATTAAGGAAATCAATGTGCTTCCTTTGTAAGATCAGCTTCGATTTTATATCCTAATGAAATAACATAATCCTCAATCCATGGCGGTGCTTTGAATTTAATATGCTTGGTAAGAAATTCTTCAGTGTCTTTTATAGTTGCAATAAAGTATTTTACGCTACGATCTAGGGTCATGAAAGCATGTCCCTGGTTAGGGTATTCAACTAATTTACAGTCGTTCTTAAGCTCTTGCATTTTCTTGTTAAAGAGCCTCATGTCGTCAATTGTTGTCTGAGTATCAGCGTCGCCTGATAGAATAAGAAAAGGAGGAAGACTTGCTTTTACGTGATGATAACAAGATAAGTTCTCTTCTAAACCATTGAATCTTTGTTTATACGCTTCGTTTAAATTTTCTCTGTCAATGAGTATTGCTGGATAATAAAGGACAACGGCATGGGGGATGGGCGAAACGGAAATATCATCAGTCGACTCATTAAATTCGTCAATAATGGCTATTCCTCCGGCTAAAAGTCCCCCGGCAGAAGCCCCAGCTGAGATTATTTTATTCGGATCGATACTATAAATTTCAGCATTTGCCTTAATATATCTCATTGCAGACTTTCCGTCCATCAAACACTGGTCGACTGTGGTTCCGGCAACCATTGTTCCGATTCTATATTGGGGTGAAAAGACTACCATACCTCTCGAAGCCAAGTATCGGGCATGATACTGAAACAGTTTGTAACTCCCAACATTCCACCCTCCTCCATGAAAAAAAACGATGGCTGGAAGATCTTTCTTTTCTTTCATTACAGGCTCATAAACAAGCATTTTTAAATGAATGCCGTTGATCCTTTTAAAAATCACATCATGCTCCGTTGTTTGATAAGGTTGATTTGCCTGGGCAAGCAACACAAATGGACAGCATATTCCCAATAAAAAGAAAATGAATGGCAATAACTTTTTCATAATGTGTTGTCTTTGATGGTGAAATAAAAAATATTTATTTACATACAACCTGTATAAATACCTACTTGCTTTTGACGTTCGGATTCACTGTCGGCATTTGAGCTTTCATGTTTTTCCGCCATTTGTCCAATTCTTTCGTTAATTTTTTTGTGATTCCCGGATTTTGCGAAGCTACATCCTTTCTCTCGCCTATATCTTCTTTCAGGTTGTATAGTTCATATTTGTTCTCTTCAAAAGTATTGATCAACTTCCAGTCGCCGTACCTTACGGCAGAGTAGGGGGTTGCCCCTTCGATATGGTAATGTGGATAATGCCAGAATATAGCATCTCGTTTTAGTTTTTTCGTTTTGCCCGTAAGGAGCGACTTCAGACTTACTCCGTCGAAATCTTTTCTTTCTTCTCTTGTAGCCGGAAGCCGTACCATATCAACCAGGGTGGGCAGGAAGTCGATTGATATCACCGGCGAATGATTGACTTCTCCCTTCTGCTGTTGATGGAGATTTTTGATAATAAGCGGCACCCGTACTCCTCCCTCGTATATATCTCCCTTGCCGCTGCGCAACGGAGTATTGTTTGTAATTTTATTTTTGCCTCTGCCGATGAGGCCTCCGTTATCGGATGTGAGAATGATGAGAGTATTGTCATACAGCCCCTTCTCTTTTAGGACATTGATGACTCTTTTGACGGCATCGTCCACATGTTCGACCATTGCTGCGTATACCGGATTTTTCTGTAAATTGGAATCATCCGATAGTTTTGCATAGTAATCGATTTTGTTTTGTTTTGCCTGTAAAGGGGTATGGACATTATAAAACCAAAGGTTCAGAAAGAATGGCTGGGATGTGGAAGTACCGATAAAGTTACATGCTTCCGAAGCTAAACGTTCCGTCAGGTATTCTCCTTGCGGTCCGTCTTTCAGCCTTGGATTTCCGTATGGAGTAAAATAGCCGTTATAACCTTCCTTCTCATTTTTGAAAGGGGATCCTTTTGACCATCCTCCTATATTGACGTCAAATCCGTTATTCTCAGGCCAATACTCAGGATTTTCTCCTAGGTGCCATTTCCCGATATGGATGGTTTTATATCCGGCTCGTTTAAACAGATCGGCCATGGTAATCTCTTTCGCAGGCAAATACATTGTCCAATCAGGAACTTGTAATTTGGCTTCCGGCATTTTCCATCCTTCTATCCAGTCGGTGAGATGTAGTTTTGCTGGATATTTACCGGTCATCAGGCTCGCCCGTGTGGGTGAAGAAACCGTGCATGCAGCATAGGCATCGGTGAATAGAACGCCGTCGGCAGCCAATTGATCGATTGCGGGAGTTTTGTGAAAATCACTTCCGTATATTTGCAGATCCTTCCATCCCATGTCATCCACGACAATCAGAATAACATTCGGATCGGCGGCCTGGGTAAAGATAGGTGTGGCTATCGCGGCAATAGAAAGGGTTGTTTTTTTCAATCTGTTCATATCTTTGTATTTTTGTTGATCAAATCATTTTGTAAATATCGGTATCTCTTATTGTATTTCAATATCCGTTGTTACCGGTTGTAAAAGGGGAGAAGAGAACTTTATCCTAACGGTCCCGGGTTTGCCATCGGCTTGTATATAAGCCAGAAGGCGTCCGTTAAAAACCCTTTGCACATTATCGGTGTAGTCTCCCATATCTTCATTATCACCCGCTTCCAATCCCAGTAGCGTTGCTTCGCCTTCTATCGTGCAGGTGATGCGGTTGTCCGCGAGTATCACCAGGTTGTTATGTTCATCTACCACATTAACCACTACATGTGCGACTCCGTTCTCTTTACTGATTACCGGATTTTCATTCTCTACGGTTAACGCGTAAGGTCTTCCGGTTGATCGGATTATGTCGTTCGATATTTTATTTCCCGACACATCATAGCCAACAGCCTCCAGTTTCCCTGACGCATATGGAATATCCCAGTATATGATGCCATTCTCATCACGTTGAGGTTTTTCCCCCCCTACTGACACGCCATTAAGGAATAAATCTACGGAAGCAGCATTCGTATAACATACAACACGCACGTATTCTCCATCCCGGTAATTCCATACCGGCCAGGCGTCCATGGAGGCTTTTGTCGTTTTTTCATTCTTGTTGTCATGGCTCTGCAACAGTGACCATACGTCTTTCATGTTCGTCTGGTTTGCTGAACTGGGAGTGGGATAGGTACCGATATAAATTACCGGCCTATCCGACCATAGAGCTTGTCTGAATTTTCCCCTCGGTTTGATAAAACCACAAAAATCGAGTAATCCGGAATAAAACCCTCGGGAAGGCCACCTCCCTGATTCTCCAAGATAATCAATCCCTGTCCACAGGAATTGGCCGAAAATATGTTGATTGTCCCGTACCGCTTTCCATGCTTTCAGGTCATGTCTATTCTCACTGCCGTATATAATTCTCCCGGGATATTTTTTATGATCGGAATCATACCTGTTCTCAGTATAGTTATATCCTGCAATATCCAATACATACGGATATTCTGTCTCATTAGACATAGCTACCCCTGCCAACCCGGCTGTAACCGGCCTTGATAGGTCGTATTTTCTTACTACCGCAGCCAGCCGCTTTGCAATTACTCCCAACTCCATAGCATCCGGCGCCTCTTTTTTATATCCTCCAAAGACAGGTTGGGAGAATCCTGTATCTGCACCACCATCCAAGACCGGATGTGAATAAGGATCGTTTGGATAATCCACTTCATTACCTATACTCCAGGCAAAGATTGAAACATGATTACGATCCCGGCGAACAATATCAGCCAGATCGCGTTCTCCCCATTCCTTGAAAAAGTCGTACGAACCCTGGAATCCCGGTGTACCTACATTCCATCCCTCAAGCCATTTCCGCTTCGGATACACCCACTCATCAAAGGCTTCATTCATTACCAGAAATCCTAATTCATCACATAATTCATATAAATGGGAAGCCTGAGGGTTGTGGCTGGTACGGATTGCGTTGACACCTACCTCTTTTAAATTCAACAGTCTTCGTCTCCATACATCTTTGAAAGATGCCGCTCCCAATACACCCGCATCATGGTGGATGCATACGCCTTTTACTTTCATCCATTTTCCATTCAATGCAAACCCTTTATCCGGATCGAATTGATAGGAGCGAATGCCGGTTTTCATTGAATATTGGTCAGTTAACCGGCCATCTTGTGAAATCTTTGTGTGTAAGGTATATAAATTCGGATTATCTAAATCCCACCACACAGGATTATTGACGTCCATTTTTACCGTTATTTTATGAACTTTACCCGGTTCGGTGGTAGCTTGTGCCGATTCCTTATGAATGATTTTTCCTTCGGAAGATAGCAGCTCATGCTCTACTGTTATTTTCGACAATTTTTGCGATTCATTTTCTATCTCTGTTTCTATATGAAGCAGGACTTTTTTATTATTTATTACTTCAGGGTAAGCATACACCCCCCATAGCGCAATATGTACCGGGTTGGCATATACAAGCCATACATCCCGGTAAATTCCTGATCCGGTATACCATCGGGAGTCGGCAGAACGACTATGATCTACTCTAACTGAAATAAGGTTTTGTTCTCCATATTTTATGTAGGGAGTTGCGTCATACGCAAATGAAACATACCCGTTCGGTCTTTCACCTAGTAATTGTCCGTTGATATATACCTTACTTCTGTTATAAATACCCTCAAAATAGAGATAAACCTTTTTTCC
Source organism: Proteiniphilum sp. UBA4977 (assembly GCA_002398565.1). Taxonomy (GTDB): domain Bacteria; phylum Bacteroidota; class Bacteroidia; order Bacteroidales; family Dysgonomonadaceae; genus Proteiniphilum. The sequence continues at coordinate 53,151 of DGZP01000100.1, forward strand.
CTTTTTATCGGCAGGAATAAGCAACTCTTTTCTATACCAACCTATCCCTCCGGGTAAATAACCTGTGCAGCTTGCCAGATTTGGGCTTAATTGTCCCTGTATGCTCCAGTCATGAGGTAAATTAATATTTTGCCATTTCCCATCATTAAAGTCAATTGAGGCTGCATCTTCGATATCATCAAGTAAAAATTTCCATGATGAACTTATTTTTTGCGGTTCCCCAAATGATAGTTGTGGATAAACAGGATAAAAAAATGATAGAATAGATACAATAACAATTATTTTTTTCATGTTTAAATATTTATTTACAAATAAGGCTCCATGTGGATAAAGATGAGCCGAATGCTAAACAAGCATTAAATTTTCTTATCTTGTGCAAATGTACTTAGAACGTAAGGTCTATGGGCTGAAAAATTATTCTAAAATGTAGGAAATTTTATTCAGACCGAGGGTATGGTCGTGTTTAACACTAGAGTCTGAAGGATGTGTCTGATTTGCAGAAGTTCGGATTTGCTTACATCATTTTTAAGCCGGTTCACCTGGCGGAAGCCATTAATTACCGGAATCTCGACAGGGAAAGTTGGGCGCGATAAGGTTACCTCTTTTCGAAATGATGGTCGTCGTAATACTTTGAAAAAGAATAGCCCCATCGAAATCCTCTTTTCAGGAACTCTTTTACCACCGGGTGTCCTGGATAGAATGTGCCGTTTATCGTGGTATCCTGTACGGCACCTGTTGGAATATTTGGCTGGTCACCCTTTTTCCAGCGTAAAGGATTAAATCGCGGATTTATATCGATGGCCATGCCGGAGGCATGTCTGGAGTAGGAGATGTTACGGTAGCAGAAACTATAGCTGTTGTTATCGGCCATCGAGAGGCTGTCGTTCCAGTCGTAATGGACAACAGGAATGACTTTTTCTATCACAAATCCCTTGTCGAGCATGAACAGGAACATATGCACCAAGTCAGATGAGATTTCTTGATTCGAGAGAATCTGTCCCCTATGAATTTTTCCGTCTGTGGAGAGATAGGGTACGTTGAACAGGATCAGCTGGTCAATGATCTGTCGGGGTGCTTTGCTGCCGGCAATCGCTTCCTCAAAGGTATAATTGGCATCAATGATGGTATCTTTCTTCTGCACACTCGTTTCTAAAGGGGGTTCCTTTGTTTCTGCAATTGGGTGCGATTCTTTCTTATTGTTTGTGCAGGAAAGCAGAAATGCACTGGTGCAAAGAAGAATGAAACTTGTTTTCATCAGCTGAGTTCCAGTCCGAATTCATCGGATAGTTTCAGAAGCGCCGGGTTTTGCTGTACCATCTCGTCGAATATTTCGCGCGAAGTAAGCGGTTTTTTGATGGCGTTATCTTCAGCAATGCGGATGGTCATGGTGATCTCCCCATTCTGCAAAGTTTCCCTGAGATAGGAAAGAATGGAGAGGCTGTGGTCGGTAAGGTACTGCTTGTTTAGCTCCGTATTTACTTCTACCTCAAAAATCACGTCGTTCAGCATTCTGGGCAGGTAAAGTGACATTGTATTTTTAAGCAGCACCTCCTCCTTTAGTGTTGCAGCATAAGATTCCCATGCAGTAACCAGTTCCTCCTCAGTGAACAGATTGGTTCCATTTTGCCGGACTTCTTCACCAATATTGTTTACTTCCTCTTTTTGGGTCTGATTAATTGAGGCGAGCGATACGCCCATATCCGCCATAGAGAGGCTTCTTATTTTGGTAACAGCCGGTTTATCATTCTCTTCAATGGATTGAACCTCTGTGTTGCGGTTCTGCACCTGGGATGTTTGCAACTGTCTCTCATCCTTTTGTTGCCGCCTTTCCGACTTTTCGGAAAGAATAACATTTTTTCCGGATTGTGGCAGAGTAGTCGCAGTGGGGGAGATTTTCCCCTGAGGTACTATTGGCTCAATAATCTTTTTTTTTTCTCCACTTCCTGCCGCGTTACCTTCCTTAAGCTGGCATAACTTAATCAGTGTAAGTTCCAGTAACAATCGTTTGTTCTTGCTGAGGCGGTAGTTTAGGTCGCAGTCGTTGGCAAGTTCAATGGCTTTATAAAGGAAGTCATTGCTACTTTGCTGTGCCATGGAGATATACTTTTCCCGGATAGAAGATCCCACCTGAAAAAGCTGTGCTGTAGCCCGATCTTTGCATACCAGCAAGTCACGAAAGTGGGAAGAGATGCCACTGATGATATATTGCCCTTCAAACCCCCTGTTCAGGATGTCATTCAGAATGAGCAGACAGTTTACCACGTCTCCTGCGAGGATCGCTTCAGAGAGTTTGAAATAATACTCATAATCCAGCACATTCAGATTTTCAATAACAGCCCGATAAGTGATATTCCCTCCGGTGTAGCTGACTGTCTGATCAAAAATGGACAGTGCATCGCGCATGCCTCCGTCTGCTTTCTGCGCGATGATATTGAGTGCTTCCGGCTCGGTTTGCACTCCTTCCGATTTTGCCACATATTGGAGATGTGTTACGATGTCGCCAATATGGATACGGTTGAAGTCATACACCTGACAACGAGACAGAATGGTGGGGATGATCTTGTGCTTCTCCGTGGTTGCGAGGATAAAAATCGCATGTGCCGGAGGTTCCTCCAGCGTTTTCAGGAAAGAGTTGAAGGCGGACTGCGACAACATATGTACTTCATCTATGATGTACACCTTATACTTTCCGATCTGTGGCGGCACCCGCACCTGGTCTATCAGGCTGCGTATGTCATCTACGCTGTTATTGGAGGCGGCATCCAGCTCGTGTATATTGTATGATCGTTGCTCGTTGAAGGCAACACACGATTCACACGCATTGCAGGCTTCATATTCGTGTGTAGGATTCAGGCAATTGATTGTCTTGGCAAATATACGGGCACAGGTGGTCTTTCCCACGCCACGCGGCCCGCTGAATAAGTAGGCATGCGCCAGCTTATTGCCCGCGATAGCATTTTTCAATGTCGTAGTCAGTGCTTCCTGCCCCACGACAGTGCGAAAGGTGGAGGGCCTGTATTTTCTTGCAGAAACAATGAAAGTATCCATGACTGAATAGCACAAATCGTAAATCACAAAAGTACGAAAAATATCGGTTTTTTACTACCTTTACGCCAAATTGCGACAAAGAGATTACGATGAAGAATTTCATTCTTATTATGTTGATCATGGCTATAGCGCTGCCAGCCACGATCTCCTGTTCTTCGAGCAAGACCCAATCTGAAACAAGGGCAGATATCGCGGAGCCCCGGCAGTCTATTGTTTCAGATACTTTCGTCTTGCCGGTAATTCCTGAAGCACTGACCGATCCCGGAGACCGGGCAAAATATCTGTCGTTGCATTTTTGGGACCGGTTCGATTTCACCGACAGGAAGTTGCTTGGACGTCCTGAAATTACCGAACAGGCTTTTGTGGATTACATAAATATATTACCCCTTCTCTCCAAGGAGGTTGCGGATAAGTCTCTCCTTTACACGCTGGGCAAGGTAGAGACCGATACGTTGTTTTACCGTCATTTTGCATCCCTGTTTGATAAATACTTTTACGATCCAAATTCTCCGTTTCGTAATGAAGAGTATTATCTTCCCGTTTTACAGCAGCTTGTGCAATCGTCCTTGTTGCCGGAAGAGGATGTTTCACGTTATGTCTTTCAGCTCGATATGGCATTGAAGAACCGTATCGGACAGAAGGCAAACGATTTTTATTACACGCTCGAATCAGGATTAACCTTCTCATTATACGAACTGAAAAGTGAATATACGCTGCTGATGTTCTCTAACCCTGGATGCCCAACCTGTGAAGCCGTGATGGCAAGGCTCAACGGTTCAAAACCATTAAACGATGCACTGGCTATGAACACAACTTCCCGGACCATGCTCACTATACTCACCCTGTATCCCGATAACAATCTCACCGAATGGTATAAGTATCTGCCAGAAATGCCGGTTAAATGGATTCATGCATACGATAAAGGAATGGAAGTGACGCAAAGGAAACTCTACGATATCAAGGCAATTCCCACCCTTTATCTGCTTGATAAGGACAAAAAAGTAATTTTAAAAGATAGTTCAATAGAAGCTATCGAATCATTTTTCTCGGTAACTCATTGATATTTAGAAGTCTTGATTCTTTCAAATGTTAAATTTAACATTTGAAAGGAAAGTTTTCATACATAAATGCTCCTGTTTCAAAAAAGTGACGTACTTTTGCAAACTTCAAACAAAAGCTTTTAGCGAAAAGCATTGTAATTAAGGGATATGGCATCCTGCGTGAAGCACCCGCCAGATCCAAGTAGAAACCAAAATAAGTATATATGAAGTACGTGAACTTTTGCCTTGGAGCGATATTCTCGCTCGTATTGACCGCAGGTTCTGTTAGTAACAACACCCCCTCCACAGGTTATTATCCAGGGGAATTGATTCCGGATATTACAATCACGGATCTGTCGGGTGATGTCCACCGCCTGCATGATTTTAAAGGTAAAAAAGTAGTGGTGAATTTTTGGGCTACATATGATGCCCTATCCAGAGCCAATAATGTTCAGTTGCACAATTATCTGCGAAAGCATCATGCTGATATTTCCTTTCTATCGGTTGCTTTCGATGAGAACAAGCATGTAGCCGAGAGAACATTTGTTTTGGATAATCTCGACACTACTTCCCAGTTTTGTGAAGTGAAGGGTACCAATTCGGATATCTTTCATGATTTCAAACTGAATCGTGGTTTCAGTAACTACTTAATCGATGAAAACGGAGTCATTAAGGCAATGAATGTTACTCCAGAAGATTTAGAAATCATTCTTTAAGATTGATAGATAGGTATGTAAGAGCGGGTACTGTTATTTCAGTGCCCGTTTTTTGATTCTTCGGGGGCTCTATCGTCGTCGTGACCGGTAATGGATGTGACTACAGGGAGTCGATAACAAAGGCAGGATCCAACCTGGAATCCTGCCTTTAATCATAAGATATTTAAGATGAAATCAATATCCCGGATTTTGATACATCTTCTCAGGATTCAATTTTACTTCATCAAAAGGAATGGGATAGTAGATATCCTTGGTTCCAAAGTTAAGCAAATTTGAGATTCCGTAGTCGTCCTGATTCTTTCCATGCATATACTGTACAAGCTCATTTGGCGAAAAGAAACGTAGCAGGTCATACCACCTGTGATTTTCAAAAGCCAGCTCCACGCGTCTTTCATGCAAAATAGCCAGTTTTAAAGTGGAATACTTCTTTTTATAATCTGCATTGTTTTGCATCTCCTCATAAGATGGCATTCGGGCTCTTTCTCTTACCTGATTCAGGTAGCCAATTGCAGCGGTATTGTTTCCCAAATACATCTCAACCTCAGCAAGCATTAATATGATATCGGCATAGCGCATCACAATCCAGTCATTGCCCCCGTATCCCAATGTGCCGGCAGCGGTACTGGTATCGCGAAATTTGGTAATAAACCAGTTACGGGCAACGGCATTCGAGGCGTATTTTACAGACCACTCCTTACGCAAATCGCCCTCCTCATATTCTTTTACGAGATCGGGATTCACAAATGTTCCCGCTCCCGTTGATTTATACTGGGAATTGATGGTTTCTCCTTTGGCCTGATTTGCCTGTGCTACAGAAGAGTAATAATCTTTATCGCCTTGTATATAGACAATCTGAAAAATAATCTCCGGATTTGTGGATTTCTTTTCCACATCAAACACATCTTCGTAAGGAATCTCCCTTAATTGGGTGAATTTTCTCACAGCATATGCTTCAAGCAGATACTTTTTGGCGTTGTTCAGGTAAGCCTGTTTGTCTCCTTCTTCCAGTGTGGTATACATGGTGAGATAAACCTGTCCCAAAAGACCGTTAATGGCAGCTTTGCTTGCCTTTCCCTTCCCGGAAATTGGCTGGTGATCGGGTAGATTGCTATTTAGTGCATTGGTGAGATCTTTCACAATCTGAGCGTATACGGTTTCCTTCTTTTCTCGGATAGTATGGGTTTCTATTTCATCGGTAGTAAAGAGATAGGAGGTTACCAAAGGCACATCTCCCCATTTCCTTACCAGTTGAAAATATATCAGGGCGCGCAAGAAGAGTGCTTCCGATCTATAACGGGCTCGGGTAGCGTCATCGACAAAATTTACCGTCTCAATTCCATGTAACGCAAAGTTGGTTCTGCTGATTGCTTCAAAATGGGCTGACCAATGATTCTTGAGATAGGTATTGCTGGGAAGCAGTGAGAAATCGGTAAACTGAAAAGGTTCACCGGATGAGGATTGATTGTCTAACCTTCCCATGTTATCCGATCTCTCTTCGGTGTATGCAGTGCTTCTTTCCCCTAAGAGGTAATTTGACCGGATTGACTGGTAAGCTCCGTTTAAAGCCCTCTCAACATCATTTTCATTTTGAAAATAGGATTCTACCGAAGTCTTGTTTGGATTTTCCTGATCCAGAAAATCATTGCAAGCAAATGATGCGAGTATTAATCCGATAAATATAGGCAATCTAAATAAATATTTTTTCATTTTTATAGCTGATTTATTCATTAAAATGTAATTTGAACACCCACATTATAGCCTCTTGCAAGCGGATATTTACCATAATCCACACCGGGTGTTAAGTTTGATCCGTTGTTGTAATCTACTTCCGGGTTATATCCCATATATTTAGTAAGGGTAAAGGCGTTATCTACCGCCAGGTAAATACGTGCATTTTTAATGCTATTCCGGCTGGCTACATCGATTTTAGGTATTGTGTAACCCACCGTTAAATTGGTCATTCGTAAGAACGATCCGTCTTGCAAATAAAATGTAGACAGACGTGTACTATTGCTTTGCGTACCTCCCCGCGAAGCTTTGTAAACCTTTCCGTTTCCAGGGTTTTGTTCATTCCGGTAACGTTCGGTTACTATTTTGTATTGATTTCCGGAACCTTCCATATTAAAGATGTAATAGTCCTGTCCATCCAGAATCTCATTGCCTGCAGAGCCATTGAATGATGCACTGAAATCGAGGGCTTTGTATCTCCCGCTCATATTTACCCCGAAGGTAAAGTCCGGGTGTGGGGATCCGATGATCTGTTTGTCGTCGTCATCTACGACTCCGTCACCATTCAAGTCTTCAAAATAGAGATCTCCCGGTTGAAGCTGGATGCTCTGTGAAAGCGAACGAGCCGGGCCTTTCAGTTGATAACCTTCCGGAAACGACTTGGTTGCTTTGTTGTAGAATTTATCATCTTCGGCGATATTGGCCATATCCGACTCCCGAACCATTCCTAGTACTTTAAAACCGTAAAACATTCCAATGGGTTGTCCTTCCATGGTGATATGCGTTTTGTAGGATCTTTCGGCACCATTGGTGATGATGGTGCTGGCTCCACCAAGATCCAGTACCTTATTTCGGTTTATAGAGAGGTTGGCTCCTACTGTAAAGTTGTAATCTCTGTGAGCGAGTATACGTCCGTCAAGCTGTAAGTCGAAGCCACGGTTTCTGATTTTTGAATCTCTGAGGTTTGTGAGCATGCTGGTTGCACCAGAGAGCGCAGAAATAGACTGGTTAAATAACAGGTCGAAGGTAATTGAGTTATAGTAGTTTGCGGAAACTGCCAGGCGTCCATTGAACAGATTCAGGTCTGCTCCTGCGTTGAACTGTGAAGTAGACTCCCATCCCAAATACTCGTCTTTAAAGTCCTGGGGGTACATTGCCGATACCACGGTCCCATTTCCAAATACAGAACCAATGGGTGAACTCATCACCTGGATAAAGTTGTAATTACCGATGTCGTTATTTCCACTGCGTCCCCAGCTGACTCTGAATTTTAGAGTGGAGGTATCGCCGAATATATTCCGATAAAATGATTCATTTGAAACGTTCCAGGCTGCGGAAATGGATGGGAAATAACCCCAGCGATTTTTCGGACCGAAAAGGGAGGAAGCGTCACCCCTGAAAGAACCTGTCAGATAATATCTATTCTGATAGTTGTAGTTTAACCGCGTGAAATAGGAAACCATTGTCCAGATCGATTTACCGGTAGTATCTACCAGGGAAAGATCGCTCGGGTCAGCACCGTGGCCGGTCACTTCTGTAATATGATCATCCTGAAATCCTTTTGCATTTACTTCCAGGATATCAGTTTTATGGTATTGCAAAGAATAACCACCCACACCACTGAAATTGTGTATATTATTAAATGATTTATTGTAGTTTACGGTGAATTCACCCAAATAATCAGTCACGTTTGTATTTTTTGCACGTGCATAAGCTGCGGCCTTGGCTTGAGGTGAATAAGGAGGATTGGAGCCCGATGAGAGGCTTGTTGGCTGATAGAATTCATATTTTTCCGTGAAGTCATAAGTTCCCAGGTTTGCCTTGAAAATGAGATCGTCTATCAGTTCATAGGTCCCGAAAACGTTATAGGTATTCCGGATACCGTTTCTGTTGATTTTTGTTTCAGAGGCAAGCGCTACAGGATTTTCAATGGACTGTAAAGCATACATGCTCGACAATGCACCCATTTCATTTTTGGCAAATGATCCGTCTTCATTATACGCTTTAAAGATTGGGGCATATACCAGGGCACCCAGGATGGGACCCTGATGGAAGCGGCCTTCCCTTACCTCTTTGTTCCAGGTAGATGTCATTGAGACATTGGCGCCAATCTTGAACCGGTCGTTTACATTCACATCCACATTGCTACGTAAATTAAGTCTCTTCTGACCGGTTGTAACAATGATCCCTTCCTGATCCTGATAGCCAAGGCTAAGTTGGTACTGAATTTTGCTTGATCCGCCCGAAACCGAAAGATTATGACGGTGCATTGGGGCATTTTTGTATAATTCATCCTGCCAGTCGGTATCATATTGTGGATCCAACACTTTCTGCTTATTAAAATCATACATGAAATCGGGAATATTAACGCCACTCTGGCTCGAGCCTAATCGTTCAGCTCTCTGTGCGTTGGTATCGCTGAACATGGAGTCATCCCAGACTTTTCCAGCGTTTATCATCAGGTTTTTATAGTTGTTGTTCCGGCCGTCGACGTATAGTTCGGTGAACTCCCTTGCATTCAGCATATCAATCTTATCTGACAATTGAGAAACCGTAAACTGATAATCGTAATTTACCTGTGTTTTACCTTCTTGTCCCCGTTTGGTGGTGATGAGTATTACACCTCCCGCCGCACGTGATCCGTAGATGGCAGCTGAAGCCGCGTCTTTTAGCACTTCAATCGACTCAATATCGTTTGGATTAAGAAAAATGTCTTCGTTGGCCGGGTAACCGTCAATTACATAGAGAGGATCGGAACTTGCATTAATGGAAGCGGTGCCTCTTACCCTGATTTTTGTTCCTACATATGGAGCGCCACTCACCTGTGAAATTTGTACTCCCGGGATTTTACCCACCATGCTTTGTCCTACTGAGGGTGCTGTCAGACTCAGTTCATCGGCACGAATACTTGCCACAGCACCTGTCAGGTCAGTTTTCCGCATGGATTGATAGCCAACCACAACCAGTTCATCGAGTCCCTGCACATCTTCCTGAAGTACAATGAAGATGTGGTTCTTCTGATCAATGGCTACTTCCTTTGTCAGATAACCGATATATGATACTTCGAGCCTGTGGTTTCTGTTGGTAACATTTAATGTGAAATTTCCATCGAGATCACTTACAGTACCGTTTGTTGTTCCTTTTTCCAGGATGTTAGCTCCGATAATTGGGATCTCGTAGGCGTCAAGAACGGTACCCGATACCGTGATTGTTTGTTGTGGGCCGGCTTTCACGATATTGTGAAACGGGAGTAAGAACAGGACAAAAAGTGATAGTACGATGAGTGAAAGTTTCTTTTTTCGTACGATAAAATTCATAAATTTTTGATTCATAAGTAAATAATAATTTCAGTTTCAAATAAATAATTATTGTCAGGGATCCAGCGGCTCAATTGGATTAATTTGAAGCGCATTGGGCAAGGGGAAGAGTTCCACGAAGTTAAGTCCTGTTCTTTTGCCAGTTTTGTATGGTACAAGGCCAATTTCCCTTTGACATCTTTCGGCAAAGGATCCACTGAATACAGTGTTTATATGACCTTCTGATGAACTTACCAGCATGGGTTTATTCATGGGAATGCCATTTCTGAAGATAATTCTGGCTGTGTTACGGATATTTGAGGTGGTGTGACGAGCATGTGGTTCAATAATGATTTGATCTTCCGGAATTTCAAATTCATTTATTAGATATTGTTTCATATGATACGCTTCTACATTCCGGGTTTTGAAAGGATACACCTTGCCACCGGTCACTACGATAAAGGGAGCTACTCCTTCTTTATATTTTTCCAAAGCTGTCCTGAGCCGGATTTTTGCACCCGGATTGAGCGGGAAATCATAATTGTCGGGACCGAAACCCAGCACTACCAAAGCGGTGTAAGGATATTTGTCCCAATCTGTTTGTTTAATTTTTTCATATACAGCTTTATTTTCTCCTTCCCAAAGAGGTTCATATACTACTGCATCGTCGCGGTCATTCAGATCGAGTAGTAATTCTGCAGCGGAATAAGTAAGATGGTAAAAGAGAGGATTGTTTTCTGCCTGAGATACCAATAATGACTTTGTCCAGGACATTAAATTCTGGTGTTTCCTGCTTCCAGTCGGATAACTTAACGAGTCGATACCGGGGTAGAACGGCTTAACGCCAATACCATACACATCAATGATCCGGTTCATGGCTGACGCATCCTGTTTCCATACCTTTTTAATAATATCACCCGGGTCCGACTGATCCATCAAGAGATAATAACAACCTGAGGCAATCACATGGTCATCAAAAACTTTTTTGAATGATGGTTGCTGTTCGAATAAACGAACAATCTGAATTCCGATAGTTTCTATTTCCTGCTCGGAGAATTTTAACATATTTCCTATGGAGTCATAGCTATTCCCCGATTTTCTGAGTTTCGTGTATTTATCCTCAGCTATTTTTTTTAATATTTCATCCTCCGAAAGAATCTTTTTTAATTCATCCTGATGGTCGAGTACCGAAAAAAAATAGAAATTTTTAGTTTCTACCTTATCCGGATTAAGTAGTTTGTAGCCTACCTTCGGACTTCTTTCCTGCGAATACAGCTGACTTGAAAATGTAATCAGTAGGAAACTGATCAAGAGAGTTATTGTATGCATTTGATAACCGTTTAAAAAATCACATCTTTTTCAGGATTACAAATTAACCCCAAATTTGTTACTCCGTGATGAAGAAAAAATGAAGTTTTTGTTACCTTTATCAAACGAGATAAGCCTGCAAATGAAACCGCAACGGTTCTTATTGATATCTCTATTGCAGGACAGGTGAAATAACTTTGGTGATATCCTATTCCGGAATATGAAAGGCCTGAAACTCGAATTTAGAACAAAACTCTGGGAGGTAATAATTTTTTTATTTAAATTGCGTGCCCCGTAAATTTATCGGGTTCATTCTAAAAAAACATAATATGAGAACAACAATCATTTGGATATCCCTTATCTTATTATCTGTAACATCTCTTTCATCACAGAGCAGAAATAATGTCTCTTTAAATATAGCCACGTTTAACATCCGTATGGATACGCCAAATGACAGCCTGAATGCGTGGAAGCATCGCAGGGATATGGTAAACGGGCTCATCCGGTTTCATGATTTTGACATTTTCGGAACACAGGAGGGTTTTCATCACCAGATTAAGGATATACTTGCACCGGGCGGTTACGATTACGTGGGCGTAGGCAGAGAAGACGGGAAAGATGCCGGAGAGCATTCGGCGATTATTTTCAGGAAAGAGCGTTTCCTGGTGCTGGATAAGGGCGACTTCTGGTTTTCAGAGACACCTGATGTCCCTGGAAAAGGCTGGGACGCCACCTGTTGTAATCGGATCTGTTCATGGGCAAAATTCAAAGATATTATATCCGGCAAGGAGTTTTACTTTTTCAACGTGCACTTTGATCATCAGGGTGTTGAAGCTCGACGGCAATCATCTCTGCTTTTGCTGAAAAAGATCAGGGAGATTGCCGGCAGTTATCCGGTGATTACCACCGGTGATTTTAATGCCACTCCCGACTCCGAACCCATTCAGATCATTTTTAAAGACGGTTTGCTGAATGATTCATTTACTGCATCGCTCCAGTCTCCTTATGGAACAGTAGGTACATATAACTCATTTAATTTAAAAGCTCCGATGCAAAACAGGATTGATTATATCTGGGTAACCCGCGATATTATGGTGAAAAAGTATGGCGTGCTGAATGATGTTCATCAGGGTCGCTTTCCTTCCGATCACTTTCCGGTGATGGTAGAGGTGAGGCTCTAAGACTGTTTAAAGAAAAATTGCCGGATCACAATTATTGGATCCGGCAATTTCTAATGCCACGCAGAAAGGTGGTGTCACTTTGATTTTCCCTGATTGGCCACGGCCTCCATCAGTTTCCTGATCTCTTCCGGATCGCCCAGGAAATAATCCCTCTGCAAGTTCATTTCATCATCGAACTCAAACACGTAAGGTACGGCTGTAGGGAGGTTCAAGCTTACAATTTCCTCATCTGAAATGTTCTTGAGATGCTTGATGATACCACGCAGGCTGTTGCCGTGTGCTGCCACAATTGTTTCGTTGTATTTTGTTTTCATCTCCGGTACAATGGTGTCATTCCAGTAGGGTAAAATGCGCTCTACCGTATCTTTCAGCGCTTCAGTAAGCGGCAGATCACTTGCGTCTACTCCTTTGTAACGCGGATCCTGAAACGGAGAACGCTCATCTTCCTTCTCCAGTGGTAATGGCGGCACATCGTAGCTGCGGCGCCAGATGAGTACCTGCTCGTCACCATATCTGGCAGCCGTTTCTGCCTTGTTGAGCCCCTGCAGCATGCCATAATGTTTCTCATTCAATCTCCAGGTTTTTTCTACCGGAATCCAGTCCAGATCCATCTCGTCTAGTACTACATTCAATGTTTTTACCGCCCTCTTCAGATAGGAAGTATACGCTTTTTCAAATTGAAAACCTTCCTTTTTCAGGTACTTACCTGCTTTATGGGCTTCCTCAATACCCTTTTCGGTGAGGTCTACATCTGTCCAGCCGGTAAAACGATTCTCTTTGTTCCAGGCACTCTCGCCGTGGCGAATTAAAACTACTTTTTTCATACACTTATTTTAAATATTTTGGTAAAATGAGTTTTCTTTTTTTACTGTCGGTTTTTACAAAACTATATAAAATCGGCCAGATTTGAGTTATCACCAGGTGTTTTTCTCATAGTTGTATTCACTTCCATTCGCTTTAGATGACGCAGTTGGATCATCAGCAGATAAAGTGACAGCAAGGCAGCCAGGGTGTCGGAGACAGGCATGGCGATCCACAATCCGTCGAGGCCCCATAGACGTGGAAAAAGAATGATACCCGGCACCAGAAATATCAGCTGCCGGCTAAGGCTCTGAATGATGGATTTGCCTGCAAAGCCGATGCTCTGGAAGAAACTGGAAGAAACAATCTGAAATCCTACCAGGGGTAAGGCTGCCACGGCAATGCGGATACCTCTTCCCGTAATCTCGAGTAGTTCGTTGTCGGACGTAAAGGCTGCGGCAAAAAGTCCGGGAAAGAACAAGCCGACCAGAAATCCGGCTACTGTGATAAGCGAGGCAATCTTGAATGAATAAAAGAGTGTCTCCCTTACACGCTTCAAATTACCGGCTCCGTAATTATAGCCGATGATAGGCTGTGTACCCTGGTTGAGTCCCATGATAATCATCAGGAAGAGCATCAGTACGGTATTGATGATGCCATATGCCCCCACCGCCAGGTCACCTCCGTAGCGCAGAAGAGAGGTGTTCATCAGTAGTGCCACGCCCGATGCGGTCACCTGCATGCTAAAAGGTGACATGCCGATGGAAACGATGGCACCAATGATTTTCCTGTCCAGGCGGATGTTCCTCCATCGCAACCGGATCATGCTGCTTTCCTGTAGAAAGTGATGCATCACGAAAAGCATCCCGATAAACATCGATATCACTGTTGCCCAGGCAACACCCTTGATGCCCAGGTCGAAACCATACAAAAAAATGGGCGTGAGGATCACGCTAAAAACAGCACCAATGAGCATGGTGATCATTGCCTTCCGGGGATATCCAGAAGAGCGCATCATCGCGTTAAAATTATAACAGAGACTTACGAATACATTTCCTAACAATACAATCTGCAGATAATCACGTGCATAGGGCAGGGTGAGGTCGCTGGCGCCGAATGCCCGAAGGATAGGGTCAAGATATATGAGTAGAAGGGTGATGAAGACCGCGTTCAGAATCACGGTGAGAAGCAGTGAATTGCCAAGTATCTTTTCGGATGTTTCCTTGTCCCTTTTCCCCAGACTGATGGAAATGCGGGCTGCTGCGCCGGCGCCTACGAGCATACCTAGCGAGGAGGTGAGGTTCATGACCGGAAAGGTGATGGCCAGGCCGGAAATAGCCAGTGCCCCCACACCCTGTCCGATGAAAATACGCCCGATCACATTGTAAAGGGCAGTGACTACAGTCCCTACAATGCCTGGCAATGCATAATCCCAGACAAGCTTGCTAATCTTTTTTGTCTGAAAATCAAGTTCTTTGTTTGTCTGCAAAATGAATGTAATGTAATAACCTTTTTGTCTCTGTTTCACCGGTTCTGGAGCAATGGTTTTTCTACCGAGAGTGAACTCCACCGGAAAATAACAAATCTCACAAAGTTAGTAAAATCCTGCTATTTTCAGGTATTTTTCATGGACTTTTAGTCTGCATGTTTTGTGTTTCAGATAATTAATTTTATTTTTGGATTTTAAACCTGTAGATGATGAACACCAAAGAACAACTCCTTCACTACGTGTGGAGGTTCGGGCTCTTTCCTCCTGCATCACTGAGAACGGCGGATGGACTAAAGGTGCAGGTCATTGATCCCGGTGTGCACAACAGCGATGCCGGTCCTGATTTCTTTAACGCGAAGATAAAAATTGGAGATGAATTGTGGGCCGGAGACGTGGAAATACACCGTTCTTCCGATGAATGGGTGAAACATGGTCACCAAAATGACAGGACCTATAATTCCGTCATTTTGCATCTTTCGGAAAATGTGAACGCCCCGGTAATCAATGAACAAGGACAACAAGTGCCACAGTGTGTAATTACCGTGCCGGAGGATATTCGCCGGGATGCCGGTTATCTCCTCTTCAATCAGAGTCATATCCCCTGTGAAAAGTTTATGGGCACCTTGCCTGGATCCATGTTGACTTCCTATCTCGATGCACTCTCTGTGGAAAGGCTGGCACGTAAAACAAATGATATTTTTACTCATCTGGTGCGTTACCGTCATTCATGGGATGAAGTATTTTATATGTTACTGTCACGTAATTTCGGTTTCGGACTGAATGCTGCAGAATTTGAGAAGCTTGCGCTTTCACTGCCTTTCAATTATATACTGCGGCACAATGACAATCTTTTTCAGATAGAAGCACTGATGTTCGGACAGGCTGCGATGCTGGAAGAGGACGGGTTGAACGATGCATACTACAATCAGTTGCAAAAGGAATATGTTTTTCTGAAAGCAAAATACAGTCTGAAGAGTCGAAAGGAATTCTTCTTTAAAAGTATGAGGACCCGCCCCCGGTCATTCCCGCAGATACGCATTGCACAGCTGGCATCTTTGTTACAGCAATCGGGACGTCTCTTCTCTCTCGTCCTCGAAAAAGAGGAACTTCATCAGTTGTACACACTTTTTCAAACTGCTCCATCTGAATATTGGAAGACGCACTACAGCTTTGGTAAAAACTCGCCGAAAGCGGATAAGCAACTGGGCAGGGCCTCAATAGATGTTCTGCTCATTAATACAGTGGTACCCATGCTGTTTGCATATGGAAAAAAGACCGATGCTGAAAAATACTGTGACAGGGCAATCCGTCTGCTGGAATCGATAAAGCCGGAAAATAACAGCATTATCCGCGAATTTAGTGAAGCGGGCATCATGCCGAGGCATGCTTTCGACTCGCAGGCGCTCATTCAATTGCGGAAAGAATATTGCGATACCCGAAAATGCCTTTACTGCAGGATAGGACACAGGTTGCTCTCATCACCACGCGCGGGCAAATAAATTCGCCTGCCGCCAGTCACCTTCGTTTCTCGATTTTCAATTCTTGCAATGAACAGAAGGCATGTTTAGTTGTCTTCTGTTCATTGCTTATCGAAAATAGTTGTACTTTTGCATGGTAAACAGGGAATGTTTGTCCAACAGCTGTAATATGCAAAAAAAAATTCTATCTCTGCTTTCCTCTTTTTTTATGATGGTGCTGACCATTGTCATGTTTCATTCTTGTGCAAACATGGCGGCACCTACAGGCGGGGCTTACGATGTGGATCCGCCGAAAGTGAGAAGGGCTACACCCGGCTTC
This sequence comes from Proteiniphilum sp. UBA4977, assembly GCA_002398565.1. Taxonomy (GTDB): domain Bacteria; phylum Bacteroidota; class Bacteroidia; order Bacteroidales; family Dysgonomonadaceae; genus Proteiniphilum. The sequence goes on from DGZP01000100.1 coordinate 69,555, forward strand.
AATTCGCTTGGTATTACTCCTTCGAGGATAGAGATCGAGTTCGATGAAAACATAAAGATTAAATCACCTTCGGAGAAGGTGATCATCACCCCGCCGCAACAGACATTGCCGGTGATCAGATCAGTCGGAAAAAAAGCAGTAGTGGAACTGAAAGATGAGTTGAGATCCAATACAACCTATACGATAGACTTCACTGATGCCATTGCCGACAACAATGAAGAAAATCCACTTGAAAATTTTGTTTTCTCGTTCTCAACCGGTGATCAGCTTGACACCCTCTCCATCTCCGGGAAGGTGCTTGCGGCCCAGGATCTTGAGCCGGTAACGGGGATTTATGTGGGGATACATTCCAATTTCGATGATACCGTATTTACCAGAGTACCCTTCGAACGTATATCGAGAACCGATTCACGGGGAAATTTTACGGTCCGTGGTATGGCGCCGGGAAAATATAAGATCTTCGCACTGAACGACCAGAACAGAGATTATAAATATGATAACCCGCAGGAAGCCATTGCCTTTCTCGATTCTATTGTTATTCCTTCCACAATGCCTGCTGTCCGCCAGGATACGGTATTTGTGGACAGTATCACCATCGATACCATTCGAACGGTTCAATATACCCGCTTTTTGCCGGACGACCTGGTACTGCGATCCTTTCAGTCGGACTTTCAGCGACAATATCTGCAAAAACAGGAACGTACGGAACGCTCCAAACTGACGCTTTACTTTGCTGCTCCTACTGCCATGCCCGAATTTAGTCTGTTACAACCATTGGTGTCAGGTGACGACTGGTATGTGATGGAGCGGAGTGCGGGAAACGATACGCTGTTGCTGTGGATCACCGATTCGCTGATTTATCAGCAGGATTCCATTACGATGAAAATTAATTATACCCGCACAGACTCGCTCAACAAAAATTATATAGAGACCGATACAATCCACTTCAACATCCGGAAATCGGCGCGTGAGAAAAGAGAGGATAAGAAGGGGGAGGAGAAGGAGGAAGGAAAACAGATTCGATACTTGGGTCTAAAGAGCAATATACAATCCTCTTTTGAGTTGTTTAATCCTATCCGGTTCGAGTTTGAACAACCTGTGGTGCGTTTCGATTCATCATTTGTGCAACTGGAGATGGTTATTGACTCATTGTTTGAGCCTGTTCCGTTTCGTGTGGAACCTGATACGCTGAATCCACGTAAACTGACTATCCGTCCCCATTGGGAACCTGGAAAGAAGTATAAACTAACGGTTGACTCGGCACGCTTAATTAGTCATTACGGACTATTGAACAACAAATATGAAGAGTTGTTCACAGTGAAGCCACTGGATCAGTACGGCAACCTCGAAGTAAACATTGGTGGATTACCCCATGGTAAAGTGGTATTTGTAGAGTTGCTGGATAAATCGGATAAACCTTTTCGGAAAAGCTTTGTCAAAGGGAACACGGTGAGATTTCAGGATCTCCCGCCCGGTGAGATCTACGCACGCATGGTAATTGACGAAAATGAAGATGGTGTGTGGACGACCGGAAATTATGAAGATAAACGACAACCTGAAATGGTTTATTACTATCCCGGAAAATGGGTGATCCGGGCATACTCAGATCATCAGGAGGAGTGGCAGCTTGATGCTATTCCTGTGATCAGGCAGAAACCGCTTGAAATCACGAAAAACAAACCGGAAGAGAAAAAGAGAAGAGATCCCAACAGAGACAGAAATGACCAGCAACAAAATCAGCAAAGCTCACCCTTTGGTTTTGGCGGAAGCCGTGGTTCAGGCGGCATTACGGGAATGTAGTAAATGAGGGAACAAGGTTGTTGGCATAAATATTTCATTAAAAAAACAGACAATGCAAAAATATATTTTTAGACTGTTTATTATTATTCTTTCATTCTCAGGCTTGTTGCCTGTAAATGCGCAGTGCAAACTTACCAACACCGCGTTTCAGAGCGGAGAGAATGTACAATACGATCTTTATTTCGATTTTGGCATCCTGAGTGCACGAGCCGGCAGAGGATCACTACAGACGATGGAAGCCAATTACCGGGGGGTGAATGCATTCAAGACGGTGATGATGCTCAACACCTCGGGTCTGGCAGGAAACCTGTATATGGTAAATGACACCCTCACCTCCTACATTGATTATAACCTGCGGCCCTTGTTGTTCACGAAGGAGGCCAAAGAGGGAAAGGACTATTCGGTGGAAAGACAATCTTTTACCTACGAGGGAGATAAGATAAATATACGCGCACTTCGCAACAGAAACCACGTGGAGAGATTCGACGAGGTAGTTACAACCGATAAGTGTACATATGATTATCTCTCCGTGATCTCTTACGTGAGAAACCTGGACTATACCGGTATGAAGAAGGGCGACAAGCATTATATCCAGTTCATTTCGGGTAAAAGACCGGTGGACATGTATGTGAACTATCTGGGCACTTCATCAATAAAAGCAAATAACGGTAAAACATACGAGGTAATCAACATTTCAATGAACATTCAGGATGATGCCTTCACCGATCCAAAAGAGTCGCTCAGCGCATCGTTGACGAATGATAAAAATCGCATCCCGGTCATCATCAATACCAGTCTGAAGCTGGGATCAGTCCGGGCCATCATGCGCGATGTCTCCGGAGTGAGGCACTGATAAAAATGGTATCAGAATTTCCATAATATAGACAGTGTCCGTAGTAAAGGATAAATTTATCCTTCCGATAAAGAAATCGCGAATGACAAAAGTGATTCCAGACGATATTAAAGAAATTTATCTTTAAACAGAATTTAAAAAATCCCAAAATTCTCCGGAAAAAATGTATCTTTGTGGGCGTTATCGTAAATTTACCCAAAGGTATGTTCGTTCAGAATGATTCCGCTAAAATACCTGAGCCGGCGCTTAGAAGGCTTCCCTGGTACTTATCGTATGTAAAACTACTGAAAAGCCAGGGAGAGACCATTGTATCCTCCACACAGATAGCAAAGAAGATCGATGTTTCCGCATCCCAGATAGCCAAGGATTTATCCTATGTTGATGTAAACGGAAAGACAAGAGTCGGTTACGATATCGATGACCTGATTTCGGTACTTGAAACCTTTCTCGGGTTCAAACAAACCCATAAGGCCGTGTTGTTCGGTGTAGGCAGCCTAGGTGCTGCCTTACTATCCGACTCGGGATTGGAGCAATATGGCCTGAAAATTATTGCAGGCTTCGATGTGAAGTCATCCATCGTGAACCAAAAAGTATACACCATTCCTGTTTTCCATACCGATGAATTTTTCGAGAAAAACAAGAAGATAAAAGCGGAAATAGGTATCCTGACCGTACCGCCAGGTTATGCACAGGAGGTGTCTGATTATATGATCAGTGGAGGTATCAAAGGGATATGGAATTTTACTCCTTTTAGAATTCGTGTACCGGAAGGTGTTGTTTTACAAAATACATCACTATATGCTCATCTGGCAGTGATGTTTAATCGTTTACGCCCATGAAGATTTTTGCTGTAGGACTTAATTACGCATCACACAATGAAGAGATGAAGCGTATGTTTGTGAGTGAGGAGCCGGTATTCTTTATGAAACCCGATACTGCGCTACTCAAAGGTGGAAAACCTTTTTATCTCCCCGATTTTTCGCAAGAGATGCATTATGAAACAGAGCTGGTAGTCAAAATAAGCCGGCTGGGAAAAAATATTGCAGAACGCTTTGCAGAGCGTTATTATGAAGAGGTTACGGTAGGTATAGATTTTACCGCCCGTGACTTGCAGAGGAAACAGAAAGAACTGGGATTGCCCTGGGAGATATCCAAGGCTTTCGACAATTCTGCTGCTGTAGGCACCTTTATCTCCAAAGAGGATGCAGGTGGAGTGAATAATGCGGATTTTCGTCTCGACATCAACCAAAAAACAGTACAGCAGGGTAACTCGGGAGATATGATTTATCCGGTGGATAAGATTATTTCGTATATTAGCAGGTTCTTTACTTTGAAAATGGGTGATCTTATCTTTACCGGTACACCCGCCGGCGTAGGTCCGGTACAGGTAAACGACCATTTGCAAGGGTATATCGGGGATAAAAAACTGTTGGATTTCAGGGTGAAATAAGTTTCGCTGCAACAAGATAATCAATCGGTATCATAATGAACAAAAAAGCAGGAGTTTTTTTGTACTGTATTCTTTATATATTATGGAGCAGTATCGTGATGGCACAGGAGTATAATCCCATACCTGTGGCTATGCCCTCTTTGCAATTTGCTCCCGATGCCAGAGGCGGGGGAATGGGAGATATAGGCGCGGCAACCATGCCCGACCTTTATTCCCAGCATTGGAATGCAGCCAAATACCCGTTTATTTCTACCCAGGGGGGTGTGGCTTTTTCCTATACACCCTGGCTGAGCAAGCTGGTGAGCGACATTCACCTGCTCTATGCTTCAGGATACTGGAAACCGGGGAACGACGATCTCGATGCGCTTAGCGCTTCATTACGTTACTTCTCGTTAGGTGACATTGACATTGCCGACATGAACGGTGAGTTCTGGCAAACTGTTTCACCACACGAGTTTGCGCTTGATCTTGCCTATTCCAGAAGACTTTCGGAAACCTTTGCCGGCGCTGTAACACTCAGGTATATCCGGGCCGATTACTCCACAGGGAACAATGAGACGACGCCCGGTAATGCATTTGCTGCAGACATAGCCGGCTACAATGAATCCTATCTTTATCCGGGACGTGCCGAGGTGCTGCTTGGTCTGGGTTTCAATCTTTCCAACATAGGTACAAAAATCTCATATGACGGGGGTGGCAATTCCTATTTCCTCCCTGCAAACATGCGGTTGGGAGCCTCCCTGGGGTATCCTATAGCAAAAGACCACACCCTTTCATTCAGTGTGGATCTCAACAAACTGCTCGTTCCCACACCACAATTGGCGAAGGAAGGGGAGACTGCGGAAGAGGCACAACAGCGCATTGAAGATTATCAGGGTATCTCTTCAATCGCCGGCATTTTCAAGTCGTTTGGAGATGCACAGGGCGGCTTGAAAGAAGAACTGCAGGAGGTCATGTGGTCTCTGGGAATGGAGTATACCTATCTGAATCAATTTTCCGTGAGAACAGGTTACTACCATGAGGCAGAGAACAAGGGTAACAGGCGTTATTTTACCTTTGGTGCCGGGTTCAGAATGAAATCTTTTCAGATTGATGCAGCCTATCTGATCTCCACCGCGCAGTCGAACCCGCTGGATCAGACACTGCGTCTCTCTTTAGGATTCGACATTGAGGGGATCAGAAACTTAATGCGGTGATTATGAATATGCGGATTGGATTTGGCTACGATATGCACCGTTTTGAAAAGGGACGCCAGCTGTGGATTGGCGGCGTTCAACTTGATCATCATTCGGGATTACTTGGACATTCCGATGCAGACGTTTTGATCCATGCCATTTGTGATGCTCTTCTGGGGGCAGCCGGTCTGCGGGATATCGGTTATCATTTTCCCGATACTTCACCCGGTTACAAGGACGCCGACAGCAAGATACTGTTGAAAAAATGTATCTCCTTGTTGCACGACAAGGGATATCGTGTGGGAAATATTGATGCAACGGTTTGCACTGAACGGCCAAAACTGAATCCCTACATCCCTGGAATGCAACAAAAGCTGGCCGAGGTAATGGAGCTCGACGGCGATGCCATTTCCATTAAAGCAACGACTTCCGAAAAAATGGGATTTGTAGGTCGGGAGGAAGGTATTACCGCTTATGCAGTTGCGCTAATCGAAAAAATATAACGGTACGATGTGGCACTTCAGGTGGTGGCTTCGTTTAAAACAATCCCGGGGACACGGTGTTCATTCATCTTTTGACTTTAACTTGATAACTAATGTGTTATGTAAAAAACACAATTATTATGCTTTTTACGATATCCCGAAAATACTAAGGGAAAACGGCCTACAAAGTTTTGATAATGACCTCAATCATCTCTCCTTTCGTCTTGTCAATCATTTCAATTCAAAACGTATTCTTGAAATAAATTCGGGTATTGGGATAAATACATGTTATCTTACATCAGTGGCTTCCGATATTCATTGTACCTGTATAGAGAAGGAGGTGTATCGGGTGGAGGCAGCGAAAAAGCTGCTGGCAGATATCGGAAACAGATGTGAGTTTGTGACAGTACTGAAAGAAAACGGTAGAGAGCCCTACGATGCCATCTTTATCAATCTGAAAGAGAGAGAATCGATACGGGATCTTACTATTGACAACTTGCTCCACCTGAGCCATGAGAATACCTATTGGGTTGTTTTTCCAATAAACAGCAGACAAAATAAACAATTTTGGTCTGCCATCGTTAAAGATGAACGGATCAACATCACCTTCGACAGGAAGACAACAGGTATTGCCTTTTTGCACTCTACCTTTCACAAAATGCACTATCTCGTATGATTATAGTGCCCGTTTCGAGGAACAACAGAGAAAATATCCTGTAAACCGCTGTGAAGAAAGTTTGTTAGTAAAGAACGGATAGCTCGCTGCTGACCATATACAAAAAAACAAACAATGAAAAAAAGTATTATATACACAAAGACTGGCGATAAGGGAACTACATCGCTAGTCGGTGGAACGCGGGTACGTAAGACACATATCCGACTTGAGGCCTACGGCACTATTGATGAATTGAACAGTTTTATCGGCTGGTTAACTTGTGAAGTCAAAGAGAAGGAGCATCATGATTTCCTGCGCTACATACAACATAAGCTCTTTACCGTGGGTTCGTTTCTGGCGACGGAGACCGAAAGCAAACTGCCAAAGGCTGCAAGCATTGTCAACGACCACGATATTGCCCGTATCGAAGCACAGATCGATCAGATCGATGCGATCCTGCCACGCCTGAACCGCTTTGTGCTACCCGGCGGCAACGAAGCTGCTTCAAGGGCTCATATCTGCCGGACGGTTACCCGCAGAGCAGAGCGTATTGTTTACCGTGTAGCGGAGGATTTTCCCGTTTCGGAGAAAGTGGTTGTCTTTCTCAACCGGCTTTCAGACTACTTTTTTGTACTTGCACGACTGGAAAGCTGCAAAACATCGGAAGAAATATACTGGGAACAGGGAGATATATAAAAACTTTTTATACATTTGCGGAAAATTTGGAACAAACAACTAAAAATTTTTTTTCAATGTATTGGACACTAGAACTGGCATCGAAGCTGGAGGATGCTCCCTGGCCCGCTACAAAGGATGAATTAATCGATTATGCACAACGTTCAGGCGCACCGTTGGAGGTTATCGAAAATCTGCAGGAAATAGAGGAAGAAGGTGAAATATTTGAATCAATAGAAGATATTTGGCCCGATTATCCGAGCAAGGAGGATTTCTTTTTCAACGAGGACGAATATTAAATGTGAGCATCCCATAAAAAAAGCATCCCGGTCTATAAAAGAAAACGGGATGCTATTTTATTTTGTGTCTGCCGGTCAGATCAGCTTGTCGATTTTATCAGTGAAAAGGCTCTTGGCGCCTGCCCCCACCACCTTATCTATCACCTCACCGTTTTTAATGAAGAGCACCGTGGGTATGTTGCGGATCCCGTATTTTGATGTAGTATCGTCGTTGTTGTCCACATCAAGTTTTCCGACTACCACTCTGTCCTTATATTCCTCGCTGATTTGTTCAATGATGGGTCCCACCATCTTGCAGGGGCCACACCATTCGGCCCAGAAATCAATAACTACCAGTTTGTCTGTCTGCAACACCTCGTTAATGGTTGCATCTGTAATTTGAAGCGCCATATTTTTCCTTTTTTAATTATGTGATTAATTGATTTTAAAATCGATCAGTAGATTATCTCTCAGATAATCGATAAAATGTCTGTTCACCTGAATCCGCGCCGGGCGTGAAAAAAGCTCTATGCGCATGTGGGACTCTTCACCGATAATCTGGAAGTATAACAATGAATTTCCCGAATTGTTTTTCACCAACGCTGATAATTCTGTCACCGTAGTTTCATCCAGTTCGGTAAGCGGAATCTGAAGTGTGATCTTTGAAACCAGTTTTTCCCTCATCTCCGACAGCAATCCAATGGAGTTGATTTTTACTTCAAGTTCCTCCTGCCTGAATCGTTTGGGTTGAACTTTCGCCTGAATATAAACCGACAACCCAATGCGTGCATACCTGCCGAAATTGACACTGTCTTCGCTGAAGAGTGCAATTTCATAGCTGCCGGTATAGTCCTCTATTTTGAAAATCGTATAAGGAGATCCCCTTTTGGTTTGTCCCTCACGCACAGCCGTGATGATTCCTCCAAACGAGATATCCATGCCATTCAGGGTTTCAAGGTCCTGTAGTTTGACCGTGTCGGCATTGCATACATATTTCAGAATAAACTCGTAGTCGTCGAGCGGGTGAGCCGATAGATAGATACCGATAAGTTCACGTTCCTTGTTCAACCTTTCGAGGTCGGACCATCGCTTTGCGTGCGGAATTTCCGGCCGCGCGATCTGAAATGAAGTATCGTCGCCAAAGAGGGAATTTATTGATTCCTGTTTATCCTGTTGATATTTGTTCCCGTAACGAATGAGCGTTTCCAGAAATTCTTCGCCTCTGCTATTCATGGCGAGGAACTGCTCCCGATGGATGCCCGGCAAGGAATCGAAGGCGCCCGATAATGCCAGCGCTTCAATATTCTTTTTGTTACAGGAGGAAAGATTTATCCGTTCCACAAAGTCGAAGATATCTGCAAAAGGCCCGTTTTTTGTGCGTTCCTCAATGATGTCAGCCACCGCACCCTGTCCCACACTCTTGATTGCAGCAAGACCGAAACGTACGTCTCCTGCTTTGTTCACTGAGAACTTAAGAAACGATTCGTTAATGTCGGGGCAGAGTACGTTCATACCCATTGCCTTGCATTCGTCCATGAACTTGGTAATCTCGGTGATGTTGTTCAGGTTGTTGGAAAGCACTGCAGCCATATACTCCGACGGGTAGTTGGCCTTGAGCCAGGCCGTCTGGTAAGCCACCCATGAATAGCAGGTAGCATGCGATTTGTTGAAGGCGTAGGAGGCAAACTTTTCCCAGTCGGCCCATATCTTATTCAGGGTCTTCTCATTGTATCCGTTTTTCTTTCCTCCTGCCAGAAACTTCTCTTTCAGGGCGTTCATCTTGTCGATCATCTTCTTTCCCATTGCTTTACGCAATTCATCGGACTGGCCCCTGGTGAAGTCGGCCAGTAGACGGGAGAGAAGCATCACCTGTTCCTGATAGACCGTGATGCCATAGGTCTCGCTCAGGTATTTCTCCATGATGGGTAAGTCATATCTGATCTCTTCCTTGCCCTGTTTACGGGCGATAAAGGAAGGTATGTAATCCATGGGCCCCGGTCGGTAGAGCGCATTCATCGCAATCAGATCCTCAAACTTGCCGGGTTGGAGTTCCTTGAGATATTTCTGCATGCCGGCCGATTCAAACTGAAAGGTACCGGTAGTCTGTCCGTTGCAATAGAGGCGGTAGGTCGCCGCGTCATTCATGTCGATGGTATTGATGTTGATCCTTTTGCCATGGGTTAACTCAATATTGGTAAGTGCATCCTTGATGATGGACAGTGTTTTGAGGCCGAGAAAGTCCATTTTGATCAGTCCCGTCTCTTCAATCACCGAACCTTCGTATTGTGTGACCAGCATCTTTTCCCTGGTCTCTTTGTCTTCCGCCGTACTGATGGGAACCACGTCGGATATGTCGGTCTGGCCGATGATTACGCCGCAGGCATGCACACCGGTATTGCGCACGTTTCCTTCCAGCATGGCAGCATATTTAAGCGTATCTTTCACCAGGGAATCGTTGCTATTGGCTGCCTCCTTGAGTTCCGGCACGTTGTCGATGGCTGTCTGTAGAGTGATTTTTTTTACGTTTGGAATCCTGTCGGGGACGAGTTTTGCCAGTCGGTTCGACTCGGAGAGGGGAAGTTTATGTACCCTTGCCACATCCTTGATCGAAGACTTTGTAGCCATGGTGCCGTAGGTAATGATGTGGGCCACTTTCTCGCTGCCATATTTTTCGGTTACCCAGCGGAGCACCTTACCCCGCCCTTCATCGTCGAAATCGATATCGATATCGGGCATCGATATGCGGTCCGGATTCAGAAAACGCTCAAACAGCAGGTCATATTTTAAAGGATCGATATCGGTAATGCCCAGACAGTAAGCCACTGCAGATCCTGCTGCCGAACCACGGCCTGGCCCAACAGCCACATCCATCTCGCGGGCTGCGGCAATAAAATCCTGTACGATGAGGAAATAACCGGGGAAACCCATGTTCTTGATGGTGTCCAGCTCAAATTGCAACCGTTCAATGATTTCTTCACTGAGATTGTCCCCATACCGTTTTTGGGCGCCCATTTTGGTGAGATGTGTCAGGTAGTCCGCTTCCAGCTTCACCCTTATCACCTTGTTATAATCGCCCAGACGATGAAAGGTCTCATTACCGAACTCTTCAACAAGTACTTCCTCGGGATATTGTGTCTTGTATGACTCTTCGGTGCCGAATGCCGGATCGATGGGATAAAAGGGCATCAGCGGAGAGTGGTCTATCGAGTAGAATTCCACCTTTTCAGCCACCTCAAGCGTATTGGAGAGAGCCTCGGGAATATCAGAAAATATACGGTTCATCTCCTCCGTGGTTTTGAGCCACTCCTGCTTGGAGTATCTCATCCTGTCGGGGTCATCAAAATCTTTACCGGTACTAAGGCAGATAAGGCGGTCGTGTGCATCTGCATCCTCTTCGTTTACGAAATGGACATCATTGGTGGCGATCAGCTTCACATCATATTTCTTTGCAATGCGGATCAATTCTTTATTCACACTTTCCTGTTTGGGATAGGTGGTCTGATCGGCATCGGGACGATCTGTTTTATGGCGCTGCAGCTCGAGATAATAATCGTCGCCAAACACTTTTTTGTACCACTGTACAGCTTCTTCTGCCTCAGCGATTTGCCCGCCATCTACCTTCCTCGATATCTCTCCTCCCAGGCATGCCGATGAGACGATCAATCCCTCGCTATACTGCTCCAGCAGTTCCTTGTCGATACGCGGGCGGTAGTAGAAACCTTCCGTCCAGCTCTTGGAGACGATCTTGATGAGATTTTTATAACCCTGCATGTTCTTGGCCAATACCACCAGGTGCCATCCGCTGCCGTCTATCTTGTCCGCCTGCTGAAACCGGTCGCGGCGCGCCAGATAACACTCACAGCCGACGATCGGCTTGAAGAGTTTTTTTTCTGTTTCTGAGAGTTTCTTGACTAGCAACAGGAGTTGATTTTCTTTCTCGCGTTCAATCTTTGGAGTTTTTGATCCGCTTTCCTGAGATTTTCCGGCAGCATCTTGGGCAATCAGATTTTCCAGTTTTTTTATCTCATTTTTTATTTTCCCTATTTCTGTTTTGACCGGACCATTTTTTTTATTGACATAATTGAGAAACTCCTTGATGCCGTACATGGCGCCATGGTCAGTGAGTGCGATGGCCGGCATGCCGTCATCGTAGGCTTTGTCTACCAAACGCTGGATGCTGGCCTGCCCATCGAGCAGCGAGTACTGTGAGTGAACATGCAGATGTATAAAAGGGTGCATATCGGTTACCTGATATTTTTGGAATCAATATTGGCAAATATACGGAAAATAGAGCCAAAACCGATTGAGTTATTATCATAAGTTATCAACCGATGATGTTATCTATCAAAAAAAGAAGAGGTTTGTGGGTAGGATATTTTCCACAAAAAAAGCCGGTGGGGTACCCACCGGCCGTAAGACTTCTGTCGTGCCAATAACGTCATTTGGCAACTTTTTCGAGCCATTTGATCATTGCCAGCATGGTGAACATGGACATGAGGCATGCAACTACGAAAACCATCCAGGTAGCCGACATGGAAAAGGAAGTATAAAAGATGGCGCCGATGAAGAGCAGACTGTTACCGGCCGCTGTTGCTCCCAGCCATGCCCCTTGCATAATACCCTGATATTTTGGTGGGGCCACCTTCGATACGAAGGAGATACCAAGAGGGCTTATGAAAAGTTCAGCCACAGTGAGTATGAAGTAGGTGCCTATGAGCAACCAGGGCGTTACACGGGCTAAATCGGGCAGTCCACCCATGGCATCCACCTCTCCCTTCAGTGGTAGTCCCATCGACCCGAATGTCATTACTGCATATGCCAATGCTGCAATTCCCATCCCAATGGCAATCTTCCGGGGTGTGGAAGGTTCTTTGCCTTTTGCACGCAACCAACCAAAAAATCCCACGATGATGGGTGTCAGGAACACCACGAAGAAAGGGTTGATCGACTGGAATATTTCAGCACCCTGTAGGGTGGCAAATCCCAGGTTGACCTTAATCTGGCTCAAGTCTGTATAATCCTTGGCAAAATAGGTGAGGGTAAGGCCGTTCTGGTGAAAAGAGAACCAGAAGAAAATGACTACGGCAAACACTGCGAACAGGGCGTATAGCCTCTGCTTTACCTCTTTGATATCCATTTCTTCTACCTCTTCGATGCCTGAAGCGGTAGCTTGCTTGTTTGCGGGGTCAGGAAATCTGTTCTTGTTAAATGTGTATATCACCAGAGAGATCAGCATGGCGAAAATAGCCACAGCAAAGGCATAGTGAAACCCGGTAGTAAAAACATTCAGATATTCATTTGCAAAGGCAGTGAGGTCGGTGCCGGAATATCCAACTTCAGCAGCGAGGCGTTGTAATCGTTCCATCCCCTCGCCTGTGATCTTGTTTCCCAACAGCTGGTGGGCAAGAGCAGGCAGGTCGGCATTATACAGAAAGCCGTTTTTTTCCACCCACCAGTTTCTGACACCTACAGCCAGGAACGGAGCAAAGATGGCACCCACGTTGATAAACATATAAAATAACTGGAAACCGGAATCGCGCATCTTGCTGTACTTCGGATTGTCGTACATCTGTCCTACCAATGCCTGCAGATTACCTTTGAACAACCCATTGCCCAAAGCAATGACGAGGAGCCCCAGGCAGGTAAACGCCAGTAAAAGTCCGAACTGACCAGCAGGTACAGGAGTGGGTGTGGGAATGGAGATGATTACATAACCCAGTGTCATCAACAGCAAACCTCCCAGGATAACACCTTTATAGTTACGGGTTTTATCGGCCAGCAGCCCGCCCACGAGTGCCAACAGGTAGATGGAGGCATAAAAAATAGAGTAGATGATGCCGGTTTTGGTTTCGTCCAGGCCAAACTTGGTCATAATAAACAGCGAGAGAATAGCCATCATGGTGTAAAAACCAAACCGCTCCCCCATGTTTGCCAACGATGCTGCCAGCAAACCTTTTGGATGATTCTTGAACATGCTTCAATTATTTAGAGTTGTAAATATTAGTTTTCGGTTTTTTTAAATCTGCAAATATAAACTTTTCGTCAGATATAAACACTGTTTCAGTAAAAAATGGATATTTTTTTTCGTGTGTCGGAGTCATATTTTTTCTTCCTTTTATTTGTATATATAAAAAAATTTGTACATTTGCATCCACCATTTGGGTTGCTTTATTATTTTAAGAGAATAATTATAATGAATAGTTCGGTATTTGCATTTTCTTTCTGGTTTTACTTTTACTTTAGTAGGTGAAGGCAGGATTTTATATGCAAAGAGAAGAAATTAAAAAGTCATATCAGATAAAAAAATCCTGTCGATCATACGGCGGGATTTTTTTTTGAAAAAAAAGAATCTATGAAAAGAGTTGCAATACAAGGGGGGTTGGGTGCTTATCACGAGATCGCAGCACGCGAATATTTTGAGGATGAAGATCTGGAAATAGTGGTATGCAACACCTTTCGCGATATTTTTACAGAGGCAGAGAAAGACCCGCACCTGGTAGGTGTGATGGCCATCGAGAATACCATTGCCGGCAGTTTGCTGAAGAATCACGACCTGTTGAAAATGCACAGTCTGAAGATTGCCGGAGAGCATAAACTTCGTATTACCCATTCACTGGCGGCTCTCCCCGGGCAGACAATCAGTGATATCAGAGAGGTGATGTCGCATCCTATGGCGTTGATGCAGTGTGAGGATTATCTGGACACCCTCCCCGGCATCAGGGTGGTGGAGCACGATGATACAGCACTTGCAGCCAGGGACATTCAGGAGAAAGGATTGGTTGGCACAGCTGCTATTTGCAGCAGTCTCGCGGCCGAAATATACGGACTGGAAATCCTTGCAGCGGGTATAGAAACAAACAAACGTAATTTCACCCGTTTTTTTATACTCGCACGTGAAGAGATGCTACGCGAGATTCAGAAAGACAATCATATCAACAAATCGTCACTGGTATTTGTATTGCCACATGCCGAGGGCAGCTTATCCCAGGTACTCTCTGTTTTATCGTTTTACGGTATCAACCTCACCCGTATTCAGTCGCTCCCGATCATTGGCAGGGAGTGGGAGTATCAGTTCTATATCGACCTGACCTTTAGCGATTACAATAGATACCGACAATCGATTGATGCAATTTTACCGCTGATCAGTGGCCTGAAGATACTGGGTGAATACAGGGCGGAGAAACACCGGAAGGATCAGGGACCAGAAAATAAGGACAACAGAATTAATAATTTATGATGATGCATATAGAACCTGCCGAACATATCAAGTCTATTCAGGAATACTATTTTTCTGTAAAACTGGCTGAAGTGGCCCGCATGAATGCCGAAGGCAAGGATGTAATCAGTCTGGCCGTGGGAGCACCCGACCGGATGCCGTCGCCAGAAACCATCGACACGTTGTGTGAGACTGCGCGGCGTCCCGATGTACATGCCTATCAGCCTTATGCGGGTATACCCGAATTGCGGCGTGCCTATGCTGAATGGTACAAAAACATCTATGGTGTGTCACTGGCTCAGGATGAGGTGTTACCGCTTATCGGATCAAAAGAGGGTATTCTCCATATCTCAATGACATTTTTGAATTTCGGGGATGCAGTACTGGTACCCAATCCAGGCTATCCCACCTATATTTCGGTGTCGGAGCTGCTCAGAGCCCGGATCATTCAGTACGACTTAAAGGAAGAGGATGGATGGCAGCCCGATTTTGAGGCGCTGGAGAGGCTTGACCTCACGGGGGTAAAGCTGATGTGGGTGAACTATCCGAATATGCCTACCGGTGCCAATGCAACCCCATCACTGTTTGAGAAGCTGGTAGCTTTCGGCAGAAAGCATGGCATCATTATTTGCCACGATAATCCATACAGCTTTATTCTGAATGACACTCCCATGAGTATCTTATCGGTGCCCGGAGCTAAAGATATCTGCATTGAATTGAACTCATTGAGTAAGTCACATAACATGTCGGGCTGGCGCATGGGAATGCTGGTCTCCAACCCGCAGTTTGTAAAGTGGGTGCTCAGGGCCAAGAGCAATATCGACAGCGGTCAGTTTAAACCAATGCAACTGGCTGCGGTGGCTGCGCTGTCGAACAGTGCTGCCTGGCATGCCGATATGAATCGTATCTATGCCGAACGACGCATATGGGCAGAGAAAATTATGGAACTGTTGAATGCTTCCTATGACAGGAGTCAGGTGGGACTGTTTGTCTGGGGCAAGCTACCCGACGCATCGCCGGGGAGTGAAGCATTGGTGGATGAGCTGCTGCAGGGAGCGCGGGTATTTATTACTCCCGGTTCTATCTTCGGCAGCAATGGCGCACGATTTATCCGCATCTCACTCGGTTCTTCCGTGGAGAAAATGCAGGAAGCATGCAAAAGGATTGAAACCTATTTACAACTTTGAATGTTTGCGATCAGTGAGTGTAAAATCAAACTTGTTTGAATTTTACCGAACGCAGCAAACATCTAAATTTACGCAGTAAATTTGAATTACAACTGAATAACAATAAGACAATGGAATTTGAATCAATTTTATTACCGGGAATAGACGCGAAGAGGCCGCTTGTGATTGCCGGACCCTGCAGTGCCGAGACAGAAGAGCAGGTGATGACTACTGCCCGACAGCTCGCTGCCACCGGAGTGAAAATATACAGAGCTGGCGTGTGGAAACCCCGTACCAAACCGGGAGGCTTTGAAGGAATTGGAAGTCCTGCCCTGAAATGGATGATGCAGGCAGAAAAGGAAACCGGCATGTATATGGCTACCGAGGTAGCCACCGAGAAACATGTCTATGAGGCACTAAAGTATGGCATAGATATGCTCTGGATTGGTGCCCGCACGACTGCCAACCCTTTTGCCGTACAGGAGATTGCCGACACCCTCAAGGGGGTGGATATCCCCGTTCTGATTAAAAATCCCGTGAATCCTGATCTGGAGCTTTGGATCGGGGCACTTGAACGTCTTTACAATGCGGGAATCAGGAGGCTGGGTGTAATCCACAGAGGATTTAGCACCACTGATAAAACAATTTACCGAAATATCCCCCAGTGGCATATACCCATTGAATTGAAACGCCGCTTTCCCACGCTGCCCATTCTCTGTGATCCAAGTCACATTGGCGGAGCACGTAATCTTATACAGAAGTTAAGCCAGCAGGCGATGGATCTTAATTATAGCGGATTAATCATCGAATCGCACTGCTCTCCCGATGAAGCATGGAGCGATAAGGCACAGCAGGTTACTCCGGCAGCGCTCAAAGAAATTCTTCAGAATCTGGTGATCCGTGATACCACCCAGACCACCGAAGATTTGTCGGTTTTGCGCGATCAGATCGACGACCTCGACAACGACCTTTTGCAGTTACTGGCCAAGCGTATGCGTGTCTCACGTGAGATAGGGCATTATAAACTGGAGCACAACATGCCCATCCTGCAGACGCAACGTTACGACCAGATACTGACCGACCGTGCTTACCAGGGTGAACGGATGGAAATGTCGGGCGAATTCATTAAAAAGGTGCTTGAGGCCATCCATTCCGAATCGGTGCGTCAACAAATGGTAATTATGGAGCGGGAGAAAAACAACCAAATAACGATTGAATAATAGTCAACAGATGAAGATATTGATACTTGGAGCCGGCAAAATGGGATCATTCTTTGCCGATGTGCTCAGTTTTGATCACGAGGTGGCTGTGCTGGATACAGATCCCAGAAAGCTGCGTTTTATCTATAACACACAGCGGATGACAGTTGCAGCGGAAGTGGAAGCATTTGCTCCGGAAATGGTCATCAATGCCGCCACGCTTAAGTACACCATTCCCGCCTTCGAATCGGTGCTCCCTTACCTGCCTGCTAGCTGTATCCTGAGCGATATCGCCTCGGTAAAAACGGGTCTGGAGGAATTCTACAAAGAGCGTACCCGTCCTTATGTTTCCACCCATCCCATGTTTGGCCCTACCTTTGCCAGTCTGAGCGACCTGAGCACACAGAGTGCCATCATCATCTCGGAATCATCCCATCTAGGCAAGGTTTTTTTCAGGGATCTCTATCATCATCTCAAATTGAATGTATTTGAATATTCGTTCAGGGAGCATGATGAGACCATTGCCTACTCCCTCTCCATCCCCTTTGCCTCAACACTGGTGTTTGCGTCGGTGATGAAACACCAGGATGCACCAGGCACCACCTTCAAAAAACACATGAATATTGCGCAGGGATTGCTTTCGGAAGATGACTTCCTCCTTAGCGAAATCCTGTTTAATCCCTACACTCCCGGTCAGTTGATCAACATAAGGGAGAGACTCGGGGAGTTGCTGGCCATCGTGGAGCAGAAAGATAGCGAGGGCATGAAGAGGTTTCTCAGCGAGGTGCGAAAGAACATTGAGTAATTATTTGGTAGTCGATAAAATATACAAGAAAAGAGAGATAGTCAATCCGGTCAACAATAAAAAATACTTTCTTTATTGTAATATTTTTTTGTCACAAAACCTACTCTGTATAAATCCGGATGATCTTCGCGTCGCTTATAGGGCGACTGTTGCCGTCTACAGGCAGGGCTGCGATTTTATCGATCACATCCAGTCCCTCGGTCACCTCGCCAAAGACTGTATATTCTCCATCGAGGTGGTGAAGACCACCGTAAGTAGTATAAGCCTCTTTCAGACCTTCCGGCAGAAAGAATTTTCCCGGTGCCAGTGCATAGAGTGAATCCACTACCCCCAACAGGGAGTCGAGCAGTGCGTTAAAACCTCTCGGGTTGCTATCTTTCAAACGGGCCAGCTCCTCCTTGTGTGGCGCATAGTGGGTACGGATAAGCTGGTTTTTTATGGGGACATTCACAGCCATTTCCATGGTATCGAGCTTACCTTGCGTGTATTCCTTTCCATGGACGAGATAAAACTGGGAGGCATCTGATTTTTTTTGCGGATTCTCGTTGTCGCCCTTTCGGGGAGCAGCCAATGCTCCTTTTTTGTGAAACCTGTTCTCGCGGAATTCAGGCATCAGCTCCATGTCGGTACGTCCACTTCCTATTTGTATGCCGGCAGGTGCGTTGCGTGAGTCCTGAGCACCGCCCTGAATCACAAAGTTCTTTACCACCCGGTGAAAAAGTGTTCCGTTGAAGTATCCCTCCCTGATCAGTTTCAGGTAGTGGTCGCCATGTCGTGGCGTGTCGTCGTACAGCATCGCCTTCATGGTGCCGTAGTTGGTTTCTATTACAATGACGGGATATCGGTTCTGTGCCTGCAAAAGTGTTGCGGAGGCCATCCACAGGAAAATGAGTAAAGTTCGGTTCATAATTTAATTTTTTTAGCTGTCATCAATCAGTAATCATCTCTGCAGAAGTAAATTTCGGACTTGGAGTGGTAAGCAGGCATGTATTCCACTGAACGCTGGTCACTGGGCACTTGCCGTTTTTTAATTTGGCGCCCGCTTGTAGAGATACAATGCAATGAGGATGAAAATAATATTGGGTATCCACGCAGCGATGAAAGGGCTCATGCCTCCCTTCACAGCGAAGGTGGAGCTCACCGTCATGAAGAGAATGTAAGCCATGCTTAGCGCCAGCCCGATACCAATATTCAAACCCATACCTCCCTTTACTTTTCGTGCCGAGAGTGCGGCGCCGATGATGGTGAGGATAAAGGCCGAGAAAACTGAAGCGATGCGGGAGTGATATTCAATCTGAAATGATTGGATATTGCCCATACCGCGCTCTTTCTGACTTTTCACATAGCTGCGCAGCTGAGGCGAAGTCATCATCTGCTGGTCACTGTTGGCGATGATGAAGTCGTTTGGCACAATCTGCAGGATGGTATCGATGGAAGTGCCCTTGGTAATGGTTTCTTTCAGGCCGTCGAAGTCTCGTATCTGATAGTTGTTGATGGTCCACTGAAAGGCCGAGTCGTAACGGATCGACTGGGCTGTTAGTCGCGACACCAGTTGAAGGCTGTCAAAGTGATCGATGGAAAAGTAATAACCGGTCTTGCTCGACATGTCAAAATTACCGAAGTAAACAATGGTACCCGGACCCACTTTAAACTGGATATCGCGGTCGCCTGTTTTTTTCTTGCGTGGATCTATATAATTCTGTTCAAATTCGATGCGTGTGGCATTGGCCGGCGGAATCACATAGCTACCGAAAACAAAAGAGAAGGCAGCGATAACAAGTGCCGAGATCATATAAGGTTTCATTAATCGTCTGAAACTAATACCATTAGATAGTATGGCTGTGATTTCAGAGTTGAGTGCCATCTT
>DGZP01000100.1:89443-122179 GCA_002398565.1 Proteiniphilum sp. UBA4977
ATAATAATCGAAGATAATATCACGCAACGAGGCGTTATGGGTCATGAACTTATCAATTTTTTCATTGATGTCGAAAACCACCGCAATGGAAATAATGAGCACAATCATGAAAATATAGGTGCCCAGAAACTTCTTGATGATATATCGATCCAGACGTTTAATTGCCAGTGGATTATCTCTTTTTATCATAACCTTCTTGTGACGTTTTCTATCATCTTTGGTTTCCATGTTGAAAAGTTCCCGGCAATAATGTGTTGCCGGGCTTCTTCCACCAGCCATATGTAAAATGCCAGGTTGTGGATGGATGCGATCTGTAGGCCCAGTATCTCGTTTACATTGATAAGGTGCCGCAGGTACGCCTTGCTGTAGAGTGTGTCCACAAACGATGCTCCCCCCTCCTCTATCGGGGAGAAATCGTTTTTCCATTTTTCATTTCGCATGTTTATGATTCCCTGCTTGGTGAATATCTGTCCGTTGCGGCCGTTACGGGTAGGCATGATGCAATCGAACATATCCACGCCGCGTTCAATGGCCTCAAGGATATTCTCCGGCTTACCCACTCCCATCAGATAGCGTGGCTTGTCGGGTGGCAGAATCTCGTTCACGAGTTCCACCATCTCGTACATTTTTTCGGTGGGTTCACCCACAGCCAGACCGCCAATGGCATTGCCGTCCGCATCTTTTAAAGCCACGTTCTCTGCCGCCCGGCGTCGCAAATCGGGATAAACGCAGCCCTGCACAATGGGAAAGAGCGCTTGGCTGTGGTTGTAGGGGCATTCTGTCTCGCCAAAGCGTGTCAGGCAACGGTCGAGCCACCGTTCCGTAAGTTCAAGCGATTTTTTTGCATAGGCATAATCCGCGTCGCCGGGTGTGCACTCATCAAAAGCCATCATGATGTCGGCGCCGATGACGCGTTGGATATCAATTACCTTCTCGGGAGTAAAGAAATGGCGTGATCCGTCGATGTGAGACTGAAACTCAGCTCCTTTTTCCGAGAGTTTCCTGTTGTCTGTCAATGAGAAAACCTGAAAACCACCGCTGTCGGTCAGCATCGGCTTGTTCCAGCTGTTAAACCGGTGCAGGCCGCCTGCCTGTTGCAGAATTTCAAGTCCCGGCCTGAGATAAAGGTGATAGGTGTTACCCAGAATGATCTGAGCCCCTATGTCTTCTTTCAGTTCACTGATATGTACCGCCTTCACACTGCCTGCAGTGCCGACAGGCATAAAAACCGGTGTTTGTACCACGCCGTGGTCGGTGGTAATGAGCCCGGCCCTGGCATTCGTCTTCGGGTCGGTATGTAGCAGTTGGAATTTCAAATTACTTTGTTTCGTGGCGTTTTGATGGCAAAGATAGAATTTTTTGCTGTTATAAACAGAATAGTAACTGTTTAAAAATAGTTAGGAGTGGGAGGGATATGCCTGTGATGATAAATACGGGAAAAATCCAAATTTAATGAACCTATATGCGATGATAATTAGAAATATTCAAAGAATATCGTACTTTTGCCTTTGTATTGACATTTTATTGAATCACATGTTGTCGTGTCCGGAAGAGAAAATGCAGATTATGATGCTTTTTAACAAGGTCATGGCATTTAAGGAATAATCATTATGGAGAGTAAACCAGAGTTGATGGCGAGAAAGCCTGAATGGCTGAAGATTTCCCTGCCTCAGGGAAAACAATACCTGGATGTAAAAGAGATTATCGCAAGAAAACAACTACATACCATTTGTGTGAGTGGCAAGTGTCCCAATCTGGCGGAATGCTGGGGCAGGGGAACAGCTACATTCATGATACTGGGAGATATCTGTACCCGCGCCTGCAGATTTTGTAACGTAAAAACAGGCAGCCCGCAGGGAATTGTCGACTGGGATGAGCCGGACCGACTGGCAGATACCATTGAGGGAATGAAACTCCGGCATGTGGTGCTGACAAGTGTCGACAGGGACGATCTGCCCGATGGTGGTGCAGCGTTGTGGGCGAAAACGGTGCAACGTGTGAAGGAGAGAAACCCGCGGGTGACCATTGAAACGTTGATCCCCGATTTTAACGGGGTCGCCGAACATATAAACCTTGTGATTGATGCTGGTCCCAACATCGTATCACACAATATGGAAACGGTGAGAAGACTGACGCCGAAAGTGCGAAGCCGCGCCAGATACGACGTGAGCCTGAAAACAATTGAAACAATTGCGAAACACGGCAAGGTGAAGGCAAAATCAGGAATCATGGTCGGCCTGGGAGAAACGCCCGAGGAAATCATCGAGACAATGGACGACCTGAGGAGTGTGGGGTGCAAAGTCCTGACAATTGGCCAATACCTGCAACCCACCCGCAAACACCTGACCGTAAAAGAATATGTCTCACTCGAACAGTTTCAAGAATACAAGAGAATCGGTCTGGAGAAAGGATTTCAATTCGTCGAAAGTGGTCCGCTGGTACGTTCCTCCTATCATGCGGAGAAACATATTTAATTCAATGTGCCAATGAGCCAATATGATAATGAGCCAGTTGAAAAAGGTGCTTTATGGGAAAGACAGTAATTTTTGAAGATCTGGGAAGAATCCGCTACAAGGAGGCATGGGATTATCAGGAAAAGCTGTTTCAACAGGTTATCCGTAACAAACTGGAAAGGAAAGAAAATAAGCATCAGTACCTGCTTTTTTGCGAACACGAACATGTTTACACCCTCGGAAAAAGCGGTGACAGACGGAATCTGCTGATCGCCAAAAACCTGTGTGAAAGCCGGAATATCGATCTGCATGCAATCGACCGGGGAGGAGACATTACTTACCACGGTCCGGGTCAGCTGGTAGCTTATCCGATCATTGACCTTGAGAATTTTCAGATTGGTATCAAACGATATATCTCTCTACTGGAAGATGTGGTAATTGAAACATTGAAATCCTTCGGTATTTTAGGTGTAAAAGATGAAAAGGCAATGGGAGTATGGTTAGATCCCGCTCTGCCGGACAGGGCAAGAAAGATATGTGCCATCGGAGTAAGGGCCAGTCGCTTTGTAACGATGCACGGACTGGCTTTGAATGTGAACAGTGACCTTTCCTATTTCAATTACATCAATCCCTGTGGATTCACCGACAGGGGCGTTACATCCATGCAGAAGGAGCTGGGTAGAAACGTGGATTTTCAAGCTGTCTCCGACGTGATGAAAAATGCCTTCGCTGCCATTTTCGGGATGGTATACCGGTAATCCGGTAAATGGTTACACACGAATGGCTGTATTGCAAACATTTGTTGCACATTCTGCCGGAATACTTAAACATTTTTAACGGCGTTTCCTATCGAAACCGCTTTAACATTTCTATTTTTGTACCCCATAACAAGAATCCATTATTAACAGTCTAAAAATATGAGCCAAGTAGTCGATATCAAAGAACTCAATGAGCGTATTGAACAGAAGAGCGCTTTCGTGCAAACGCTGGTGACCGGGATGAACAAAACAATCGTAGGACAGAAACACCTCGTGGAATCTCTGCTGATCGGACTGCTTTCCGATGGTCATATTTTGCTCGAGGGTGTCCCCGGTCTGGCAAAGACGCTGGCCATAAAAACGCTTGCTCAGTTAATCGATGCCGGTTACAGCCGTATTCAATTTACGCCCGACCTGTTGCCTGCAGACGTCGTAGGAACCATGATATATAGCCAGCGTAACGAAGAATTCCTCGTGAAGCATGGTCCTGTATTTGCCAACTTTGTGCTGGCCGATGAAATAAATCGTGCTCCGGCAAAGGTGCAAAGTGCCCTGCTTGAAGCGATGCAGGAAAGGCAGGTTACGATTGGCGAACAAACCTATAAACTGCCCGATCCCTTTCTCGTGATGGCCACGCAGAATCCGATTGAACAGGAAGGTACTTATCCGCTTCCCGAAGCGCAGGTAGACCGTTTTATGCTGAAGGTGGTGATCTCCTATCCGTCGAAAGAAGAAGAAAAACAGATTATTCAACAGAATATTTTTGAACCGGTGACCATCGATAAGGCAGTGATCTCTACCAACGCAATTTTAGAAGCACGCAAGGTAGTACGTGAAGTGTATATCGATGAAAAAATCGGTAAATACATCGTGGACATTGTGTTTGCTACCCGTTTTCCCGATCAGTATGGAATGGGCAACCTCAAGGAGATGATCGGTTTCGGGGGGTCACCGCGCGCGTCCATTAACCTGGCGCTGGCTGCACGCGCTTTTGCATTTATCAAACGACGCGGTTATGTGATTCCGGAGGATATCCGGGCTGTGTGCCACGATGTCCTCAGGCATCGTATCGGGCTCACGTATGAAGCAGAGGCCAACAATCTCACCTCCGAAGAGATCATCAGTGAGATTCTGAATAAAGTAGAGGTGCCTTAAACGCTCGAGTCGGGTGATTCAGTATAACAAGTGCAGTTCAAATGAAAAATCCTCATGAAGAGGGTAAGATTCAAATGGAGACGACCGATCTATTAAAAAAAGTACGACACATCGAAATAAAAGCGCGTGGCCTCTCCCGTAACATATTTGCCGGCGAGTATCATTCCGCTTTTAAGGGGCGTGGTATGGCTTTTTCTGAAGTGCGGGAGTATCAGTACGGAGATGATCTGCGTGATATCGACTGGAATGTGACCGCGCGATACAATCGCCCTTATGTAAAGATATTCGAAGAGGAGCGGGAGCTCACCGTGATGTTGATGATTGACGTGTCGGAGAGCCTGGGCTTTGGTTCCCGCAAGGTGCTTAAGCGGGATATGGTGGCGGAGATTGCTGCCACACTGGCCTTTTCAGCCATACAGAACAACGACAAGATAGGAGTCCTCTTTTTTACCGACAAGGTGGAGAAATTTATTCCCCCCAAAAAAGGAAAAAAACATATCCTGTTCATCATCCGCGAGATACTGGGATTCACTCCAGAGAGCAGTGGCACAGATTTGAATATGGCGCTTCGTTATATGACCAATGCTATCAAGAAGCGGTGCACAACCTTCCTGATTTCGGATTTCATCGATTCCGATGATTACAAAAAAGCACTGCAGATAGCCAATCGAAAACACGATGTGGTTGCCATTCAGGTCTATGACCAGTTGAGTACGGAGCTTCTTCCTGTTGGGCTAATGAAAGTGAGAGACCCCGAAACGGGAGAAGAGCGGTGGATAAACACTTCGTCGCGAAAGGTAAGAGAAAGCTATCAAAACTGGTGGAACGGTTTGCGAAACAACATGAATTATGCATTCAGGCAGAGTGGCGTGGACAGCGTATCTGTTTCCACCGAAAGTGATTATGTGAGGGCATTATTGCAATTATTCCAGCAAAGAAAGTAAAAGTGAAGAGGATAAGATATCATATCTGTTTTATGCTGAAAACTGCCTTGATGGTGTGTGGTATTTCACTGTCGCTTTCGGTGACTGCGCAACGTGCCTCGGTACAGGCTACAGTGCAACCGACGGAGATTCTAATAGGTGAGCAGGCGTTGATTAATCTGAAGGTGATTACGCCTAAAGACCAAACCATACTTTTTCCTGTGTTCGAGAAAGAGATTGTTCCCGGCATTGAAGTGATTGCTATGCTTCCTCCCGACACCACGGTGGAGAATAATGTAATGACACTGAATTTCAAGTATGTCGTTACCTCTTTTGATTCTACCTTGTATCATATTCCCCACATGTCGGTTTTCGATGGTACGGACACCATCTATTCAAACTCGTTCGGACTGAAAGTGACCTCACCCCAGCTATTGGATTCCACGCTGGCGTATCTGGAGAAAATAAATAAGGGAGAGACTGATTCCATCGATTTTGAACAGTTGAAGCTACACGACATAAAACCTGTACGGAAAACGCCTTTCGTGTGGACCGATTATCTGTGGATCCTCTGGATCGTGCTGGGTATCATGTTGCTTGTTGCATTTATCGGACTTGTTATCTGGTTGATACTAAAGAAGAAACGCAAAGGTTATATTTTCAAGCCACCGGTGATTCTACCGGCACATGTGCGGGCTATCAGGGAGCTGGACAAGCTGAAGGAGGAGAAAATATGGCAACAGGGAAGGGAAAAGGAATTTTACAGCAGACTTACCGATATTCTTCGTAGCTATCTGTTTGAGCGGGAAGGAATCAATGCCATGGAGATGACTTCCGGTGAAATTTTGAATGAGATGCGCAAGCTGTTGGAGGGAGAATCAGTTTACAACAACTTGAAACAGATTCTTTCTACTGCCGATCTGGTGAAATTTGCCAGGTACAAACCCTATCCAGATGAGAACGACCTTAGTATGGTGAATGCCTATTTCTTCGTGAACCAGACCAGAGAGCCTGATCCGGTTCCAGAAAAAGAGGAACTACAAAAAGAAAACAATGAGGTGCCGGAACAGGGTACCGCAAAGAGTAAGTAAAAAGCATGGAATTTCTGCATCCTGAATATCTCTATCTATTGCTGCTGCTCGTACCGCTGATTGTGTGGTATATGATACGGCTGTCGAAGACACAGGCTTCCTTTAAGCTGGCATCTACAAATGCTTTTAAAGGGATGAAGGCCGATTTCAGGGTCTACATGCGACATCTGCCGTTTGTATTGCGGTTGATTTCCATCGCACTGGTCATTATCGTGATTGCCAGACCACAATCGGTCAGCAGCTGGGAAGAGACCGAAACACAGGGAATAGACATTGTAATGGCACTGGACGTGTCAGGATCTATGCTCTCTCAGGATCTGAAACCCGACAGGCTACAGGCTGCCAAAAAGGTGGCGGCTGAGTTTATAACAGACAGGAAGAATGATAACATCGGCTTGGTGATATTCGCCGGTGAAAGTTTCACGCAGTGTCCGCTTACCACTGATCATAAAGTGCTGTTGAACCTGCTGAACGAGATTAATTTTGGAATGATTGAAGATGGAACTGCCATCGGACTTGGATTGGCAACTTCCGTGAACAGGCTGAAAGAGAGTGATTCCGACTCGCGTGTGGTGATCTTGCTCACCGACGGGACAAACAATAGCGGACAAATAGCGCCGCTTACAGCAGCCGATCTGGCCCGTTCATACGGGATCCGTGTCTATACGGTAGGTGTGGGCACCAAGGGGATGGCTCCCACGCCGGTGAATACGCCGTATGGTATCAGAATGCAGAATATGCCGGTGGATATCGATGAGAAAACACTCACTGAGATCGCTGCCATGACCGGGGGGCAATACTTCAGGGCGCAGGATACAGAAGGGCTCCGTCAGGTATATGAAGAGATTGATGAAATGGAAAAATATCTGATCAGCGTCCAGAATGTGACCCGGCGCCAGGAATTATTCCTTCCCTTTGCATTGTTTGCCATGGGGTTGATATTGATTGAGTTATTGTTGAGAAGAACCTGGTTGAGAAGTATCCCATAAATACCCGGGGAAATAGAAGGGTAAAAAGTTAAAGTAGAGACATGTTTAGATTCGGAAATCCGGAATATTTATGGTTGTTCATTGCCATGCCTTTGTTGCTGGCGGTTTACATCTACCTGAACATCAAAAAGCGTAAAGCAGTACAAAAGATGGGTATCCTTTCCACGCTCAAGATGATGATGCCTGAATTATCGCTAAAACGTTCTTACCTCAAATTCTGGCTCATTTTTGCAGTGCTTTGTACGGGCATTTTCATGATTGCACGCCCTCAGTTTGGTACCAAAGTGGAAAAAGTGGAGAAGGAGGGCATAGAGCTGGTGATTGCTATGGATGTCTCCAACTCTATGCTTGCCAAAGATGTCTCACCCGACAGGTTGTCGCGTGCAAAACAAATCCTGTCGCGCCTTATTGATGTGCGGAGAAATGACAGGGTGGCTTTGATTGTCTTCGCCGGAGAAGCATTCGTACAGATGCCACTCACGTCGGATACCCAATCGGCAAAAATATTCCTGAATACTATTGACCCGAGCCTTGTTCCTATTCAGGGAACGGCCATCGGTGAGGCGATCCGTCTTGGAGTGAGTTCCTTCTCGAGCGACAAAGATATCAGCAAGGCCATGGTGATTATTACTGATGGGGAGGATCACGAGGGTGATGCGGCGTCAGCGGCCGCCGATGCGGCAAAGGCCGGTGTGATGGTAAATGTGCTTGGAATAGGTTCTCCCGACGGTTCTCCCGTGCCCTCACTTGAATATGGAAGTAATTTCATGACTGACAATGAGGGTAATGTAGTAGTCTCACGCCTGAATGAACAAATGGGGATGGAGATAGCACAAAATGGAGAAGGATTTTATGTGCGCGCCGATAACTCTAACACGGCGATCCGTGCACTTGAAACACAACTCGATGAGCTTGAAACAGGAAAGTCAACCAGTCTCTCCTATTCGGAGTACGATGAGAAATTTCCCTTTCTCGCCTGGATGATGCTGATTATCCTGTTGATTGAGATTCTTGTATATGATAAGAAAAACCGCTTGTTCAGAAATGTGAAACTCTTTAAATAAGCCGTCAGTACTCAGCTTAAGAACCGGCGAGTGATTGACCGGAGCCGGAGAGGAATATGACCGTAAAAAAATGAAAAGAAAATGAACAGACTGTTTGTAAAATATGGATTATTATTGTTGCTGATGCTCTTTCCCTTGTCCGTTTCCGCGCAAAAGGAAGTGCGTAAAAATATCCGTAAAGGAAACAAGGAATATAGTCAGCAGAAATATTCGGAAGCCACTGCCTCTTATGAAAATGCGGTGAAGGGAAATCCCTCGTCCCGGGAGGCAAACTACAATCTTGGAAACACATTGTATAAGCGGAAAGAGTGGGATAAATCCATTGAACAGTATAACCATTTCATCTCATTGGAACAGGAAAATCCTACGGAGGCTTCTGCTGGTTGGTATAACACCGGAAATGCCATGTTGCAAAAGAAAGAACTGCAAAAATCAATGGAAGCTTACAAAATGGCATTGAGACTGAATCCGGAGGACGATGAAGCACGCTACAACCTGGCTGTCGTACAGAAAATGATACAGGATAAGGAGCAACAGGATCAGGGCGAGGGAGAGCAGGAGCAGCAGAAACAGGAACAACAACAAAATAATAATCAGCAAAACCAAACTCCACAGAATCAGAATGATAAGGAGAAGAAAGCAGAGCAGTCGGAACAGCCGGAACAGATGTCGCGTGACAATGCGCGTCAGTTACTTCAGGCCATAGAACAGGATGAGAAGCAGACTCAGGATAAGGTTCAGCAGATTAAAGCCCAGGAGAGGGAGGAACAGGCTGAGAATAACAGAAGAAACAATAAAAACTGGTAGTAGTGTGATACAAATGAATCAGAAACAACACGGCATGATTTTCCTTTTTTTCGTGACACTCTTGTTCACGGGCAAGGTAACCGTGTCGGAAGCGCAGGTGACATTCAAGGCTGCGGCACCTGCGACGGTTGTACAGGGAGAGCAATTCAGGTTAAGTTATGTGTTGAATAAGGAGGGAAGAGATCTGCGTATGCCCGATATGCCCGACTTCGACCTTCTCTTCGGACCCAGTACTTCCACCAGCTACAGTCAGCGTACTGTCAACGGAAAGACTACTTCCGAGAGCTCGGTAACTTATACATATATTCTTGCGGCGAAGAAAACGGGGTCATTCACCATTCCTGCAGCGTCAATTACTGTGGATGGAAGCCACTATCAATCTAATACGCTTCAGATCACCGTGCTTCCGCCCGATAAAGCATCATCTCGGGGTGCCGTGCCGGGCGAAAGACAACAGGGTGAGCGTGCTACTGCAGGTACCGTCTCTGCCCGTGATGCATTTATAAGGGCTATTGTTTCCAAAAACAGTCTCTATGAACAGGAAGGATTCACCGTTACCTTCCGTCTATACACTACATTGAACATTGTGAATTTCGGAAAAATACAATTCCCCGAATTTGAAGGATTCATGGTTGAAGAGATACCCTTGCCGGTGAATCAGCAGCTCCAGATGGAGCGTTACAACGACAGGAACTATTATACGGCAGATCTTAGAAAAACGTTGCTCTTCCCGCAGCGTTCGGGTCAGATAACCATCCCTGCCGGCAATATTGAAATGGTCTTCTCCGTTCCTTCGGGAAAGAGCGTTTCCACTTTTTTTGGTTCACAGGAGGTAATGGCAGATGTGAAGAAAAATCTGACGACGAATCCCTTGACAATTAATGTGAAACCATTGCCCCCTAACAAACCGGCCGGTTTTGCCAATGCGGTAGGGACCTTCACGCTGAATTCATCCATCAGCTCTGAAAAAATCAAAGCCAACGAGGCGCTTACTCTTACACTTGAGATCTCCGGTACAGGTAACATAAAGCTTATACGCAACCCCGAGATTGCTTTTCCCGATAATTTTGAATTGTATGACCCCGCCGTTGATAACGCGTTGAATGCAACTACAAACGGGCTTACCGGCATCCGGAAGATTTCCTATATGGCTATCCCACGGTATGAGGGAAGTTATTCAATACCATCTGTGGAATTTACCTATTTTGACCCCGGGACAAGCAGCTATAAAACGCTGACCACACCCCAATACAATTTACAGATAGCCAAAGGAGATCCCGGAAGTGCCGCCGGTAACTTTGTAAACCGGCAGGATGTAGAGGTAGAGCAGGATATACGCTTTCTGAAGACTGGTGATCCGATCTATCTCTCACGCACAGAATTTTTTGCAGGGTCTTTTGCATACTGGTTGTGGTATCTGGTTCCTCTGATATTGCTGGTTTTATTTTTCGTGATCAACCGGAAGCAGGCGCGGGAAAATGCAAATGTTGCGCTGATGCGTACAAAGAAGGCCAACAAGATGGCCATAAAACGATTGAAA
Organism: Proteiniphilum sp. UBA4977; assembly: GCA_002398565.1. Classification (GTDB taxonomy): domain Bacteria; phylum Bacteroidota; class Bacteroidia; order Bacteroidales; family Dysgonomonadaceae; genus Proteiniphilum. The sequence continues at coordinate 100,224 of DGZP01000100.1, forward strand.
ATGGCAGGAAAATACCTCAGGGAGCACGACAAGGAGAAGTTCTATGATGAAGTGTTGCGAGCACTATGGGGGTATTTCAGTGACAAGCTCTCCATTCCTGTGGCACGGCTTTCTAAACACAATATTGAGTCGGAATTATCAAAACAGGGTGTCAGCGAAGAGCTTGCAGGCAGGTTCTTGCAGATTCTCGATACCTGTGAGTTTGCCCGTTATGCCCCTGCAGAGAGTGATGCCGGCATGGACCGGATTTATCAGGCTACTGTGGAGACAATAGGTGAGATGGAGAATAAGTTGAAAAAAAGAGTAAGATAATTGTGAAAGTAAAGAGTGAAAAAATCGTATGAAACCATTCCAATTTATACTTATACTACTGTTTGTTTTTCCTGCAAGCATCAGGGTGTGGGGGCAGGAAAGCGAGGCTGCTCAGGCATACAGGAATCAGGACTACAAAAAAAGTATTGAATTGTACGAACAGCTCGTAACACAAGGTATCCGCGAAAATAAGGAGTCGGCGCAACTTTATTTTAATCTTGGCAATGCTTATTTCAGAGACAATAAAACAGGTAAGGCTATTTTGAACTATGAAAGGGCTCTCCTGCTGGATCCCGGCGACGGCGATATACGACACAATCTTCGTTTTGCCAGAAACAGGACTGTAGATCGTATTAACACAGCAGGTGACTTGTTTATCACAAACTGGTTTCACGCTGTACGTAACCTATACAACTCCAATGCATGGGCAAATATTGGCATCATGTTTTTTATTCTTTTTTTAATAACAGTGGGAGTTTTTCTTTTTATTCGCATTCTGTGGATCAGGAAAAGTGCCTTTTATACAGGCATTGTGCTTTTTGTTCTGATGATTATGACAAATATATTTGCCTTCAGTCAAAAAAGCGAACGTATTCACAGAAATTATGCGATTGTCATGACGGGAGCAGCCCGGGTAAATGCATCACCCGACGAAAACAGCAACGCTCTTTTTGAACTGCATGAAGGAACAAAAGTGAAGGTCAGGAGTAGCGATGCCAACTGGTACGAAATTGAGATTGCAAACGGCAGCGTGGGTTGGACATCAAAACAAAACGTGGAGATTATATGAATGAGGCCATAGACAGACTGTTGCCGTTGGAACGAAACTTGTTCTTTGCACTAAACGGCAGCGATTCGCAATTTATTGACAATGTGATGTGGATGCTGAGTGGCAGGCTGGTATGGATACCTCTTTTTTTGTTCATTATTTTTCTCTTCTTTTATAAAACCAACTGGAAAGATGGTTTGCTGGTAACCCTGTTTTTTATCTTGCTATTTGCCGCATGCGATCAGTTGGCGTCTTCATTCTTCAAACCATTGTTCGAGCGTTTTCGACCCACACATCATCCCGACTTCAAGGAACTGGTCGACATTGTGAACGGTTACCGGGGAGGCCGCTTTGGTTTTATTTCCAGCCATGCGACAAACAGTTTCGGACTGGCTGTCTTCCTGAGTCTGCTCTTCAGGTATCGCCGGACAACAATCGTTGTATTATTATGGGCCTTGCTGAACAGTTATACCCGTATTTATCTTGGCGTACATTTTGTTTCTGACATTCTGGCCGGTATGATAGCAGGCTCAGTACTGGGTTATCTGTTTTATGAGCTGCTTCGTTTAACGAGGTCTTTTCTGCTACATCTTCCAGAATCGAAAAATATCCCTCTATATAGTCGTCCGCACGCTCACCTTTTATCCATTTTTATTCCCTCCTATCTTCTTGTCTTGATTATTTTTAGTTCATTTTTAGCAACTTTACCTCATTGAATATGTTCTATTGACAGATACGAAACATTTTCGTAAATATTTTTAGAAATAGTTTGGGATATCTTTTTTTTTGTGTAAGTTTAGGGCACGAAATGAATCCTGAATGTATTATCAACATAAAAATAAAAAGCCATGGCAAGAACAATTACTTTTAATGAGTTGCGAGAACTGAAAGACAAACTCCCTGATGGTAGTATCCACCAAATAGCTGCGGAATTGGATATGAAACCTGAAACAGTCCGGAATTATTTTGGTGGATACAACTACAAGGAAGGGAAAAGTGTGGGAATACACATTGAACCCGGACCAAATGGTGGTATTGTTGTGCTCGACGATACCACAATTTTTGATAAAGCGTTGAGAATACTCGGACTTGAAGATTATCCTCAACCCGATGCTGTTGAAACGACAGAAGTAGATTAAAAATAGGAGGTAACCCGGTATTTTATGCAGAGACAGCCGGATGTGGGGTTACCTGGTCTTTGTCCCAACCCGTTGTTTATGGTTACAATCCATGGACACGCAAAGAATATACAAGTATGGAAAAAGATGGTAAAAAGAAAAATTCGCACGATGAAAAACTGGTTACTGTGGCCATTCATTCCTATGAAAAAGCCCACATCTTAAAATCTATCCTTGAGTCGGAAGGTATTCCGGCAGTGATACATGGAATTAAGATGATTGATCCAGTTATTCCCGGTAACGTGCGTGTACGCATAAATGAAACCGACCTTTCTGAGGCACTCCGTATAATTGAAAAGGTTGATTTTACATCCCAGGCAGATAAAGAACTGGAACGGGAGATAAGAAAAGAAATTCTTGTGCCGGTAGATTTTTCCGAATACTCTCTTGCGGCATGTGAATTTGGCTTTCGTCTGGCACAGGACTTGGATTGTAAGGTGAAACTCCTGCACGCTTTTTTTACACCTTTTTACCCGGGTGCAATACCTTTTGGCGACTCTTTTACCTTACAGGCAACCGACAAAGAAATTTACCAGGATATTAAAAGCAAAACGGAGAGCGAGATGCAGAACCTGGTTAAAAAAATAGAAATGGAAATAACAGCAGGAACACTTCCGAGAGTCTCCTATCAGACGGTGCTATTGGAAGGTCTTCCTGAAGAAGAGATTATTTCCTACTCTAAAAAGATGCGACCTACGGCCATTGTAATGGGCACAAGGGGAAAGAATGCCAAAGAGCTCGATCTGATCGGCAGTGTGACTGCAGAGGTAATGGAAGGCTGCAGGACACCAATATTTGCCATTCCCGAGGGTGCAAAGGCCAGAGATCTTTCAGCAATGAAGAACATTGTTTTTCTGACCAATTTTCAGGAGCGTGAATTCAAGGCTTTCGATATTATGATGCGTTTCCTGAAGAAATATCCGGTAAAAGTATATCTCACCCATATTGCAAAAAAGGAAGATGTATGGAATGAAATAAAACTATCGGGTATTCAGAAACGTTTTTCTGATTTATACCCTCAATTGCAGACCGAATACAGGCTGATTGAGCATAATGAAGGGATGGAGGAGTCTATCGATAAATTTGTGAAAGAGCAAAATATTGACATAATCTCTTTATCGAGTTCCCGTAGAAACATCTTTGCGAGAATGTTCAACCCCGGTATTGCCCGCAGGATGTTATTTCATTCCGATACGCCGCTGCTGGTGATTAAAGGGATGTAGTGTTATTATGCAAAACCCGAAAAAGGCAGCGAAGAGCTGCCTTTTTCGGGTTTTGTACGTGGGTCAGTTTTACTTCAGACCCAGTTTGGTCTTTACATTGGATGTAATATTTGTAGCTGTGGGGCTCACATACACAATAGGTGATTGCATGGTGGAGACATCGAAAACAAAAGTATATTTGTTTTCATCTCCCACTGCTTTGATAGCATCGGCAATTTTTTTGTTGACCGGTTCCAGCAATTTTTGCTGTAATTGTTGCATCTCCTGCTGGCTGTTTTGCAGGTAAACCTGATATCTTTCCTGAATCTGGGCAAGTTGCTTTTGCTGATCTTGCTGTATCGCCTCAGACGAAGCTGGAGTTTTATTGAATTCTTCTGATTTTTTGTTGAACTCATCAACCAATGCTTGTCCGTTTTTGGAAATTTCCTCCTGCTTGGTATTGAGTTGCGTCTCAATGCCGGCCAATTCGGGCATTGCCGAGAAAATCTCCTGTGCATTAAGGTATGCCAGTTTCACATCTTGTGCCACAGCTGCTATGGGAGCCAGTGAAATAAAAAAGATCAATAATTTTTTTAACATGATTTCTATTTGTAATTTATTATTAAAAATTCCTGGTTAAAACGTCACAAAGATAAACTATTTATTATTAATAGCCCAGCCTCGAAAGCACCTGATCACTAATATCTATAGATGGTGAGGCGAAGATGATAGATGTAGCAGAAGCCCTGTCGACCACTACCGCGTAACCCTGCTCCGCCGCAATCTCTTTTACCGCGTCGTAGATATTATCCTGTATGGGTTTGATCAATGATTCCTGCTGTTTGAACAACTCTCCCTGAGGACCGAAATACTGGTTTCTCAGTTCCTGAATTGCATTTTCCTTTGTGACGATTTCGTTTTCACGTTTGGTCTTTTCCGCTCCCGAAAGTAATGCAATATCCGCCTGATATTTTTTATACATGGCATTTACAGCTTCAACCTGTTCGTCCACCTTGCTTTGCCACTGGGTGGTTAAGCTCTCAAGCTGTTTGTTGGCACTTTCATAGGCAGGTATCCTGTCGAGAATGTATTCCATGTCAATAAGCGCATATCGCTGAGCATAAGTACTGCTTATTGCAAATGATATAAACAATCCAATTATTAACAGAGTCTTTTTCATTATGTTTTCTCCTTTCATTTTGGTTGGTTGATCACAGGATTTTGTATGCTGTTGCTTGTTGTTATGTAAGACGATCTTATAGTACAAACGTTTACAACAGTCTCCCTAAAAATAATTAAAAAAGAGATGGGCCATTTCTTCCAGTTAAAATTCCTGTCCGATAATAAAGTGGAACTGGCTTCCTCCTCTTTGTCTGCTTCCGTTTCCAAAGACAGTGTCAAACCCGTAAGCCCAGTCTATACCCATCAATCCAATCATCGGCAGGAATATACGTGCTCCTACACCGGCTGAACGTTTTAAATCGAATGGATTCAAATCCTTCACATTATACCATGCGTTGCCGGCTTCCAGAAAAGCCACTCCGTAAATTGTAGAGTTTGGTTCCAAGATGAAGGGATAACGCAATTCAAGCCCTAAACGGGTATAGGCGCGAGCCTGGGTGGCAATGGAGTTATTTTCATAACCTCTCAGTGCAATATTTTCGGTAGCGAACGAACTGGTATAACCACTCATGCCGTCACCTCCCACATCGAAAGTTTCAAAGGGTGTCAGTTTGTTTTTGTTGTAATGTCCAAGGACACCAAACTCCACACGCGTGGCCATCACTGGAGTGCGGGTCACCGTGGAGGGTGTGAGCGGCGTAAAAGTACGAATTTTCAATTTCCACTTGTGGTATTCGTTCCACTTGTATTTATTCGGGTCACTGTATGCCATGGCTTTATAATCATTTCCGTCCCACAAAGAGAAGGGAGGAGTGGCATTCACGCTTAACGTAAACTGGGAACCTGTCCGTGTGTAGATAGGGTTATCAGTGGATATGCGCGACAGAGTGAGTCCGAAGGTGATGCTGTTGCTCACACCGGTCTGGAATGGAAATTGATTGTAGGACCAGTTTTTAAGACCATAACGTTGATAACCCAGTTCAGCCATGAACTGAAAGTAATCGTCGGGCCACTCGAGTCGTTTGCCGTAACCCAGCGAAAGACCTACCATGCTGAAGACCTGATCAGGGTCATAAGCATATTCTGCCATATCCTGATATCCGTAACCGCCGTAACCGCCGTAACCACCATAACCGCCGTAACCGCCATATCCAGGATATCCGCCATATCCACCGTATCCGTACATGTAAGGATCGTAATAGCTGTTTTGGGAATAATAATTGGTGTTCAGACCTGTGTATCTGGAATAATAGGCGCTCACCGACAGGTTGTTGGGCCTTTTTCCCCCAAACCAGGGTTCCATAAACTGGAACTGATATGACTGATAATAACGGCCATTCGTCTGGGCGCTCAACACAAGGGTCTGCCCTTCTCCCTGGGGGATAATACCTCTGTGCATGGAGGGATTTAGCATGTTCTTCAGGGAGAAGTTATTTAGCTTCAAGCTGAGTTTGCCCACCAGCCCGGTCACACCCCAGCCGGCAGAAAATTCTATCTGGTCGTTTCCTTTCGAAGTGAGAGGATAGGTAATGTCTACAGTTCCATCTTCGGGGTTAGGATTTATTCCCTGTCCGATATTGGCAGAGAGTGCTTCCGGGTCGAAGTGTCCTGTCTGGGCAATTTCACGCACAGAACGCAGCAGGTCCTCCTTGCTGAATATCGCTCCAGGTTTGGTCCTCAATTCTCTTCTGATCACATCTTCATATAACCGGTCATTTCCCTGAATAATAACCCGCTTGATAGTCGCTTTGGGTCCCTCAACCACGCGAAGTTCCAGATCTACGGAATCGTTCTCAATGTTTATCTCCACAGGATCTATGTTTGAAAAGAGATATCCGTTATTTTGGTACAGGTTCACTGCCGCATCTTCATCGGAGACCAATCTTTCCTGCAGTTTCTTTTGGTTGTATACGTCGCCCGGTTCCATATTCAACAGTTGTTCCAAACGAGCCGATGGATACTGCGTGTTACCAACCCAGTTAATGGAGCGGATATGATAAAGGGGACCTTCATCTACCAGCAGTTCAATATTTACCGTCTTTTCATCGTGTTTGTAGACGGTGTCACGTAGAATCTCCGCATCGCGGTATCCCTTTTCCTGATATTTGGTAATAATATTTTTCTTGTCGGCTTCATAAAGATCTTCGACAAATTTCTTTGTGCGAAACAGATTTCTGATTTTTCCCTTTTCGTTGGTCTTCTTCATCGCCCACTTCAGTTGCTTGTCTGAAAGCGCTTCGTTTCCTTCTATTACGATACTGTTGACCTTGAGCTTTTCTTTCTTATCCACATCCACTTCCAACACTACATGATTCTTCTGTGTACTGTCGGGTCGCTGGAAGATTCTCACTTCGGCATCACCGAATCCTTTCTCCTCATAAAAGCTTTTAATGATTGTCTCAGCCCTGTCAATCTGGGGAGGAGTAATCTGGTTCCCTTTTACAAAACCGATCTTTTTCTCGATATCCTCCTGTTCGCTCTTTTTCATACCCAAATAGCGAATGTTGGCAACACGGGGACGATCGGTGAGTCTAATCTCTATCCAGACACTGTCACCTTCAACCTTAGACTGCAGTATTTTTACGTCTGAAAAGAGACCCTGCTTCCAAAAGCGTTTCAGGGCATTGGTAATCTCCTCACCAGGGATCTGAATTTCCTGTCCCTTTGCCAGACCGGAAAAGCCAACCAGCACAAATTTCTGATCTTCATACATGGTGCCTTCCACCCCGGTAATATCGATATCGGCAATATAATATTTTTTTGGGGGAGTAGTGTAGTTGACATTTAATTCACCCAGGGGGGCTGTATGTATACTGTCAGTGGTCTGCGCCACTGACAACGCCTGTGAAAGCAGGGTGAATAATAAAAGTAAATTAAATGTTTTCTTCAACATTGTGATATATCTTTTCTCTGACTGTCTTTGGTTCAGTGTGTAGCGGTTATTTTTCTGATTATATCTGTTCACTTGTTTTACCGTATCTCCTTTCACGGCTCTGGTAGTCTAGAATTGCTTTGTAAAGCGCTTCCTCGCTAAAGTCGGGCCAGAAGGTTTCTGTAAAATAAAATTCAGCGTAAGCACATTGCCACAGCAGAAAGTTGCTGATTCGCTGCTCTCCGCCCGTCCTGATTAAAAGGTCAGGGTCGGGAAATTCGCTGGTGGTGAGATACCTGCTGATGGTATCTTCGGAAATGTCCTCTGCTTTCAAAACACCTTTGATCACATCGCCGGTTATTCTCCGTGTAGCTTCTGTAATTTCCCATTTGGAAGAATAACTTAAAGCGATTACCAGTTTGAGGTTTCGTCCTCCTTCCGTTTCGCGGATACATGATTCGAGTGCTTCCCTTACATTTACGGGAAGGCGACTTAAATCCCCGATGGAAGCAATGCTTACACCGTTTTTTTTCAGGTCTGCTGTCTCTTTGGCAATAGCATATACTATTAAATCCATCAGTCCGTCTATTTCTTCCGTCGGACGATACCAGTTCTCAGTAGAAAAAGCATACAGGGTGAGGGTTTTGACCGATGTCCTGATGGCTGCTTCCACCACTCTCCTGATGGCACTTACGCCTTCCCGGTGTCCTTCGGCTCGTTCCAGCCCTCTGGCTTTAGCCCAACGCCCGTTTCCATCCATGATGATGGCTATGTGGGAGGGAAGACGGTGATGATTAATTTTTTCAAATAGTGACATCTTTTTTGCGGCTAATAAGTTAATTGCCGTGACAGGGATCTTCTCTCAGTCCGAAGTCCCAGGTAAGGCAAATCATTATAATCGAATACCAATCCTGGTTTTTGATGATGCTGCTCCCAATGCCGTAGGGTTTATCCAAACTCCACGTTTGCGCTTTTCGCGTCACATCGAAATCATCAGCAAACAATTTCCGCATTGAGCATTCGAGGGCAACATTCAATCTGTTTTTTAGTTTGACTTTAAATCCCACGCCAAAAGGCATGTTTGGCCCTATATAGTCAGTCTCTCCCGCTGCATATGTGATCCCTGCGCCGACAAACAGGTAAGGAGTATAGGGTTTTGTACCCGTATACCGATACTTGTCACTGTAGGGCAGGAAGTTAAATTCGGTTTGTACACCTGCTTCTGCAAAAGTACGGCGAAAAGCTGCCTTTTGACCTGAAGGGAAGTTATTTCCCGTATTCCAGGTATCTCCGGAGACCCTCCCGGCCAGCAGGTTTGACTTTAACGCCCAATGAAAATTGATATTGTACCGGAAAAGTAAACCTGTAACGATGCCCGGGTGATATGTGAAACTTGTCTTGTTGGCGTCTCCCATGTAGGAAGAAATCCCTGCCGCAGCTCCTGACTCAAACTTATACTCCTGAGCATAAATACCGGAAGCGACGGGTAACATCAAAAAGCCTGTCATCATCACAAAAAGTGGTATTCCCAGAATCTTCATACCTTCATTCCTTTAATCCTGTTTCCAAGAAAACGGATATTGAGGTAATAAATTATCTTACGTTCAACAAAAGTGACAATCCTTTTCAGTGAGAATCATATTTACTGAGTCTGCCTTTCCAAACATCGGCCAGTTGCGTTTGCGTGGCAGATATTCCGCCGAATATCCATATATAATTATCTGCATCAGTCAGGACCGACGCGTTTGTCCGTTCGGCAAAGCCGGAAGGAAAATCCTGATTTTCTGCTGCCTTAATCCAGTCAAGACCCGAGTTGTCAGAATACATCAAACTGTTTTTTCCGGATGATGTAATCATCAGATAGGGTTTATTATCATAAAAAAACAAATTGCTGCCATTGACCGATATCGTGCCCGGAATTCTTGACAGGATATGAGTGATGACGCCGTTGTTTTCAAGTAAAATCCAGATGTTGTTATTGGATTTATTCTCCGAGGTAGTTCCTCCCGACAAAATAAGGTACTTTGAATAGGATGTGGGTATGTCTACTTTTGTAGCAGAAAAATCCTTTAACGGCAAATTTGCCGGGAGTCGATTCAGAGGCTTCAACACGGAAAAATTTTCAGTTTGTACGAAGGTAAGCATACCGTTAATTTCTGCAGCAGCCAGGATATTGCCGGGGGTTGCCTGAGGAAGTTCTCCATAAATGGCTTTTATTGTGTGTGCGGTGACAATCCTACTCCAGTTGGCGCCGTCGGCCGATTGATAAACCGCTCCTGTGGTTGTGTCGAGGCCGTAAGCGGCATTGTTGACAGTTATCAGAGAGGAAAGCTGCAGTGTGGAAGGAAGGCCTGTCAGGGCTACCGTAGCCCAGTCTGCTCCGTTATTGCTGTTGGCAGACTTCGCCTGTATGGCCGTACCGGTATTGAAATAAGTGATGAACCGGTTTTTGAGAGCGATAGTTTTCTGAGACACAACAAGGGCAGGCAGATAACCGGAACTTCTTTGCTCCCATCCAAGAAAATAGGGATCTTCCTGATATATATTCAGTTGAAATTCATATGATTTTTTTGTGATGCCGTCGGGGGCTGTTGTGATGATCTTCTTTAACCGGGCTATCGCCACAGAGTCTGACTGTATCCAATTATATGTACTGTCGGGATCCAGTGTGAGTTGTACCAAGGCATAGGGGCTGTAGGTGCTGACGCCAGTAATATTGAGCAACACACTATCTGCCCTAAACAAATATGGCAGCGGATCCTTGTTGAATATTTTCCCGTTTATCTGATCAATGGTAAATTTAGTGGCAGACAATACGTCGGATGTGTCGGTAGCAGATGAGAGTGAAAAAGCATAAATTTGTGCATCAGGAGAAAATTCCGTCTCCTCAACATCTGAGTTCAGGCAGGAGGAGAGAAGCAACAGGTTAAGAACAAGCAACCATGCCAGGGAAAAATATTTGGATATCATTCGTTTCAAAAATATTGTACAGCACGTTTAAGATATGCAAAAGTAGAAAGATTTTTCGCTTTAACCATATTAAAATGAATATTTAAAGAAAATTTCGAGTTATTTGGCACTTTAAATGAAACTGTACCGAATTTAAATATCTTTTGGCACTTACTTCTTCCCCCTCTATTTCAGGTGCTTTGGTGCCATTATATAGCTTTTTATCCGAGATCTCCACGTAGGCTTCATCCCATATGTTCTTCCTGATGAAAGAGGATAACAAATGGGCCCCGCCTTCCACAATCAAAGAGTAAATTCCTTCCTGGTAGAGGCTTTGAAGGATTTGCCGGTTAGTGTCGCCGCAAAAATCCATCATAATTTGTTTTATCCCCTTATTTGGCAAGTCAGTGCGGACTGTAGCAGTGAACACTATTGTCGCTGTTGTTCCGTCGAACAAGGCCGAGGTAGCCGGTATTTTATTTTCCCTGTCTATTACGATGCGCACCGGGTGTTGCCCGTACCATTTCCTGGCAGTCAGCCGCGGGTTGTCGAGCATTGCCGTCCGGGTACCCACAAGAATACCCTGTGCCTGTGTACGGATCTTATGAACCAGGGTTTGAGTGAGCCTGTTGGAGATAACCGCAGGTGTCTTTTCTTGGAGCGATGTGCGCACATAGTCCATAAAATGATCTTTGCTCTGTGCCCATTTCAATATCACAAATGGTCGTTTATACTGCTGATTTACGAAAAATATCCTGTTCAGCTCTCGCGCCCCGGTCTCTAAAGTCCCAACGGCTACTTCGACACCCTGTTCTTTCAGTATCCCAATTCCTCTGCCGGAGACGATGGGATTAGGATCCTTCACGGCAACAACCACCCGGGGAATATTCCTGGCAATAATCAATCCGGTACATGGAGGTGTTTTTCCCTGATGGGAACAGGGTTCCAGTGAGACATACAGTGTGGAGTCGGTAAGCAGTGCCTTCTCTTTCACAGCCATGATGGCATTCACTTCTGCGTGCGCTTTTCCATATTGCCTGTGATAGCCCTCACCTATGATACGGTTGTGATGTACAATCACTGCTCCCACCATGGGGTTGGGAAGGGTGTAGCCTTCTCCTTTGCGGGCAAGCTGAAGGCATCGTTCCATAAATACGGGATTTATTTCCATTTTTTTTATCTTTGTTCTGTCAAGTGACTTTCAATACAGAATTGTTATTATGCAGCAATACACTCAGCATATCCGCCGTGAATTAAACCGGTTATATACTTCTTCCGAAATCGCAGTACTCACACGCCTCATTGTGGAAGAGCTCCTCGGTGAACAGAATGTCCTTATCACGTACGACAAAATTAATCATTTATCCCGTTTGCAGATCGAAAAGATGGATGATATTCTGTCCCGCTTAAAAAACGGTGAACCTTATCAGTATGTATTCGGCAAGACTGAATTTTATGGAAGAATATTTAGGGTTACGGGCGATGTACTTATTCCACGTCCCGAAACGGAAGAACTGGTCGAGTGGATTGTGTCGGAGCCGTATGACGGTACTCGTCTAATTCTGGATATAGGTACCGGCAGCGGTTGTATTGCAATAACCCTGGCCAGGGAAATTGCACATGCCCGAGTAGATGCGTGGGACATCTCGGAAAAGGCCCTGGAGATTGCTGCAGAGAATGCCGCCTGGAATAGTGCCGAAGTCCGCTTTTTACGCGCAGACATCTTTCAAACGCCTCCCCGGTGTGGAAAATTTAATCTCATTGTGAGTAATCCTCCCTATGTGACAGAATCTGAAAAGAAACAGATGGAGCGGAATGTTGTCGATTTTGAACCACATGAAGCTCTTTTTGTGCCTGATAACCGACCATTGCTTTTTTATGAGCGGATTACATCTCTTGCCGGAGAGCTCCTTGAGGACGAAGGGAGATTGTACTTCGAAATAAACAGGAATATGGCAGAACCAGTGGCTGGATTACTTTATGATGCAGGATTTCATGCTGTGGAAATAAAAAATGATATCTCTGGAAATCCCCGGATGATTCGTGCCATAAAATCTGCAGGACATGGACAAACCTGAAAAAATAACAACCGCGGAGCATGCGTTTTTGCAAATGTCCCGGCTCTGCTCAAGGAAAGAATGCTGCGTGTGGGAAATACAGCAAAAGCTACAACGGATGTGCATCTCCGATGGGAATGCAGAACAGATTATTCTCCGTTTAAAGAAGGGCCGTTATATCGATGAGGCCCGTTATGCCCGGAATTATATCCACGAGAAATTGACTTACAATAGGTGGGGCAAGATAAAGATTGTACTTTCCCTGCGTCAAAAAAAAATACCCGATGAAGTAATCCAGACTGCATTTGCTGAGTTCTCCGACAATGAACTTAACGCTTCGCTTCAGCCACTACTGGAATTCAAAAGAAAAACTGTAAAGGGAAGCTCTCACTTTGAAATAAACGGTAAATTAATCCGTTACGCATTGGGAAGAGGATATCCAATGAAAGAAATTCTGAGCTGTATGCGGAAGATGAACCTTGATGAACTGCCAGATGAGACGGAATGACCTGTTAATGGAATTTTTCCATCTTTTTTTTCCTGCCGTCTGCATGGTGTGTGGTGAAGAGTTAATACAGCCGGAGGAGTGTATCTGTCTGCGTTGTTTATACAAACTGCCCCGAACCCACAACTTCAAATATCCGGACAATGCCGCTGAACGGCTTATGGCCGGGAGAATACCCTTCGAGCGGATCGCTTCATTTTGTGTTTATGCCAAGAAGGGAATGTTGCCACCGTTGATTCATCAACTCAAATATCATCATCATAAGGAAGTGGGCATCCTCCTGGGAAAAATATACGGTGAAGACCTTCAGGGAAGTGATTTTCTGAAACCTGTTGATGTCATTGTCCCTGTGCCCTTGCATCCGAAGAAAGAAAAAATCCGTGGTTATAATCAAGCGGAAATAATTGCCCGTGGCTTGTCGGCGACTACTTCCCTTCCCCTGTCAGTGGGAAACCTCATCAGGGTGGTCTATAATCCCACTCAGACAAAGCGAACCAAAACACAACGCTGGGAGAACGTGAAACATATTTTCCATGTGAAGAATCCCGGTGAATATGCACAAAAACATCTGCTGCTTGTAGACGACGTCATCACAACGGGTTCCACCATGGAAGCATGCGCTACAGCGCTACAAGGGTGCCAGGGAGTAAAAATAAGCGTGGCAACACTGGGTGAAGTTTTTTAAACTCTTTTTTCGTGAATTGAGATGTTATTAACTCCGAAAGCTGTATTTTTGTGATCAATCAGCAAAAAAAAAAGATAAGATGAACTCTGTACATAAATTAACTGCCGAGAAACTTCTCAAGATTAAAGCAATCAAACTCCAGCCGTCAAATCCTTTTACCTGGGCGTCGGGCTGGAAGTCGCCCATATATTGCGATAACCGTAAACTTATGTCGTATCCTGCTATTCGCAATTTTATCAAGGTGGAGTTTGCCAGGATTGTCCTCGAGAAATATCCCCAAACCGATGCAATCGCCGGCGTGGCCACAGGAGCCATCGCTCCCGGAGCGCTGGTAGCCGACCTGCTCGACTTACCTTTTGTATACATCCGTTCCACTCCGAAGGATCACGGACTGGAAAACCTTATTGAAGGAGATCTCAGGCCCGGACAAAAAGTGATCGTGATTGAAGATCTTGTTTCTACCGGAGGAAGCAGCTTGAAGGCAGTGGAAGCCATACGCAGCAACGGATCGGACGTACTCGGCATGTTGGCTGTATTCACTTATGGGTTCCCATATGCACTAAAGAGGATGCAGGATGCAAGGGTGGAACTGACAACTCTCTGTGGCTACGATGCAATTCTGGATGAAGCTCTGCTAACTGATTATATCGATGAATCTGAGCTGAAAACATTGCAGGAGTGGCGCCATGATCCCGAGAACTGGGGACAGCCAGTAAAAAAAGTAAAAAAATGACCGAATTTGTCAGCGATGTAAAAATAATTCCGTACAGCAATACCGAGGTATTTCGTGTCCTTTCTGATCTGAGCAAGCTGGAGTCTCTTAAAAGCAGGATTCCCAATGATACGCTTCGTGACTTCACGTTCGATGCCGATAGAGTTTCTTTTAAGGTAGATCCAATAGGAAAGGTCTCCTTTCTCGTGGAGGAAAGGGAACCGGATAAACTGATAAAATTCAAATCGGAGAAATTGCCTTTCGATATTTTTATCTGGATTCAACTGGTGTCAAAAGCGGAAAATGATACCCGGTTGCGTCTTACGCTGCGTGCCGATCTAAACCCTTTTATCAGGGGAATGGCAGAAAAACCGATACGCGAGGTCGTGGATAAAATCTCTGAAGCGCTGGCCCACTTACCATACGACCGTATGTAAGATATGCCGGCCTTGCCGGATCCAAGCCGTATGAATAAATGAATAACCGGATGATCTCTTCACAGGGACCATCCGGTTTTTGGAAAATCAAAAAGTCATATAAGAAATAGAACTAATTACATTGTGGTTGCTTCATTTAATAGTATTCACTCGATGAGATAACAGGTATTGGCATCTCTGTTACAGCTTGCTGTATTACCTGGTTGTACCTGTAAACCACATCGTAAGTTATTACTCTTGTTTTTTCCTTCACGCGGACTGACAGCTTTACGGAGTCTGAGTTTTCGTCCCGCAACGGTTTCAGGTCGAAGCAAACAAAACCTTCATAAAACTTGTCACGTTGACTGTTGTAGGAGTTGTGGCGAAACTCCAGATCAATAACATCGGACAATGATTCGGACGGCAGTTCCTTCTTCACTAAATTTATTGCATGCGGTTTAACCCCGCCATAGTTGAACATGAATGAGACATTCAGGTAATCTCCGCCTATCCATACGGCATTGGCTTTTACCGGATCATTGCCGATACTGTCTGCATTTTGGGCATTCAGTTCAATGATCTGCTTCGTGAGAATATTCCAGATATCATTTATTTTGATGTAACGGTCATATCCGTTTTGAGCTCCCGAAAGAATGGTGTAGTTGAGAAATACGCGCTGATTGTATGAAGGGTGGTATGTCATGGCAGTGGCAGCAGGCCATAGCCTTTCGCCATTGTCAAGTAAAAGTGAGTATGCATTTTCTCCACCGGGGACTATGGTTGCTATGTTAATGCGAAACTCCCCCAAAGAACTGGAGTTCTCGTCGCATGATAACAGGAATAAGAAGATTCCGATTGATAAAATACTGATTGTAAAAAAGATTTTTCTCATACAATTTGCTTCTTATACCCGTTAGATGCAAAAAATTAAAAAACGCTGCATGAAAAAAAGACAATCCTCTTTTTTTAACAATGGTTAACGAAAATATGATGTCTGCACGGATAATTTATCCCTTCGGATACAGTCTGTAAATGAGATCCGGTCTTTTCATCCGTTTGAGTGCGCGGAGTATGGAATGTTTGTTTTGCGGATCATGCCAGAAGAAAAAAAGACGTTGTCCGTTTTTCTGCTCTTTCGTTCTGGCCGTATATACAGGTTGCAGGGTGTAGGGATGGTATCCGGTGTAATAGATTTCAGTGGCCAGCGTCATGGGTGACGGAGTAAAGTCCTGTACCTGTTCCAGCTTAAAGTTGAGGTTTTTGGTGATGGCTGCCAGTTCGGCCATCTCTTCTTCGGTGCAGCCCGGATGTGACGAAATGAAGTAAGGTATAAGCTGCTGGTTGAGTGCCTCTCTTTCATTCAATTCATCAAAAATTCGTTTGAACTGTGAGAACAACTCAAATGAGGGTTTTCGCATTGTCTGCAACGTCTTTTCGGAAGTATGTTCGGGGGCCACTTTAAGTCGCCCCGATACATGTAGTGTAATGAGCTCGCGAAGATAACTGTGTGCGGAATCATTGGCTTTTTCGTCGTTACTCCTGTACAGGAGCAAGTCATACCGGATACCGCTGCCAATAAACGATTTCTTCACGCCTGGCAGTGCGTCCACCGCGTGATAGATCTCCAGCAATGGGGTATGATCGGTATTCAGATTGAAACATACCTTCGGGAAAATGCAGGAAGGTTTCTTGCATTTTTCGCATATTGTTAGATCTTTTCCCTGCATCCTGTACATGTTTGCCGAGGGACCTCCAAGGTCACTGATATATCCTTTGAAGCCGGGCATGCGGATGATCTTTTCCACCTCCGCCAGGATGGATGCTTTTGAACGGGAAGCAATGAATTTTCCCTGATGTGCCGAGATGGTGCAGAAGGAACAGCCACCGAAGCAACCCCGGTGGAGATTTACCGAAAATTTGATCATCTCATAGGCAGGGATTGTTTTTCCTCTGTATTTGGGATGAGGCAGACGGGTATAGGGCAGATCGAAAGTGGCATCGATCTCGGCTTCTTTCATTGGAGGGTAGGGAGGATTGACCACCAGTATCCTGTTGTCTACCTCCTGCAGGATGCGTGCGGCGCTGAGACGGTTGGACTGTTCCTCTACCACGCGAAAGTTTTTGGCCTGTTTGAGTTTGTCACTTCGACAGGCATCGTGCGAAAAGAGTGTCACTTCTTCGCCGAATGGATTGGGTGTCACTTCTTCCTTTGTACAAAGAAAAGCTGTTTGCGGGATGTCCCGTATTTCTCTGAATTTTTTCCCGCTGCGAAGACTTTGTACCAGTTGTTTCAGCGGCAGCTCCCCCATGCCGTAGATCAACAGGTCGGCGCCCGTATCAGCAAGAATGGTCTTGTGCAGGGTATCGTCCCAGTAATCATAATGGGTGACCCTCCTCAGCGATGCTTCTACTCCTCCGAGCAACAGTGGTACATCGGGATAGAGTTTCTTAAGAATGCGTGAGTAGACTGTCACTGCTCTGTCGGGTCGCATATCTGATCTGCCGTCGGGAGTATATGCATCATTTGAACGCAGGCGCTTGCCGGCAGTGTAATGGTTGATCATGGAATCCATCACGCCGGCGGTAACTGCAAAGAAATAGCGCGGAATCCCCATCTTTTTAAAGTCCCGCAGATCATCCCGCCAGTTGGGTTGCGGCACGATGGCCACTCTGAGACCTTCACTTTCGAGGAGTCTCCCAATGACGGCGGTGCCAAACGATGGATGATCCACATAAGCATCACCCGAGAACAAGACCACATCCATCTCATCCCATCCCCGAAGTTCCGTTTCCTTCTTCGTGGTAGGGAGCCAGTCCGTGAGTTGAAGTGATCTTTCTTCCATCAGTGATGTTTGTGTTTGTGCTCTTTTGCCAGTCCGGCATCTATCTCACGGGCTCTTTCAACGGCCAGGTGGATGTGCGAGCATATATTTTCCTCACCTACAATCCTGGGGATATCAGATTGGTATAAACTCTCGCGTATATTCTCTTTTACACCGGAGAGAATGACATGGATTTTCTCTTTCTTGGAGTTGCGGCACAAGGTTTCCAGGTTGTTTAACCCCGTGGAGTCAATAAACGGGACTTTACGCATTCTGATAATCCGAATGTTAGGGTGGTCTCCTATCTCTCGCATCTTCTCGTCGAATTTGTTGGCCACACCAAAAAAGAAAGGTCCGTCAATCTCGTAAACTTCCACTCCGTCTGGAAGATAAAGTACCTCTTCCTTCATATTCCCCGAGTGGGATTCCATCTCCTTCGAGATATCGATGCTGCCGGTGGTATGAGATATTTGCGTGCTTTCATTCATCCTTTTCAGAAAAGCGAAAACAGCCAGCAGCAATCCTACGGCGATGGCGACAGTAAGATCGAATATCACCGTAAGAAAGAAGGTTGTCAGCAGGATGGCGCGCGTGGCTTTCGCTTGTTTGTTGAGTGATAAAAAGGTGCGCCATTCGCTCATATTATAAGCTACAACCACCAATACGCCGGCAAGGCAGGCCATGGGAATATGTTTTGTGAGATCTCCGAGAAACAGCACGATGAGTAACAGGACAATGGCATGGATGATACCGGCAACAGGGGTACGGCCACCGTTGTTGATGTTGGTCATGGTGCGCGCGATGGCACCGGTGGCAGGAATGCCGCCAAAGAAGGGTACAACGATATTCGCGACTCCCTGTGCCACAAGTTCCATGTTTGAATTATGCTTTTTACCGGTCACCCCGTCGGCCACCGTGGTAGACAGCAACGACTCTATGGCGCCGAGCATGGCGATGGTGAAAGCGGCCGGGAACAACAGGCGTACACTGTCGAGATTCAATGATATGGTCTGCACTGTGGGGAGCTGGCTATTAATGGTAAAGCGGTCACCAATGGTTTCAATTCCCTCTATATGGCCGTATGTTTTCATCAGATAGGCGACAATTGTCATGATGATGATTGCCACGAGTGATCCGGGAATCTTTTTATAAATTTTCGGTGTAAGAATGATGATGGCCACACTTGTCACGCCAATCAGGACAGCCCACAAGTTCACGGTAGAAAAATACTGGAAGTAGACCGCCCATTTTTCCACAAAACCGGAAGGTAGTTTGGGTAAGCTCAGCCCGAAAAAATCTTTCATCTGCGTGGAGAAAATGGTCAGCGCAATACCGCTGGTGAAACCCACGACAATGGGGTAGGGTATAAAACGGATGACAGCACCCAGCTTTAAAAAGCCCATCATTACCAGCATGATGCCAGCTATGACCGTGGCCATGGCCAATCCCTGTACTCCGTATTGTTCCACAATCCCATATACGATCACAATGAAGGCGCCTGTAGGGCCGCCAATCTGCACGGTGCTGCCACCCAGGAGTGAGATGATGAACCCGGCGATAATAGCAGTGTAGATACCTTTTTCGGGTGTTACGCCCGAGGCAATTCCGAAAGCGATGGCTAGTGGCAATGCCACGACTCCCACGATCAGTCCGGCCATAAGATCGGCCGCAAACTTTTCCTTGTTGTAGTTTTTTAAAGATTGAACGAGCGTGGGTTGAAAGTCCTGAAGAAAATTTATTTGCATACGTCTGAGAAAAAACGGTGCAAAGGTAGCAAAAAAATCAGACAATACCTTGTTCCACGAGAACACATACTCTTTCGGTCACACGATCTTCACCATAGGGATTGTATCTTGTTTTCAGGCTGTTTCCGAATAATCCGGCAAACACATTGTAAGTCCAGGCTTTAAAACTGCCCATAAATGCATCGATGATATGATAAGAAGAGGAGTTGGTTTCACGGTCTACCAGTTTCATAAGCAATTGTCCTTGTGAACGGGTTAGCTTTTTCATTTTGGGCGTGTAGGTATCCATCAGGTATTTCTCCATCTTATTCAGATGTTTTTGCCGTGCATTGTCATCGGGAAGCGTTTCCATGTACTCATAGGTTTCGGTGATGATTTCGGCAATTTCCTTGGCATAGGGTAGCGTCTTCTTTACATCGCGGATCAGCTTGTAATAAGCCATCTGATCTTTGGTACTGCGAAAGGTAAGGGGTGAATACTTGATGAAGTCAGTGAGCCACATACAGGCAACGGTGTCGCCCTCCAGAATTACGGCCGGATATATATTCGGCATTAAGAAAATGGTGGAGACTGGTCCGTTGTTTCCGGGGGCCACGTTGGCAGCGTAATAACCTTGTGCTTTCACCGCAGGAGATGAAAGCGCCATACAAAGCACCGCAAATATGTGGATAAGTCTTTCCATAACAACACAAAGATAAAATCAATGTTTTATTTTACCATGAAATGACACGTTAAGTGTAGTTAATTAACCCACGCGTTTATAGAAAGTTAACCGAAAATAAATCGTTAAAAACCGCACCAAAAGCGTTCAAAAGTACAAAAAAAAAATAGATTTTGCTAAAAATTTCAGGAAGAAAGTGTACATTTGAGTAAATAACAGGAATTTTATGGATTACTATCATCTGGGTGAACTTGTTCACAAAAAGGCACAGATACTGAAAAACAAGACAGTGCTGAGATACCAGTCGGCAGGCGGAGAGTGGCTCGATCTCACATGGAAGAGTTTTTCCGATAAGATAATGAAGGTTGCCCAGGCAATGGCAGAGATAGGCCTGCAACCAAATGACAATGTGGGCATTTATGCTCAGAATATGGAAAAATATCTGATTACCGATTTCGCCGCCTATGCCAATAAGGCGGTGATGGTGCCCATGTATGCTACCTCTTCGCCGATGCAGATTGGATATATTATCCAAGATGCAGAAATTAAGCTTTTGTTTGTGGGTGAACAGTTTCAGTACAATAATGCCTATAAGGTGCAGCAGGAACTGCCTGTATTGGAGAGGTTGATTATCTTCGATCCAAAAGTAGTACTGCAACCCGATGATAAGACATCGGTTTACTTCGATGATTTCATTGCAACCGGTGACAATTCCGAGTCGGTGGCATTGGTGAACTCAAGGCTGAAACAGTTAAAAGAGAGTGATCTTGCCACCATCATCTACACTTCAGGTACAACAGGCGAGCCCAAGGGTGTGATGCTCACCCATGCCAATTATATTAAAGCATGCCATATCCACGATATGCGATTGACAAACCTCTCGGATAAGGATCTATCCATGTGCTTTTTGCCTTTAACCCATATTTTTGAAAAGGCATGGACCTATTACTGTCTCCACAAGGGTATTGCCGTGGCCATAAACAGAGATCCGAGCGAGATAAGAAAGACGCTCAAACAGGTTCGTCCTACACTGATGAGCAACGTGCCCCGTTTTTGGGAGAAAGTATACGAAGGCGTCAGGGAAAATATTGACAATGCTTCCGGTATTACAAAATGGTTGTTTAACGATGCAGTGAAGACGGGCAGGCGACATAATCTGGAGTACGTAAACGAGGGTAAAAGGCCTGCGCCGGGTAATCGGGTAAAATTTTTTCTTTATCGGCATACGATCTTTTATCTGATCAAACGGATTATCGGAATTGAAAGAGGAAACTTTTTTCCTGTGGCAGGAGCTCCCCTCTCTGACGCGATCAATGCATTTATGCAGTCGATCGATGTGCACCTCATATATGGTTATGGTCTTACCGAGACGACCGCCACGGTGAGTTGTTTTCTTAACAAGGGTTTTCGTATCGGTACTGTGGGAAAAGTGATGCCCGATATGGAGGTGAAGATCGGTGAGAACAACGAGATTCTGGTGAAAGGGGAAACCGTCATGTCCGGTTATTACAAAAAACCGGAAGCGAACAAAGCTGCCTTTACCGACGACGGTTTTTTCAGAACAGGCGATGCCGGCTCACTGACCGGTGACAATGAGATCATTCTCACAGAACGGATCAAAGATCTTTATAAAACATCCAACGGTAAATATATTGCCCCGCAAATGATTGAAACCCGTATTACTGAAGACAAATTCATTGAACAGGTAGCTGTGATCGGTGATGACCGCAAGTTTGTCAGTGCACTGATTATTCCTGTTTATGAGGCTCTTATGACTTATGCACGGGAACAACACATCGCATTTGAAAACATAGAAGAATTGGTCGGTAACCCACTGATTCACAATTTTATATTTGGCCGTATCGAGCTACTGCAATCCCAGTTCACCTCCTACGAAAAAATAAAGAAAATTACATTGTTGCCTAACCCGTTCAGTGTGGAGAACGGAG
>DGZP01000003.1:0-1662 GCA_002398565.1 Proteiniphilum sp. UBA4977
AACAGAAAGCAAGTCTTGGGAATCATGGTCGCCGGAAGCTCAATGCTGGTGACTCTTGCAGCCTTTCTTGCTTATAACTATATCACTGTTCGTAACAGCGGAAATACCGATCCCATGCTCTTCACCGCCGCCCTGTCGTGGTTTAAGCCACTTCACATTCAGTATGCTGTGGGAGTAGATGGTGTGTCGGTCGTGATGCTCTGCCTCTCTGCGGTGATTGTCTTTACTGGTACTTTTGTCTCGTGGAAGATGGCACCGCTCACCAAAGAGTTTTTTCTCTGGTTCTCACTCCTTGCCACCGGAGTCTTCGGTTTTTTCATCTCACTGGACCTGTTTACCCTGTTTCTTTTCTACGAGACGGCGCTGATACCGATGTATCTATTGATCGGCGTCTGGGGCAGCGGCCGGAAAGAGTATTCGGCCATGAAGCTGACCCTTATGCTGATGGGATCTTCCATGATCCTGCTGGTGGGCATCCTGGGTATTTATTTCGGATCGGGGGCGACCAGCATGCATATTTCCGAGCTGGCACAGCATACGATGCCGGTGGAACTGCAATATTTCTTCTTTACCCTCACCTTCTTCGGATTTGGTGTATTGGGTGCCCTTTTTCCATTTCACACCTGGTCGCCCGACGGACATGCATCAGCACCGACAGCCGTCTCCATGCTACATGCCGGTGTACTGATGAAACTGGGCGGGTATGGCAGCTTCCGGGTAGCCATCTCTCTGATGCCGGAGGCGGCTGAAAAGCTCTCCCCCATTTTTCTCATCCTCACCGCCATCGGGGTGGTGTATGGCGCTTTTGCCGCCATCCGGCAGACCGACCTGAAATATATCAACGCCTATTCGTCGGTGAGCCATTGTAACCTGGTCCTTTTCGCCATTCTGATGCTCACGCAAACGGCACTCACGGGGGCGGTGCTGCAGATGCTTTCCCACGGGATGATCACGGCCCTGTTCTTTGCATTGATCGGGATGATCTACGGCCGCACACATACGCGGTTGATCACCGAAATGGGAGGTTTGATGAAGATCATGCCTTTTCTGGGTGTTTCTTTCGTGATTGCCGGATTGTCCAATATCGGCGTTCCCGGTTTAAGCGGCTTCGTGGCCGAGATGACCATTTTTGTAGGTGCTTTTGAAAATAATGACCTGCTACGCCGCATACTGACCATCGCCACCATCACATCAATCGTGGTGGGAGCAGTATACATCCTGCGCACCATCGGAAAATTCCTTCAAGGCCCCCTACAAGACCCGGAACACCTGAAACTCGATGATGCCCGCTGGCATGAGCGACTGGCTATAATTATGCTGATTGCAGGCATCCTGTATCTCGGTTCCTTCCCAACAGGAGTTGCGGATATAATCAGCGACAGCTTCGGTAGCATGCTGCAAGTAGCAAAGTAACGATAAAAAACAGTACGTATCCATGAGTTATTTCGATCATTTTATGACAATGCGCAGCGAGGTTTCGCTATTGGCGGTAATTCTCTTTTTGCTGCTCTTTGATATCATCGCCGGGAAAAAAGGTGAAAAATATTTTCAGCCGGTGGCAATCCTTCTCTTTGTCGCGCACACCCTATTGAACCTTGTTCCGGCAGCAGCGGGTGAGTCTTTCGGCGGCATGTATCAGTATCATCCCGTGATGACAATCAT
>DGZP01000003.1:1928-40099 GCA_002398565.1 Proteiniphilum sp. UBA4977
GCACCCTGCTGGGAATGTACCTCATGATTTCCAGCGGCCATTTCCTTCTGTTTTTTATCGGACTGGAAACCGCCTCTATTCCACTGGCTACACTTGTAGCATTCAGTAAACATTGCAAGAAATCGGCAGAGGCGGGAGCCAAGTTTATCCTCCTCTCGGCCTTCTCTTCGGGTATCCTGCTCTTCGGCATCTCTTATCTGTATGGTACGACGGGCAGTCTCTACTTCGCAGAAGTAGCCACGAAGCTTACTGTCAATCCGCTGCAGATCATGGCTTTCATCTTCTTTCTGTCAGGAATCTTTTTCAAAGTATCGTTTGTACCGTTTCATCTGTGGACTGCCGATGTATATGAAGGTGCCCCCACAAATGTGACCTCCTATTTGTCGGTCGTCTCTAAAAGCTCGGCCGCCTTCGTTTTAATGACACTCCTTTTTAAACTGTTTGCAAGTTATCTGCATGAATGGCAGACGCTGTTGTTCTGGATCATTATTGTGACCATCACCGTGGGGAACCTGTTTGCACTCCGACAGCAAAATACAAAGCGCTTTCTCGCATTTTCCTCCATCTCCCAGGCAGGATACATCGCCCTGGGGATCATCAGCGGATCGGCACTGGGTATGGCCACGATGATCTATTACATCTTTATCTATCTCTTCTCCAACCTGGCCGCTTTCGGTGTGATTTCCTCCATAGAGAGCAGGACAGGGAAAACAGATATTCCTGACTACAAAGGGCTTTATCAGACTAACCCGAAACTTAGCTTCGTGATGATGCTGGCCATGTTCTCACTGGCCGGCATTGCTCCCTTTGCTGGTTTTATGAGTAAATTTTTCATTTTTTCCGCAGCCGCACAACAGGGATACTATCTGCTGGTAATTGTCGCCGTGGTCAACACCATCATTTCACTCTATTACTATCTGAGGGTGGTGAAAGCCATGTTCATTGATCAGAACGGCCAGCCGCTACCCGCGCTCAGGACAGACATCTGGAACAGGGCCAGCATGATCATCTGTACTGTTGCGATCATCTTCGTGGGACTCCTCGGTTTTATCCTCGATATGATCGAGAAACAAAGTTTTGGAATATAACGGAATATTGAACATTTATCTGATTTTATTTATCTACTTTTGGTCCTTATTCTCGTTGAAATCTAACACGTTTGGATATAAGAGAAAATGCCATTCCTGCAAAAAACAAAGAATACCGGCCATCAGAATGTATCACTGAAAGAATACCCACTTGATGGTGAGGTGAAAAAGGGAAATCTGCACAGGTTCATCCACATACTCCCTTTTGTTGCTGCCTTTTTAGCAGTTTTGATCAGTATCACGGATGTCGCTTTTTTATACAACAGCGCGCTTCGGGCGATATTTAATCTTTACTACAATGGAGTACTCCTGATCGGCATCCTGTCTCTATCCACACGGTATCTCCAACACCGGAAAGTTATCCGCAAAATAACAGCCCTGATGGATTTGCTGTTGCTGACAGCCTTGCTGCTGGGTTTGTTGTACAATGCATGGAGTGCGGTCTCCCTTTCACTGCAGCCCGCCCATGGCTTTATGACACTCTTTTTGATGGTCTCGTTCCTGATCCGGGAGTTTTTCCATCTTCGCATGCAGGTCAACTACCGACGTCTCGGACCGGCTCAGCTGTTTGTAATAAGCTTTCTTTCCACAGCCCTGTTGGGAAGCTTCCTTTTGATGTTGCCTGATGCCACCACAGGGAGCATCTCCTATGTGGATGCCTTATTCACCGCGACCAGCGCCGTATGTGTTACAGGATTAAATGTGCTGGATACGGAGTTGTCTTTCACCCTATTGGGGCAATCGATCATCTTACTATTGATACAGGTTGGAGGATTGGGAATCATGACCTTCACCACCTATTTCAGCTATTTTTTCAAGGGAGCCTCATCCTACAAGAACCAGCTACTGGTGAAGGACATTACCAATGATGAACGTTTGGACAATGTCTTTTCATCCCTGAAAAGTATTTTGCTTATCACCGTTGTTATTGAAGGATTAGGCTTTGCACTGGTTTTCCTCTCACTGGATATAAAGGATATCTCTCTGCCCGAAAGGGCATTCTTCTCACTTTTTCACGCCATATCCGGTTTTTGTAATGCCGGCTTCTCCACGTTGTCAGGCAATTTGTATGACATGCGCATTCGTTTCAATTATCCGGTGCACATCATTATCTCTTCGCTTATCATACTTGGGGGATTGGGATTTCCCATCATACACAACCTTTGGGAATATACCACAACCAACATCCGCAATCTTTTCAAAAGAATTTTCAGGGATGAAAAATATACCTATTCATCGATGGTGCTCAATGTCAATTCACATATTGTATTGATCACCACGGCTCTGCTGTTGATAATCGGCACGCTGGGGTTCTATATTTTTGAGCGGAATGGCGTATTAACCGGTTATTCTTCCTATGCTGGAAAATGGACCGCTGCTTTTTTTGGTTCCGTAACGACACGCACGGCCGGTTTTAATAGTACTGACACAGCAGCATTGTCTGTTCCCACCTCACTTATCTTTATTGTGTTGATGTGGATCGGAGCTTCTCCGGCTTCCACGGGGGGTGGTATTAAAACAAGCACTTTTGCGTTGGCTTTTATGAATTTCATGGCACTGATCAGAGGTAAAAAGCCTGAATACAGAGGAAGGGAAATTTCTCAACTATCGATATCCAGAGCATTCGCCCAGATGACACTTGCCTCATTGTTCATCATGGTGACCACTTTTACAATGATCATCATAGAACCGGAAAAAGAACCGCTGAATTTGCTTTTTGAAACGGTATCTGCCTACGGCACTGTAGGGTTGAGCAGGAATGTGACACCTCTTCTGTCAGATGCCGGTAAGCTGGTCATCACTTTCACCATGTTCGTGGGAAGAGTCAGCCT
Organism: Proteiniphilum sp. UBA4977; assembly: GCA_002398565.1. Lineage (GTDB taxonomy): Bacteria > Bacteroidota > Bacteroidia > Bacteroidales > Dysgonomonadaceae > Proteiniphilum. Next base: position 4,849 of record DGZP01000003.1, read on the forward strand.
ATATACACTGTTATACAGTCTGATTAAACAGGTGAAATACAGCAAATACAGATATCCGACAGAAGAAATATTAATAAACTAAAATAAGCATGACATGAAATTTGTGGTGATAGGACTCGGACATTTTGGAGCAGCACTGGCAGAACGATTGGTAGCCATGGGCCACGAAGTGGTTGGGGTGGACAAGTCGATGAATCGTGTGGAGGCATGCAAGAACAGACTGACCAACGTCATCTGTCTGGACAGCAGTGACCCGATAGCTGCCAACCATCTACCTTTGAAGAATACCGATGTGGCAGTGGTCTGTGGAGGCGCAGATGAGGGAGAAAGCCTTTTAATCACAGCCATGCTTAAGAAGAGCGGGGTACAGAAGATCACCGTACGTTCCATCACGGGACTTCAGGAGAGTGTGCTGGAAGCAATGGGAATTACGGAAATCATCCGGCCCGAGGTGGAATCGGCTGAACACTGGGCCATGAAACTCTCCATCAAGAACTACATCAATCTGTTTGAAGTGACAAACGACCACTATCTCGTGGAGGCAGTGGTACCTCGCAAGCTGATTGGCAAAAGCATTGCTGAGAGCGAACTGAATAAGAAGTACAATGTGATTGTGCTTACAAAGCTGAAGCAAATCAGTCAGCAAAATCAGATTGGTGCAGAGAGAATCATTCTGAAAGCCGGTGATATTGTGAATGCCAAAACCATACTGGAGGAAGGGGATATTATTGTTGTTTACGGAAATAAAAATGATATCAAAAAAATGATAGACAACAATAACTAATTCACACCCGATATAAAGAGAACATTTCGAAAAATCAGAACAGCAATCCCTGCTCCTCTGTTTTTTTCCGTCCCAGATGGCGGTACGCCAGATCGGTGACCTCCCTGCCGCGGGGGGTGCGCTTGATGAATCCCTCCTTTATCAGGAACGGTTCATACACCTCCTCGATAGTTCCCGGATCGTCGCCCACGGCAGTCGCGATAGTGGAAATGCCGACAGGACCTCCCTTAAATTTGTCGATGATGGTGAGAAGGATCTTGTTGTCGATCTCATCCAGCCCGTGCCTGTCGATATTCAACGCTTCCAGCGCGTAAGAAGAGATGGCCTTGTCGATTTTCCCGTTCCCCTTCACCTGAGCAAAGTCACGTACACGGCGCAGCAGCGCGTTTGCCACACGGGGCGTACCCCGGCTACGTGATGCAATCTCATGGGCCGCATCACCAGCGCAGGAGATCTTCAGGATGTCGGCCGATCGCAATACAATACCGGTAAGGGTATCCATGTCGTAATACTCCAGGTGCATATTGATTCCAAAACGGGCACGCAGCGGACTGGTCAGCAAGCCGCTGCGGGTAGTGGCTCCCACCAGGGTAAACGGGTTCAGGTCTATCTGAATGGAGCGGGCACTGGGTCCCTTGTCGATCAGGATGTCGATGCGGTAGTCCTCCATGGCACTGTAGAGGTATTCCTCCACCACGGGCGACAAGCGGTGAATCTCATCAATAAAGAGCACATCGTTCGTATCAAGCGAAGTGAGAATGCCTGCCAGGTCGCCCGGTTTATCGAGCACCGGACCGGAGGTAACCTTGAAGCCCACCCCCAGTTCGTTGGCGATGATGTTCGACAGGGTAGTCTTACCCAATCCGGGAGGGCCATGCAACAACACGTGATCAAGCGATTCACCACGCATGCGGGCAGCACTGACAAAGATCTTCAGGTTCTCAGTGATTTTTTCCTGTCCGCTAAACCCGCCGAAGGTGAGCGGGCGCAATGTATTTTCATACTCACGTTCGCTGTCCTGCTGGTGACGGTTGCCGTGTATGTCGAATGTTTCTTCCATCATATGCTGATACAAAAATAGCTATTTCCTGCGATTTATGGAAATAGCGGCTACATTCCGTTTTAATCCCGCAAATTTAGCCCGTTTCACGGCAGAGTGAAGAAAGGTCTCCCGGTACTCCTGCTCATCCATTGCGTCCAGCTTATCAAAGGTAAGCGACAGGAATCGCTCCGAAGGCATGAACTCCGGTGTTGCATGCGGTACCGCTCCACGGTTCCAGGGGCATACCTTCTGACAGATGTCGCAGCCATAGACGTTGTTTCGCAGGTTCGGTACAATATCGGGAGCGATCTCTTCCTTGTTTTCGATGGTCTGGTAGGAGATGCACTTGTTGGCATTCACCCGGTAGGGTCTCTCAATGGCGCCCGTGGGACAGGAGGTAAGGCATCGGCGACAGTCGCCGCAGTTCTCCGAAACGGGGCTGTCATAATCCAGCTCCAGGCTGATAATCAGTTCGCCCAGAAAGAAGTAGGACCCCTTACCAGGAATAATAAGCAGGGTATTTTTACCCACAAACCCGATACCTGCCTGTGCTGCCCAGAAACGTTCCAGCACGGGAGCAGAGTCGGAAAAATATCTGCCCGTCGCCTCCGGAAAACGGGTTTTGATCCAGTCGAACAGACTGCCCAGTTTCTCCCGCATCACCTCGTGATAATCTTTCCCGTAGGCATAATAGGCAAACTGGGGCACCTTTCCCGGGAGCTTCACGCACGGGTAGTAGTTCAGTGCCACTGAGATGATTGAGCGGGCACCCTCCACCAGCAGGCGGGGGTCGACCCGCTTGTCGATATTGCGCTCCAGGTACGCCATGCCGCCCTGGCAGTGATCCCTGATCCACTCCATATAACGGGCCTCCTCGCCACTGTTGACAGCACGGCAAATGCCACAGGCATCGAAGCCCAAAGCAAGTGCCCGCTGTTTTATTTCTTCCGAGAATGTTATCCCATCGTGCATGATGATTCAAACGTACGAAAAAAATCTCTTTCCAGCAATATTTCTCTACCCCAACCGTAAACTTCTCAAAGATCAAACTATTCCCGTAAAAAATAAAAATATGAATTAAGTTGCGTATTTTTGCCGGAATAAACAGGAACTTTCAACCTCTGATGGCGGAATCAACGTTAAAACATAAAACCACCGTATCTCTTTTCTGGAGCTTTGCCGATAAGTTCGGGCAGCAAATCATTAATCTGGGTACCGGCATTATCCTGATGAGAATCCTGGACCCGGCAGAATACGGGCTCATAGGGGCCCTGGCCATTTTCATCGCTTTCTCCGGCATTCTCATCGACAGCGGCTTTACCCGCGCGCTACTGAACAGAAAAACAATCTCACCGGCCGAATACAGTACAGTTTTTTATTTCAATATGGGGCTGGCCATTCTGCTATACCTGATCCTGTTCGCAGCGGCCCCGTTACTGGCAGAATTATTCCACGATCCCCGGATAGAGGCAGTATCCAAAATTCTCTTCCTCTCCCTGCTATTCAATGCTGCCGGTATTATCCAGCAAACGCTGCTTATTCGGAAAGCCGATTTCAGGGGGATGACCAAAGTAAATATGACGGCATTGCTCATTGCAGGGACGGTTGCCATTGTGATGGCATTCTCCGGCTACGGTGTTTGGGCGCTGGTCGTGCAAACGCTGCTATATGCCTTCTTCCGCTCCCTCTTCCTTTGGTTTTATTCAAAATGGACACCTCTGAAAGTCTTTAGTATCAAGCTGCTCCGCTCATTCTCCGGACTTAGCAACAAGCTGCTGCTGGCATCGCTCATCAGTGCCGTTTTCAACAATATATATCCAAGCATCATTGCCTTCTTTTACCCGAATTCTATGAAACAGGTGGGTTATTACAGCCAGGCCAACAAGTACCAGGAGATCCCGTTCGGTATTCTTTCCAATACCTACCGTCAGGTATCCATGCTTGTTCTTCCCGAAATCAATGAACAGACAGAGCGTCTGAAAAGAGTGGTGAGTAAAATGATCAAATCACTTGCATTCCTCTCCTTTCCCATTGGTTTTCTGATGATACTGATTGCCGAGCCGGGGTTTATCTTTCTGTTCAAAGAAAAATGGCTGCCTGCTGTTCCCTATTTCCAGGTGTTGTGTCTTGCCGGAGTAGTCTCTCCCTTTGCTTTCGTGATGAACGAATTATTTATAGCCAGGGAGAAGGCAAACTACTTCCTCGGCATGGAGATAATCAAGCGGGTGGTCCTGATCCTGCTGATCGCCCTGCTCTTCCGTTACGGAATCATGGGCCTGGCTGCCAGCTGGGTGATCTATACATGGCTCACCCTGGCCATCTCCCTGGTCCTGACCCGCAAGCTGATCGGATATACACCGGCCGATTTTTTCAAAGACGCCTTTCCTTATGCGATACTGGCCTTTATAAGTGTGGCAGCAGGATATCTTATCACCCTTCGCATTCATCAGGATTTGTTATTCCTGCTGATAAACATCGTCGGAACAAGCCTGTTATACCTGCTGCTATGTAGCCTATGTAAACTGGAGATGACCCGGGAGATCGGACAATGGTTAACCAGCAAAAAAAGATGAGAAAAATAATTGAAAAGCTTAGCTACAAAACTCGTTCGCGATGGAACGCATGGTTTCACCAGAGAAAAAAACAAAAAATACGGCGGCGTATCCTGTCGCATTTTGCACAGCATCCGCCACAGGATCATGAACTACAGGAGGCTGTCGGTTATCTTTCGAAACATACGTTATCTACTTTTTACGGAACCTTTCAGGATAAATATCATGCAGATCAGGTAATCGTGCATACAGACACGTCCAACGGCTTGCCCTATGTGATAACGGAGGGAAAGAGACTTTACTTCAAACGTTCATTTAACAAGCGTACCGTACAACTGCTTTACAACATCTTGTGCATGGAGCAGGACAGGGATGCCCCTCATTGTTATACCGATCCTGCTTTCGGGATAAATGAAGGAGATATATTGGCGGACGTGGGCTGTGCCGAAGGTTACTTTTCACTGCTTCATATTGAAAAATTGAAAACGACCTACCTCTTTGAACAGGACCGTGAATGGATTGAAGCGTTGGAAGCAACATTTTCCCCATGGAAAGAGAAGGTGATCATCGTTCCCGCTTTTGTCTCAGACAAAGACGACAATGAGCATGTCAGTCTCGACAATTTTTTCCTGCAAATATCCGGGAAACCCGTTTTTTATAAAATTGATGTAGAGGGTGCCGAAGCATCCGTATTGAAAGGGATGAACAGGCTGCTGAAAAGCACGACGGCAAAAATAGCTCTGTGTACCTACCATCACAAGGAAGATTTTGATGTTTTCAGCCGTTTTTTCGAGGCCAGCGGCTTCCGTCAACGTGCCAATCCGGGCCTTATGATTTATCAGAATGATCTCGATCATATGGACCCTCCTTTTTTTCGTAAATGTCTGATCAAAGCCATGAATTATGAAGTCTGAATCTGTTCGCCCCATGTCTTCGGTTTGCGTCATCGTCGTTTCTTACAACTTCGTACCGTGGATTCACCGGTGTTTACCCTCCATAGAGGCTTCACTCCTCCCGGCAACCGTTATGGTGATCGACAACGGCTCAACCGATGAGACCTGCCGGATAATCAGGGACAACTACCCGGGTGTGGAACTGACTGAGACACATCGGAACCTGGGTTTCGGAAAGGCCAATAATATCGGCATACAACGGGCCTTGGAAAGAGGGTTCGATTATGTGTTCCTGCTTAACCAGGATGCATGGATTGAACCGGATACCCTGGAGAAGCTGGTGGATGCAGCCGAAAAGAATAGTCAATACGGGATATTGTCGCCGGTGCATCTAAATGGAAAAGGCAGTGCCACCGACTTCGGTTTCTCGAAATATACAGGGATAAAAAACAGGGAGGAGGCCATGCTGCTTACGGATGAAGTTACTCCCTATCCATTTATCAATGCTGCCATGTGGCTGATTCCCCTTGACGTGATCAGAAAGACGGGGGGGTTTGCACCAATCTTCGTCCACTACGGTGAAGATCGCAATTGGGTACTTCGAATGCAAAAAAAAGGCTATAGGCTGGGGTTGGTGAAATGGGCATTTGGATACCACGACCGGGAAGCACGCCCGGTGAGTCGTAAAAAATATTTCTACAGCGAATATGTTTACTTTTTAACCGAGGCCGTAAACCCGTTTTACTCTCTCCCCAAAGCGATGGCATACAGCTTCCTGGCCGCCGTAAAAAAGGCAGGTCAGGCATTGTTTTCGGGTAAAATAACAAATTGCATTGCCTACTTCGGCATCACACTCCGTTTGTGCGTAAAATGCATCGCCATTCTGCGGACCCGCAGGGAAACCCGGATTACGCGAAAATGAAATCAAGCTGTTTCCTGTCAAGATTGGCCCGTGCCACCTGAATTGAGACGGGCTGTCCCAGACGATATTCCCGTTTTTTGCGCCTTCCCACAAGCCGGTAGTTCTTCTCGTCCAGCTCATAGAAGTCATCGTCCAGCTCCCGAATAGGAATCATACCCTCACATTTGTTTTCGTTGATCTCCACGTAAATACCCCATTCGGTTACACCGGAGATCACGCCGTCGTACACTTTGCCGATCTTATCGGACATGAACTCTACCTGTTTGTATTTGATGGAGTCACGTTCGGCATTGGCCGCAATCTGCTCCATTTCCGAACAGTGTTTACATTCGCTCTCCAGCGGACTCTGCTCCACACTTTTCCCGCCATCGAGATAACGTTCCAGCAGCCGGTGCACCATCATATCAGGATATCTACGGATGGGCGAGGTGAAATGGGTATAATATTCGAATGCCAGGCCATAATGCCCCACATTCTTGGTGGAATAGATTGCTTTCGACATCGTGCGGATGGCAATTGTCTCCACCAGATTCTCTTCCGGACGGCCCTGCACTTTGTCCAGCAGGGAATTGATGCTCTTGGCAACCTCCGTTTTGGTACCGTCCTGCTTGATCTTATGACCAAAGCGAAGGATAAATGTGTTCAATGTATCCAGCTTTTCCGGATCAGGCACATCGTGGATGCGATAGACAAATGCCCTGGCTTTCCTGCCCCTGGGCACTTTTCCGATGGCCTCGGCAACAGTCTTGTTGGCCAGCAGCATAAACTCCTCAATGAGGTGATTGGCCTCTTTCGACTCCTTGAAATAAACTCCCAGGGGCTTTCCCTTTTCATCGAGATTGAATTTCACCTCATACCGCTCAAAATTGATCGCTCCATTGGCAAACCTTTTCTCCCGCAACTGCTTTGCCAGATTGTTCAATTGAAGTATCTCGTTGGAGAAATCACCCTTCTCCGTCTCGATAATGGTCTGGGCGTCCTCGTAAGTAAGACGGCTGTCCGACTTGATCACCGTACGCACAATCTGCGACTTTTTGATCTCCGCCTTCTCGTTCAGCTGAAAGATAACCGAAAAACATAATTTCTCTTCCTGAGGCCGCAATGAACATAATCCGTTGCTCAACCGCTCCGGCAACATGGGAATGGTTCTGTCGACCAGGTAAATGGAAGTAGCCCTGTTTTCCGCTTCCCGGTCCACCAGGTCTCCCGGCTTCACATAGTGTGTCACATCGGCAATGTGAACCCCCACCTCCCACAGGAAGGGAGAAATTGCGCGGATGGAAAGGGCATCGTCGAAGTCCTTCGCATCCTTCGGGTCTATGGTGATGGTGAACACATCACGAAAGTCCTCCCGCTTTTCAATCTCTTTCTCTTCGATCTTTTCAGAAATCTGATCTGCAAACTTCTCCACATCTTCAGGATATTTATACGGCAGGTCGTACTGTGCAAGGATGGCGTGCATCTCGGTATCGTTTTGACCGGGCTTGCCCAGAATGTCGATCACCTTGCCAACCGGATTATTTGCTTTCTCGGGCCATTCCACAATCTCCACGACCACTTTGTCGCCGTTGCGGGCACCGAGGAGGTCTTCCTTCGGAATGAAAATATCGTTCGAGAGGTATTTGTTGTCCATCACCAGGAAAGCAAAATGTTTCTGCACTTCCAACACTCCTACAAAACGGCTTTGGGTATGTTCCAGTATCTCGATTACCGTACCCTCCGTGTCGGCACGTTTGCGCTTGGCCAGCAGTTGTACGCGCACCCGGTCGCCATTCATGGCATGCTTGCTGTTCCGTTCCGGTATGTAGATGATATTTCCGTCATCATCGGGTACGAAAAAGTTTTTACCGTTACTTCTTCTCTCAAAACGGCCTTCAAGCATCAGCCCCCTGTTATTAATGCGGTAACGCCCACGGGACGTCTCCAGCAGCAGGTCATCATCACGAAGCTTGTCGAGCACCTTGATCAGCACGCGTCGTCCCTCTTCGCCACGGACATTTAATGCCGCTGCAATCTGTTTATAATTAAATTGTTTATCGTTATTTTCGTTAAGAAAACTGATGATGGAAGCAGAAAGGTCCTTCTTCCGGAGTTTCGGCGCAGTAGTATCTGCATTCACTTTGTTGCTCATATTCTGTGTGTTTCTATCTAAAACAAAAAAATGACGTTTTAGTTATCGCAAAGTAATAAAAAAAAACGATTCTTTCTGAAGTTATCCTTATTTTTGTCCGGAGAATGAAAAGAGACAACATGAACGGGAAAAAAGTATTGATCACCGGTGCGAGTGGCTTTATCGGCAGTACCGCCGTGGACAAGGCGCTGGAACTGGGATATGAAACCTGGGCGGGAATACGTGCCACCAGCAGTCGTCGTTACCTGCAGGATGAACGGATACGGTTCATTGACTTGTATTATGGAGACAAGGAAAAGCTTAAGGAGCAACTCCGCCAGTTCAGGGATAAACATGGACGCTTCGATCATGTGATACATATTGCAGGGTTGACCAAGGCATTGCGCAAGCCGGATTTCGACCGGGTCAATTATCTTTACACGCGTAATCTGGCAGAGGCGCTCATGGAGACAGACAGCCTCGCTGACTCGTTTGTGCTGATGAGTTCCCTCGGCGTCATGGGCACAGGCGACGAGACCGGTTATACACCCATTGGAGCGGATCACATCCCCAATCCCAATACTGCTTATGGTAAAAGTAAACTGAAAGCCGAAAATTATCTGAAGAGCCTCACCGGCTTCCCCTGGCTGATATTACGCCCTACAGGTGTATACGGCCCGCGCGACAGCGACTATCTGATCCTGATGAAGACGGTTAAGAACGGATTGGCTGTAGGTGCCGGACTTCGGAAACAGATGCTCTCTTTCATCTATAGCGATGATCTTGTACGTGTCATTTTCACACTCATAGAAAAAGGTATTCGCCAAAAAGAATATCATGTGGCCGATGGTGACTGCTATACCGACAGTGAATTCAATGCCCTTGTGCAACGGGCGTTGCGCAGAAAGCATGTGGTCAGGTTCAAGGTTCCCCTCTTCCTCGTCAGTCTTGCCGCCTTTGTCTGCGAGAAGGGAGGAGCACTCCTGGGGAGCGCAACGACCCTCAACACCGACAAATACAGGATCATGAAACAACGCAACTGGACTTGTGACATTGCTCCCTTGCAGTCTGACATTGACTTTGTGCCCGTATACAGGCTGGAAGAAGGGGTAAATAAGACGGTGGCCTGGTACCGGGAGCAGGGATGGCTCTGAATGACCTGCGCAGCAGGACAATCATTGCGATTTTGCTGCATCTGTAGGGTAAATCAACCAATTTTTGTACTTTTGCTCCCGAATGATCTCTATGCAGAATTTTGCAGATCATTCTCAGGCATGTAAATTGTTGCATGCTCATTTCTCGATAATAAGACCAACATGAAGATTGCACTGATCGGTTACGGCAAAATGGGGCATGAGATTGAAAGAATTGCCCTTGAGAGGGGACATGAGGTGGTGTGCACCATCGACATCCACGAAGATGAAAAATTTGATTCTCCGGCATTCAGCAGTGCCGAAGTAGCGATTGAGTTTACCTCGCCTGACAGTGCCCTGCAAAACTATAGGCGGGCATTTGCAGCCGGTGTGCCGGTTGTTTCGGGTACCACGGGCTGGCTGAAGCACTTGCCCGAGATCAGGGAAGCCTGTGAAAAAGAAGGTAAAACCTTCTTTTACGCATCGAACTTCAGCTTGGGTGTAAATATCTTTTTTGCCCTGAACAACTATCTGGCCAGAATAATGAATCAATTCCCTGCCTATGATGTGCGCATGGAAGAGACGCACCACATCCACAAGCTGGATGCCCCCAGCGGTACAGCCATCACACTGGCTGAAGGTATACTGGAACATATCGACAGAAAAGAAAAATGGGTACTGGACAAGACCGACAAGGCCGGTGAGCTCTCTATCAAAGCCTTCCGTGAAGGTGAGGTGCCAGGCATCCACAGCGTCATTTATGAATCGGAGGCCGATAGCATCCGCATCACTCACGACGCCAACAGCAGAAGGGGGTTCGCCCTGGGTGCCGTACTGGCAGCGGAATTTACCAGGGGAAGGAGCGGCTTTCTGGGTATGAAGGATATGCTCGACTTTTTGTAAAAAATATACAATAAATAAACAATGAGACTCAATCAACGATTTTCGAATGCCACGCGCCGCCAATGGATTTGGTTTGCCGTGTGGGTGGCAGCAACCATACTGTTCTCCCTTTGGGCGGATTCTCTGTGGATACTACTCTTCATCTTCCTTTTTCTTGATATCTACATCACTAAATTCGTACCTTGGGGATTTTGGAAAAAGTCGAAGAACAATGCGTTCCGCAAAACAATGGAATGGGTGGACGCAATTGTCTTTGCACTGATCGCCGTCTATTTTATCAACACCTTCTTCTTCCAAAACTATCAGATCCCCACCTCGTCGCTTGAGAAATCGCTGCTTGTGGGCGACTTTCTGGCGGTGAGTAAACTCAGCTACGGGCCAAGGGCGCCCATCACACCGCTCTCATTTCCTCTGGCGCAGCACACAATGCCCATCGTGGGCGGTAAATCCTATATTGAGAAGCCACAGTGGAAATACAACCGTTTGAAAGGATTCGGGGAAGTGAAAAGGAACGACATCGTGGTGTTCAACTTTCCTACCGGTGACACGGTGGCACTGAAGCAGCAGGGAATAGATTTTTATTCGCTCTCCAAGTCTAACCCCAATGGTAGTGCTGGTGTGCGCGCCGACAAGCGCATCTACGGCGATATTGTCTATCGTCCGGTGGACCGACGGGAGAATTATGTAAAAAGGTGTATCGGCCTTCCCGGTGAAACCATTGAACTGAGAGGCGACACTGTCTATATTGACGACCTTCTTCTGCCCAATCCACGTCTTTCACAACACAACTACCTGATTCATACAGACGGGACACAAATATCGGCGGAGCTGTTCGAAGAACTGGGTATCAATAAAGCCGATCATTATACACAGGATGGATACGGACAAATTGTCTCCCGTTCACAGGATCTAACCGGCGTGGACAGCCTGAGCATGGCACTCTTCGGATTGCAGCAGCGTAATGGCAATAATGGCAGGATTTACTTCAGCATACCTATGACGGAAGGAATGGTGACCGCAATGAAAAAGAAGCCTTTCGTATGGGATGTGATCAAGGAGAAGGAACAACCGGGAACGAGTTATTACTATCCCTTAAATTATGAAACCGGATGGACACGTGACACCTTTGGACCGCTATGGATACCAAAAAAAGGAGAAACTCTTAGATTCGATTCCAATGTGGATTTTAAGGTAGCAGCTTATGAACGTTGCATCAAAAATTACGAAGGGAACGATTTTGCATACCGTGACGGAAAAGTATATATCAACGGCACGGAGACTGAATCTTACACATTCAAATTCGACTATTACTTCATGATGGGTGATAATCGTCATAATTCTGCCGACTCGCGTGTATGGGGCTTTGTGCCTGAAGATCATATCGTGGGCAGACCCATTCTGATCTGGCTCTCGCTGGAAAAGGACAAAGGCTGGTTCAACGGGAAAATACGATGGAAGAGGTTGTTCCGAAGTGCAAAAATACCGGCGTGAGTACACCGGGGAATCCGGTGACACCTCTTCTCACCTCCTGCTATCTGGCGCCCGTAGAATATTACAGCGCGCTCTTCAGAGCAGAGAATGCCCTCATTGAGATACATGGCAACTACGCGAAGCAGTCATACAGCAACCGGTGCAGGATTGCAGGTGCAACCGGAATCCTTGCATTGAGTATTCCGGTTGAAAAACCTTCGTCACTGAAATGTAAAATGAAGGATATCCGGATTGCAGAACATGGCAACTGGCAACATCTGCACTGGAATGCCATACTTTCTGCCTATGGTTCCACTCCCTATTTTCAATATTATGAAGATGACTTCAGGCCGTTATACGAAAAAAAAACTGTCTTTTTACATGACTTCAATGAACAGCTGCGCATGCTTGTATGCCGACTCATCGGCATAGAAACAGAAGTCTCATATACCGGTTCCTATTTACAGAAGCCAGCGGCCCATTTTTTCGACTTGCGTGAAAGCATTCATCCAAAGCGGATATCGAATTATCAATCAACACCCTACTATCAGGTTTTCGCCAATGAACAGGGTTTCGTGAATAACCTCAGTATCATTGACTTGTTATTCAACATGGGAAATGAATCCCGGCTATACCTCTGAATTTAACAATATTATCTATCTTTACACAAAATCAATCATCAATCAGTATGCATCAAAAAAGAAGAGTAAGATTTGCACCCAGCCCCACCGGGCCGCTACATATCGGAGGTGTTCGCACCGCACTGTATAATTATCTCTACACAAAACAACAGGGCGGGGATTTCATTCTCAGGATCGAAGACACCGATTCCTCGAGATTCGTTCCGGGAGCCGAGGATTATATTCAGGAAACATTCAACTGGTTGGGACTAGTCTTTGACGAAAGCCCCGAAAAGGGAGGTACCTATGGCCCCTACCGACAGTCGGAACGAAAAGATATCTACAAAAAATATGTAGATTATTTACTTGAGAAAGGAGCTGCCTATATAGCTTTCGATACGCCGGAGGAGCTGGATGCCAAAAGATCGGAAATTCCCAATTTTCAGTACGATGCCTCTACCCGGGAAGGAATGCGTAACTCTCTTACGCTGCCGGAATTGGAAACACAATCACTTATCAACAATGGGACTCAATATGTTGTACGTATCAAGGTAGTACCGGGAGAGGATATCCTGGTGAATGACATGATCAGGGGAGAGGTGGTTATTAATTCCTCCGTACTCGATGATAAGGTAATCTATAAATCGGCCGATGAGTTGCCAACCTATCATCTGGCCAATGTGGTGGATGACCGTCTGATGGAGATCACTCATGTAATCAGGGGAGAGGAGTGGCTTCCCTCTGCACCATTGCATGTATGGCTTTACAGAAGCCTGGAATGGGAAGAGCATATGCCGCAGTTTGCTCACCTTCCGCTGCTTTTGAAACCTGACGGGAAAGGCAAGCTGAGCAAAAGGGACGGCGACCGGCTTGGATTTCCAGTATTTCCGCTGGAATGGGTAGACCCTGTTTCGGGAGAAGTTTCATCGGGGTATCGGGAGACAGGATATCTGCCCGATGCAGTCATCAACTTTCTTGCATTTCTGGGATGGAACCCCGGTACTGAGCAGGAGATATTCTCTCTTGATGAGCTGGTTCGGGCTTTCTCGTTCGACCGTTGCAGCAAAAGTGGCGCGAAGTTTGATGTGGAGAAGGCCAAATGGTACAATCACCAGTACATCCTTAGAATGGCAGACGATAAGTTGGCAGAATTATTCGAGCCAGTTCTTGAAGCAAAGGGAATCAGGGCTCCACGTGAAAAAGTTGCCGAAATAGTATCACTGGTAAAAGAACGGGTTCACTTTGTCAATGAGCTGTGGGATCAGGTTGCCTATTTCTTTACGGCTCCCGACAGCTATGACGAAAAAACGGTTCGCAAACGTTGGAAACAGGATACACCGGAACATATGCGTCAGCTTGCCGGACTGATACGGCAGATGGACGATTTCTCGGCCGAGAACCAGGAAAACATTGTAATGGAGTGGATTCAGAAAAACGGGCTGCACACCGGGAATATCATGAATGCTTTTCGCCTTGCAATTGTGGGGGAAGGAAAAGGGCCCCACATCTTCCACATCACGAAGATAATAGGAAAAGAGGAGACCATTGAGCGTCTTGAGAGGGCAGTATCTCTTCTGGGAGAAAATGAGGAAACATTCAAGCATGAGTAAAATGGATATCGATTTTGTAATTACCTGGGTCGACATGAACGATCCGAAATGGAAAGCCGATTTTGCGAAATATACGGGGAAAATCGATAACTCAAAAAATGAGGTTTCGGAAGCCCGTTTCAGGGATCACGGCTTTTTAAAATACTGGTTCCGGGGAGTGGAACAATTTGCTCCCTGGGTGAGAAAGATACATTTTGTGACCTGCGGGCAAAAGCCTGAATGGTTAAATATAAATCACCCCAAACTATCGCTGATAGACCATTCTGACTATATACCCGCTAAATTTCTGCCTGTATTCAACTCCTCTTTGATTGAGATATATTTGCATAAGATTCCCGGACTGACTGATCATTTTGTCTATTTCAACGACGATTTTTTCATCATCGACCATCTCTCCGCAGATCGTTTTTTTACCGGGGGTCTGCCCAACGACATAGCTGCATTCCGGCATAATTCGGGTATTGGCTTATGGTCTAAATGTCTGAAAAACAATATTCGCATTATCAATGAGCGGTTCGACAAGAAAACGGTACAGAAACGGGATCATCACAAATGGTTCCACCCCTCCTATGGGAAAAAAAGTAATCTGACACGATTGCTGAAACCATACAGTAAATTTGTAACACTTATTACCCCGCACAATGCACAACCCTATCTGAAATCGACCTTCGAAGAGGTGTGGGAATATGCAGGGGATAAGCTTGCCGCGGTTTCGGAAAACCGCTTTCGCAGTTCCGAAGATTACACACAGGAGTTGTTCAGGGCCTGGCAGATATGCCGGTCCCACTTTGAGCCCTACAACACCTATCGTGACACCAAGATGTTCCCTTTGGTGCTAAGATCAAAGCAGGCCATAGAAGCCATTTACAATCAGAAATACAAGCTTATCTGTCTGAACGACAACGCACACATCGTAAACTACGAAAAGGTGATGCAGGAGCTGGAGAAAGCTTTTGAAACAATTTTACCGGAGAAGTCCGGCTTTGAATTGTGAACTGATTTATTCGGTTTTCATATAAGGAATATGATCCCGCCAAAAGACAGGATCATGTACCAGGGGGGCATGACATCCAAATGGCAATTGCTTATTCATGATGTCATAGGCAAAAGAGGGATGATTTTCCAGAGAAAATCTACAGGCCTCGCGCCAGACCGGTTTTGTGAATTTTTCGTACAATTGGGGTCCTTCGATACTCCAAAAAACATCTTCGTTGTATAATGCTCGTTTGGAAAGTTGTTTTTCTAAATAGAGGTTTAATATGGGTCTCGCCTCGTCCGATTCAAGTATTTTTATAAAAGTATCAATCCTGCGTAATGACAGCCCGCCGTTGCCTACATTATTATAATGTCTTACCTTGTTCCTCAAACGGGATGAAAATATCCATGGAAATATATCGACTGCCTGCAAATATATTTTTGCCTTCTTTATTTTATGAGGCCTGAGCCATGGTGCTCCTATATAATCGTAATTTTTATTACACCAATACTGAAGGTCGGGTTTAAATAAATAAGCATCGGTCTGATGTATCAGCATGTATTTATAATTGCTAAACCGTTTATAGAAATCCAGGCAGAGCATCAGCCTGTTGTAACCTAATTTCCCGACAAAAAAATGATTTTCAAATCTTTCGATCGAGAAATTTGAAAACACAGCGAAACTTTTATCAATGGTAAAAGAATCGGGCATGATAAAGACCTTCTTCATACCCGGTGTCATTGCGACAGCCTGCTTTATTACAATTATATCATTCTTCTCCAGCGGCTTATAAACCGGGATAATTATTATGCAATCTTCAATATTATGCATGAATTTTTAATGATGCTATTCTAAAGGATTTCTTTTAATTTTTATTCCCGGCTACTCTCTGTTAACTTAACGTTCAAAGGAAGATTTCTCAGGAAAGAGCGTCGAGAGGAAAGGCTCCACCCTTTCTCTGTCGGCGTCGGTAGCATGATGGCTGTCGTTCAGGCAAAAGAGAACCGGCTGATACGTACGAATAAATTCCATGAAATCGGGCTTGTGCAGACGTATTCTGCAAGATTCCCTCCTGGTCACATACCGCAGCGTTCCCCTTTTCACAGCCAGAGCATAATAGAGGTAAATAATACGTTGTATGTCATCCACGCTTCTGAAATGATGGGTGATGGTGGAACCTATCTCCCGACGGAAGAGGTTATCCGAAACACGCTGATAATCAGACTTCAGATAGGAATCGATGTTGTGATGAGGTGTACCCGAATAGTATTTCCCGAGCCTTTCATCGATGAGTAAAGCAGCCCTTTCGATGGTTTTCCGGTAAATATTAGTGTGTAGTTTGAATCTCTTTCTGCATTTGTTGATCCATTTATTGGTGAAAGCACGTTGTAATCTCACAATAGGCATGCCTTCATCCGTGAAAAAGAAAGCGGGATCCACTTTTGCATTGAAAAACATATCGTCATTCGCATAGAGGAAATGCTCCGACAACCCGGCAATTTTATATAAAAAATGCTCTATAATCACTGAATTATAACAGGGTAATGCCTCAGGCGGAAGCAGTTCGCGTATGTCTACAATTTCTATTTTTTCATTTTGCTGATCGAGCCATTTTGGTATTTGTCCATCTGTAACAATGAAGATTCTGCGAATCCAGGGAGCATATTTCTCAGCTGAGCGCAGAGAATACTTCAGCTCGTTGTTATCGGCGTTGCGTGCCTTGGTGATAGCCTCGGCATTCAGATCGGTTGTTTCTCCCAGGAACTGTTTTTTTTTTGCGAGCCATTCCTGATCATTGCCATCTACCCAGAGGTAAACCAGATCAACCTCAAGCGATTTCATACAATGCTTCATATTCTTCAAAGTGTTTCTCGCTTGAAAACAACCTGGCATACTCTTTTTCTTTCTCCGCCAGGCTTTCGTTCTGATAAAATTGGGTCAGGTTTTCATCGACCAGTTGCTTCATCTCCTGCGGGTAGAAGTTATTCCAGAAATAAGCAAAGTCACCACCAATCTCCCTGAGACTGGTTTCGCGGGATGAAAAGACAGGTTTCCCAAATTGCATGGCTTCAATCACAGGCAAGCCAAAACCCTCCAACAGAGAAGGGAAGAAAAAAGCTTCACAGTGCTGGTACATCCATATCTTCTCTCTATGCGACACGGGTCCTCTCAGAGTAACATTATGGATATGTTCATTCTTGATGCGCTCTTTGATATATCTGGCGTAGCTATTCTGTTTCACATCTGCCTTCATACCTACAATGTAAAGATGTTTTTCTGGCATCAGTTTCATCATATCAAGCAATACGTGGAAGTTTTTTTTCTTATGAATAATGCCCATTGTAAAGAAAAAAGGCTCTCGGATTTGGTGATCGGGTTTCAGCGCCTGATCCTTATCGAGCAAAGTCACCTTGTTGTAGATCACCCTACATTGCTTCTCATTCAAATGAAGATTACGCTCCACCTCGCTTTTTGTAAAATTGGAAATGCAAACAATCTCATTGGCCCGATGGATTTTTTTTTGCATTTTCCTGTATCTCCGCTCCCTGGCACCGGCGGTTTTCTCGTAGAGGAAATTCAGATCATGTATGGTCAGTATGAATTTGGTATTCCGCCAGATGGGCCTAAATCGACTTAATTGATGAATGGAGTGCCAGATATCATATTTAGGAAAAAGAAAACGGACATGTTTCCGGATGATATTTGTAGAGGAGATATAGTGTACCTCCTCCCCAAAGAGGCCAAAATATTTCTTAGGCAACAGTAAAGTCAATTCGTAGGGAGCATCTTCTTTTTTATAATGATCTCTGAAATAGATACCGTAACTCAGGGCTATTTGTCCCAATCCCGAATAAATATTTTTAAGTGAAGAGAGATCAACAAGTAGTCGTTTTTTCATATTTAAACCGAAAATATAATTAACTTTGCGTATTTGTCACTTACAGGCAACAAGCTACAAAAGTAGCTGATTTAATTCAATTACGAAAACCCGGAAATATAAACCGGTAATTGTCGGACCAAAAATTAAGCCCTGCCGTTTTCCGCGAAAAAAAATAATAAATAATTCCGATTGTTGTACAAACAACCTACAAAGTTAATTTCCAGGAGTATGAATGCAACACATGTTACATCGAAAAGAAAAAAAACCCGGATAAGGACAAAGGTATTTGTACCCCTTGTTTTTATTACTGCCATACTTTTTGTCACCTATTTTTTTCCGCGTCAGGGAAGTTTCAAATACTCCTTCAACGAGGGCAGGCCCTGGCAATATGGCCTTCTAACAGCGTCTTTTGATTTTCCCATATACAAGCCCGCAGATCAGCTGAAAGCGGAACAAGACAGTATCCTGGAATACTATGAACCTTATTTTGAGATAGATGAAGAGGTACAAAAAAATGCACTTGCCGACTTTGACGCCGATGTAAACCTGAACGAGAAGCTCTCCGGATTACAACCGGAATACAAATTATACATACGAGAGAAGCTGCAATCGTTATACGCAAAAGGAATCATGCGTTCAGCGGACTATGACAGAATACTGGACTCCGCCACAGGCTCCTTGCGAATAAAAAAGGGGAATGTTGCCGAATCACGTAATATTGAAACTTTTTTTACAATCCGTTCCGCATACGAAAAAATATTAAATGACGTTCCCTCCAATATTGAAGCCTCAATCATACAGTCTGCTGATATCAACAATTATATCCACGAAAATGTGATTTATGATGCCCAAACCTCGGAGAAAGCACAGGATGAATTTATTCAGCAGATCGACATCAGCCGGGGAATGGTACAACAGGGTCAGCGTATCATTGACCAGGGTGAAATTGTGGATGCGAAGACCTTTAATATTCTCTCTTCACTGAAACGTGTCACTGAAGAGCGGAGTGGCGGTTCCTCCAGAAACAGCCGGATCATCTTCGGTCAGTTTCTGCTGGTCATGCTGATGTTTTGTTCTTTTTATCTTTATCTTCTTTACTTCAGGCCTGCCGAGTACCGGAACCGGAAGCATGTAATCTTCATGGTGTTGCTGATCGTCCTTTTTTTACTGCTTACGGCTATCACCGTCAGATTCGATCTTTTCAGTGTCTATATTATCCCGTATGCCATCGTCACTATCCTTATCCGCACCTTCATCGATTCCAGAACTGCCCTGTTTGCAAGTCTTATCACTATCATACTGAGTTCGCTCATGGTTCCCTTCCCTTTTGAGTTCATTGTGATTCAGATATCGGTAGCCATGGTCTCCATATTCATGCTGAAAGAATTGTCGGAACGATCTCAGCTGATACGAAGCTCTTTCTTTATTCTGCTTACTTACATCCTGGTCTATCTGGGTCTGATCATGCATCAGGAAGGAAGTCTGAAAGAGGGTGACTGGCTGATGCTGGTTTATTTCCTGATTAACTTCATCTTCATTATGTTCTCCTACTCGTTGGTCTATCTTGTGGAAAAATCGTTCGGTTTTATTTCCGGTGTGACCCTGGTGGAACTTTCCAACATCAACAAACCGTTGTTGAAAGAACTCTCGGAGAAAGCGCCCGGCACTTTTCAACACTCATTGCAGGTTTCCAACCTGGGAATGGCAGCAGCGGCTAAAATCGGTGCCAATGCCTCGCTGATCAGAACAGGAGCTTTGTATCATGATGTAGGCAAGATGACGAATCCTGCTTTTTTCACAGAGAATCAGGCTCCCGGGATGAATCCGCATGCGGGCCTTCCTTTCGAAGAAAGTGCACGCATCATCATCAGCCATGTGAAAGACGGGGTAAAGATTGCACAAAAACACAATGTCCCGCAACAGATCGTTGATTTCATTGAAACGCACCACGGAACCAGTGTACCCAAGTATTTCTATATATCATGGAAAAATGCCAATCCCGGAAAGGAGATCAATGAGGCCGACTTCCATTATCCGGGACCGAATCCTTTCTCAAAGGAGACAGCCATTATGATGATGGCCGACGCCGTGGAAGCATCCTCGAGAAGCTTACCGGAATACACCGAGTTGTCTCTGCGCAACCTTGTGGATAAAATTATTGATACACAGCTAAACGAAGGCTATTTCAAACTGGCACCCATTACCTTCCGTGATATCCAAACCGTGAAAGATGTTTTTGTAGACAAGTTGAAGACGATTTACCATTCGCGCATCGCCTATCCCGAGTTAAAGCAGCCGGTTACTCCCACTCAATCGTAGCAGGTGGTTTCGATGAGATATCGTAAACCACACGGTTTACTCCTTTTACCTTATTAATAATCTCGTTCGACACCTTCGCCAGAAATTCATAGGGAAGATGAGCCCAGTCGGCTGTCATAGCGTCGGTAGAGGTTACTGACCGCAAAGCGATCGTGTTTTCATAGGTACGTTCATCACCCATCACACCCACAGACTGTACCGGCAACAGGATGGCTCCCGCCTGCCAGACCTTGTCGTAAAGCCCTGCAGCGCGAAGACCGGAAATAAATATATCATCCGCTTCCTGCACGATACGCACCTTCTCGGGAGTGATGCTCCCCAGTATACGTATTCCCAGGCCGGGTCCGGGAAAAGGATGACGGTGAATAAGGCTTTCCTGCATACCAAGCTCAAGGCCTATTTTTCGTACTTCGTCCTTGAAGAGGAGGCGGAGCGGCTCACAAAGTTTCAGGTGCATCTTTTCAGGTAGCCCGCCCACATTGTGATGGCTTTTAATAGTTACCCCCGTAATTGATAGCGATTCAATGATGTCGGGGTAAATGGTCCCCTGCGCGAGCCATTTGATATCCTGAAGCTTGTGCGCCTCACGCTCAAATATATCGATAAATCCTTTTCCAATGATTTTGCGTTTTCTCTCCGGATCGGTCACTCCCTCCAGCTCATTGTAGAAATGCTGTTTCGCATCCACACCAATCACGTTCAGTCCCAAATGGGCATAATTATCGAGCACTGTTTCGAATTCGTTTTTCCGTAACAACCCGTGATCCACAAATATGCAGGTAAGATTCTTACCGATTGCCTTATTTAGCAGTACTGCCGTCACAGAGGAATCTACTCCTCCCGACAGTGCCAGGATCACTTTATCATTCCCCAACTGTGTTTTCAGGTCATCAACGGTGGCCGCAATGAAGGATGCGGGAGTCCAGTCCTTTTTCACACCGCATATCGTCAGAAAATTATCCAATATCCTTATGCCCTGTTCGGTATGAAATACCTCCGGATGAAATTGCAGTCCCCATGTCTCTTCGCTGTCTATTTTATAGGCTGCCAGAATAACATCTTCAGTGGAAGCAATTAACCTGAAATGATCGGGGACTTGTACAATTGTATCGCCATGCGACATCCATACCTGACTGTTCGTAGGCAGGCCACCCAAAAGAGGGTCGTTGCACTCTACCACCCGCAGATGTGCACGGCCATACTCCCGGGAATTGGTTTTCCCTACTTCTCCACCGTCAGTGTACGCCATTAACTGGGCACCATAACAGATGCCGAGAACGGGATATTTACCACGTATACTGCTTAAGTCGGTCTTAAATGCATGATCGTCGTTCACGGAGAAGGGACTTCCGGAAAGAATTACTCCTTTTACCGATTCATCGCCAAAAGGGAATTTATTATATGGTACAATTTCGCAGTAAGTATTTAAATCTCTCACTCGCCTGCCTATAAGCTGTGTTGTTTGCGAACCAAAATCGAGGATTATAATTTTTTCGTGCATAAGATTGAATTATGAAGGAAATATTTTAGCGACTGCAAAGATACGAAAAGTATGAAATGAGCACTATAATCATTGTCACAAAAGAACATGATTAACGCGAGTGTTCCATACACCATATAAAAAAATGTATCATATAAAAATATTGGAAAAGCTCTTCCTGAGAATTTTAGCGACTAACTTAAAATCGAATTGTTACTGACATACGCAAACAGATAATGAAGAAATTATCTGTTTGAATGAAACAATTCATTCTTTTTATCTGTATTTTTCATATCTTTGAATTCAGAAGACAATGCGAATGAAGAAAATATGTATCTTTTTCATACTGCTGTTCAGTATATTCTCTACTGCGATACAGTCACAAACACTGGAGGATGCCAAAAGCTGGTATCTGGAGGGGCGATTTGCAGAATCACTGCCTGTTTTTCAAACAGAATACCGCAACAATCCCGGCAATGCATCCATCAATCAGTGGCTTGGTGTGAGTCTGTATGAGACCGGAAGGATAAACGAAGCGGAGAAGTACCTTCAATTTGCGGCAGAGAAAAAAATCCCGGAAGCCTATATTTACCTCGGCGAACTATACACAAAGATGTATCGGTTTGAAGAGGCCGAGGCGGAGTTTGCTAAATATCAACGGGCAAACCGCAGAAATGAAGAAGCGCTGAGCAGGCTGACTACACGTCGTGAATATGCCGCGAAGCTGCAAAGGCTGGTTAACCGAACCGAAGATATTCAGATTATCGACAGTCTGGTATTACCAAAGTCCAATTTCCTCCTGGCATACAACCTGGGTAAATCATCCGGATCCCTGCTGAGTCTGAGTGATTTCTTCAAGACTCTTCAACCAAGCGATAAATCGCTCTACATGAACGGGAAACAGGACAAAATATTTTATTCCAGGAGTGATGATAATAGCGGCATCGATTTGTTTACAATGGATAAGCTAATCGACGCATTCGGAAATGAAAAGAAACTCCCTCAAACAATCAACGGAGAAGGTGATCAGGCCTATCCGTTTGTGATGAGTGACGGACTGACTATATACTTTGCCTCAACAGGGCACGAATCTCTTGGTGGATATGATCTCTTTGTAACCCGTTACAATCTTTCTACCGACAGCTACCTCGCTCCAAATCAGTTAAATATGCCGTTCAATTCACCTTTCAACGACTATCTGATGGTTGTTGACGAAGAGAAGGGGCTCGGATGGTTCGCCTCAGATCGTTTTCAGTCGGCAGACTCGGTTTGTGTCTATACGTTCATCCCGAATCCGCAGGTGATTTTGCTTGAGAGTGATCAGCCCCATATCAATAACAGAGCCAGGATCACCTCCATTGCTGAAACCTGGAAGCCGGGTACAGACTATGTTACACTTCGGGAGACCGCGAAACAAAAGACAGACTTCCGGCAGGAAGAAAAGAGTGATTTTCTGTTTGTGATCAACGATAGTACCGACTATCATACACTTTCCGATTTCAGGAGTAACAATGCCCGTTCCATCTTCTCTCAGGCACTCGGTCTGGAAGAACAACTACAGAGACTAACTGACGACCTTACCGCCAAAAGAGAACTGTATGCAAACGGAAACAATAACGAATCGCTCCGCACCTCCATCCTCGGCACGGAGCAGGAAACCGATATACTTTTCGGGGAAATTCAGCGCCTGAGAAGAGAAGCCAGAAATGAAGAATTACGTGCCCGGAAATAACTAAACCAACAGGATATGACACTTGACCTTATCATTGTAATTGCACTTCTTGTATTGGGCGTACTGTTTATGCTCGTAGAGATCTTCCTGTTACCCGGCATCAGCATTGCCGGTATTGCCGGAGCAATTTTTCTCACAGGAGGTATTGCATACGCATACCTCTTTATGGGAGCTACAGCCGGAAATATCTCTCTTGCAGCTTCAGCGGCTACACTGGGCATCACCTTTGTCTGGTTGCTTCGATCAAAGTCGTTGCGAAAGATATCACTCAATACCAACATTGAGAGTACCGTAGACAATACCAGTCTGCGAAAAATGGCTGTCGGGGATACAGGCATCGCAGTTTCCCGATTAAATCCCATCGGAAAGGTGATGGTCAACGGAGTCGTGGCCGAAGGGAAATCGGTGGATGGTGAATTTATCGACGAGGATACCGGCATTGAAGTTGTAAAGATAGAAACATACAATGTACTGGTAAAGAGAAAAATAAATATAAATACTTGAATTATTTGTGCTTTTATATAACACCAAAAACAAATCATTATGGCTTTATCATTACCACTGATTATTACCGTTGCTGTAATTATCATTTTCTTGCTGATTTTTTTCCATTACGTCCCTTTCTTCCTATGGATTAATGCGCTCTCGGCAGGTGTAAGTATTTCCCTCGTACAGTTATTTTTAATGCGTTTACGCCGCGTGCCGCCACATACCATCGTATACGCGATGATTGAAGCCCATAAGGCGGGATTGAAAGAAGTTTCACGAGATAATCTGGAGGCACACTATCTTGCGGGGGGGCACGTGGAGAAAGTAGTTCATGCCCTGGTATCTGCATCAAAAGCCAACATCGACCTTACTTTTCAAATGGCCACAGCCATTGACCTCGCAGGCCGTGATGTGCTCGAAGCAGTCCGTATGTCGGTAAATCCCAAGGTGATCGACACTCCTCCTGTTTCAGCCGTAGCCATCGACGGCATCCAGCTTATTGCCAAAGCCCGTGTGACGGTACGTGCCAACATCAAACAACTGGTTGGAGGTGCCGGCGAAGAGACCATCCTGGCCCGTGTAGGTGAAGGCATTGTCTCCTCTATAGGTTCGGCTGTATCCCATAAGTCGGTGCTCGAGAATCCCGACTCTATCTCTAAGCTCGTACTCAAGAAAGGTCTTGATGCAGGAACAGCCTTTGAGATACTCTCCATTGATATCGCCGACATTGATATAGGCAAAAACATCGGTGCGGTATTACAGATGGATCAGGCACAAGCAGACAAAAACATTGCCCAGGCGCGTGCCGAAGAACGTCGCGCCATGGCCATAGCGCTTGAGCAGGAAATGAAGGCCAAGGCTCAGGAAGCCCGTGCCAAGGTGATAGAGGCGGAAGCTGAGGTACCCATAGCCATGGCGGAAGCATTTCGTAGCGGCAACCTGGGTATTATGGATTATTACCGCATGGAAAATATCAAAGCCGACACCGACATGAGGGATTCCATTGCCAAGCCCCAAACAGGAGGAGGAAATAAAAAATAACTCTGAAACGATATTTTTAGACTATACTGATTATGAGAATTATACCAGAATCGGAGTTGATTATCAATTCTGATGGAAGTGCTTTTCATCTCCACATTAAACCGGAACAACTCGCAGACAAAATTGTAATGATGGGCGATCCTGACCGGGTGACGATGACTGCTTCCTATTTCGATACAATTGAGTGTGACATGCAAAGCCGTGAATTTCATACCGTCACCGGCATATATAAGGGAAAACGGGTCACCGCGCTCTCTCACGGTATCGGCACGGACAACATCGATATAGTATTGACCGAACTGGATGCATTGGCCAACATCGATTTCAATACACGCATGGTAAAGGATGAATTCCGACAGCTCACCATGGTTCGGGTGGGTACCTCGGGAGGCATGCAGCCGCACTGTCCGGTAGGTTCCTATGTCGTTTCCGAGAAATCAGTCGGCTTTGACGGATTGATCCACTATTATGCCGACTCAAGAAATATCTGTGAAGAGGATTTTGAAGTGGCTTTTCAGAAACATGTGAACTGGTCTCCCTTTCACTGTTCCCCTTATGTGGTCAGCGCCGATGAGGAACTTGTCGACCGCATCGGCTATGATATGATCCGGGGCGTTACCATCTCGGCCATCGGATTCTACGGACCCCAGGGACGGCATGTACGCATGCCGCTGGCCGATCCGGATCTGAATGCAAAAATTGAATCTTTCCGGTTTGGAAATTACGCAATCACAAACTACGAGATGGAGAGTTCCGCTATCGCCGGATTGGGAAAACTGATGGGTCATAAAGCGATGACAGTTTGCACCATCATTGCCAACCGTGTTGCCTTGGAGTCAAACACGGACTACAAGGGTTCCATAGAAGACCTGCTTCGGATAGTTCTGGATAGGATTTAAAAAGCGACAGAGTCATGTCAATTAGAAAAGCATTTTTTCTCGTGTTCGGGTTGATGTTGCTTCAGATAACGACCGCACTACACGCGCAATGGGAAAAGCAGCCCGAGTTTCCAGGGGGCAGTGATGCGATGATATCGTTCATAAATTCGATTTTTCGTTATCCCTCCGAAGCGGTTGACAAAAAAGTGCAAGGGCGAGTAATAACAAATTTTGTTATAGAGAAAGACGGCTCCGTTACAGAAGTAAAATTAGTAAGGGGCGTAGATTCGTTACTCGACAATGAAGCTATACGTATCTTGGGTTTAATGCCCAAGTGGAAACCAGCCGAACAGTGGAGATCTTCTGAACAGGCCAGCTCGATCGTACGAGTAAGATTCACTTTACCTATCCTTTTTAAACTTGATGATGAAGGAAATGCATTGTCTTACAAGGACGGATTGAAGAAGGCAGAAGAAGAAAGAAAACAAGAGCGGGAACGGCGAGCAAAAAAACGTTTGTTCGAATAACCGCTGTTAATTTTAAAATCGTATGAAACGAGTATGTACAACATCGTACCCGGGATAATGATTAAAAGCGAGTTTCACACACCACAATAAAAAGAAAAAATCTTATGAAAAAACTTCTTTTATTCCTGTTGTTAGCGAGCAGCGTAGCGGCCTTTGCTCAACAGAACCAAACCCTCCCCGTAGACCCCAACGTGAGAATGGGTAAATTGGAGAACGGACTCACCTATTACATTCGTAACAACGGACTTCCCGAAAACAGAGCCGATTTTTACATCGCCCAGAAGGTGGGTTCCATGCAGGAAGAAGACAATCAGGCCGGGTTGGCCCACTTCCTTGAACACATGGCCTTTAACGGCACCAAAAATTTCCCCGGCAAGAGCATGCTCAACTATCTGCAGGACAATGGTATTAAATTTGGCACCAATATCAATGCCTATACCTCCTTCGACGAAACCGTCTATTATATAAATAACATCCCCACTACCAACCAGCAGCTGATGGACTCAGCCCTGCTGGTATTGCATGACTGGTCCAACGCCATTGCCCTGGAAGAAGAGGAGCTGGAGAATGAGCGGGGTGTAATTCGCGAAGAGTGGCGCACACGTGGTGGGGCACAGCAACGTTTATGGGATCAGCTTCTTCCCAAGATGTATCCAGGCAGCAAGTATGCCAAGCGGATGCCCATTGGCAACATAGACGTGATCAACAATTTCAAGCCGGACGAGATCAGGGCTTATTACCACAAGTGGTATCGCCCCGACATGCAGGGGATCATCGTGGTGGGAAATGTAAATGTGGATGAGATGGAGCAAAAGATAAAAGCACTGTTCTCCCCCATCACACTCGATGCAGAAAGGGCCACACGGGAATACTTCCCTGTTCCCGACAACAAGGAACCCATTGTTGCGGTAGCTACCGATACCGAAGCACGGAACACGAGCATCATGCTGTTTTACAAGCACGATCCAATGCCGGAGGAGCTTAAAAACACACAGGCCGGTTATCTGACGCAATATATTTTGAGTGCGGCCTCCTCGATGATGAATCAGCGATTTTCCGAAATAATACAAAAACCGGATGCGCCGTTCACGTCCGCCTATGCTTACGATGGCGACTACTTCGTGGCCAAGACAAAAGATGCATGGACAGTAGTTGCCGGAAGTGCGGAGGAGAAGATCAAGGAGGCCCTGGCAGCCATGGTCCGCGAAACGGAACGGGTGAAACGATATGGCTTTACCCCTTCCGAGTACGAAATTGCCCGTACAAATATCCTGAAAAGTTACGAAAATGCATACAACAACCGGGATAAACAACGAAATTCCGCTTATTCCCAGGAATATGTGCGTGCCTTCACCGACGGGGAACCTATTCCCGGCATCGATTTTGAATATCGGTTCATGCAGTCCATGACACCCAACATACCGGTGGAAGCGATCAACCAAACAATTAAGCAGCTCATCGGCGACGAAAACATCGTAATTTCTGTGACAGGCCCCAAGAAAGATGATCTGGTCTACCCTGCCGAAGAAGAGTTGCTGGCTGTACTGGATGCGGTAAAGGCCGAAACCATTGAACCCTATGCCGAGCAGGTGATTGATGAACCGCTCGTGGCTTCACCACCTGTACCGGGTAAAATCACAAAAGAGGAAAAAGATGCGGCAATGGATGCCACTGTCTGGACATTACAAAACGGCATGAAAGTGATCCTGAAGAATACTGATTTCAAGGATGACGAGATCAGGATGACGGGATCAAGCGTGGGTGGCTACTCGCAATACGCCATTCAGGACCCGGTCAACAGCAAGCTGATGAGTGCGGTGATGAGACTGGGTGGTGTAGGCAACTTCAGCGCGACAGACCTGCCCAAGGTGCTTGCCGGAAAAACAGCATCGGCCAGTCCAAGCATCGGCCTCATCACGCAAAGCTTCAACGGCTCCTCCTCGATCAGGGATTTTGAGACCATGCTGCAGCTGGTATATCTCTACTTCACTGCTCCCCGCAAAGACAACGACGCCTTCCAGTCGTACCTGCAACGGATGGAGACCCAGCTCAAGAATCAGGAAGCTGAACCAATGGTGGCCTTCAGCGATTCGATCACCGCTGCGCTGTATGGCGATAATCCGCTGGCCGTAAGGATCAGGGTAGCCGACCTAAAGCAACTCGATTACGACCGTATCATGGAGATGTACAAACAACAATTCAGCAATCCCGGTAGTTTTGTATTTACCTTTGTCGGCAATATCGACGAGGAGAAAGTACGTCCGGTGGTGGAACAATATCTTGCATCTTTGCCAGGTCAGGCTGTAAAAGGGGAATTCATCCGGGTACCGATGAATTTCAAAGAAGGAGAAACGAATAATATTTTCAAGCGTGAAATGCAAAATCCCAAAGCCTCCGTGTTCAACACATTCACCGGCAAAGTGGAACGCAATATGAAGAATCAGATACTGATGAGTATGTTCGACCAGATCCTGGACATTGTATACACCGAAAAGGTACGCGAGGAAGAGGGCGGCACCTACGGAGTATCCTCTGCCGGCGCCATTTCCCGTTATCCGGAAGGACAAACCATCCTACAGATCATGTTCGACACAGACCCTGAGAAGATGGCACACCTCAACGAGATCATCCACAACGTATTGAAAGACATTGCGACCAACGGACCTCGCGAAACGGACTTCACGAAGGTGAAAGAATATATGAATAAGAGCTACAACGAAAGCCTGAAAGAAAACGGTTACTGGCTGAATGTGCTTGACACCCGTTATTTCTATGGGGAGGATACCTACACCAACTACATTGAGACAGTAAATGCAGTCACTCCTGGAGAGATTAGGGAGTTTGCTGCAAATCTGATAAATCAGGGGAACAAGAAAACGATTGTAATGATGCCTGAATTGGCCAAATAAAAGAAGCTTACACTTTTTTCAATCTATAAAAGAGAGGGATTCTCATCACAAATGTGGTGTTACCCTCTCTTTTTCATGTAGATATGAAAACAACTTCAAGCAGTAAGCTTCCTTAAGTTAATTATTATCGAGAAACTCTCTTAATACCCTTCATTCTGAACGATACTTCCCCCGGATTTGTCTATTTCCCGTTGAGGAATAGGATACAGGTTATGCACATTCTGAAACCCCTTGGCACCTAATACATCCTTTGCGATATTCCAGCGTTTGAGGTCGCGAAAACGGTGAGACTCAAATCCCAATTCAACTCTTCTTTCGTACACTAGCCAGTTTAAGACAACAGATGTATTTGCTTCATTGACATTTCTGTCGGGTAATGTCCCGGCTGGAGGCCAAGTTCCGTCAGCGGCCATCGAATTTCTGGCTCTCTGGCGAATCCGGTTGATGATGCCGATGGCATCTTGTAATTTTCCGGTTTTAAGCAACGCTTCCGATTTCCACAAGAGAACATCGGCATAACGAATATAAATTTTATTGCTTGGCGCATCATCGTCACCTTTAAATTCCCCGTCGAGCGTTCCCAGAATTTTATTTATGTTCCTTGATTCAACATCTACAGTATAGAGCAACCGTGGATCATTATCCTCAAAGGCAGCGATGAACGATGCCTCTGGAGCCACGAACCCCCAACCCAGCAGGGCACATAGACCATTCCCTTTTCTTGGAGTCTGGGCCGATTCATGATGATAGCAAAAGATCACTTCCTGTTCCTGAAATTGCTTATTCACATCAAAGCTATCGAAGTAATTATTGTTCAAGTTATAATACCCGCTATTTTCAAGTTCCTCTACAAACGTGATAACTTCCTGCCATCTTTCGTTAAACAACGCTACTTTCGCCTGAAGGGCTATTACTGCTCCTTTTGACACACGCCATTTTTCCTGTTGATGAGAGTACCTGGCATCGGGCAGCAAGCCTTTGGCATCGCTTAAATCCTTATCAATCTGCGTCCAGACCTCCTCGGCTGTTGCTCTTACAGCAACTTCATAAGCTTCATTAAAAGATGTCAACGGCTTCAACAGCAAGGGAACTCCTCCGAAATTCGTTACCAGATCAAAATAGTAAAATGCCCGTAAAAAGTATGCTTCTCCTAAAAGCCTGTTCTGTTCCGTTTTATTGAAATTAAGCTTAGCCATCATCTCTTCATTGGTTAAATAGTCGATGGCGGTATTTACTCTGGAAACTCCTTCGTAATTGTATGCCCACTGTCCGTTGAATCCACCATTTGAAGCGATAAAGCTAAAATTATTAAACTCGTCCATCCAGGCCTGGTCTCCATCGGGGTTCCATTTCTTCTGCACATCGTCGGAGGCGATGTCCTGAAGGATAAAATCGCCTCGGGTAACCGTTCCGTCGTTCCATCCCCATTCTCCGATAATGTTCAACGTGCTCGAAAGCAGTTGATAAGACGAACTTACCGCATATTGTACAGTGGTAGTTGTGGGCTGCATATCCACCTGGTCGGGTGTCAGTAGACCTATCGGGTCTTTCGACAGATAATTCTCGCACCCCGACAAAAAGGACATCCCGATGATCAGTAAAGACAGATTTTTATAATATTTCATTATTCAAAAGATTTAAGTTGTTTAAAAAGAAAGATTTATTCCGCCAATAAAAGACTTCGACTGCGGATAAGTCCCCATATCGATCAAGTCCGTAGATTCCGGATCGAGTCCCGTATATCCGGTCAGTGTGAAAAGATTCTGGCCTGACACATAAATTCTTATATTCTGCAGACCGAGTTTTCGTATGTTTGTAAAAGAGTATCCGATTTCAATATTTTTCAACCTGAAATAAGAGGCATCCTCCACAAATATACTAGATATCCTGCTGCTTCCATTGTCGGTAAAACTCACGCGGGGAATTTTGTTGGTTGACCCCTCTCCGTCCCATGCATTCAAAATATTTGTGGTATAATTAAACGGACGCGTATCATAATCAATGATTTTCTTAGAATCGTTATACCTGTCCACGCTCCCCACACCCTGGAGAAGGATCGACATATCGAAATTCTTATACGAACCTGAAAGATTGAATCCATACAACAATCCCGGGTTAGGATCGCCGATGAAATCCCTGTCGTTGTCGTCAATTCTTCCGTCACCATTTCGATCTTTAAACCGGATATCGCCGGGCAGGGATGTTGGGTTCGTTGTACCATGCAGGTGGGTTTTGATTTCATCCGTATTCTGGTATACTCCTTCAAAAACATATCCGTAATAGGCATTAAGCGGCTGTCCGGGCTCCGTTCTTGTAACCGATCCGACCAGACTGGGAAGATTGGGATGCAGTTTTTCCACCCGGTTCTTTACGGTAGACAGGTTGGCATTTATATTATATTTAAATGCGCTTTCGGAATTACGCAACGTTATTCCAAATTCCCAACCACGGTTACTCACCTCTCCTGCATTCACGATGGTAGGCTGCACGTCGCCAACGATACTCGGAAGACTTATAGGTAACAGGATGTCAGTGGTATATTTCTGAAAATAATCTACGGTGAAATACAATCTGTTTCTAAAGATACCTGCATCGAGCCCTATATTATACTGTGTGGTGGTCTCCCACTTTAAATCGGGATTTCCATATCTGGAAATAAGATATTTGTCCCCATCTTTTTTGATTAACGTCAGATACGCGTAGTTTGCAATTTCCTGATTCCCCAACTGACCGATACTTGCCCTTACTTTCAGGTCGGAGAGCCAGTCCTGTTTTTTCAGAAACTGTTCTTCAGACAGTTTCCATCCTACTGACAAAGAAGGAAAATATCCCCACCGGTTTTTTTCCGCAAACCGCGAAGACGCATCTGCCCTGAAGTTTGCAGTGAGCATATACCTCATATCGTATACATACGTCAACGAAGTAAAATAAGACATCAGTGCCCATTCCGAACCACTGCCTCCGTTCCATAAATCCTGTTCGGTGCTTCCAAAATCAATATATCTGAACTTCTCGGTATCATATTCATATCTCCTTCTTGACGCATTGATTCCCGATCCGTAGTTGGTAATAAATTCACTTCCGGCCAAAGCATTGAAAGCATGCAGATCGAACATTTTGTCGTAACTCAACGTATTGTTCCAGGTAAAAGTCAGCTCTTCCCCCCTATACTCATTTAATCCGTTGGGCCTGTTCTGGCGCCCTAATCCGCGATCAATCTGAGTACCGCCGCCATCATCATCTCCGAAATTAGCAAAAAAAGCCTTCTCATGCCGAAAGTTCAAATCAATACCTGCATTGGTTCTGAAAGTCAGTTCTTTTTCAGGTAAGAAAGATATCTCTCCGAAGAGATTTCCGAATGTTTTGAAGTGGGAGCGGGTATCGTCGGTGAAATAGGCCAGCGCTACCGGGTTTTGAGTCCATTCATACTTGTCGCTTTCCCACCCTCCCGTATCTCTGTTATTATGCACATAAAAAGGTAAATCGGTAAAGGGGTTTCTTTCCGAATAAGTGGGGTCATCAGGCGACTTATAGACCGGAATAACCGGTGGACGCAAAAGTGCATGTCTTATAATCCCGGGAGCATCACCCTTAGACGATAGTTTATCCTGAACGGCATAGGAAAGTTGCATGTTGGTTCCTATTTTTATTCTTTCCGTCAGATTGGCATTGATGTTCGTGCGAAAGTTAAACCGATTGTATTTATCATTATCATATACCACAATACCGTCCTGGCTAACATATCCCAGGGAGAGCAAGTATTGTAATTTCTCACTGCCTCCGCTTGCCGTCATCTGGATATTCTGTGTGTAGCCCGGTTCAAAAAGTTCATCCAACCAGTCGGTATTTGCAAAATCACTTCGTCCCTTGTCTGCGGTATAAGGGTTCGTTCCGGAGTAGCCGGCATTGTTCCATGCTTTTTCCACCACATTCATATACTGTTCGGTATTCAACATTTTAGGAAGATTTGAAGCCTGTTGTATACCGCTGTAAAAATTAATGTCGAAATTCGTTTTTCCAGCAGCTCCGCTTTTTGTAGTAATCACAATTACCCCGGCGGAAGCTCTCGAACCGTAAATGGCAGCGGCAGAAGCGTCTTTCAGCACAGTCATGGATTCAATATCGGACGGGTTGATAAATGCCAGTTCCCGGGTAGGTACCCCATCCACAATATAAAGCGGATTATTGTTCCCGATAGTACCCTCTCCCCTGATCCGGATATTTATCTCATCACCGGGAGCACCTGTACTTTGAGTCACCTGAACACCTGCCACCTGTCCCTGAAGCGCCTGTCTCACATCTGCTACGCGGCGGCGTTCCATATCGTCCACACTCACAGGCGCCACCGCGCCGGTAAGAGTTGATTTTTTTTGCGCGGAGTATCCAACTACGACCAACTCATCCATCAGCTGCGTCTCGGGTTGAAGATTTACTTCCAGCACCGTTTGACCGGTTATCATAATCTCCTGGTTCGCATATCCCACGTATGAAATTCTCAGGGTATTATTTACCGGAACATTTAATTCGAAGTTCCCGTCTATATCGGTAACGGTTCCATTCCCCGTTTCAACAACAAGTACGGTAACCCCCATTAATCCTTCATGGGACAGTGCATCTTTCACGGAGCCCCTGATATTGACCGTTGTTTGGGCCTGCAATCCTAGAGCAGCACAAACCGCAATTACAAAAAATAATGCTTTCTTCATGTTTTACAAAAGTTAATTTATTTATACGATATGATTTTTTCACCAATCCAAAGCTTGTTATTCGCTTTTTCCATTTCCATGCCCGACGGCAACTCCACGATCACACAGGCTTGGTCGGCCGGTATCTCTATCTCCGCTTTGTTTTTGACCGATCTGCCCAAATAAGTTTTTGAGAGCACGTCAAAAAGGTCGACCCCCTCCGTCACCGGTATATATTCCACTCTCACGGATTGATTATAGGGATTGTATAACAAAAAAGTGGGATAAGTCCGGTCTGCATAAAAGTCTGTAATGTTACAGTCAAGTTTAAGTACTTTTTCAACATTGGTTTTTTCTATCATGGCTCCGAATATGCCTACGGGAGCCGTACTGTAAAGGCTGAACATCGACTCCCTAGGATTGTCTTTGTGCCATTTGGGTCCGTCTCCGATAGCCACGGGATGCACCCCCTCCAACCGTGGATTATCCATGTCGTCGGCATAACGCAGGCCTTCGTAAGCAATAACGGAACCCGTATATCCCTGCATTCCCGGCAGCCATTGATGCGCATCAGGTATTTTATCGGGGAAGAAAAGCCGCGACGCATTCACGTTATTCAGCATCCATTTACCTATGGCCCTCGCGAATTCAGGTTGATACTTCACCAGGGGAACAAGGGGCATGGCCATTTTTATGCTATTCATCAGAAACGCGTATCCGCCACCGTCGGTAATGCTCCCTTGCAGGCCGCTCACATCATATTCCCCCCATTTGTCCATTATAATGCCCCATCCGGTACGCCCGTTTTCACTTTTTGTACCCTCAAAAACCCAATCGAGCATCTTTGCCACATCATAATCCGTTCCCTCTTCGGCATTTAAGCGGGCAGCCGTGTAAGCTCCAATAGGCAGCAATATTTCGTAGAAACGACTTTCGGTCTGATTGTCCAACGCCTCAATGGCTGATTTTGCACGCTCCAGGTAGCGCTTATCCCCAAATAGCTTGTATGCCGCATACAGTACGTAACCATGTCCTCCGGCAGCATCCTGTTGCAGCGGGATCTGGTTTATCATGCCCTTCATTTGCGCATAATCGAAGTAAGAATAATCGTAATTCCCGTTTAATAACGAATCGGCTTTACAGAACTGTTCTGCAATCGTACGCTGTATGTTTTCGGCATTATCAACACCCGGAAAAACGTCACATACATTATAAAACAACACGTTTGGAAAGACATCATACCACCAGTCTCTCCCATAACCTCCACCCAGGAGAGCCACTTCAGGAGTCGTGTT
>DGZP01000124.1:0-2725 GCA_002398565.1 Proteiniphilum sp. UBA4977
ATATCGATTTTTATGCTGTCCGGGGCCTGGAAGGGATAAGGGAAGCCGATATAAATCTGAATGGAACCATCGTGAAGGTGGCTGTTGCGCACACATTGAAAAATGCGGGTATCCTGCTCGATCAGATAAGAAACGGTACATCGCCCTATACCTTCATCGAGGTGATGACATGTCCGGGAGGATGCCTGGGCGGAGGTGGGCAACCCATACCGACCAATGCAGAGGTCCGCGAGAAAAGAGCGGCATCCATCTATCTCGAAGACGAGCACAAGACGATACGCAAGTCGCACGAAAACCCGGAGATCATCAGTCTGTATGATGATTTTCTTATAAAACCCCTTGGAGAGCAATCGCATCATCTGTTGCACACGCGCTACGTGGAAAGAGGATAAAAATTGTTGCGTATAAACTTCCTGTAATGAAGTGAATTTCCCTGTCTGAAATATCCGATTTCGTGATCTATGGCCCTCAGACGTTCTTCCAGTGCGGCAAGCTCATCATCGTCGCTATGAACAGCGACGGGCTTCCTGTTGTATAAAATGTAGTCGTCACGATATTGTTTCGGAGTGATGTTTGGCATCAGCACATTGGCTCCAGCCAGAATGGCGAGTTCGCGTCCCTCTTTCTGGATAGCCTGCAGTGCGGTGGTGGCCGCAATATTGATGTCGGGCATCAGGATACGTAGCAGTGAAATCATCTTCAAGCTCAGGCTGAGCCTCTCTGTGATCGGAGGAAGCTGTTCCCTGAATGCATATAGCGGCGTGTTGGTATGTTCAATATAAGGTCCCATGCCGCACATGTCAATGTCGAACTGCTTCATGAAGAGCAGGTCGTCTGCGAGCATCTCATTTGTCTGGAAAGGTAATCCGATCATGACTCCCGTACCCACCTGATACCCTGTTTTCCGGAGCGACTCCAATGCTTTTACCCGTTTGACGTAGCTATGCATGTCATCATGGGGGTGCAATCTGCCGTACAATGCTTCCGAAGAAGTCTCTATGCGTAGGAGATAGCGATCGGCACCGCTTTCAAACCAACGGCGATAGGTCTCTTCAGACTGCTCACCACAGGAGAGGGTAATGCCTATCTTTCCCTGGGTCATCCTTTTGGAATCAGACACCATTTTGTTAATTTTGTCCGTGAAAGTTTTTGAGGAGACTTCACCCGACTGAATTGCCACGGAACCGTATCCCTTCTCATAAGCCCGCGTCACTACCTGCATCACTTCGTCGTGTGTGAGACTGTAGCGGGTGACTTCTTTGTTCGAACATCTGATACCACAGTAATAACAATCCTTCATGCACCGGTTGGAGAGTTCGATTAGCCCCCGCAGCCAGACAATATTACCTGTCTGTTGTCGTTTTACATTTGCAGCATGACTGAACAGTTGTCGCTGTTTATTCCCTCTAAGGGAGAGCAATGAAACAATCTCCTCTTTCGACAGCATGCTTTTCTGAAGAATCTCTAACATAGGATTGATGTACGATATTTTATACGCCTGCTCTTTTCGTGAAAATGCAGGTTGCCCTTTCAAAAATTCCATGCAGAAATGCAAGTGCCATTCCGTAGTTGGTGATGGATATTCCTGCCTCGACAAACGGCTTTAGTCTGTTGGTTAGCTGTTTACGTGTAATCATGCAGCCTCCGCATTGGATGACAAGTGAGAAGGCGCTTGGATCAGGCGGAAGTTCCGAGAAGCCTGAGACAACGGTAAAGTGCAATTTTTTTGATGTAAACTGCTGCAGCAGCTTTGGAATTTTTACCCTTCCGATGTCATCGCAACTGTTTTGGTGTGTACAACTCTCCAGAATAAGCACGGAATCCCCCTCCTTAAGCTTTGCAATGTGCCGAGTCCCTTCCATGAAAAGATCAAAACTACCCTTCAATCGTGCAAAAAGAATGCTGAAGCTTGTCAGCGGGATTTCTTCAGGCAGTGTCCCGGCCACAACCCCGAATACGGAACTGTCGGTGATTGCCAGTGCAGGGGTAATGCCCAGCTTCAGGAAGTCGGGTAACCCGATGTCGGTTATCACGATGGTAATGCATTTGTTATCCAGTGCGTCGCGGATCGTCTGATTTTGTGGCAGAATCATCCGTCCTTCCGGTGCTTCACTGTCTATGGGGGTGATGAGCAACACCACATCCCCGGGTCTCACAAGATCGCCGATCAATGAACTTTTCTGAAAAGCTGCTTCGGGAACGATCTGCTTTAAGGCGGCAATTAACCGCTCCTTGTCTGCCGGGTCGATCGTGCTGAAATCGATGATTTCCGCCCGGGAGTGTCGCCGGATGGCACTTTTGGTAATCGCAGCTATTTTATCTATATCGCTTTTGTTGTGGGCAATGAGGTAAGGTACCTCATTCTTTTGAAATTGTTCGATCAGTTTCACCTCGTAGTCGCCGAACTGATTTCCTGCAATCAGTAAAATGGCACAATCGACCCTGCGGATTACTTCCTGTGATTTCCGAATCTTTTTTGAACCAATTTCGCCCAGGTCGTCAATTCCGGCAGTGTCTATCAGGATGGCCGGTCCAATGTCGAATATCTCCACCGACTTCTTTACAGGGTCGGTTGTAGTTCCCGGAACATTGGAGACAATGGAGATATCCTGCCCGGTAATCATATTGATCAGTGAGCTCTTTCCGGTATTCCTCCGGCCGAAGATGCCGATATGAAGGTTATTTACACTCATTTATTATTTATCAGCGTTCAACAGTCAGCGTT
>DGZP01000124.1:2992-5058 GCA_002398565.1 Proteiniphilum sp. UBA4977
AGGTCGCTTTTGGTAATCAGACAACTGATTATTAAAAGTACAAATCCCGTTCGCCCTCTTTTATTTTGACTATTCTGTGACGTACCTCTTTTTGCATACTCTCACTGAGGCTGTCCATATTTTTCTCTATCACTTTCCATCCCTCTTTTGCTGTTCTTTCAGGAGCATAGTCTACAAGATATTCTGCCAATGTGAGTATGGCGTTGGGAGTACAAAACCGTTTGATAAAGCCTGGCACGGAGAACTCCATGAAATGTTCGCCGGTTCTCCCGAGGCGGTAGCATGCGGTACAAAATGAAGGCAGCATATCCTGTGCCAGCAGTTCGTCGATGATTTCATTGAGCGAACGATTGTCATTAATCCGGAACTGTCCCCTGTTCAGATCGTGATTTTGCTCACTGCTGACATAGCTTCCCAACTCAACTTTTGTTCCGCCGTCGATCTGAGACACGCCGTATTGTATCAGCTCATTACGGAGCCTGGCCGGTTCACGGGCGGTGAGAATCATGCCTGTATAGGGCACGGCCAGGCGGAGAATAGCCACCAGACGTGTGAAGTCTTCATCGGAAGCAAAATAGCGGTCTCCCATCTGAAGCATGGACGCATCCTTTATTCTTGGAAAAGAAATCGTATGTGGTCCCACGTTATAGCATGCTTCCAGATGGTTGGTGTGACGAACCAGCCCCATCACTTCAAAGCGCCAGTCATACAGACCTATCAGTGCTCCGATGCCCACATCGTCTATGCCTGCTTCCTGTGCACGGTCTAGTGCTGTAAGCCGGTAATTGAAGTCGGCCTTTCTCCCGCGGAGATGATATGTTTTATAAGCCTCGCGATCATAGGTCTCCTGAAATATCTGATACGTTCCGATACCTGCTTCTTTCACGATCCGGAAACCGTCAATTTCAAGGGGGGCTGCGTTGATGTTGATACGGCGGATTTTCCCGTTTCCTTTTTCTACGCTGTATACCTTTCTGACCGTGTCAGCAATAAATCGGGGGTTATACTGTGCATGCTCTCCATATACCAGAATCAAACGTTTCTGGCCGTTCTCCTCCAAAGCTTCCACCTCCTTCACCAGTTCGTCGTTGGTGAGTGTTTTTCGCACCTGTCCTTTATTTGAAGCTCTGAAACCACAGTATGTGCAGTTGTTCGAGCATTTGTTCCCTATGTAAAGCGGGGCAAAAATTACAATCCGGTTTCCGTAGATTTTTTTC
Source organism: Proteiniphilum sp. UBA4977 (assembly GCA_002398565.1). Taxonomy (GTDB): domain Bacteria; phylum Bacteroidota; class Bacteroidia; order Bacteroidales; family Dysgonomonadaceae; genus Proteiniphilum. The sequence continues at coordinate 4,210 of DGZP01000124.1, forward strand.
TTAAGTTCTCTGGCCCCTCTTTTTATATACTCTATCGATTCTTTGTCATTCGCATTGATGAGAATGGCAGTCTCTTCAAGATTCAATCTGTTTTTATCCAGAGATTTGCTGATAATATTCCGCACTTTTTCAGGAGTGGACAGGGTGCTATTCAAATACTCCCATATTTCTTCACTGTCGACAAAAGGTTGCATCGGCAGGTCGGGCAGTCGGTATGTTTCAGGTCGGAATTGCATGGCAGCAGTCAGTTAAACAGACACTGATGGATACTCTTACAAAGATACACATTCACACCTATATAATTCCCGATGGCGAAGGTTTTTTGATAGATGTGGGTCTGATTTTTGAAAAATATGTACCTTTGCGTTTTGGAAACATTTTAAGACTAAAATGTGCTTTCCGGAGATAAATTGCAAGAAAAAATTACCAATTCATGACAAATATTCATTTACAGGGTTTGGGAGTAGCATTAATTACTCCTTTCAGGGAAGATGGTGCCATTGATTTTGATGCACTTTCCCGGTTGTTGGATTTTCAGTTGGAGAATGGTACCGATTATATTGTAGCGTTGGGTACCACAGCCGAAACGCCTACCCTTAGTAAAAATGAAAAAGCCGAGATAGTGCGTTTTATCGTAAAGAAAGTGGATGGCAGGATACCTGTCGTAATGGGGGTGGGTGGAAATAATACATCGGATGTGGTGGAAGAACTTGAACATGCCGATTTTACGGGCATCAGCGCGGTACTTTCCGTGACACCCTATTACAACAAGCCCACCCAGGAAGGTCTTTTTCAACATTATTGCGTGCTCTCACAGGCGTCGCCGTTGCCTCTTATTCTCTATAATGT
>DGZP01000124.1:5330-9507 GCA_002398565.1 Proteiniphilum sp. UBA4977
GCTGTGAAGGAGGCTTCGGGCAATCTGGACCAGATAAAGGCTATTATCGACGATGCTCCACAGGGTTTTCATCTCATCTCCGGTGATGATGCCATTACGACTGCCGTAATTGAGATGGGTGGGATTGGTGTCATCTCAGTATTTGGGAACGCATTTCCAAGAGAGATGTCCTGTTTGGTAAACAGTGCACTTGAAGGCAATGCCATAAATGTCCGCCACAAGATGGAAAAGGATTTCAACCGGCTTTTTCATCTTATCTTTGTGGAAGGTAACCCCGCGGGTGTGAAATGTATCCTGAATCTTAAAGGAATGGCTCAAAACAGGCTTCGCCTGCCTCTGGTGCCTGTAAGTGAAAAAATATTGCTCGAGATCAAGGAAGAGCTTGCCAGGCTTGATTGAATTATCACCTTAGGGCGGGAAGTGATTCATGCCTTGCCCCTGTTTTTGTGGGAGGGTGTAGATTTGCAGAGGCACAACTTAACGCTTTGTTCGCTGTCCGATATTGTTGCTGCGGGATAAATTTTTTTTGTACTTTTGTATAAATCCAGATATTCAAAGTATGAAACGAATTTTATATTTCTTCATTATCATGTCTGTAATGATGACCACAAGTTGTACAGGAAAAAAAGCAGAGCAGCCGCAGGCGCAGCTCAGTCTTTCGAACCTCGACTCGACAGTTATGCCCGGGGAGAGTTTTTATCAATATGCTACAGGAGGCTGGCAGAAGGCCAATCCCATTCCAGACGAATATGCCCGCTACGGTTCCTTCGATATGTTGCGTGAAGAGAATCAGGTGCAGATACAGAGCCTGATCACGGCGCTGGGTACGCAGGAGAATCCTGCCGGATCAAACGCGCAGAAGGTGGGCGACCTCTATGCGTTGGGTATGGACAGCGTGAAGCTGAACAGCGACGGTGCGGCACCGCTCCGGTTACAGCTTGAAGAGATTGCCGCCGCAAAGGATAAGAGAGATATAGTGAAGCTGATGGCCAAGGTGAGCCGTTATGCCTCCAATCCATTTTTTGGATTTACCGTGGGTGCAGACGATAAAAACAGCGAGATGAACATCGCCCACATTTACCAGTCGGGCATCGGCATGGGAGACAGGGATTATTATCTGGTTGCCGACGATCACTCCCAAATGCTGCGCAACGCATATATTACACTCATGGAAACCCAATTCCGGAATGCAGGGTATGCAGAAGCTGCAGCAAAGCAGGCCGCAGACAATGTGATGCGACTTGAAACCGAACTGGCACAGGCGCATGTTACCAAAGAGATGAGGCGCATTCCGGAACTGAATTACCATAAGATGCTGGTGGCCGATCTCAACACGCAGGTAGCTCCTTTTGAATGGGCGCTTTATCTTGAGGCCATGGGCGCCAAAGATATAGACAGCCTGAATGTTTCACAAATTGAACCGGTGAAGGCAGCGGTTGCCATCATCCGGAAAGAGACGGTAGCGGTATTACAGGATTACCTGAGCTGGAAAGTGATCAATTCGGCAGCCAATTACCTTGGTGATGATTTTGTAAATGCAAATTTTGAATTTTACGGAAAGACGCTGAGCGGCAGCAAGGAGCTTCGTCCACGCTGGCGAAGGACAATAGATGCGGTGAATGGAGCGATGGGAGAAGCTGTAGGACAGCTTTATGTGGAAAAATACTTCCCGGCACAGGCCAAAGAGCGGATGCTTAACCTGGTGGACAATCTGAAGACAGCCTTGGGAGAGCGTATAAGCCAGCTCGAATGGATGGATGCAGAGACCAAAAACAAAGCACAGGAAAAACTGGGTACTTTCATTGTCAAGATAGGATATCCCGATAAATGGAAAGATTATTCTTCCCTTGAAATCACAAAAGACTCCTACTGGCAGAATATGGTGCGTGCCTCTGAATTTGAATATGGTGAGATGATCGCTGACTTGGGAAAGCCGGTGGACAAGACCAAGTGGTATATGTCGCCACAAACGGTGAATGCCTATTATAATCCCTCTTCAAACGAGATATGTTTTCCCGCGGGTATTCTGCAACCGCCTTTCTTCTATATGAACGGAGATGATGCAATCAATTATGGCGGCATCGGGGTGGTAATAGGTCATGAATTGACTCACGGTTTCGACGATCAGGGAAGAAAGTTCGACAAAGAGGGAAATCTTACCGATTGGTGGACTGCCGGCGATGCACAAAGATTTGAAGAGCGGGCCAACGTACTGGTGAATTACTTCGATAACATTGTCGTTCTTGACACGGTACATGCCAATGGTACTTTTACACTGGGTGAAAATATTGCCGACCATGGCGGACTGCAGGTCTCTTACCAGGCTTTTCAGAAAACTAAGCAAGCTCAGTCGGATGATTCCATAGACGGGTTTACGCCCGTACAGCGTTTCTTCCTGAGCTATGCCAACCTATGGGCTGGTAATGTGCGCGATGCAGAAATTCTCCGGCTCACGAAGATCGATCCGCATTCGCTCGGGAGATGGCGTGTAGATGGTGCCTTGCCTCATATCGATGCCTGGTATGAAGCCTTTCATATTCAACCTTCCAGTCCAATGTATCTTCCGAAAGAGGCACGTGCGTCAATCTGGTAAATACAGTTGTAATAATATCACATCATCGAATTAATCATATGTTTTCAGGAATAGTAGAAGAAGCGGCCACGGTAGTGGCTCTTAACAGGGAGCGGGAAAACCTCCACATCACGTTGAGATGTTCCTTTGCTGCTGAGTTGAAAATCGATCAGAGCGTATCACATAACGGTGTCTGTCTCACGGTGGTGTCACTGGATGGGGATACGTATACCGTGACGGCTATCCGGGAGACACTGGAACGGTCGAACCTGGGCCTGCTGGAGATCGGAAGCAAAGTGAACCTGGAGCGCAGCATGCCTCTTAATGGCCGTCTCGACGGGCATATTGTACAAGGACATGTAGATCAGACGGCAGTATGCCAAAATGTAACCGAAGCCGGAGGAAGCTGGTACTACACCTTTGCTTACGCGTTCGACAAGGAAATGGCGAAAAAAGGATACCTGACGGTAGATAAAGGTTCTGTAACCGTGAATGGTGTAAGTCTTACCGTGGTTGAACCCACCTGGAACAGTTTTAAGGTGGCCATCATCCCTTACACCCACGCACATACAAACTTTCACCAGATCGAAGAAGGTAGTGTAGTGAATCTTGAGTTCGATATTATTGGTAAGTATGTCAGCCGGATAGCTGCATTAAACGCTTGATATGGATTTCCTTGAATTTGTTTCCAACCGGCAGAGTGTCCGTGCGTTTGATGCTTCCCTGCCGGTAGAGAAAGAAAAGCTGGAGCGTATTGTGGCTGCCGCGCGCCTGTCTCCCTCTGCATGCAATGCCCAGCCGTGGCATCTTATTGTGGTAGACGAGCCGGAGCTGAAAAACAGCGTGGCCGATGCCACTTCAGCCCGCGCTCTGGGAATGAACCACTTTACCAAGCAGGCTCCTGTCCACATTGTATTGGTTGAGGAGAAAGTGAATCTTACTTCCGGTATAGGCGGATGGGTAAAGCAGAAGGATTATGCACAGATGGATATGGGTGTCATAGCGGCGCATATTGTACTGGCTGCACATGCCGAAGGACTGGGGTCTTGCATCTTGGGGTGGTTTAACGAACCCAGAATGAGGGAACTGTTGTCGATACCCGACTCCAAGAGAGTCTGGCTGGACATTGCGATTGGTTACAGCCTGCAGCCTCTCAGGCAAAAGAAACGAAAACCCTTTTCTGAGGTGGTTTCGTACAATGGCTATAAAAAAGCGATGAAAACAAACAGCATTGAACACGCAGATGAGAGAGAATGAATCGTTTAGAATTATTAAACTTTAATCTTTTTAACAAGATGTTTTTGCTCTTTTGTTGGTGACATCGTAAAAATATGTCATCTTTGCACTCTCAAATATATTTAAGAATAAGGCGGTCAGGTGCCGATTTATTATACAGAAACAAATGAATATCAGGAAACGGTTCTTATTGTTGATCGCTCTCCTTACGATTACCGTTATATCTTTCGCACAACAGGTAGGATCCAATTCTCCTTACAGCAGATATGGATACGGTCTATTATCGAATCCGGCTCTAGGTGCCTCGGAGGGAATGGGAGGAATCAGTTATGGTTTACGACGCAGTCAGCAGGTAAACCCCGGTAATCC
>DGZP01000091.1:0-975 GCA_002398565.1 Proteiniphilum sp. UBA4977
TTCACAGATAAAGGTGCGGAACCCGTCGGCCCCTACCAGGGATACGAAGTCCTTCTTACCGAAATACTGAATTTCTTTAAAACCCGTATTGCTCCTGTTCCGGAAGAAGAAACACTGGAAATTTTTACTTTCATGGAGGCTTCCAACGAGAGCAAACGCAACGAGGGAAGAATCGTCCTGATGGAAGACACTTACCGGAAAGGTCTGGCAGAAGCCAGAAAATTACTTTCTGATTTAAAGTGAAAGTGAAATGAAAAGTTTTTTTATGACGGGTATTGTTGGTCTGATGTTTCTTTCATGTATGCAACAAAGTAAAGAAAAAGAAGGTAATACTCAGACATTCAACGCCAGTGCGGGTGAAATAAAACTCATTGTTCTTGCTCCCGGCCATTTTCATGCCAGCTTGCTTCAAAAAAGTGCCATGTCGCAAGTGAGTGATTCGGTTTACGTGTACGCCGCTTCACCCGGAGATACCGGATTGAAACAATACCTTTCTGCTATTGAGTCATTCAATATCCGAACAGAAAATCCTACGGCCTGGAAGACTGTTGTCTATACCGGTGATGATTTTCTTCACAACATGATTACACAAAAAAAGGGAAACGTTGTTGTACTTGCAGGCAACAACAAGGAGAAGACCGAATATATTCTGAAAGCTGTAGATGCCGGATTGAATGTGTTGTCCGATAAGCCGATGGCCATCAACCGGAAAGATTTCCTTTTGCTGGAAGAAGCCTATAAAGAAGCAGAGTCAAAAGATGTGCAATTGTACGATATGATGACCGAGCGTTACGACATGTTGAATATCATCGAGAAGGAACTTATCAATGATCCTGATCTTTTCGGTGAATTGCAACAGGGTACGCCGGAAGATCCTGCAGTATACATGGAAAGTGTGCATCATTTCTATAAGGAGGTTTCGGGGGCCCCGTTGATCCGTCCGGCCTGGTATTACGATGTGGAACAACAGGGAGA
>DGZP01000091.1:1215-3816 GCA_002398565.1 Proteiniphilum sp. UBA4977
TTTCCCGGTCAGTCTATTGACTATACCCGTGACATCGGAAATATCTCATCCACTCACTGGGCGACAGAGATTACGTTACCGCAGTTCGCAAAATCGACCGGCGAGTCTGCTTTTCCCGATTATTTACAAAAATATATCGATAATGCCGTACTGAAAGTATATGCCAATGGAATACTTCAATTCAATGTCAAAAATCGGAATATTGGCCTTAAGGTAATCTGGAATTATCAGGCTCCTGAAGGCAGCGGCGATACCTTCATGTCTGTGGTGAAAGGGACCAAAGCCATTATCAAAACAGTACAGGGTAAAGAACAGGGTTTTGTGAAACAGCTCTACGCCCAAAAGCCCGATGGATTGGAGGAGAAAGAATTTTCAGAAAACCTGCAAAAAACAATCAAAAAAATACAGGGGACCTATCCCTTCGTTTCCGCGTCACCTACACCACATAAAGGAGAGTATCTTATTGATATCCCGGTTGAAAACAGAGAGGGGCATGAATCTCATTTCAGGTATGTGGCCGAACGTTTTTTCGATTACCTGGAAAACCGGGATATGCCTGAATGGGAAACCGCCAACACCCTGGCTAAGTATTATATTACCACAGAAGCTGTAAAGGTTGCAAATGAGTGATTTTGAAAAGGGGAAGTTTGCTTATTACGAAGCATCATTGATGGCTCATGGCTCCTTATTGAACGTCATGGGTACCCGTTTCGACATAATCATCATTGGGAAAAACAAGAGTGAATCGGAAGCTGTTTGGTTTAAAATCGAATCCGAGTTGAAACGGCTCGATCGCCTCCTGAACCGGTTTGATCCGGCAAGCGAAGTCTCTAAAATAAACAACATTGTTGAACACCAACAGATTCGTGTCAGTGAGGAGATGTGGCAGATTTTAAATAACTGTAAGTTTTACCATCAAGAGACTTTCGGGCTATTCGACATCACCCTGAAAAATTTTTATGCGATCCGGTTTCATGAGCACAATAAAGCAGTCTCCTTTTCACAATCGGGTATTCGGATCGATTTCGGTGGATACGGCAAGGGATATGCCCTCAAGCGAATCAAGGGAATTATGGAGGATGCGGCAGTTCATCAATGTTTTGTGGATTTTGGAAATAGTTCTATATTGGGTGTGGGGCATCATCCCTTTGGCGATGCCTGGAAAGTCAGCATTGAGAATCCATTCGATGCAGGTCAAACAGCTGATGAAATATCATTAAGGGATATGGCCCTTTCTGTGTCCGGAAATACCCCGTCATATTCAGGGCACATCGTTCATCCAAAGTCCAGAAGTCCTGAGACAGGAAGAAAGTCAGTGTCTGTAATAATGAACGATCCTCTGGACGCTGAGGTTCTGTCGACCACTTTTTCGATAGCCACTGAAAGCGAAAAAGAACAACTGAAAAAAAGTTTTAAAATTTTTGATGCAAAAGAATATAATTTTTAAGCACAACAAAAAATGTCAAGTAAACCTAAACAAATCGATACAAGCCTGCGACAATTTATCAAAGACTTAGGTTATATTTCGGGAGGAGCCGCATTACTGGCAACTACCCCATGGCTGCAATCCTTTACGCCGGATAAAGTCAAAGAGATGAAAAAAGAAAAAGCCCGCATCGGATTTATTGGAACCGGTTCCAGGGGGCAATACAATATTCAAGCTGTAATGGCAATACCCCATGCTGATATTGTGGCCCTTTGTGATAATTATCTCCCCAACCTGCAGGCAGCATCAACACTGTGTCCAAATGCAAGGAAATATAGTGATTACCGGAAAGTGTTGGAATCTCCCGATATTGACGGGGTTATAATTTCTACTCCGCTTTACCTGCATGCCCCAATGACATTGGATGCATTATCTGCCGGTAAGCATGTATACTGCGAAAAAGCAATGGCTCTTACTATGGATGAATGTAAAGCAGTGTATGACGCTTATCAAAAGACAGACCATGTATTATATTTCTGCATGCAGCGGATGTTCGATGAGAAATACATCAAAGGAATGCAAATGATTCATTCAGGCTTAATTGGCGAGATCGTGGGGGAACGTTGTTACTGGTTTAGAAATCACGACTGGAGAAGGCCCGTCCCATCGCCTGAACTGGAGCGCCAGATCAACTGGAGACTCTATTGGGACTACTCTGCCGGTTTAATGACTGAGTTGGCCTCCCATCAATTGGAAGTATGTTGCTGGGCAAAACAGTTGGTCCCTGAATCCGTTGTGGGGATGGGAGATATTGTTTTCTGGAAAGACGGAAGAGAAGTTTATGATAATGTCAGTCTGGTTTATCGGTATGCCGATGGTGTAAAGATTAATTACGAATCCCTTATCTCTAATAAATTTAACGGGATGGAAGATCAGGTACTGGGTAATAAGGGAACCATGAATCTTGCCACAGGCATGTATTATCTGGAAAATGAGGCTGGCGGGAAGAAGTCTGGTATTGAACAGCTGATTGGGCAAATAGGGAACAAGATATACGCTTCGGTTCCTGCAGCCGGTGCAAGTTGGAGACCTGAAACAAAAGAAAAATACCTCCCACATAGTATCTTGGAGGGGAACTTCAATGTCAACGAGGGGCAATCCATGGTTGGTGCTCT
>DGZP01000067.1 GCA_002398565.1 Proteiniphilum sp. UBA4977
ACAAGTCTGACAGACCTTTTTCCCGAATCGGTATTCCGGAAAAAGGTCTGTCAGACTTGTTCGGGAATCCTGTCCCGGATATTTTCTGCAACATTGGAGTACATCAATTTTTAAGAGAATGAAACTAAAGATATCTACATACTGTACCACTCTGCTTTCGGGCCTTGCCCTGAGCGGAATGATGTTTCCGGTAATTGCTTCAAGTCAGAACAAAAGAGAGGAAAAGGGACCGAATCTGCTGTTTATATTTCCCGATCAGTTCCGTGTGCAAGCCCAGGGTTTTGTGAACGAAGATCCTGTCTTTACACCGAATATCGATCGTTTAGCCCAACAAGGTATTGTCTTTCCCAATGCGGTAAGTAACCGTCCCCTCAGCTCACCCTACAGGGGTATGCTGTTGACAGGAAAATACAGTTTTTCCAATAATCTGCAAACCAATTGCAATACATATTCCCGGAAATTCGGAAATTATCTCCGTGAAGAGGAAATCTGTTTTTCCGATGTTTTAAATCAAAACGGGTATCAGTGTGGTTACATTGGCAAATGGCATCTTGACGCTCCTTCCTACGCAGAAGGTCCCGATGTGAACGACTGGCGGGAGGCAGTCTGGGAAGCATATACGCCTCCGGGATCAAACCGGCATGGGTTTACATTCTGGCATGCCTATGGATGTAACAACCAGCATAATGACCCCTATTATTGGGTAAACAACGCCTCTGTACAGGATACGCTGTTCGCACGAAAATGGTCACCTGAGCACGAGGCCGATGTGGCGATAGAGTTTATTCATACTAAAAGGAAGGATCCGTGGGCCCTTTTTGTATCCATGAATCCTCCGCACGGCCCTTATCAGGAGGTACCCGCAAGATACAGGGCGCTTTACGAAAGTATGCCGGTTGATTCGCTTCTGAACCGGCCCAACGTTCCCGGCGGGAGAAAGGGCGAGGTGGGCCGAAAAAATGTACGGGATTATTTTGCTTGTGTCACCGGTGTCGACGATCAGATTGGACGAATATTGAAAGCGCTGGATGAATCGGGTCAGTCGGAAAACACCATCGTCATCTTCACTGCAGATCATGGTGAGATGATGGGGAGCCACGGGCTGTTACAGAAGGTAGTATGGTACGAAGAATCGTTCCGTATTCCCTTTATCATACGGTGGCCTAAAAAATTTCGGTCCGGGACCAATGACCTTCACCTGAGCGTACCAGATCTGATGCCAACCCTGCTTTCTCTGATGGGTTTGGAAAAGCACATCCCTGTTGATGTGGAAGGTCGGAATTACGCTGAGGTTTTTACAGGAAATTCAAAAGAAAAACCGGAATTCGCTCTTTATCTGAATCTTGAGTCTGGATACGAAGATCCTGGCGGAGGCATGAGAGGACTACGAACTGACCATTACACCTTTGTGATCCAAAAAAACGAACAAGGAGGAACAGCTAACTATCTGTTATACGACAACCGAAACGACCCCTTTCAATTAAAAAATATAGCCACAGAACATCCTGACTTGATCGTGGAGCTTGAAGGAAAGCTGTGGCCGGAATTGAAAAGGATCAAGGATCCTTGGACAAATTGAATCGAAATTTTAAAAAAATGATGAAGAATAAATTTCTGGTAGGTATTGGAATCATTCTGTTTTATTCCGGGCTTGCAGCTTTTGGCGGGACGGTTCCAACAGCACGCAACTATTATGTCAATCCCCTGATTGGAAAAAGCATGAATGCTGGCACACTGGAAGAGCCTTTCCTGAACCTGGAGCATGTCAGCAGGCTTCAACTGAACCCCGGTGATTCCATTCTCCTGGCAGCCGGAACTGTGATCAATGGATCACTGATTCTGAAAAATGTAAATGGGACTGCGGAACTTCCCGTGGTGATCTCAAGCTACCAGGGACAAAAAAATACGGAAAGCCATGCCACGATTGATGCGAAAGGCTACAGCAACGGTATCCTGCTCGAAAATTGCAGTCACGTCAGGATAGAAGAATTAAATGTCACAGCAGATGGAGGTGGACTGAGCGATGTGTCAGACAAAACTGGTATGCGATGCGGCGTATTGGTCAAAACTTCAGAACAGGGCACTTTCGGGAATATTATCCTTAACCGATTGTCAATAGAAAACGTGTTCTTTGAAGAAGAGGGATTTCAGCGTGGTGCAAAAGAGGTACATTCTGCCAACGGTACCGAGCATTACGGTTGGGGCATCCGGTTTATTAACGAAACGGCGGATGCCATTCTTAAAAATCTGACCGTCGAGGATTGTGATATCAGGAATGTCAGCCACACGGGAATCAAATTCACCGGACAGAAGGAAAATATTCAAAATGTGACCGTGAGCGGCAATAAGATCATGGAAACAGGCGGTCCTGGATTACAGTTTTCCAATGTCCTCGGCGGGAAGGTCAGCCATAATTGGGTCAGCCACTCGGGTAACACCAGCGACTCGCGTAAATGGGGAAGAGGCAGTGGATTGTGGACCTGGGGTTGTACAGATTTTGTCATAGAACACAACCAGTTTTTACACGCCAACGGTCCCGGTGACTCGGCTGGCTGCCACATCGACTTCAATTGTCGGGATATCATCGTGCAATATAATTTCAGCGCAAACAATGCAGGTGGATTCATTGAGATTTTAGGAAACAACCACAACTGTGCATACCGCTACAACATTAGCGTAAACGACGGTTTCCGAATTAAAGGAGAAAATGGGGCCTTCCAGGAAGGAAAGATTCTTTGGACCAGTGGCTTCGTGGGAAAAGACAATGAAAAAAATGGACCATTCAACTCTTATATCTACAACAACACCATCTATGTGAAGGAAGAGAACCGATCCTGTTTTTCGATCTCCCCCACCACCAGTGGCCTGCTTATTGCCAACAATATTTTCCATATCCTGGGAGAGACGGTCAATGTTTCTGGAGACCAGGATAGCCGGGCAATAAATGAAAACCAGACAGCAAAGAACGTGGTTTTGAAAAACAACCTGTATACCCATGGGAATGTATTCCCGGCATCATTGCTGATCAGGGACAACAATCCTATTATCGGAGATCCTGAATTTGAAAATGCCGGGGTCATCGATGCACGAGATTACATTCCCCGGAACGTTGATTTAATAAGAGATAAAGGGTTACATATCGAAAAGTTGCCCGGTGATCCGATCGGATTGCGAATCGGCCTTGATGTCAGATCGGACTACTTTGGTAATCCTGTGAAAAGACAGCCCGATATGGGAGCTATTGAATTATAATTGAAAAGAAAAATGATGAAGCAAATTTTGTGGGCTTCAGCCTGTCTTACGACTGTTGCATCCTGCAGTTTCATAAAGGGAAATCCGAAACATTCCAAACCAAATATTCTTTTTCTTTTGGCGGATGATCTGGGATACGGCGAACTGGGTTGTTATGGCCAGCAGGTAATTCAAACACCAGTGCTGGACAGCTTGGCACGACAGGGCTTGCGATTTACCGACTTTTATGCTGGCAATACCGTCAGTTCACCTTCACGCGCAGTGTTAATGACCGGAAAAAATGCAACAAATAGTACCATTCGCGGAAACAGTGGGTATTTTGGAGATGACCGATGGATGCGCGTTGCACTTAAAAAAGATGAAGTAACCCTGGGAGAAATGCTACAACAGACAGGCTATCAAACGGCATTTATCGGCAAGTGGCATTTAGATGATCCAAACGACCTCTCAACCTGGGCTTACAACCGGGGATTCGGTTTTGCCGCACAGGAACAGTGGGAGTCCCGTTTCGGGGGAATCCGTTACGATGAACAAATGCACTGGATTAACGGTAAGGCCGATTCCATTTATTATCATGAGGAAGAATGGAATTGTAAAGATGAGTTTCGCACAGAAATAGCTTTTAATTATCTCGATACAATAAACCGGGAAAAACCTTTCTTCCTTTTCATGTCATATCGTGCACCCCATGGACATGAACGGTATATCAGCAACAAAGAATTGTATGCAGATCGTGGCTGGCCCGAAAATGAACGGGTGCATGCGGCAAAGATTACCCTGTTGGACAGACAGATTGGTCGCCTGTTAAAAAAACTGGAAAATATGGGAGAGTTGGACAATACGCTGATTATTTTCACGAGTGACAATGGTCCTCATCAAGAGGGGCATGACCCCACATTCTTTGACAGCAACGGTAACTTCAGAGGAATTAAAAGAGACATGTATGAAGGCGGTATCCGGGTGCCGTTTATTGCGGTATGGAAAGGTAAAATTGAATCGGGTTCGGTGAGCAGTCACATCTGTGGTTTTCAAGACCTGATGCCAACACTGGCTGAAGTATCAGGGGGAGAAATACCTTCACAAGCAAACGGTATATCCATATTGCCACTATTAACTGGAAAAATGCAAACCGAACATCTCTTTTTGAACTGGGAATTTCAACTGGATGGCTGGTCAAGGGAGTTGTCTGATGGCGGTTTCCGACAGTCCGCAAGAATGGGGAACTGGAAAGCTGTGCGTTATGGAGTGGCACAACCAACAGAATTATACGATCTGTCAAGCGACCCTTCAGAGTCAAATGATCTTGCTCAAAAAAAAACCGCTATCGTTGAACAAATGAATCTGATATTTGACAAGAAACGTAGCGATACAGAAGGATTTCCGTATAGAGGAGTGGTTCAGCATTACAAAGCAAGGGATAAATTTCTGTCACATGAACAGACCCGCCAAACCGGAAATTTGTAACTTTAACTTTAAAAATTATTTCTACATTATGAAAAAATTATCTTATATCCTCTCCATCTGTTTCTCACTGGTTTCCTGTAACACACCAACAGAGACAGTTAGACAAATTATTCTTTTAGATTCAGGATGGAAATTCATGAATAGAGAAGTACAGGACGGAGAGAAGCCTGAGACGGAGACAGTTGACTGGGAAAGTGTTGATGTGCCACACGACTGGGCCATCTCGGGTGAATTCGACATGAAAAACGATGTTGTGGTCGACATGGTCATTGAAGACGGGGAGAAAGTAGAAAAGAGACGTACTGGTCGCACCGGTGGACTGCCTCACGTGGGCATCGGTTGGTATCGCAACGTATTGGATATCCCCTCTAAATGGAAGCATAAAAATATATCTGTTGAATTTGACGGTGCCATGAGCCACGCGCAGGTCTTTCTTAATGGTGAGTTCGTAGGTGAGTGGCCCTACGGTTATTCGTCATTTGGTTTCGAACTGTCGGATAAGATTAAATTTGGCAAGAAAAATATACTGGCAGTCCGGCTCGAGAACAAGGAACATTCGTCACGTTGGTATCCAGGGGCCGGAATTTACCGGAATGTCCGCCTGGTGATAACGGATCCTGTTCATATCAAGCAATGGGGAACCTATGTCACCACGCCCGAAGCCAGCGATGGTAAAGGAACTGTGAATATCATAACCACGATCCTCAGTCCACAAAAAGAAAAAATTACACTGCAAACCGAAATAATCGGTCCGGACGGTAAACCAGAAGCTGTGACAAGCACCAATCTGGAGATTAACGGCGAGCAGGCGGTCAGTCAGTCGCTAATGGTCGAGAACTACAAGCTCTGGTCGACAACAAATCCAATTTTATACAAAGTCGTATCCAGGATATTGAAAAACGGAAAGGTGGTGGATAGTTACGACACACCGTTTGGATTCAGGTATTTTGAGTTTACGGCACACCGCGGCTTTTTTCTGAACGGGGAGAATATGAAACTGAATGGGGTTTGCCTGCATCATGACCTGGGACCGCTGGGTGCCGCCTTTAATTTAAGTGCACAGAAGCGTCAGTTGATACTGCTGAAGGAGATGGGATGCAATGCGATACGGACCAGCCACAATCCGCCTGCGCCCGAATTGTTGCAACTGACTGATGAAATGGGATTTCTGGTCATCGACGAAGCTTTTGATGAATGGAAATATGCCAAAACGAAAAATGGATACCACACCCTGTGGGACAACTGGGCGGAAAAAGATATGGTGGCAATGATTCATCGGGACCGCAATCATCCCTCGGTAATCATGTGGAGTTTGGGGAACGAAATTCGTGAGCAAGGCAGGTCTGATGGCGCACAATACGCTCAATTTCTGGCCGACATATGTAAACGCGAGGATCCCACGCGCCCCACGACAGCAGGTTTCAACAATTGGAAGGAGGCTATTCAGAACGGATTGGCCGACGTTGTAGATGTACCGGGATGGAATTACAAGCCGCAGTACTACGGATATATCCATGATAAATTTCCATACTGGAAGATGTATGCCAGTGAAACAGCTTCCACGGTAAGTTCACGCGGTGAATATTTTTTACCTGCAGAAATAAGGATTCATTATACCCGTGAACCATATCACAGCTCCTCTTACGATCTTGAATTTCCGAGTTGGGCAACCACGCCAGACCGGGAGTTCACTGCACAGGACTCATTCCCGTTCATGGGCGGAGAGTTTGTTTGGACCGGCTTCGATTACCTGGGTGAGCCAACACCTTACAATGATCAATGGCCATCACGCAGTTCCTATTTTGGAATTATTGATTTATGCGGAATCCCAAAGGATCGATACTATCTTTATCAAAGTAAGTGGTCAGACAAGGATGTACTTCATCTCCTGCCTCATTGGAACTGGGAAGGAAAAGAAGAAGATACGATACCGGTACATTGTTACACAAGTTTCAAGAAGGCGGAACTGTTTCTGAACGGGAAAAGCCAGGGCATTCGGGAAAAAGATCCGACACACTTATACACTACCTACCGGCTGGTTTGGGACGTCCCGTATGAGCCGGGAGAATTGAAAGTTGTTGCGCTGGATGAAAACAACCATCCCCGGAAAGAAGCAGTGATAAAAACCGCAGGAGTACCAGCAGCCATCCGCCTCGAGGCCCTGTCGGATACCATCACCGCTGACGGGAAAGAACTGGCTTTTGTAACTGTTTCTGTCGTGGATGAACAGGAGGTACTCTGTCCGAAAGCTTCCAGTCAGATCAGTTTTACAGTGGAGGGTGATGGTCATTTCAAAGCGGTGGGAAATGGTGATCCAACAAGCCTGGAGTCGTTCATAAAGCCTACTCGAAGAACTTTCAACGGAAAATGTATGGTTTATCTTCAGTCAACTGATAAAGCGGGCAGCATGAAGCTAAAGGCAACTGCCGAAGGTCTTCAATCGTCTCAAATAATAATCACCTCCGTTAAATGATACCCGGATCTTCTAACCGCCAAGCCGATTATAACGAATAGTTCAAATATTAACATACACAACAAGATAGAGAGCAATGAACAGATTACTTCTTCCCACAACTTTTCTTGCGGTTGCTTCTGCCTGTACAAGCAGTGAAAAGCAGTCACAAGAGGCCAAACCCAATATTGTCATCATCTACATGGACGACCTGGGCTATGGGGATGTTGGTGCGTATGGCGCAACGTACCTGAAAACGCCAAATATGGATAAACTGGCAAACGAAGGCATCCGTTTCACCAATGGGTATGCCACTTCGGCGACATCAACTCCCAGTCGCTACGGATTACTCACGGGTATGTACCCCTGGCGCAATGCGGATGCGAAAATATTGCCCGGAACAGCGCCGCTCCTGATCGACACCAACCAGATTACCCTCCCTAAATTACTTCAAAGGCAAGGTTATCATACTGCTGTCGTGGGAAAATGGCATCTTGGCATGGGCAGCGGACAGGTGAACTGGAACGGGCAAATTGCCCCAGGTCCAAACGAAGTGGGGTTCGATTATGCTTATGTGATGGCCGCTACGCAGGACCGGGTGCCAACTGTTTATATTGAAAACGGGAAAGTGGTGGATCTCGATCCTGAAGACCCTATTGAAGTGGATTACATAAAGAATTTTGAGGGGGAGCCTACCGGACTGGATAATCCTGAACTTCTAAAAATGAAGTGGCACCACGGACATAACAACAGTATTGTCAACGGGATTCCGCGTATTGGATTTATGAAGGGCGGAGAGAAGGCAAAATGGAAAGACGAAGAGATGGCCGATCATTTTCTGAAGAAAGCATGTGAATATGTGAGAGAGCACAAAAACGAGCCCTTCTTCCTTTATTATGCTCTTCAGCAACCACATGTACCACGTACACCACATCCGCGATTTGCAGGAACATCCGGTATGGGGCCCCGAGGTGATGTGATTGTAGAGGCCGACTGGTGCATTGGTGAATTCACACGAACCCTGGAAGAAGAAGGGCTTCTTGAAAATACGTTGATTATTTTCACCAGCGACAACGGTCCGGTACTTAACGACGGCTATTATGACGAAGCAGTGGAGAAGCTGGGGGATCATAAGCCCTGGGGTCTTTTCAGAGGTGGAAAATACAGCCTTTATGATGCCGGCATGCATGTTCCGTTTATCACTTACTGGAAAGGGAAGATAACCCCTTCCGTTTCCGAAGCTCTTGTTTGCCAGATCGATCTGTTGGCCTCGTTGGCCATGCTGACCGGAGGCGATAAGGGGACTACCGACAGTCAGGATTTACTGGATGTGCTGTTGGGCAAAAATGAAAAAGGACGTCAAGAGCTGATTCTGGAAGCAATCTCCAGGACTGCGCTGCGAAAAGATCACTGGGTAATGATTCCTCCCTATAATGGAGCGGAGATCGAAAAACAAGTGAATATTGAAACTGGTAATTCTAAAGAATATCAGCTCTTTGATCTAAATACAGATCCGGAACAACGAAATAATCTGGCAAAGCATGATCAGGAGAGACTAAAGGAGATGATCGCTATTTATGAGAAAATAACAAGCGGAATTAATAAGAAAACAGAATCTTTGATACTGGAATAAGAAGATGGTTGTTTAAGTTCGAATAAAATATAACGTACTTACGTATGAAAATAATTTTCACATTTGCAGTATGTTTTCTTTTTGCCTGTTCTATCATAGCCCAGCAAAAGAACAGATACGGTATGAACATAATCGAAAATGAAGGTGGCAACTGTAAAATAGAGGAATATGAATTGATTAACAAGATAATAGATTTATCGAAGGTTGATGACCTTTACGAACCATACAATTACGTTGCTGACAAGATAAAGGATAGTGATTATAATAAATGTACCACAAAAAGCTACATATTTAAAAAGTATAATACTTACTCGCTCAATATGGAAATCGATCAACCAACTGAAGGATGTTCACCTTATCCTTTTATAATATATGTGCACGGCGGAGGCTGGAATACAGGAGATACAAATGCATTTGCCAATCAGTCAAAGTATATGGCGTCGAAAGGTATTGCAGGGATCAGGGTCACATACACTCTAAATAAGAACGGGGGCCATTTCGAACAAGGATTACAGGAAATAGCAGAGGCTTTTGACTTTATCAAGAAACATGCAAAAGAATGGAATCTGGATATGAAACGTTTCGGATTTGCCGGAGGATCAGCAGGAACCCCATTATCATCTTACTGGGCAATGAAAATGAAAGATTGTAAACTTTATATCGGCTGTAACGGGATATATGATTTTACAGCTCGTATTAAACCTCAAGGTAGTTTCCCAAATAAAAATGTATATTTAAGAAATATCACAACCGAAAATAAAGCCCGCGAAGTGTCAGCATTGTTCTTAGTACCTAAAAATGACCCTCCGGCTGTACTTGTGGCACATGGGACAGCCGATACAACAATTCCGTATCAACAGTCTGAAGCCTTGTGCAATGCGATAGAAGTTAATGGAGGCAAAACAGTACGATTGATATATCCATATTATGTTCATGGTTTTTTCAATAAAAACAGGAGTGACAAGTATGAGGAAGTGATTTTAAAGATGTACGAATTTGTTAAAGAGGTATTCAATCATACTTGTACATAATACACGGGCGTTGTTGTTGATATTGATTGTATTGAAGACAAAGATATCCCAAACTACGTTATTAAATAATAATTCACATTCAAATGAAAATTGGTCACTCTATAAGAGCACTTGCCGCTCCGGCATTACTTTTCAGCATTTCTTGCACGCAATCGGTTCAAAAAGAGAAGCCCAACATCCTGTTTATCCTGGCCGACGACTTGGGATATTATGATTTAAGCTGTACTGGTAGTCGTTATTATGAGACACCCAACATTGACAGGATTGCTGCCGAAGGGATGGCCTTCACCCAGGGCTATGCTGCCTGCCAGGTGAGCAGTCCCTCGCGGGCAAGCATCCTGACCGGTAAGTTTACAGCCAGCCATGGCATTACTGACTGGATCGGTGCCAGGACCGGGGAGGCCTGGCGGAATCAAAAGCGATATAACCGATTGCTGCCTCCGGAGTATGCCCATTCACTGGCAACTTCATATGTCACATTGCCCGAAGCAATGAAGCTGGCTGGTTACAAAACTTTTTTTGCAGGGAAATGGCATTTGGGCGACAAAGGTTCAGCACCGGAAGATCACGGATTCGACATCAACATAGGAGGATGGCATGCCGGGAGTCCTGTTGGTGGTTATTTTTCTCCTTATGAGAACCCGAAGCTGCCAGATGGAAGTAAGGGAGAAAATCTGTCGATGCGGCTTGCATCGGAGACAATTAAATTTCTGAACAAAAATAATCCGAAAGTAACCGGACAGCCTGTATTTGCCTATTTATCATTTTATGCAGTCCATGGCTCCATTGAAACGACACGTGTAAAATGGGCTAAATACAGGGAAAAAGCAGTAAAGATGGGGATTACTGACACCGGCTTTCAGATGGGCCACTTCCTTCCTATCCGTCAGGTACAGGATAATCCTGTTTATGCAGGGCTGTTGGAGCAGATGGATGATGCGGTTGGCATTGTCCTGGATGCTCTGGAAGAACTGGGACTGGCGGAAAACACAATAGTTATTTTTACTTCTGATAATGGGGGAGTTGCTTCGGGTGACTCCTACTCTACATCAAACCTGCCGTTAAGGGGTGGCAAAGGATACCAGTTCGAAGGAGGAATTCGGGAACCCTTTTTTATAAAGGTTCCCGGCATGACTTCAGGCGGGGAACAGTGTGATGTCCCTGTTATCGGTACCGATTTTTACCCCACATTGCTTGAATTGACCGGACAGAGTTTAATGCCTGAAGAACATACCGATGGCATGAGTCTCGTGCCGCTGCTGAAAGGGCAAACGCTTTCTGAAAGACCGCTCTTCTGGCATTATCCGCATTACGGAAACCAGGGAGGAGAACCTTCGTCGGTCATACGACTGGGCAACTGGAAGTTGATCCATTATTATGAAGACAGACATGAGGAACTGTATAACCTTGAGTCAGATCCGGCAGAAAAACTGGATGTGGCTGCATTTAATCCAGAGATTACTGAAAATCTTCATAACAAACTATTTAATTATTTAAACGGGATAGGGGCCCGTTTTCCTGTAAAAGATCTGGAATATCAACCTGAACTGGAAGAACAATATCTGGACTTTGTCCGGGACAATAAAATGCCGCAACTGGAAAAACAGCGACTGAAATATCTGTCAAAAGATTTCAATCCAGGAAACCATTGGTGGGGGTCGGAATGAAGCTACCAACCCGCTAAGCCAGTGTGATTTCCCGATCAAGATACACATCCTGAATAGCATGGATCAACTCAACCCCCTCCCCCATCGGCTTTTGAAAAGCTTTACGACCGGCGATCAGTCCGATTCCTCCGGCCCGTTTGTTCACTACTGCCGTATAAACTGCTTCGGCCAGATCGTTCTCTCCACTGGATGCTCCCCCCGAATTGATTAAACCAATACGTCCCATGTAACCGTTAATCACCTGGTAACGACAAAGATCGATCGGATGGTCGGAACTAAGCTGATCATACATGCCGGGGCTGGTTTTTCCGAATTTAATTGCCTGAAAACCTCCATTATTGGTCGGCAGCTTCTGCTTGATAATATCCGCCTTAATGGTTACGCCGATGTGATCGGCCTGGCCGGTCATATCGGCCGATGTGTGGTAGTCGGTTCCATCTTTCTTAAAATCATTATTTCTGAGATAACACCATAAGATAGTGGCCATACCCAGTTCATGTGCATATTCAAATGCCTCGGCGACCTCAATGATCTGTCGGCGGCTCTCTTCTGAACCAAAATAAATAGTGGCCCCGACAGCGGCCGCACCCAAATTCCAGGCTTCCTTTACTGTTCCAAAAAAAACCTGATTGTAGGAGTTGGGATAAGTCAGCAGCTCATTGTGGTTCAACTTGACGACAAACGGAATTTTGTGTGCATATTTTCTTGCCACGGAAGCCAGCACGCCAAAAGTGGATGCCACTGCATTACAGTCGGCTTCGAGTGCCAGCTTCACGATATTTTCCGGATCGAAATAAAGAGGATTGGGCGCAAAAGAAGCTCCCGCGGTGTGTTCTATTCCCTGATCGACAGGCAAGATAGACAAGTAGCCGGTATTTGCCAGACGACCCTGTCCGAACAGACGCTGCAAATTGTTCAAAGTCGGAATATTACGATCCGAATCAATCCATAATTTTTCGATGACGTCGGGCCCGGTAGCATATATCCACGAACGGTCGACCGTGCTACTCACATGATTCAGGAGATATTCACTTTGATCTCCCAGTAGCTGAATAATCGTAGAATGTGACATAATTGATTTTTTTAAGCGTTCATTGATCTTCCTGAATAGTATCAATAAAACAAATGACCGCGCCATTGGTTCGCTTTTAATATTTCATCGAATAATATTACCTTTGACACGTGAGTGAATCAAGAGATATATACCCATGAGAACGAAGTCGGACAAGGCAAGATTTGAAGAAATCTTCATGCAATATTTTTCTACCGTCAGGTCATTTGCAGCCATTCTTTTGAAATCGGAACAGGAAGCGGAAGATGTGGCACAGGACATCTTTGTCAAACTATGGGAAGAGCCTGATTTGTGGAAGGAAAACCTTCCGAAAAATTACCTGTATACGATGGTAAAAAACAGTATTCTCAATCGCATCAAACGAAAAAACCTCGAATCGAACTATATTCATCTTCAAATAAATGCACATGGACAGGAAGAGCTGTCGGAATTTGAAGATCCCCTCAACGAAATGTACCGCGAAGAATTGCATCTTTTATTGAGATTAGCCTTGGAGCAGATGCCCGGCAAACGAAAAGAAGTATTCGAAATGAGCCGTTTCCAGAAGTTAAGTAATCAGGAAATCGCTATTAAATTGAATCTTTCCGTGCGGACAGTGGAGCAACACATCTACCTTGCCTTAAAAGATCTCAAAAAACTTATCCTGATTGCTATTTTTTTAATGAAATTTTAAGTAGGTTCGGTTTCTCGATTGTTTATTTGTCAGAGGCAAAGCAAAGTGAATTCAAACCGCCATTGCTGCTGCTTTTGAAATTATCTGCGACCCAATGCAATACATGAATAGACAATGTGAGCGGGCCCAAGACCAACAATGAGATGGAAAACTATTTTAATAGAATTATTGAATTATTTGTAAAATCGGATGTCCCCCCTTCTTCGCAAGCTGATTTTTATCGATGGCTTGCCGAAAGGAAATTTTCCAGGGAAAAAGAGGATGCGCTGCGCGATTTGTGGGAAGAGATGATTGAAAAAAGGGTGGACGGAAGTGAGATATCGACCGACACATGGCATTCGCTGGCAGATGTGTATAAAAAGATCAGAGAACGTCAGGACAATGCTCACAGGAAACTCCTCCGCTCCTGGCAAATATCGGCTGCCTGCCTGATGATCGCTTTCGTTTCCACCCTCTATTTTACCCACACGTCGAAACGGGAAGCTGCCGACCTTATTGAAAAGTATGTTCCGGTCGCCGGAATGGAACATCTGACCTTGCCCGACGGAACCGAAGTACAAATGAACTCCACCGCCACCTTATTATATCCGACGGAATTTACCGGCAAGAGCAGGAGCGTTTATTTAATTGGAGAAGCAAATTTCAAGGTGGCACGAAATGAGAAAATGCCATTCATCGTAAAATCGAATGACTTTCAGGTTACGGCGCTGGGAACGGAATTCAATATGAGGACATATCCCGGTGATTCCACACTTTCGGCTACACTTCTTTCGGGAAGCGTGGAAGTCAGATGCAACAACCTCACATCGGCACATACGTTAAAGCCAAGCGAACAACTGACATATAATATATTTACGAAAACAGAATCGATTGATTATCCCGATCTATCTGAAGTAACGGCATGGCAACGGGGTGAGCTAATATTTAAGTCGACTTCCCTTGGAGAAATTATCACCGTATTGGAGCGCAGGTACCCTTACTCGTTCGTCTACGCCCTGAATTCACTAAAAGAGGATAAATATACGTTTCGCTTTAAAGAGAATACTTCGTTAACGGAAGTAATGGACATC
The DNA here is from genome assembly GCA_002398565.1 of Proteiniphilum sp. UBA4977. Taxonomy (GTDB): domain Bacteria; phylum Bacteroidota; class Bacteroidia; order Bacteroidales; family Dysgonomonadaceae; genus Proteiniphilum. Next base: position 14,315 of record DGZP01000067.1, read on the forward strand.
ATTGTAAGGGTCTCGGGCAGTATAAAATACAGGATAGAGGATGATAAATGCTATATAACATCACTAAAATAAACTTTTTCTAAACATTTTAATTATTACATCATGGATTCGTCATAATAAAAAAACCGGTACAAAGTGGCACCTTTATACCGGAGAATAGCGTTAGAGCAATGCTCTTGAACAATTAAGTCAAATTTATAATCTAACACTAAGAAATGAATAATAAAGTTATGATTTTTTCTTACATGGGAAAAATAAAAACCCTCTTTTTTATTTTTTTCCTCTGTTTTGCTCCACAAACAGTTTTATATGCCCAAAGAAGTGCCTTAATAACCATTCAAAAAGACAACATCTCGGTTATTGAAGCTTTGCAGGCCGTGGAAAAACAGACAAGGATGCTCATTGCATACAATGAATCGCAATTAAAAAGTAAATCCAATATCGATTTAAATATCGAAGGTAAGGGTCTGAATGAGGTACTTCCCCAAATACTAAAAGGGACGGGATTTACATATCAACTGAAAGATGACTACATTGTAATTGTCCCCAACGCACCCCAACCGGTTGCCAGCCAAAAGAAACAGATCGTCGGAAAGGTCACCGACAAGAGCGGGGAAGCTATCATAGGGGCCAACATTATTGAGAAAGGGACTATCAACGGAACAGTCACTGATATTGACGGGAACTTCTCAATCGACGTAGCGGAAAATGCTACACTGCAAATCAGTTACATCGGATATGTGGAACAGACAATCAACACTTCGGGCAGGATCAACTTTAATATTGTCCTCTCGGAAGATACAAAAACACTGGATGAACTGGTAGTAATCGGGTATGGAACTGTCCGACGGGGAGATGTCACCACAGCCGTATCTTCCGTTTCACTCGACGATCTGAATGAACGCCCCATTGTCTCGGCAGCACAGGCCATTCAGGGAAAAGCGGCCGGCGTGAATGTATACCGCCCCAGTGGAACTCCCGGTGGAGAGTTAGTCGTCCGTGTACGCGGTACAACCTCGTTCAACGGCAGCAATGATCCATTGTATGTGGTAGATGGTGTTCCGGTAGACAATATCAATTTTCTTTCTCCGACCGATATTGCGGAGATACAGATACTGAAGGATGCCTCCTCCGCCGCCATCTATGGATCGCGCGCAGCCAACGGGGTGGTGCTAATTACGACCAAACAGGCTTCGGGAGGGGCAAAAATTGCTGCCAACATACAAGTGGGTATGAACCGCGTAAGCAACCCAATCCAGTCGCTAAATGCCAGACAATACAAAGAACTGATCGACGAGCTTCGCCCAGGAACCATTCCTGAGGGAACGACCGACCGTACCGACTGGTTCAATGAAGTTTACGGTACCGGCATTTCACAGAACTACCAACTACAGGTATCTGACGGAAATGACCGCTTACGCTATTTCATTTCCGGCGGCTACCTCAACGAACAGGGTATTTTGAGTTCGGCCTTTTTCCGCAGGTTTAATTTTCGCAGCAACGTAGAGAGTCAGATCAGAAAGTGGTTCCACCTGGGAGTAAATATTTCCTACTCCGACAATACCAGTAACGGCGTGACAACAGGACAGGGATCCAACCGGGGTGGCGTGGTACTGGCAGTGGTAAATCTTCCCACGGCAGCAACCATCAGGGATGAAGAGACGGGGCTCTATAACCGGCTTTTCTTCGGACAAAACATCGCCAACCCCCTGGAAGAAATTGCCAACGGTGAAAACAACAAAAACAACGAAAACAGACTCATCGGTTCCGCCAATGCAACCATCACCTTTTCACCAAAGATGAATCTGAAGTCCACATTTACCCTGGACCGGCGCAATGGGAAAATCACCGGGTTTACACCTCCATCCCACGGTACCGACAGGGATGACTGGGGAAATGCATGGGATAACCGCAGCATGAATACACTGATGGTGTTCGACAACGTACTGACCTATAAGCATGTTTTTGCAGAAAAGCATAACCTGGAGGCCATGACCGGCAGCTCGTGGACCGATTCGCAATGGTCGGAGAGCTATATCAACGGATCCCACTTCAAGGACGGTACCATTCAGACATTGAATGCAGCAAATAGAATTGCCTGGGACAACACCGGGTCCCGCGCATCACAGTGGAGCATCTACTCATTGTTTGGCAGGTTATCCTATAATTACGACAGCAAATATCTGTTTACTTTCAATATTCGCGAAGACGGATCATCCAAACTGCATCCCGATCATCGGTGGGGCACCTTCCCCTCTCTGTCGGCTGCCTGGCGCTTGTCATCCGAAGAATTCATGCAGGATGCCTCCTGGGTAGACGATCTGAAGATCCGGGCAGGCTGGGGACAAACCGGTAACCAGTCGGGTATCGGCGACTTTGCTTATCTGCAGCGGTACAATATTACGCGGCAGGCATGGTTTGAAACCGGAAAAGAGAATTCACTTCCTTTAATCACAGAGGCAAATCTACGGACAGCCGACCTTACCTGGGAGACCACCAATCAGGTGAACTTCGGTGTGGATGCCACCTTGCTAAACAACCGGCTTACGCTGGCCATGGACTATTATTACAAACGAACCACCGATATGTTGATGTACGTATCGTTGCCTGAAGGATCGGCAGTTGCCAATGAAATAGTCAGAAACGAAGGTGAAATGACCAACCGTGGTTTTGAATTCTCGGCAGACTCACGCAATCTCACAGGCGACTTTAGCTGGGATACCAACTTCAACATTTCTTTCAACAGAAACAGGCTGGAGAGCCTTGAGCTGCAACAGATTTATTATGCTGCCGAAACCACACAGGCTTTCCATCAGACAAGGGTGGTACGTAACGAACCGGGACGTTCGCTGGGCGGTTTCTGGGGATATATCAGCGATGGCGTGGATCCTGAAAGCGGTGAGCTGATGTATCGCGACATCAACGAAGACGGCAGGATATCCTCTTCAGACAAAACCTACGTAGGTGATCCCAATCCTTTGTTTACTTACGGGTTAACCAATACGTTTTCGTATAAAGGATTTAATCTGAATATCTTTCTTCAGGGTTCCGTGGGAAATGATATATTCAACGCGTCCAAAGGTGATACAGAAGGGATGTACGACCTGAAAAACCAGTCGGTGGAAGTGCTGAAGCGCTGGCGCACACCGGGGATGATCACCGATGTTCCCAGGGCAGGATTTAACCTGCAGCCATCCAGCTACTTCGTGGAAGACGGAAGCTATCTTCGTGTAAAAGACGTATCCCTCTCCTACAATTTTAATAACAGTCTCCTTACCCGGGCAGGGATCACGCGCCTGCAACCTTTTGTAACATTTAGCAATCTGCTAACTATCACAGGTTACAGCGGCATGGACCCGGAAGTAAACCAGTGGGGTAACAACGGCGCCGTGCAAGGAATCGACTGGGGTACCTATCCTCACAGCAAAACGGTTGTATTTGGAATGAATATTGAATTTTAAATTACAATGAATAAAATGAAAACAAAATATATTATATCTCTGTTGTTGACGGTCTTGCTGGTTTCCTGTAACCTCGACTACGAGCCGCTGGATACTTATTCCGATATTACAGAAGGGGTGAGTGAGGACAGCGTTCAGGTAGTTTTTAAAGACAAAGCGGCACTATTGTCTCATAGGCAAACGTTGATGAATCTGTTCAAAAACGGACAGGAGCACTGGTATCTCGATATGCTGCTGCTTGCAGAATCGCATTCCGACAATGCATATGCCGGGTCACCCAACGCAGAAACCACCCCTTTTGAAGTAAATTCCATCGAGGGATCAAACACGAACTTGAGACGCGACTGGAACGGTCATATGGGAAACATAGCCCAAGCCAACAAATTAATCAACTATATTGATATGGTTCCCGACGCATCATTGACAACGACAGAAAAGGCCCAGTACAAGGCAGAAGCAAAAATACTGAGGGCAATGATCTACTTCGACATGGTCAGGATATGGGGGAATGTACCGCTGGTGATTACAACAGCGGGTGATATCACCTCTGAGACCATCAAAGAGGTATACCCTGCCTATTTCCCACCGCAGACCGATGCACTGACCATCTATCAACAGATCGAGAAAGACCTGCTGGAGGGAGTACAGTTTGCAGCCGATAATAGTCCATCGGACAAAACCCTGTTTTCAAAATCAGTTGCCCGCGCCATGCTGGCCAAAATATATGCTGAAAAACCTTTGCGTGATTATGACAAGGTCATACAATATGCCGATCAGCTTACGACAGATGGCTTCGCACTTGTGGATGACTACAGCACGCTGTTTGATGTGATTCTTACCGATCCGGACGCTCCCGCATCGCAGGAAAACAAAGCCATTGACGCCATGGCACGTAACACGCGGGAAACCATCTATGAAGCACAGTTTTTCCCCGGAAATGCCAGCTGGGTCACCTGGATGTTCGGTCGTCCGCTGGATGACTGGAACAATGCGTTTACATGGGCTAAGTGGATTACCCCTTCGCGCGATCTTATCAAAACATTCCACAGTGAACCGGGTGATCAACGTTTTGCTCAAACTGTGGTATATTACGAAGCCAAGTGGAGCATTTATTATCCTGCCAGCAACTACCCGTTTATGTACAAAACCCGCAGTGCCTACAACAGCATCATCAAAATGCGGTACGCCGATATCCTGCTGCTGAAAGCAGAAGCATTGATAGGGAAAGGAGACTACAACGGAGCAGCACAGATTATTAACCAAACACGCCGCAGGGCCGGTTTATCGAACCTCCCTGCATCGGCATCCGCAAACAAAGAATCCATACTCAAAGCCTACATGAAGGAACGCCGGCTGGAACTGGCATTTGAAGGACAACGCTGGTTCGACCTTGTACGCCTTGATAAGGTGGAAGAGGTGATGAATGCGGTGTTCGCAAAAGATGAAGGCCGGCCAGCACAAGCCTATCCTTTCACCTCTCTGTCGTATGTATTACCCATTCCCCAGGATGTGATCGATCAGAATCCAAACCTGGTACAGAATCCGGGTTATTAATGGAGGGTACCAATTAAAAAAAGAAATCAATATGAAGAAGACATATATCTATCCGTTTATCCTTGCCGCTGTCATCATCACGATGATCTCTTCCTGCGATGATGAATACGGGCCCCGCAAGGAATCGTCTCCCGTCTTTGTGTCAGCAGCAGCTGTTCCCGCCACCTTTACATTTGGAGACACGCTCGCCCTCTCTGCCGAAATCATTGATCCGGCCACCAGGCTCAGCAATCTTTTTTATGAAGTGGTTTCCGGAGAAAATGTAATTGCCAGGGGAAGTATCCCACTCAGTGGTGACACAGCCAACGTCTCCAGCAATGTGTTTATACCTATGATCAAAAATCAGGGCGACAATGCAGCGGTGACGATAAATCTTATTGCACAGAATGTGTTGAAAGGTACCAGCAGCCACAAAATAGAAGGACTCACCGGAAAACGTCCTACTTACAGCAAGCTGTATCTTGTCACAGACAATGGAATGGTTGCCCTGCTGAATCCATTGGCGGGTGACAAAAACAAATATTCCAGCAGCAACCTTACACTGGATGCATCGATGTGTTTTAAACTGGCAGAAAAGCTTCATGCCGATAACACAATCGATTACAGCGGTCATGTATACGGCAATGTTGGGGGCAGGCCCGGCCTGATCAACGAAACGGGAGAATCTACTTTTCTCCTTACCCCCAACGACGACTATACAAAGGGAATCATATTCGATAATCTTTCCTTTACATTCACCTCCACAGGTGGCAGTCTGGGGGCCGACGACCTCGCGTTAAGCAGTTTCGGGAGCGAAGATATCGACAACGAATCTTTCCGAACACTTACCCGTACACTGGAAAACGGGAAGAGTTACTCACTGATTGGCATCCTGGGTGACCGGATGAACCTGTACAATCCCGACTTTTTTGAACGGTTGTCCGACAATCAGGTAAAATTTCTGGGAAAAACAGGCGAGTATACCCTGTATTATAACCCGGTCAGGAAGAACGTTTTTGTCGGTACCGACAATCCGGCGTATCCCGACTATCTGCTGGCCTGCGGCTATGGACTTGGCTATCCCACGCGGGTTACTACAGCGGAAATAAGCGCAGTCTATCCCGGCCACACACGCACCCACACGAGCTGGGGTTTTGGCAATGTAATGAATTATGTCTTGTTGCGTCAGATAAGTACGGGTATCTATCAGGGAACCTTCTACACGCCGGGCGATCATGATCATTATGCCGGCTTTAAACCTTTTGAAAACACCGGATGGGCAAATGAAAAGAAGGCCGGTGATTTCACCTTCACCGGTGAGCAGATTATTACCGGAGATAACGACTGGACCATTCCCAACGGGGAGAATGATCCTGTAGTGGAATCGGCTAACTACCGGTTTACGGTGAATCTGACGACCAAAACGGTACATATCCAAAAAGTAACACTGTAACAGTATGCAAATCATAAAAAATATAAAGCTGATCCTGCTCGTCCTGCTGCTTGGAAGCTGTTCATCCTGCAATGAGACCGACGGAAATACTCCCGATAACGGAGAGAACCCGGAGATACCTGTCGGCGATGTCACACTCTTTATCACAACCAGCAACCGTGCACAGGATTTCAAAAAGCAAACCGCCTCTTTCAGTACAAAAGGGAACATGTCTCCCACCACCATTAAGCTGGAACCGGCTACACGTTATCAGACAATGGACGGCTTCGGGGCGGCTGTCACCGGCTCCTCGGCTTTCAACCTGATGAAGATGACACCGGAGAACCGCACCAAATTTCTCAAAGAGACCTTTTCTCCCACCGAGGGAATGGGTCAGAGCTATGTGCGGATATCCATCGGCTGTTCCGATTTTTCGTTGAGTGAGTACTCCCTGTGCGACACGCCGGGTATAGAAAATTTCGGGCTTACTTCGGAGGAGACAACTTACGTGATTCCCGTTTTAAAAGAGATACTGGCAATTAATCCGGAACTAAAGATCATGGGCTCGCCCTGGACGCCGCCCCGATGGATGAAGGTAAACAACCTGACTGACCTGCAGCCATTTAACTCATGGACCAGCGGCCAGTTGAACCCTGCATATTATGGTGATTATGCCACCTATTTCGTAAAATGGATACAGGCGATGGCACAGCATGGCATAAAAATTCACTCCGTCACGCCCCAGAATGAACCGCTGAACAGGGGAAACTCAGCCTCCCTTTTTATGGGATGGGAAGAACAGTTGCAATTTGTGCAGCATCACCTGGTGCCCAAGTTCAAGGCTGCCTCATTACAGACTAAAATTTATCTGTTCGATCACAATTACAATTATGACAACATGGCCGATCAGAACGATTATCCTGTAAAGATTTATGACGCCGGCATAGACGGCGATCTTGTGGCTGGAGCGGCTTACCATAACTACGGGGGCGATAAATCGGAGTTGCTCGACATACAGGCCAAATACCCGAATCGGGAACTGGTGTTCACCGAGACTTCTATCGGTACCTGGAACGACGGTCGAAACCTGGCGGTGAGACTGATCGACGATATGCGGGAAGTGGCGCTGGGTACAGTGAACAATGGATGCAGGGGGGTGATTGTCTGGAACCTGATGCTCGACAGCGAGCGGGGCCCCAACCGCGAAGGCGGGTGTCAGACCTGTTATGGTGCGGTGGACATCGACCGTGCCAACTACACCACCATCACCCGTAACTCGCATTATTACATTATCGGACATCTCTCATCGGTGGTAAAACCGGGTGCAGTACGCATCGGAACAAGTGGTTTCACTGATCCGGGATTTGTACATTCAGCTTTTGAAAACCCGGACGGTAGCTATGCCGTGGTTCTGTTGAATAGCACCAATGCACCCAAAACAATCACCCTTGACGATGGAAAACAGCATTTCAGTTATGAAGTTCCTGCTCAAGCGGTGGTATCCTATCGATGGAAAAAATAAATCAAATCTAACGACTATAGCCCTATGAGACATTTAACATATTATTTACTTGGAATGATCGGGATGATCGCTTTTTTCTCCTGCGCGGAAGATGTGAGTGACCTGCAGCAGGAAGGAAATCCCGTCTTACAAATTGAAGAACAGTTCTCCAACGTTCACTTTGGAGATAATCTTCCGTTTACTGCGACTGTCAGCGACGACATTCCGCTATCCACACTTACTGCCATACTCTATTTCGGAGAGGAAGAGGTAGCTCGTACCACGATCCGTACCAAGGAGGAGGGAGAATACAAGGGTACCATTTCTGTACCCTTTCTGAAGGATATTCCCGACGGTACGGCAACACTGGAATTTGTTTTGCTCAACACAACTTTGAAAAGTGCAACGCAGAGCTTTGATGTTCCCATTACCCGTGCTCCCTACCCTTATCTGATTCTGGTGACTGCAGATGCCTCCTACCCGATGCTTCCCACCGGGCGACCGTTTGAATATGCGGCAACCGAACCATTTCCGGTGACCGACCTGCCAGCCTATATCAAAACTCCGGTGGTGGACGACAAGGGCCGGGAGATTATCTTTGGCTGGGAGTCGGGTGCAGTGACGCAGGATATATCGGAAAATATCCCGTTCGTGAGTCCCGTGGGAGGTACCTTTTCGGTTACATTTAACACCAGGACCTATCAGGCCTCTCCGTTCTTCGAGATTCTGGTGAACGGCGAAAAAATGACGATGCTCGACAAGCAGAACTATATGATTGACACCGAGCTTACGAAAGGGCAGGAGCTGACCATAGAAGGCCTTGAAGATATTTCAACATGGTGGATCGATGCCGATTATTTCACTCAGGTCGAAGCCGGCAAATATAAATTCAACCCCATCTCAGGGAAGTACCGCATCATGGCCAATCTCACACTGAAATATTTCAGAATAGAAGCGCTGGATGGTAACAATCCTGCATCTCTGAAGGCAGACGGTACTGGCGCAATCTGGATTATCGGTGACCAGGTAGGTAAACCATCCTACAAAGAAAATCATGTAGGCTGGAATCCTTCACAAGCGCTCTGCATGGCGCCTATCGGGAACAAGACCTATCAGATCACCCTGGTGGCAGGAGAGTCTGTGAATGCAGCCGAAATAAACTTCAAATTCTTCCATCAGAAGGACTGGGGCGGCGAGTTTGGCAGTAGCACGCTTTCCACCGAGAGCAACATTGTGTTTGTGGGGAATGGCACAAATGGCCGTGACAACGGAAATCTTGGCTTGGTTGATGGCACCACACTGGAGACAGGCGCAACCTACATCTTTACCGTGGATCTTTCTGCCGGAAATGACAAGGGAATCCTGAAAGTGGTGAAGCTGTAATGCACCTTATAGAAAGAGGGTGAAATCACATTGTGATTCACCCTCTTTCTTTTAACTTATTTTATTCGCTGATATTACACCACACCCTGCGCCATCATGGCATCGGCCACTTTCATGAAGCCGGCAATGTTGGCTCCTTTCACGTAGTTGATGTATTCACCGTTCTTTCCGTAGGTTACACACTGTTCGTGGATGTCATTCATGATCTGATGGAGCCAGCGGTCTACTTCCTCGTTACTCCAGGAGATATGCATGGCGTTCTGCGTCATCTCCAGTCCGGAACATGCCACACCGCCAGCATTCACAGCCTTACCCGGTGCAAAAAGCATCTCATTTTCTATGAAGAAGTCTACAGCATCTGAGGTACAACCCATATTGGAAACTTCAGCTACCAGAATCACCCCGTTTTTCTTCAATGTTTTGGCATCCTCCAGATTCAGTTCGTTCTGGATAGCACAAGGCAAAGCGATATCCACCTTGCATTCCCAGGGTTTCCTTCCGGGAATGAATCTGGATCGGGGAAATTCATCGGCATAGGGAGCCACCACATCATTGCCCGAATTGCGGAGTTCCAGCATAAAGGCTATCTTTTCGGGCGTATTTACGCCATCTTCATCATATATGTATCCATCGGGGCCGGAGATTGCCACCACTTTGGCACCCAGTTCGGTGGCTTTGGTGACCGCACCCCAGGCAACGTTTCCAAAGCCGGAAACAGCAACGGTTTTTCCTCTTAGCATGATATGGTACTCGTCGCACATCTTCTGTACGAAATAGAGCGCGCCGAAGCCGGTGGCCTCGGGACGGAGGCGTGAGCCTCCAAATGTGAGTCCTTTCCCGGTGAAAGTACCGGTATGTTCGCGGGCAAGCTTCTTGTACATGCCAAACATGTAACCCACTTCACGGCCACCCACACCAATATCACCGGCCGGAACATCGGTATCGGGACCGATGTTGCGCCAAAGCTCCAATACGAAAGCCTGGCAGAAACGCATAATCTCTGCCTGGGAACGGCCTTTAGGCGCAAAATCAGATCCGCCTTTTGCCCCCCCCATGGGAAGTGTTGTGAGTGCGTTTTTAAAGGTCTGCTCGAAACCCAGAAATTTCAGGGAAGAAAGTGTGACGGATGGATGGAAACGAATACC
>DGZP01000086.1:0-570 GCA_002398565.1 Proteiniphilum sp. UBA4977
TATAAAATGAGTGAGTTACTGCCGCATTGGTCGATTGGGAAACTCATCAATTACATTTTATAAACCGAGACACGTTTTTGATATCAATGGCGGGCCGTAGCCTTCGGGATTTGTCTTCGGACGAACAGCGGATTACAAAGATATCTTGACACTCAAATCCTGTCATACGGAGTTTCGTCTTATTCCACCGGTGCGGCTTCTTATAGAAAGCAGATTGGCAATAGTTTATATCGACTTTGCAATCTGCTTTCATTTTTATAATACAGCGACAATGAGTACACGAAAAAAACAATATTGGGAATTATTCCTGGTTTTTTTTAAGATCGGTGCCTTCACCTTTGGGGGTGGCTATGCAATGATACCACTTATTCGCAATGAGGTGGTCAATAAAAAGCTCTGGCTCAGCGACGACGAGTTTATGGATATGCTGGCCATTGCCCAATCGATGCCTGGTCCCATTGCTTTGAATACAGCGCTGTTTGTGGGAAATAAACGATCTGGCTTTAAAGGAAGCCTTTTCTCCGGAGCCGGTGTTATCCTGCCCTCCTTCATTGTCATCCTGCTTATTGC
>DGZP01000086.1:838-5062 GCA_002398565.1 Proteiniphilum sp. UBA4977
GCGGTGGTAGCACTGATAGTCGCCCCGCTATTGGGTCTTGGGAAATCGGCGGGTATCAACCTGAAGAATATATGGATTCCGGTGATAGTAGCTCTTTCCGTGTGGTTACTGAAGATATCGCCCGTGTATGTGATTCTTGCAGCCATCCTTCTGGGAGTAAGCCATTATCTCTTTGCAAAGCAAACATTGAAAAAATAAATGGAACTAACTGATCTCCTTCTCTCACTATTTGTTTCTTTTCTGAAGATTGGCCTGTTCGGTTTTGGCGGCGGCTATGCCATGCTGCCGCTGATACAGCGTGAGGTGGTAGATGTACATGGGTGGATTTCTGTAAGCGACTTCACCGACATCGTGGCCATCTCCCAGACTACACCGGGACCCATCGCCTTCAATTCGGCCACCTACATCGGCTACACGGCAGTCACCGGGATGGGTTTTTCACAAGGATACGGCGTACTGGGTTCTGCCATCTGTACCCTGGCTGTGAGCCTCCCCTCATTGGTGATCATGACCGCTGTCTGCGCCTTTTTCTTCCGCCTGAAAAGCAATCCCTGGATGCAGGCATCGCTTTCGATACTAAAGCCGGCAATCATCGGCCTTATTGCTTCTGCCGCCCTGATGCTGATGAATGGCCATAATTTTATCGACTACAAAAGCTGGATTATCTTTGGTGTGGTGCTGGTAGCATCCCTGAAAAAAGTAGATCCCATTCTGCTGATCATGCTCTCAGGGGTGGCAGGTCTCTTCCTTTATCCGGCCTGATTGCTTTCGTCACCCGGGTTTACTGCTTACACTGTTTTCTGGTAGGCCAGCCGTTCCGTACCATCGGAGACGAAGATAATACCACAGTAGGTGAACCCCATTGATTGAATGATATGCTGCATGATATGATTATCACGATGAGTATCTATTCGGATGTTGGGATATTGGGTGAAACACCATTCGATACAGAATCTGGCTACTCCTTTTTCCTTCCCCGGAGAGGCAATGCGATGCACGGTTGCATAAGGCTCGTCATTTAACCACTCCCCATCGTAAATCTGTGCGTAGGTTGGATCATTGCCAAAGATAAGACAAAATGTACCTGCAATCTCTTTCGCTTCATTTTCACAGACAAAGCTATGCCCCGAGGCAATCTCCTCAGCAATAAAAGATTCGGCCGGGTAACCACCGGCCCATTGTGACGCATTTCCGGCCAGGCACATGAATTCACGTGCGATGGCATAGATAGCCGTTACATCCGGCAAATCAACATATGTGGCAGGTCTTATCTGCGTAATCATCGCGGTGACTTACAGCATTTAGGGTATGCATTATGCTTTTGGCTTCTTCGCTGCCGGCTTTTTGGCAGCTGTTTTTCCGGTTGCGCTCTTGCCTGCGGTGGATTTTACGGTTCTCTTCTTTACCGTACTCTCTTTGGCGGTTGCCTTTGTTGTTTCGGTCTTTCCGGTCGACCCCTTGCTGCTGCTCTTCCCCGTCTTCCCTTTTCCGGTCTTACCCTGACCCGCTTCGGCAATGATGGTCCGGCACTCCTCGAGGGTAAGCTCTGCCGGAATCATCTTCTTGGGTATCTTATAATTCGATTTCTCGAAGGCGATATAGGGACCATAACGGCCATTCAACACTTGCAGTCCGGGTTCTTCCTCAAAAGTCCTGATTATTTTTTCCCGGTCTTTCTTCTCTTTGGCTTCTATCAGTTCAATGGATTCCTCCAGGGTAATTTCCAGCGGATCCGTTCCTTTGGGTAGAGAAACAAATTTATTGTCGTGACGGACGTAAGGGCCAAAGCGCCCTACACCAATGATCACCTCTTTTTCCCTGAATCCACCCAGGTTCCTGGGGAGCTCGAACAATTTCAACGTCTCCTCCAGCGTGATGGTTTCGATCGACTGCGTTTTCTGCAGGGAGGCAAACAGCGGTTTTTCTTCTTCCTCCTGTGTACCTATCTGGGCCATGGCACCATAGCGACCAATCTTCACCGATACCTGACGGCCTGTTTTGGGATCCGTACCCAGCACCCGTTCACCCACTTTATGCTCAATACGCATTTGTGATGTTTCCTCCACAATGGGGTGAAATGTTTTGTAAAACTCGGCAATCGACTTGTTCCACTGCGCCTTACCCTCCGCAATCTTGTCGAAGTTCTTTTCCACACGTGCCGTAAAATTATAATCGACAATGGAAGGAAAATATTCCACCAGAAAATCATTTACCACCATACCAATGTCGGTGGGGACCAGTTTGTTTTTGTCGGCACCGGCCATCTCCTTTTTCACATTGTCCTTTATGACACCTTTTTTCAGGGTAAGGATGTTGTAGGTGCGTTCCTCCCCTTCCACGTTTCTTTTCTCCACATACTCACGATTCATAATGGTGGAAATGGTGGGCGCGTAGGTCGAAGGGCGTCCGATACCCAGTTCCTCCATCTTCCGAACCAGTGCGGCTTCCGTATAACGGGGCGGGCGCTGGGTGAAACGCTCCGTAGCTGTAGTCTCCAACATGGCCAGTTGTTCTCCCTGTCTCATGGGAGGGAGCATACCTTCGTCATTCTCGCCATTCTCCTCGTCAGTGCCTTCCAGATAGACTCTCAGAAAACCGTCGAATTTAATCACTTCGCCGTTGGCTGTAAATTTACCGTCGGCGTTCGATACGGCAATATTGGCCGTGGTACGTTCCAGCTCGGCATCGGCCATCTGCGAAGCAATGGTACGCTTCCATATCAGTTCGTAGAGACGTTTCTCCTGTGCCGTACCCGACACCTCATGCTCGCTCATGTAAGTGGGGCGAATTGCCTCGTGTGCTTCCTGAGCGCCTTTCGACTTAGTGGTGTACTGACGAACCTGATGATACCTCTCTCCGTATTGATCGATGATCTCTGTCTTTGTTGTACCTATGGCGAGCCCCGAAAGATTCACCGAGTCGGTACGCATATAGGTAATCTTTCCCGACTCATACAGCCGCTGGGCCACCATCATGGTCTGAGACACGGAGAAGCCCAGTTTGCGGGAGGCTTCCTGCTGAAGGGTGGAAGTAGTAAAGGGTGCAGCGGGTGATTTTTTTGCCGGCCGGGTGGTAATATCATCAATGGTAAATTCCGAGGTCTTCAGCTTCTCCAGTAAAGCAAGCGCTTCTTCTTTGGTTTTCAGCCGCCTGTTATACTCTGCCTTGATCTCGTATGTTTGACCGTTTTCTTCTTTCGTAAAGATGCCCACGATCCGGTAAGCCGCTTCTGAAGTGAACTGTTGTATTTCCCGTTCGCGCTCGACGATAAGCCGCACGGCGACCGACTGCACACGGCCGGCTGAAAGGGCGGGTTTGATCTTTCGCCAGAGAACCGGAGAGAGTTCAAAACCCACAATGCGATCCAGCACACGGCGTGCCTGCTGGGCATCGACCAGATTCTGATCTATCTTCCTGGGATTTTTGATGGCTTCCTGGATGGCTGTCTTGGTGATCTCATGAAATACAATACGTTTTGTATTTTCCTCTTTCAGCCCCAATGTATCGAAAAGATGCCACGATATGGCTTCTCCTTCACGGTCCTCATCGGAAGCGAGCCAGACTGTCTCCGCCTTTCTGGCTGCTGCCTTCAACTCGTTAACCACCTTCTTTTTATCGGCCGGCACTTCGTAGATGGGCTTGAAACCACCTTCAATATCGATGCTGAAATCCTTTTTCTTCAAATCACGGATATGCCCGTAGCTGGACATGACATGAAAGTTGTTTCCGAGAAACTTTTCAATTGTTTTCGCTTTCGCAGGCGACTCAACGATGACCAGGTTTTTATCCATTCAATCCTTTTCTTCAGTTATTTCGTGCGGGAACAATCCCCCATTTTGGGTGCAAAAGTAGTAATTTTGTACAAGGAACAACACTTTTTTTAAAAAATCCTTATTTATTAAGCATTTTTCAGGGGTAGTAGCTGTCGGCTTTCAACTTCGGTAGTGAAGTTGGTATCAGGGTGGAGGTTTGGAAGGGCGGTCTCTGATCAACGATGATCCACATCAATTCCGTAGATTGACGAGAGCATTTCTTTCAGTTGCATCGAAAGGGAACGGCGTATCTTCAGGGTCATCCGGCAGGTTTCCCTGAAATCCTGTGTCCATTGTACCGACTCGAATTGTTTCAACACGCGCATCACGTCGTTGAGCAATATATAATCAAAGTGTATTCCGATTACCTCGTCGACTGTCTTCTCTACGACTGTAGCATTGGCAATGGCAT
>DGZP01000086.1:5348-27765 GCA_002398565.1 Proteiniphilum sp. UBA4977
ATAACCAGAATCAGGACATCGGTCAGTTCTGCGGAGTTGATCTGCCCCAGTATGGGTCTGCCTGCAGTACCCGAAGGTTCTCCATCATCGTTTACGCGATACTCCTCCCGCTCCCATCCGAGCATATAGGCCCAGCAGACATGCCGGGCATCGTAATACTTCTTTCGATACGCATCCACGATCTCCTTTACTTCTCCGGCACTTTTTATCGGAAAAATGAAAGAGAGAAACTTGCTTTTCTTCTCGGTAATGTATCCTTCCGCCGGCCCCTCAACCGTTTTATACGTGTCGTCCATCATGGTGCAAATTTACAAAAAACCAACGAGATGGACACGAGCAACCAAAAAGAATAGGAAGAATCTTCCGTAAATAGAACGGAAGCAAATCAACTTAACTCGAAGACTGTCGCAAGCGGTGCAGGGGGTGGTTTCTCGATTTATTGAAAAATCTGTCCGTGGTCGGTTCCCTTTCTCAGTATTGCACGCTCTTCTTCGGGCATCAGAGACAGTTGCCTGCAGTGGTCAGAGCAGCAACCATCCATCTCGGCAGCACATTTGTCGCATTGGATAAACAAGAGGTGGCACCCCTCGTTCCTGCAGTTGGTATGCATGTCGCAGGGAGCGCCGCACTGGTGGCAATACGCAATCACCTCCTCCGAGATACGTTCTCCCAGTCGCTCATCGAACACGAAGTTCTTCCCGATAAATTTCATGGGGAGGTGTTCCTCCCTCGATTTCCGGACATATTCCAGGATGCCACCCTCCACATGATACACATGCTTAAACCCATGGTGAAGCATGTAGGCACTCGCCTTCTCGCACCGGATGCCGCCCGTGCAATACATCACGACGGGTGAATCTTTGTACTCTTTCAGCATGTCGACGGCCATGGGCAGTTGCTCACGGAAGGTATCGGACGGCACCTCTATC
Organism: Proteiniphilum sp. UBA4977; assembly: GCA_002398565.1. Taxonomy (GTDB): domain Bacteria; phylum Bacteroidota; class Bacteroidia; order Bacteroidales; family Dysgonomonadaceae; genus Proteiniphilum. Next base: position 6,278 of record DGZP01000086.1, read on the forward strand.
GCATTTTCGAAATGCCCCACCTCATACTCGTAATGGTTGCGCATGTCCACCACGATGGTACCCGGTTGCCCGGTGATCTCGTTATACTCCCGGGCCGTGAGGTACTTTCCTGTTTTGGAAGGGTCGAATGTGGGGTCGTCGATCCCGTCGGCAACCACTTTATCGCGGACTTTCATCCGAAGCACCCAGAATGATTTACCGTCATCGTCCACCGCCACATTCAGTCGGATACCGTCCAACGCCGGGTCGGCACCATACAATGCTGTGCGAAAAGCTTCCAGATTACTTTGAGGGACGGAGATTTGCCCATTAATTCCCTCTTTCGCAATGTAGACGCGTCCGAACACCTTCACGGCATCGAACCGGATATAGAGGTCGTCCCGAAACTGTCGCGGGTGAGTGATCGGAAAATATTTATAGAACGAGATCGTTACACGCTTCTCTGTTTCCCGGAGCATCCGTGCTTTAAGCTCCCGGTTGGAAGTGCAATTATGAAGTCGTGACATAATAAATTCTTTTGTTAGTGGTACACACCGGACTATAACAAGCAGATAGCCTGTTTGGTTTATAAGATAAAAAAGCGACACCTTCCGGCATCGCTTTCCTGTTCTCTTCACTGACTTTCACGGGACCTTATCCGCACTTGGAGGCACCACAGTTTCTACATTTCAGACATCCCTCTTCATAGACCAGGGTCTCGTGTCCGCAGACGGGACATTTCTGCCCCTTGGCTTCTGTTTCGTTGGGAAGGTATTTCTTCAGCGCACGCTCCACACCGTTCTTCCATGTGTTGATGGTCTCGCTGTCGAGTTCCAGTCCCGATACCAGTTTGATCACCTGATCAATGGGCATTCCATAGCGGAGCACTCCCGAGATCAGTTTGGCATAGTTCCAGAACTCGGGATTGAACTTTCCGTCCAGTCCCTCAATAGTAACCTTATAACCACGGCGGTTCTGGAACTGAAAGTCGTAGTGCTTCCGGCCGTCATTGTCATAGGCTTTGATGATCTTCCCCGTACTAACATTTTTCGGCACCATGATGCCGTCGTCCTCATCGTTGATACCGGTGAAGATCTCATAGGGGCGACCATTGAGAAGCCCGATAAAGGCAATCCACTTCTCTTTGTTGTTCTGAAACTTGATCACGTCGGCATCCAGTTCAATGGGACGGGAGGTGACAATCTGCGGCATTTCAAAACAGTCGTCCTCCTTTTTCTCCTTCATCTCCTTTTCGGAGTCACCGTTGGAGATGAGTACTCCGGCACGCGATCCGTCGCGGTAGACAGTACAACCCTTGCAGCCGCTCTTCCATGCTTCCATATACAACTCGCCGACCAGTTCCTCCGACACATCGGAAGGCAGGTTGATGGTTACGCTGATGGAATGATCCACCCACTTCTGCACCCGTCCCTGCATCTTCACCTTCTGCAGCCAGTCCACATCGTTGGAGGTTGCTTTATAATAAGGCGATTTTTCCACCAGTTCATTCACCTCATCCGGGGTGTAGCGCTTGGTGGTAGAGTAACCACGTGCCTCCATCCAGGTCACAAACTTGTGATGGAACACCACATACTCTTCCCATGAATCACCATTCTCATCCACAAAATCGACCTTTACGTCCCTGTCGTTCGGGTTCACTTTGCGACGACGGGTGTAGACCGGAAGAAACACAGGCTCAATGCCGGAGGTAGTCTGTGACATGAGGCTTGTGGTTCCTGTTGGGGCAATAGTCAGCAGGGCGATATTGCGTCTACCATATTTAACCATATCTTCATACAGCTGAAAATCGGCCTCCTTCATCCGGTTAATAAAGGGATTGTTTTTTTCTCTCTCGGCATCAAATATTTCAAATGCTCCACGTTCTTTTGCCATGTTCACCGATGAACGGTAGGCATTGAGTGCCACAGCACGATGTACCTTCTCCGAAAAGTCGGTACCTTCTTCCGTACCGTAACGGATACCCAGAGCCGCCAGCATGTCACCCTCAGCCGTGATACCCACACCGGTACGACGTCCCTGCAGGGTCTTTCTCTGAATCTTTTTCCAAAGGGTCCGCTCGGCCGATTTCACCTCTTCCGACTCGGGATCCGATTCTATTTTTTCGAGGATCAAATCAATCTTCTCAGATTCGAGATCCACGATATCGTCCATGATCCGTTGCGCTAACTGTACATGCTTGGCGAACAGGTCGAAATCAAAATAAGCATCTTCCCTGAAAGGATTCACTACGTAGGAGTACAGATTGATGGCCAGCAGGCGGCAGCTGTCATAAGGACAGAGCGGAATCTCGCCACATGGGTTGGTCGAGACGGTTTTAAAACCCAGGTCGGCATAGCAGTCGGGAACCGACTCACGGATGATGGTATCCCAGAAAAGCACACCCGGTTCCGCCGAACGCCATGCATTGTGGATAATCTTGTTCCACAGATGTCTTGCATTGATCGTCTTCTCGTACTTGGGCGTATCGGAATCGATGGGATACTTCTGCACATAATTGTTTCCACCCGCTGCTGCCTCCATAAAGGCATCATCAATCTTCACCGAGATATTGGCTCCTGTCACCTTCCCCTGTTCGAGCTTGGCATCGATAAAATTCTCCGAATCAGGATGCTTGATCGATACACTCAGCATCAGTGCACCGCGACGGCCATCCTGGGCCACTTCGCGGGTAGAGTTGGAATAGCGCTCCATGAAAGGCACCAATCCTGTGGAAGTGAGCGCCGAATTTTTTACGGGAGATCCCTTGGGCCGGATATGAGAGAGATCATGCCCTACCCCTCCACGACGTTTCATCAGCTGCACCTGTTCTTCGTCGATACGGATGATTGCACCGTATGAATCGGCATTACCATCCATTCCAATCACAAAGCAGTTCGACAGAGAAGCAACCTGATAATCGTTTCCAATGCCCGTCATGGGACTTCCCTGCGGGATGATATAACGAAACCTGTCGAACAGATCAAACAGTTCCTGTTCGCTCAACGGGTTGTTGTATTTTTTCTCTATTCTTGCAATTTCTTTTGCGAGGCGCCAGTGCATGTCCTCCGGTGTCTTTTCATAGATCTCACCCTGACTGTCTTTGAGTGCATACTTGCTTACCCATACCTTGGCAGCAAGTTCGTCTCCCTTAAAGTAATCCAACGAAGCCTTGTAAGCCTCGTCGAAAGTATACGTTTTTTTCTTCATCAGGAAAAAATTTAATAATAAATGAATAAAATAAACTGCTCTTTAAAATACTTCCTTCTTTTTCAAATCTACAATAAATTTTTCGAAGTAAGATTTTTGGTTTTGCAAGTTTATGGAAAGTTTCCAAGAATGCAAAATATTTATCTATTTTTTTATAAGTAAAGTTGAAAAGTTTTCCACAAAAAAACATAAAGTCAAAATAATCAGCATTTTAATTTTTAAATAATGGATAAAAGTTTTCCAATTAGTACAACTTCACTGAAACTCAAACAGATAAAAATAATCAAAAAGAAAGTTGTAATAATCTGAAAAGAGATAAAAAAAATCACCCAACAGATGGAACCTGCTGAGTGATAAACCGGTCGAAAGGGAAGAAAAAAGACCCGCCTTTACGATTACGTGACAAGATTATAAAAAATCTATTCGTCAAAGTTTTTCACCGCACCCATAAAAAGGATGGCACCGGTAGAATTTTCCTGAATGATATAGATGAAAGGCCGCTCGGCATTAAAAATTACTTTTTTTGGTTGCGTGGGCATCGAAGTCATCTCCATGCCTACCGTTGTCACGGCTGCAGCCTCTGTACCCGACTCGTCGGTACTGATATAGGTATCCTGCTTGACGAATGAAATTCTCGCGGGAATATCGCTAATACCCGAGAAGTCGGCTGCATCGGTAAAAGTGATTCCCATACCCATCCTTGTAAGCACGTCGTTCAGCTTCTTGCTGTATTTAGTTTTGAACTTCGGCAGAAAGAGCTCCACCTCGGCTTCACGTAAACCCGACTTCAATCCGCTCCAGTAATCGCCTTGCCGGGCTGCAGTCACCACATCCTTCAGCTTTTTTCCTTCTCGCGGTAACAATACCATCATACTGAACGCCTGATTGCCGTAAGGAAGCTGTACCAATTGCAGGTTCTGGTTTTCCGTATAGTTGAACTTCGCCGTCTGCCTCATCATATCCACGCTTTTTCGCGCCCCGTTCTCATATGTGAATGGTCTTTGGGTGGTATTCCTCGCATGGAATCCGGTACTCCACATCCCTTTAAAATAGAGTGCGTTGAGCAGATACATCAAGTCCTGCGCGTTGGTACGCTCAATCACCTTCCTTATCAGCCCGTGGGTCTGGTCCGAAGCCCATTTGTTGATGATGTCCGTGGTAGTGGCGTCGGAAAAGTCGACAGGCTGTACCGTGGCATCATAATACAATTGATTTGTTTTGATAAAGTCAGGATGAACAGCGACTTGCCGATTGGCGAAGATGGCATTGGCGATAGAGAGTTTGGTCGTAGGATCTGTCTTCAACAAAGCCTCTTTCAGTTTTTTATAATAGCTGTTTATTTCCGTTTTGGAATAATCATCCATCTGCAAGGTTTTCTTCATGACCCTGTCTGTTTCACCGGCAGCACCGTTCATTGTCATCGCGAGTGCCATGCTCAGGCTCAGGGGAGAGACCATAAAGTTTTTATCCTCCGTAAAAGCCTCCTCATCGAACAGGTTGGCAAAAAAATCAAAGGCAAACTGCTGATCGGCCCTCACCATCTTTTCCTCCGCGGAACGAAGCGTGATACGTATCGGATCGGGCAACTCTTTTACATCTGTTCCACCGTTATTTTTATCGCACGATGCACCAAAGTAAGTACCGGTTATGGCCATCGAAATAAGTAAAATGATTTTTGTTCGCATAGTCATCGATAGTTTATGATTAGGATAGCGTACCATTATAATAATAAAGATGTTTTTATTGGTCTAAATGTTGCAATAAAATCATTAAAAAAAATTATTTATATCATTTAATTATGGAAACGACGCTTTTTGGAATCATTTCACGTTCCTCAGCTACGTAACACAAAATTATTGCTTAATTTTGCAGATTCGTGATCAGTCATCAAATATCACCTTTAAATACTGTTTGTTTGAATGAGAAAATGGCGTATCGAGGATTCTGAAGAATTGTATAACATCAATGGTTGGGGAAACGGTTATTTCTCCATCAACGAAAAGGGGCATGTACAAGTCACACCCAGTAAGCAGGAAGGTGGCAGCGTGGATTTGAGCGAACTGATGCGAGAACTTTATCTCCGCGATGTATCCTCTCCTGTACTGATCCGGTTTCCCGAGATTCTGGACAACCGGATTGAAAAGATATCCCAAAGTTTCGCAATTGCGTCGAAGGAATATGAATACAGTGCCCAGCACTATATTGTATATCCCATCAAGGTAAACCAGATGCGCCAGGTGGTAGAGGAGATCGTATCAAGCGGAAAACGATTTAACATCGGACTCGAGGCCGGGTCAAAACCCGAGCTCCATGCTGTACTCGCCATCAATACCGAGACCAATTCCTTTATCATTTGTAACGGCTACAAGGATGAGAGTTATATAGAACTTGCACTTCTGGCTCAAAAGATGGGCAAACAGGTGTTTATCGTGGTGGAGAAACTCAATGAACTGGATCTGACCATCAAGATTGCCAAGCGGCTCAAGGTGAAACCCAACATTGGTGTCCGGGTGAAACTTGCCAGCTCCGGTAGTGGCAAATGGGAGGAATCGGGTGGCGATGGCAGCAAGTTCGGGCTCAATTCGAGTGAGCTGCTGGAGGCACTGGAGATACTCAGGGAGCACAACCTCACCGAATGTTTCCGGCTGATTCATTTCCATATCGGCAGCCAGATCACAAAGATACGTCGTATCAAGACCGCACTGCGTGAAGCGGCACAGTTTTACGTACAGCTACATGCCATGGGTTTCAGGATTGAATTTGTAGATATCGGCGGCGGGCTGGGTGTTGATTATGACGGTACACGCTCCTCCTTCACCGAGAACAGTATCAATTACTCTATTCAGGAATATGTGAACGACTCGGTATTTACCTTTGTAGATGCGGCCGACAAGAACGAAATACCCCACCCCAACATCATTACCGAGTCGGGCCGTGCTCTCACGGCACACCACTCCGTGCTGGTGTTCGAGGTGCTGGAGACAGCTACTCTACCCGAATGGCCGGAAGATCTGGACATTCAGGAGGACGATCATGAACTGGTAAAGGAACTTTACAATATATGGGAATCACTCACCCAGGCACGCATGTTGGAAGCATGGCACGACGCCCAGCAGATACGCGAGGAATCACTCGACCTCTTCAGCCTCGGCATGCTCGACTTGAAGACACGCGCACAGGTGGAGCAGCTTTACTTTTCCATCGCCCGTGAAATCAACATCACCAGCAACCGTGCCAAACATGCACCCGAGGAATTGCGTCAGCTGGGCATCCTCCTTCCCGACAAGTATTTCTGTAATTTTTCCCTGTTTCAGTCGCTGCCCGACTCGTGGGCCATCGACCAGGTATTTCCCATCATCCCCATTCACCGGCTCGATGAACGGCCCGGGAAGACGGCCACACTGCAGGATATCACCTGTGATTCCGATGGGAAAATAGCCAATTTTGCCTCACAGGATGGCTTCCGTAGCTCCTACCTGCCAGTACATACGTTGAAAAAAGATGAACCTTATTATATCGGTGTCTTCCTCGTGGGTGCCTATCAGGAAATATTGGGTGACCTGCACAACCTCTTCGGGGACACCAATGTGGTACATGTCTCCACAGGCGAGTCGGGATATAAGATAGACCAGGTGATCGATGGGGAATCGGTGGCTGAAGTGCTGGAGTACGCCCAGTACAATGCCAAGAAGCTGGTACGCACCGTGGAGACATGGGTAATGAGCTCTGTAAAACTGGGCAAGATATCGGTGGAAGAGGGTAAGGAATTTCTCTCGAACTACCGCTCCGGACTCTACGGGTATACCTATCTGGAGTAGACAGATTCAGCAACAGCCTTCCATGTCGCAGTCTTCATCGGGCAGCTCAAACTCTATGGTGCTATGTTGCACTCCCAGCCTGAGCAAAGATTCGCGGATACTGTTTTTCAATTTTTGCTGATCTGCCATTGTCCTGTTCTCCTTGAGTACCACATGAATGGTAAGTACATTGTATTCGCCATCCACTGACCAGGTGTGCAGGTCGTGCACGCTGCATACCTCATCCATTTCAAGCAGCGTGCTTTTCACGGCCTCGATATTCAACTTCGCGGGACTTCCCTGCAGGATGATGCGCATGCTCTCCCGCATATTGCGAAAGACATTAAAGAGGATATACAAAGTGATTGCGAATGAGAGAATAGGGTCAATAATGGGCGCATCCACGAAGTACATCACGCCTGCGCCTGCCAGCACAGCCAGCCACCCCAGTACATCTTCCAGCAGATGTAAAGATACTACCCGTTCGTTGATGGAACTACCCTTTCTCAGCCGGTAAACAGCCAGTCCGTTGATAATCACACCCAGTATGGCCAGCAACAACATACCCTCCACATTGGGTTGCTGTGGCTTGAAGAGTCGTGGAACTGCATGGACCAGAATCATCACACTGCCCACCAGCAGGACCATGGAATTAATGACAGCGCCTAACAGGGAAAAACGCTTGTAGCCATATGTAAATTCCTTGGTACGCGGTCTCTTTGCTACTTTCTGAAAATACCAGGAGAGGCCCAGCGAGAAACTGTCGCCCAGGTCATGTACGGCATCTGAAAGTATGGCCACACTGTTGGTCAGCAGTCCCCCGACGAACTCAATGACCGTAAACAGCAGGTTCAGGAAAAATGCTGCTTTGATGTTCTTCACATCGTTGTGACTATTGTGATGATCGCTTGAATGCATATCGATTTTCAGATTCAGATTATAACATCGGGATAAAAAGAATGTTCATTCTCCGTTTTTCATTTGAATTGTGTACATTTGTAATAACCTAAACAAAAGACATGAAGCATTTAAATTTTCTGATCCTGGGTGCCACAGCGCTCCTGATCACATCGTGTAACATAAAAGAAGAAAAAGTGACGTCCCTGAAACAATCTGATTTTCCTGCCCCGCCAATGGCCAAGGCAGTTCCCGACACATTCGTGAACTTCGGGCAACAACGCATCGACAACTATTACTGGTTGAAAGACAAAAGTAACCCGATGGTAATCGATTATCTGCAGGCAGAGAATGCATATACCGATACCGTGATGAGTTCCACGAAGGAGCTTCAGCAAAAAATATACGACGAGATCGTAGGCCGCATCAAGGAGGACGACGAGAGTTACCCTTCGTTCAAAGACGGTTATTACTATTATAGCCGATCCGAAAAAGGAAAGCAATATCCTACTTACTGCCGCAGGAAGGGGACAATGGAGGCTGCAGAAGAGATTATCTTCGATGTAAACGGGATGGCAGAGGGAAAACCGGCATTCATCTTCAGGGGTTACTCCATCAGTCCCGATAACAGCAAGGCTGCTTATTTCTATAACGAGACAGGCTCCTATGCCGAGTTTACAATGAAGATTAAAGATCTTGCCTCGGGTGAGGATGTCGGGTTTTCAGTCGACGGTGCTGCATCGGTGGCCTGGGCCAACGATAACAAAACCATTTTCTACAGCCTGATCGACAAGACACTGCGTTCCTCCTCTATCTATCGCCGGAAGCTCGACGAAACAGTTGCAAAACCGGTATACGAGGAGAAAGATGCCCGCTTTGGTACCTATGTCTATGGCGACAAAGGCAAACAGTACATCTTCATCACCAGTACCAGCTCAACCACCTCCGAGGAGCGATATATTGCGGCAGACAGACCGGAGGACGACTTCAAGGTGTTCCTCCCACGTGTACAGGATGTGGAATACAGTGTATATCCCCATCGGGAAAAGTTTTTTGTTCGTTATAAAGACAAGCAGCACCTGAATGGCATGATCTATGAGATGCCGCTCACCGGGTATGAAGACAAGTCGTCCTGGAAAGTGTTCCTTCCCTACAGCAAGGATATCCGCATCGAAGGAATCGACATTCTCAGTGATTATGTTTCCCTGGAGTTACGCAAAAACGGACTGACCGAGATCGTCGTGATGCCGGTAAAGGGTGGTAGGGGACAAACGATCGCATTCCCGGAACCGGTTTATTCGGCTTCATTGAGCGGAAATCCGGAATATGAAGCCGTCACCATCCGTTATACATACACGTCGCTCAACCGTCCCAACACACTCTATGAATATAACATTGAAACTGCCCAGACAGTGAAACTCAAGGAGCAGGAGATACCCTCCGGCTTTAATCCCGACAACTACGTGGTGGAACGGTTATGGGCCACTTCCTCTGACAGTGTGAAGGTTCCAATGGCAATTGTGTATAAAAAAGGATTGAAGAAAGATGGCAGCAGCCCGGCTTTGATTTATTCTTACGGAAGCTACGGCTACAGTTCCGACGTCTATTTCAGTGCAAGCATGTATAGCCTCATCGATCGTGGATTTGTATATGCCATTGCCCAGATACGGGGTGGCAGCGACCTGGGTGAACAATGGTATGAGGATGGCAAACTGCTGCATAAAAAGAACAGTTTTACCGACTTCATTGCATGCAGCGAACAACTTATCCACAGCGGTTACACCGCTGCCGATAAGCTCGCAGCCATGGGAGGGAGCGCTGGCGGCCTCCTGATGGGAGCCGTGACAAACATGCGGCCCGATCTATATCGGACCATCGTGGCTCAGGTGCCCTTTGTAGATGTTGTGAATACGATGCTCGACGAAACACTGCCGCTTACCACGGGAGAATATGAGGAATGGGGTAATCCCAATGAGGAGGAATATTACAGCTACATTCTATCTTACTCACCCTACGACAATATCACAGCGCAGAACTACCCCAATATGTTGGTGACAGGCGGAATCAACGACTCACAGGTACTCTTTCATGAACCTGCCAAATATGTAGCCAAACTCCGCTCGCTCAAAACTGACGACAACATTCTGCTGCTGCACATGAACATGGATTCGGGACATGGGGGTGCCACCGGCCGGTATGAAGGCATCAAAGATACCGCCTTTGAGTTTGCCTTTATACTCAATCGCGCCGGACTTTGGAAGTAAGTAAGCAACAAATGTATTCACAGTAAAAATTGATTCACATGATCACAATAAAACGAGTCTATGATACGTGGAGCGATGACGACGGGTATCGCGTCCTTATCGACCGGCTCTGGCCCCGGGGACTGTCGAAAGAAAACGCACGCGTGGACCTCTGGATGAAAGAGATAGCACCATCCACAGAATTGAGAAAATGGTTTCATCATGAACCGGGAAAATGGGAGGAGTTCATGACACGCTACCGGAAAGAGCTGGCAGATAAGAAAAATGAGCTGGAAAAGATCGGCATTTTGGAGAAAGAACATAAAAAGGTAACCCTGCTTTATTCCGCGAGGGATACAACACATAATCAGGCGGTAGTGCTGTTGCAGGTCTTACGCTCCTTATAACAGATGTTCGAGGAGAATTTTCAGTCCTATGCCAATTAAAATTATTCCGCCCACGGCTTCCAGGCAAAAATTGATTTTCTTCCCGAGGCGGAAACCCAGAAACATGCCGCCAAATGAGAATAGAAAACAGATTACGCCAATCACGCCTGCAGCCTGCAGGATAGTCCCCGGATAAGAAGCAAAGATAAGTCCGGTGGCTGCTGCATCGATGCTCGTAGCGAAAGCTAGTGTTATCACTTTTCTCCAATCTATGGACACCGTTTCCCTGCAACTGCAATCGGGGCAGCTATCCTCTTTCGCGGGTAAAAGACATTCGTAGATCATTTTTATGCCGAGAACTACCAGGATGATAAAGGCCAGCCAATGATCAAATTGTTGTATCCACTCAGAAAAGCCAATACTTAGTGCATATCCTGCAAGTGGCATCAATGCCTGAAAAAGGCCGAATACAAGGGCAATCTTAAAAGCTCTCCAGGCATAAAAGTGTTGTCTGCACATTCCTCTTCCGATACATACGGCGAAGGAATCCATTGAGAGACCGAGGGCAATAATGAGTATGGAGAGTAAATCCATCGAATTGTGTAAAAAAGAATGCAAAGTTATAAAAATTTCCCTTTTCCCTGTCAATTGAGAAAAATGAAAAAAATAAAAACAATTTTGCTTATTTGCTGCCGCCTCCTTGCAATGAATGGCGTTTCACAGGAGGTGGAAGGTGGCAAGACCGATTCGACGGTTTATCTTAATGAAATAGTGGTAAATGCCTACCAGATCAATACCCGTCAGCACCTGGTTCCTGGAAGCATTTCGGTACTCTCGGGAGAGGAGATTGTGACAGCCGACGGCAACAGTTTTGCCGGCACACTCCATGCCATACCGGGCATCTACATGCACAGCGGCACCTATGCCACAAGCCGCATTGTGATTCGTGGCGTAGGCAGTCGCACACCATATAATACCAACCGGATCAAAGCATATCTGAACGAGATACCCCTTACCTCATCCGACGGGATCTCCACACCGGAAGATATCGATCTGACAGGTATCGGACGAATGGAGGTAATTAAAGGTCCTGCCTCCGCACTTTACGGCTCAGGACTGGGCGGTAATATCAATATCTATACACCTCGGCCAGGAGAAAATAAAGTTGAGGCTTTGCTCCAACATGGCAGTTTTCAAACGATGAAAGCGACGACGACAGTTAACTATCACGGAGGAAATTTAGATGTCGGGGGAAATCTTTCACACCTGCAATCGGATGGCTTCCGTGAAAATAACCGTTACCGGCGCACAGCCTTACTTACTTCGGGCAAATGGCAACAACAGACTTATTCACTGGAATATACTCTGATGTTGATCGACCTGTTTGCCCAAATCCCCAGTTCAGTCGGTAAAACCTTGTATGAAAGCGATCCTCGCGCTGCAGCGGCTAACTGGAAAGCTGTGGAGGGATACAAGGAATATCAGCGCGCAATTGGAGGGATAACCCTGACGAACAGATTTTCAGAAAAATGGAATAACAGGATCACACTGTTCGGAAGATGGACTGACAGCTACGAACGACGGCCATTCAACAACCTGGACGATGGTACTTCGGGAGGAGGTATCCGCGACAGATTAACGTATCACACCCCAAACTGGGATGCACTGATCGGATTCGAGTGGATAAACGATACTTACCGCTGGCAGATGGATATGAAAGACGAACTGATCAACAGAAACGAGGAGACCCGAAATCATTATAATCTCTTTGGAATGATGTACTGGCGACCCGCACCGGCATGGAATATTTCGTGGGGAGGTGCTGTGAACAAGGTGCATTACCGCCTTACCGACCGGTTTTCAGAGAATGGAGACCAGAGTGGTAAACGTGATTTTCCTGCCATCTTCTCGCCCAGGCTGGGAGTCAGTTACGCACCCTCGCGCAGCGTGGCTTTCTATACTTCGGCAGGACACGGCTTCTCCATGCCTTCACCCGAGGAGACACTCCTGCCGGAAGGAGATATAAACAGGGAGTTACAGCCGGAGCAGGGTATGCAATATGAGGCGGGGGTACGACTGAATCTGTTTGATGATGCCACACAACTGGAAGCTACAATCTATCGGATAAATCTCAACAACCTGTTGGTTACAAAAAGACTCACTGAAGATGTCTTTACAGGTATCAATGCAGGCAGGACACGTCACTCCGGACTGGAGCTGACGGTCAAACAGAAAATTTTCAGATTCCGGAACTTTCCCGGGAGTCTGCATATGCAAGCCAATTATACCTGGTCACGAAACCGGTTTATAGATTTCGAAGACGATGGTGGGGTGTACGATGGAAACAAACTACCCGGAATACCCTCCCATGTCACACAAGCCGGTCTCCAATGGCACCCTGCGGCACGGCTCAGACTAAACATACAGTGTCAATATATAGGAAAACAATATATGAATGATGCCAATAGCGCGGAAAACGACCACTACGCACTTGCAAGCCTGAGAACTTCCTATTACTTGCCAGTCGCTAAAGCAGGTTCTTTTGAACTTTTTACCGGTATAAACAATATGACCAACACCCATTATTCCCCCATGCTCACCGTGAACGCTGTTGCTTTCGGTAAATCAGAGCCGAGATATTATTATCCGGGAATGCCCCGCCACTATTATGCAGGAGTAAAATGGGAGTTTTAAACCGGCTTTCACCAATTTCTCCCTCTCATAGAATACAGATCAGATCATTGGAGACAGGGTTCTACTGAAGGAAAAATATTTTTATTTTTTGAGAATGTTTCTTGGACTTATCTTCGCAAAAAGTTATCTTTGACGCATGTTTAGATATAAAAAAGTATTCGGGGCAGTCAGCTGTTTGTTATTCCTCATTTATTTCACTTCTTGCTCACTCCGGCAGGAAAAGCGCTCCGACGAAGCCTCCTCTGAAGAAACCGGGAATTTATTTGCCTACGGAATTTGTGTCGATTCACTCAATGTAGATCGTTATGCTATCCAAAAGGGAGACAACCTGGCGTCCATCCTGTGGCGTCTCGGATTCAGCGGAACGGAGAGCGAAAATATAACCGGCACCATTACTGCTTTATATCCACCTGACAAACTGCAGATAGGAAACGTATATGCGGCAATCACCACACCCGACACTGCTTCGACAGTCCGGTACCTCGTGTTTGAAAGTTCAAAAACCGACTTCGTGGTAGTCGACCTTTGTTCCGGTTCTCCAAAAGCATATGCCGGTGTAAAGCCGGTAACCCTACATCGGCGGTATACCGAAAAGACCATCACCTCTTCAATGTGGAATGCAATCATTGAGGAGGGCGCCTCCCCCATGTTGGCTATGAAACTGTCGGATATATATGCCTGGCAGATCGATTTCTTTGATATAAAGGAAGGCGATTCTTTTCGGTTAATATACGATGAAGCCTGGATCGATGATACCACCTTTGTAGATATCGTGGATATAGCCGGAGCTGTTTTCAGACATCAGGGACAAGAATATATGGCAGTACCGTTTCAACAGGATTCAACAAGAGAATATTTTGATGCGGATGGAAACAGCCTGAGAAAAGAATTCCTGAAGGCACCACTCGATTTCTTCCGTATCAGCTCCAAATTTTCAAATGCAAGACTACATCCGGTGTTGAAACGTTACCGTCCCCACCATGGCGTGGATTATGCTGCTCCTGCCGGCACGCCTGTAAAGACGGTTGGCGACGGAGTGGTAATAGAGAAAGCATACCAAAGGGGCGGCGCAGGCAACTACCTAAAGATCAAGCACAACAATGCCTACACCACCACTTATATGCATCTCAGCCGCTTTGCCAAAGATATTCAAAAGGGTACGCGCGTCAAGCAGGGTGAGATAATCGGCTTTGTGGGTTCAACGGGCCTTTCTACCGGTCCCCACCTCGATTATAGAGTACACAGAAACAATCAGCCCATCAATCCACTCAGGATGGAGGCTCCTCCCTCTCGTCCCGTGAAGCCGGAACTAAGAGACAGCTTTCTCGTAATCCGACACAGCCTCTTGCAACTAATGGATAGTTTGCAACAAAAAGGGTAAAATAAAGAATAAATTGCTACCTTTGAGGGTTAAAAGATTTCTTTTTATCGAAAATGAATCACAAACATAAAAACAGTGTTTTGAAAAGCCTCTCTGGGCTGCTTCGGCTGCAGAAAGAGGCAATACTGAAAGCCAACCGGTCCGATATGCAGGCTTATCCCCATATGGACGACTCCATGAGAGACCGGCTGAAGGTGGATGACCGTAAGATTGAAGGTATGATACGTTCACTTGAAGAGGTAGCCTTACAGGAAGACCCGCAAGGAAGGATATTGTATGAGTTTGTCCGGGAAGACGGATTAAAAATAGTCAATCGTACGGTTCCTTTCGGAACCATTCTCATTATTTATGAATCACGGCCCGACGTGACCATCGAAGCAGCGGCAACTGCCTTCAAGGCAGGTAACCGAATTCTGCTAAAGGGTGGTAAAGAGTCCCTGCACACCAATTCGTTGCTGACACAGCTCTGGCAGGAAGCACTCACTTTGAACGGTGTTGATCCTGCATTTGTGACCTACCTCAATCTCTCCCGTGAGGAGACACGGCAGCTTATCCGTGAAAACAGTCACAAAGTAGATCTGATCATTCCCCGCGGGGGTGAAGGGCTTATTCACTTCGTACAGGAGAATGCTTCCGTGCCGGTGATTGTAAGTGGCAGGGGTAACAACTTCCTCTATATTGATGATGAAGCTGATTTTGAGATGGCTATCCGCCTTGTAATCAACGGAAAACAGCGAATCAGTGTTTGTAACGCTATTGACAAGGTGGTCATTAGCCGGCGTCTGCCCGCGCTGGAGGAGAAGGTTAACCAGCTGATAACAGCATTGAAGGAGAAAGAAATTGATGTATGGGGCGACCATGGTATGGCTGCCCTCAGCCACGCGATCCGGGAGGAGAACGACCCCACCACCCTGTGTGAAGAATACCTGGCACCAAAGCTCTATCTCACCCTGACCGACGGTCCTGATGAGGCAATTGGACTGATTAACCGCTATTCGGGAGGCCACTCCGCGGTGATTGTCACCGGCAATGTTGCAAAAGCCGACCACTTCATGCAGGAGGTGGACTGTGCAGCTGTCTACCACAACGCCTCTTCACGTTTTACAGACGGAGGCCAGTTCGGTGTGGGTGGCGAGATTGCCATCAGCACCCAAAAGCTGCATTTCCGCGGTCCCCTGGGAGCGCAGGAGCTTGTCACCAACAAATGGTTTGTCTACGGGGAAGGCCAGATTCGGGAATGACATCAAAAGAAACATTAAAATACTATTCATACAGAACAGCAGAAGCACAACATCCGGATAATCGTATCAATGAAGAAAAAACTAATCATCAAAATAGGTACCTCTACGCTGACGGCCGGTACCAACCGTATATCCTTTGCGGTGATTGAAAGTCTGGCCCGACAAATCGTGGAGTTGAAAAAAACGTATGATGTGGTCATCGTCTCCTCGGGAGCCATTGCCGCAGCACGCCAGTTTGTGGAGATCAACGGCTATCTTAAAAATGTGGACTCCAAACAGGCCATGGCAGCAATAGGCCAGACCAAGCTGATTGAACTCTACGACACCATCTTTTTCACATTCGGATTAAATATTGCGCAGATATTACTGACCTACCGCGATTTTGAAAATCCGGTGGCCAACGAAAATACGCGCAACACCATCAACCGGTTATGGCAGGCCAATTACATCCCCATTGTAAATGAAAATGATACCGTTTCGATCGAGGAGATCCTGTTGGGAGACAATGATAAACTGTCGGCACTGGTAGCAGTGATTACCGAAGCAGACCTGTTGGTGCTGGTATCGGATATCGACGGCATCTTCGATAGGAACCCGCATCTTCATCCCGATGCCAAGCTTATTACCAGGGTCTCCGACCTGGACTCCGTCACGCATTGCATCGAGGAAAAAAACTCTACACTGGGCACCGGTGGCATGTCGTCGAAGGTATATGCTGCCGAGATCTGTATGCGCAATGGCGTGGAGATGTGGATTGTGAACGGACAGCGTACAAATTATATAATCCATGCGCTGAAGGGAGATATTCCTTTTACGAAATTCAAATAGCAGAGATTATTTTTTACGAAAGGGAAGTCTCACTGAAATGAGCAAGGTTAAAAATTTAAAAAAGACAATGAAACAGGGATTTATCGGATTCGGCAATCTTACAAGAGCGGTTTATCATGGGTTAAAGGAAGAGAAAGGTATGACATTTGCTTATTTCGACAAAGCCCGTAAGGAGACAGACATATTATTCTGTGAGCAGATGAATGATCTTGTCTCCTTTGCCGATGTGATTTGGCTAGGAATAAAACCGCAGGATCTGAGCGGTATTCTCGAACAATTGAAGGAATGTAACCTGGAGGGAAAGACGATTGTTTCACCGGTTGCCGGAAAAAGTATAGCGTATATAGAACGGTATCTGGGAAAAGATCAGCTAATAGTACGTATCATGCCAAACCTGGCAATGGCTTACCGCAAATCGGTCACCGCCTTTACGACTAACCGTTCCGACGATGAAAAGGCAAGTCAGATCTTCGCACTGTTGGGCAAGTTGGGCAAAGTAGTAGCACTGGAGGAGAGCGGATTCGACCTGTTCACCTCGGTCTTTGGAAGCGGTCCTGCCTTCATCCTGGCCTTTATTCAAATTTTCAAGGACAAGATGCAGGAGTTTAACCTGCCTGGGCCGCTGCTCGATGAGCTTTTGCTGGAACTGACACAGGGCACTACGCTCTATTTCGCACAAAATCAGAAAGATTACAGTATTGAGGAGCTGATCAGGAACATTACCAGCAAGGGAGGCACCACACAGGCGGGGCTTGAATACTTCCGCAACCACAAGATAGGGAAACATTTCGAGGGAGTGCTTGATGCTGCAAGAAGCCGTTCGGAAGAGATGAGCCGAAACGGGAACACCATTTCCGAAAGCAAGGACAATGACTCCGGCCACCGGAATTGAACCGGCTGTAAGAACGCTTCAGGCTTTCTCCACCTTCGCCTTGTAGGCAATGGCATAGAATCGAATCTGTTTGATCACGGAAAGCAAGCCGTTGGAACGGGTCGGCGACAGATGTTCAGTAAGACCAATCTCCTTCATAAAGCGAAGGTCGGTGTCGATGATCTCATCGGGTGTGCGTCCGTTGAAGATGCGCAGTACCAATGCAAGCAACCCCTTCACAATGATTGCATCACTCTCGGCCTGAAACCAGAGTCGCCCGTCGCGGTAATCTGTTTGCAGCCAGACACGGCTTTGACACCCCTCAATGATATTCTCGGGTGTTTTGTATTTATCATCGAGCGGCACCAAAGCATTCCCATGCTCAATAATTACCGCATACTTGTCCATCCAGTCATCATAGATACTGAATTCATCAATTATCTCCTGTTGTATTTCGTTGATTGTCTGCATTATATTTTTACTAAAGAATATCTCTTTGCGTAGCCTGTTACTTTCCCGTTTCGATCTATGGATTGTAAGCTTTCGAAAGCTTTTATTTATTTTTCCGTATAGATCACTTCCAGTACCGTTTGTCCTACCGCCTTCAACGTGTTGCGGTCTATGTTACGCATATCATCGTTGAGGGTATGCCAATAGGAAGCAAATCCCGTGTCCGTATCACTCTTCAGATTGATGATATCGACACTGGGAGCACGTTGTTTTATATTAATCGGCACATGATCATCGGTAATATACCCTCCTCCTCTGGACAGGAAATAATTGCCATATCCCATTCTGGTGGCCATACTCCAAATCTTTTCCACCACACCCGGTGCATATTGCATGGAATATCCCTCTTTGAGAAAAGTAGCATTGCTACCTCCCACCATATCAAGCAGGATGCCGTATGCTGCCCTGTAATTCTCCACATGGGGTTGCTCCGACCAGTACCTTGAACCAAGGCACCACCAGTCGCCCTCCACCATGGTTTCGCCGAACGAGGGCTGTCCCCAGTCCTCCAGATCGAAAAAGATGATGTCGATACCCACCTCCGCGGGTCGTTGATGCAGTTGTCTGGCAATTTCCATCAATACCGCGGTTCCACTGCCGCCGTCGTCGGCACCTGCAATGGGCTGCTGCTGTCTCCGGACATCTGTCTCCTCATCTGCAAAGGGGCGGGAATCCCAATGGGCAAAGAGCAATATCCGTTTTTCCTTTTCAGGAAGCCAGCTCCCAATGATGTTTCTTATCGGCAGATTCTTTCCGTCGTAATGGGTAATTTCAGCATGTTGCTCCACCACCGCGGCACCGTATGATTTTAGCTTTGATGACAAATAGTCTCCACAAGCCTTGTGCGCCGCTGTACCCGGTACCCGGGCTCCAAAATCAACCTGCGTCTGTATAAAAGCATAGGCACTATCGGCATTAAAATCGGGTGAAACCCTGCTGTACGGTTCTGCCACTACAGTTTGCTTACCGGACTGACAGGAATTACAGGACAATGTATATAAGAGTCCGGTAATTAAAACTATTGAAAGCGAGAAAAGACGTAACCGGTTCATTTATATTGTTTATTTTTTCAGTTTATTTTAACTGCTTCAAGCTGCTGACTGCTGGCCACTTATAGCTGATAGCTCTTCATTTATTCTTCTGATAGGAATAGTCCGAAATACCGATGTTGTTGTAAGTCTCTCTAAGTGCTTCCTCATCGTCGGAAATCACCAGCAGCTTATCTCCTGCATGCAGTTCTGTCTGTCCCGTGGGTACAAAATAGAGTTCACCTCTTTTAATCATCACCACCAGTGTTTTGTCGGGCAATGGCATTGCCATCAGGTTTTTTCCGTATTGTAAAGTCTCTTCCGAGATATGGATCTCCGTCATAGCCGATTTGATCTCTTCAGCAAATTCCACGTCAAAATCCTCAAACTCCTTATATTTGATTGGTTTTTCTGCCAGCCCAAGCCACCGGGCAACCATGGGGAGTGAGGTTCCCTGCACCAGTAGAGAGACAATGGTGATGACAAACACTATATTAAAGATCCATCTTGAGTGTGGTACACCTTCGGCCAGCGGGAGAATGGCAAAAATGATAGGTACGGCTCCTCTCAGACCCACCCACGATATGTAGAGTTTATCCTTAAAACCGATTTTTCGGAATGGGAATAGTGTCAGAAAGACTGTCAACGGGCGACCAATAAAAATGAGGAACAGAGAAATAACAAGTGCAGGAATGAGTACCTCGATCAGTTCACCAGGATTGACCAGCAGCCCCAGCGTGAGGAACAAAAGGATCTGGCTCATCCAGGCAAAACCATCCATAAACTTCATGGAGGTACGTTTATGTGAGAATTTTGAATTACCAATCACCAATCCTGCGATGTATACGGCGAGGTAGCCATTTCCTTTCAGAAAATACGTAGATGCAAAAATAAATATCCCTACAATCAGCAAAAGAATAGGATAGAGCGAGGTATTGGCCATCCTGATGCGGTTAATGACGATCACGGAACCTTTTCCAAGAAAATACCCCATGCCGGTACCTACCGCCAGTTGCACCGCAATGTTGACTATCACCATGCCTATATTTGGGTCGGCACCCGATTGTATAATACCCATGAACATGATGGTCAGCATGTATGCCATGGGGTCATTACTCCCGCTCTCAAGTTCAAGCAACGGGCGCAGGTTATTTTTGAGTACCAGTCCTTTTGATCGTAATATACCGAATACCGATGCCGAATCGGTAGATGAGAAGGTGGAAGCAAGCAGCATTGCTGTCAGCAGACCTATTCCCAGTGCAGGAAACATATATCCCGATAACCAGTAGACAAAGAATCCGGTAAGGATGGCAGTGATAAAAACGCCCAGCGTAGCGAGCACGACTCCCGGCCAGATAATCGGTTTAATCTCGGAAAACCTGGTATCCAGTCCGCCGGAAAATAGAATGATGGTCAGACAGATGGTACCGATTGTCTGTGCTATTTGTACATTCTCAAAAACCAATCCGAAACCGTCCGAACCAAAAGCCATTCCTACTACCAGGAAAAGCAACAGTACCGGTACACCAAAACGGTGGCCCGCCTTCCCTACCAGCATACTTATGAAAAACAAAATGGATCCCACAAGCAATAAAAGTTCTGTACTTATTGTCATTCAATGTCGTTGTTTATTGTTGGAAATTAATAAAATGGGATTTTACGCTTAGCGATGCTTTCATACCCATGAGCAAAGGGAGGTTGAGCTTTGTATGGCCCACCGGAAAATCGAAACAGACCGGGAAGGCATATTGCCTCACTGCCTCGAAGATGGATTGCCGCAACGGGAAATACATCTGATCGTCTTCCTCGTAGTCGGAGAAATGTCCGACGATGAGTCCGCCGATTTTTTTAAACACGCCGGCAAGTTTTAACTGCCATATCATACGGTCCACCCGATAAGGCACTTCGCCGGTATCTTCAATAAACAAAATTCCCCCATGTGGTATTTTGAGGTAGGGTGTACCCAGCAAACTGCAGAAGACAGAGAGATTACCTCCGAAAAGTCTTCCTGTAGCCACACCTTCACGGTTGAGTTTCCCCATGCCGGTGACCGGAATTTCATAGGTTACGGGTTGGCCGTACAGCATATTTTTGGTCAGGCGAACCGCAACGTCTTCGCTCCCTTCGTCGGAAAAATGTCTGGCCATGGGGCCATGCACGGAAGCAATACCGTGTCGTTGCATGGCAGCATGCAAAGCTGTGATATCGCTGTAGCCCACCACCCATTTTGGTTTCTTTCTGATCTTCGAGAAATTGAGCCTGTTGAGCAGGTGAACCACACCATATCCGCCGCGGGAACAAAGAATCAGCTTCACAGCCGGATCATCAAAAGCCTGTTGCAGGTCGTCAAGCCGTGCTTCTACCGAGCCACTGAAACGGCCAGCTTCAAGCAAGGCATTTCCTGCTATTACCGGATGCAGCCCCCA
>DGZP01000086.1:28018-30493 GCA_002398565.1 Proteiniphilum sp. UBA4977
GCAGGAGAAAGAACGACAGCTTTATCGTTACATTGCAGAGAAGGGGGTCGTAACATTTCAAGACATATGAAATGAATCTGATTACGCGTCTATGTTTGCATAGGTTGCGTTTTCTTCAATGAATTCCCGTCGTGGTGCCACTTCCTCACCCATGAGCATGGTGAAGATAATATCTGCATCGGCGGCATTTTCAATCGTTACCTGCTTCAGTAAGCGGTTTTCCGGATTCATTGTAGTGCTCCAGAGTTGTTCGGCATTCATTTCACCAAGACCTTTGTATCGTTGAGTATGGATGGCATTCTCGTTACCATCGGCATACTTGTCGATAAATTCTTTACGCTGACGGTCGTTGTAGCAGTATTCTTCAATTTTGCCTTTCTTGCAAAGGTAAAGCGGCGGTGTGGCAATATACACGTAGCCGTTTTCTATGAGCGTACGCATATACCGGAAAAAGAATGTCAGAATCAACGTATCAATATGGCTACCGTCGACATCGGCGTCGGTCATCAGAATGATTTTATGATACCGGAGCTTCGAGATGTTGAGCTCCTTGGAATCTTCTTCCGTGCCTATAGTCACACCCAGTGCAGTATATATATTCTTTATTTCTTCACTCTCCAGCACCTTGTGCGGCATTGCTTTCTCCACATTCAGAATTTTCCCGCGCAATGGCAGGATGGCCTGAAACATCCGGTTACGTCCCTGCTTGGCTGTACCACCGGCTGAGTCGCCCTCCACCAGGAAGATCTCGCTCAGCTGAGGGTCCTTGCTTGAACAATCGGCCAGTTTGCCCGGCAAGCCGGCGCCCGACAAAGGCGATTTGCGCTGTACCATCTCACGTGCCTTGCGGGCAGCCTGACGGGCTGTAGCTGCGAGGATCACCTTTTCCACAATCACCCTGGCCTCCTTGGGATGCTCCTCCAGGTAATACTTCAGCGCTTCACCGATGGCCTGATCCACAGCACCGATTACTTCACTGTTACCCAATTTGGTTTTGGTTTGTCCCTCAAACTGAGGTTCTGCTACTTTCACCGAGAGAACAGCGGTTAGTCCTTCACGGAAATCGTCACCGCTAATTTCCACCTTCACCTTCTCCAGCATTTTGGAGTCTTCGGCATACTTCTTGAGCGTGCGCGACAGTCCCCTCCGGAAACCGGTCAGGTGCGTTCCACCCTCAATGGTATTGATATTGTTCACGTAAGAAAATATATTCTCATTGTAGGTATCGTTGTAAGTCATCGCTATCTCAATGGGAATTCCGTTTTTCTCCGTCACAATATGTATGGGTGTCTGAATCAGTGAATCCTTGTTCTTGTCGATATAGATCACGAACTCTTCCAGGCCCGTTTCGGAGTAGAAACGCTCTGTTTTGAACGAGCCGTCTTCGCGTGGCGTTCTTTTATCGGTCAGCGTCAGCGTCAGGCCCGCATTCAGATAAGCCAGCTCACGCAGGCGTGTAGCCAGGATGTCGTACCGGTATTCAAGGACATTAAATATGGTATCATCCGGCTTGAAGGTGATGATGGTTCCGGTCGCCTTCGTTTCACCTACTACATTTACATCGGAATAGGGTTTCCCCTGTGAATATTCCTGTACGTATATCTTTCCTTTTCTATGAATTTCCGCTTTCAGGTAAATCGACAATGCATTCACGCAGGAGACACCCACACCATGAAGTCCTCCCGACACCTTATAGGTGCCTTTGTCAAATTTACCACCTGCATGTAACACGGTGAGTACCACCTCGAGAGCCGATTTTTTTTCTTTTTCGTGGTAATCAACCGGAATTCCCCGTCCGTCATCTTTTACTGTGATGGAATTATCTTCGTTGATGATGACATTTATTTCGGTACAGTATCCGGCAAGCGCTTCGTCGATGGAGTTATCCACCACTTCATAGACCAAATGATGAAGTCCCTTTTCGCTTACGTCGCCGATATACATGGCGGGACGCTTGCGCACTGCTTCAAGCCCTTCAAGCACCTGGATGTTCTGAGCGGAATAATCTCCGCTTGCCGATCTTTTTTCTTCTTCTGACATGCTGATTTATTTTGTTAAAATATCCCTATGAATTAACGATTTACATCCGGACCTCCGGTTGTAGTAGAAACAGACAAATGTACGAAAAATCCCCCTTTTTTCCAATCTTTTTGCTTTTTTTAGGAGGCCCTCAACGGAAGATATAAAAACAAAAAAGCGGGCTGTCCCGCTTTACACAACAATCACCTGAAGGTCAGCCAGAGAAGCACTTCACGCGATTCAAAAAACAAAAAAGCCGGGCAAAATAAGATGACCGGCTCCCTGTAAAACACAGCGAACAGAAAATCAGTTCAGACTGTTCACATGTGCGGCTAATTTCGACTTCAGATTATTGGCTTTATTCTGGTGTATTACCTTCTTTTTCGCCAATTTATCCAACATGGAACAAACCTCCGGATACATCTTCTGTGCCTCTTCCTTCGATGTAATGGTGCG
>DGZP01000086.1:30759-37503 GCA_002398565.1 Proteiniphilum sp. UBA4977
TTTTCTGATGATTTGTGATTTGCCATTTGATTGACGCGTAAATTTATTCTTTATACTATTGTAGCCCATAGGGGAATCGAACCCCTCTTTCAAGAATGAAAATCTTGCGTCCTAACCGATAGACGAATGGGCCTTTTGCAGGCGTGAACCTTGTGCTGACCGGACTGATATCCAAATTGCGGGTGCAAATATAGGACGTTTTTCTGTAACTGCAAAACATTTCTTTCAAATTTTCTTTTTTTTCCGAAAAACGATATCCGGGCAATAAAATGGAGAGAACCCTCCCTTCCATTTTAATTTATCCGGTTTAAAATTTGTTCTTTCATTTTTTTTACCTAATTTTGCAGCCCGTAAATAATGTAGAAAGCAATAAATAGAATAATCATATGAAACGTACATTTCAACCCTCTAACAGAAAGAGAAAAAACAAACACGGATTCCGCACGAGAATGGCTACCAAGAACGGAAGGAAAGTGCTTGCCTCTCGTCGTGCAAAAGGTAGGGCCAGACTGACTGTCTCCGACGAATATTAATCGGGGATTTTTCAGGTTCACCTCTTCTTTTACAAGACCGGAGGAAGTGCCTTCAGAATCTATCCGGCTCTGACCGGACGACATACGGAAACAGGAATGCGGGATACCTCATTCCTGTTTTTCTGTTTTGTGTTTTTCCTTTCAATATAACTTCACCCTATCTCTTTTCACGTTCCCTATCCCCGCTCTTATTTTTTTTGTACTTTTGTACCAACATTACCCATTTGCATTTTAACATCGCGGTTATGACTAATAAAACAAAAACAGGAAAAGCGATATTTGAAAACAAAATTGTAAAAAATCTGCTTATAATCATTTGCTGCGGCCTGCTGCTCATTCTGTTGGCATTGCTCCTTCTGGGTGTCTACACCAGGCATGGGCAGAACGTGGTGGTACCCGTGCTCGAGGGACTCCAGTTGAATGAAGCCAGTACCATCCTGCATGCCCGGGGGCTAAAGGCCGAGGTGGTGGATTCCATCTACAGGCGCGACGCCGTACCCGGTGCCATTCTTGATCAGACCCCCAAAGCCGGCAACAAAGTAAAGGAAGGCCGCTCCATTTATATCACCATTTATTCACAAACTCCGCAACAGGTATCTGTACCGGGACTTGTAGATTATTCAACCCGTCAGGCATCGGCACTGCTCAACTCTCTGGGATTCACACAGCTGTCCACGGAAGAGATTCCTGCTGAATACGCGGGTCTGGTGGTGGCTGTGAAATACAGGGGCAAGACATTGTTACCCGACGAGAAAGTACCTGCAGGCTCACCTCTGACGCTGGTCGTCACCAGCGGTGTGCTGGCCGACTCGTTGAATGTGAACGACGAATATATCGTTGCTCCGGGAACGCCCGCTGCGAATACCCTCATTCCTCAGGAAAAAGCAATAGATGACTCATTTTTCTAATAGGAAGCACTGTGACGAAAAACGATTTGGATGAATTTGATTTTTTTCCGGAAGAGGAGGATGATCTTACGGATAATAGGCCGGAAAAGGATCAAAAATATGAACATTTCCGATTTGTAGCCGATAAAGGACAAAATCTGCTGCGTATCGATAAATTTATATCCGTACGGATCGAAGGAATCTCACGGAACAGGATTCAGCAGGCAGCCGAAGCAGACTGTATCCTGGTGAACGGAGTACCAGTGAAATCGAATTACCGGGTAAAACCGCTTGACGTAATCTCCATCGTGATGGACAGGCCCCGGCATGAACTGGAGATACTTCCCGAAAACATACCTTTGGATATTGTGTATGAAGACGACGCACTGATGGTAATCAACAAACCGCCGGGCATGGTGGTTCATCCCGGGCATGGAAATTATACCGGTACGCTGGTCAATGCGATAGCCTTCCACCTGAAACGGGATCCTGTCAGGGACCTAGACGACCCAAGGTTGGGACTGGTACACAGAATAGATAAAGACACTTCAGGCCTGTTGCTGGTGGCCAAGACACCCGAAGCCAAGACCAACCTTTCAGCCCAATTTTTCCGGAAAGAAACCAGCCGGCTCTACGTGGCTCTGGTTTGGGGAAATGTAGCGGAAGACAGCGGTACCATCGAAGGTAATATCGGACGTGATCCCCGGGATCGCATGGTTATGCGTGTCTTTCCCGACGGCGACCAGGGCAAGGCAGCTGTCACCCACTACACCGTACTGGAGCGTTTTGGTTATGTCACCCTGGTACAATGCCGTCTCGAGACTGGTCGTACCCATCAGATAAGGGTACACATGAAGTATCTGGGGCATCCGCTGTTCAACGACGAACGTTACGGAGGCAACGAGATACTGCGTGGAACCCATTTCGCGAAGTACAAACAATTTATTTATAATTGCTTTGCCCTCTGTCCGCGTCAGTGTCTGCATGCCCGTACCCTGGGATTTGTACATCCGGTAACCGGAGAGGTGCTTTATTTCGACAGTGACATACCCGGCGACATGCAGGCGGTAATTGAACGATGGCGTGTATACACGGCATCGAGAGAACAAATGGAGTGAAAAATCAACATATAAAATAATCACATGAAAAAAAATATCGCCATCGTGTGGGGCGGATATTCATCTGAAAAAGTGATTTCCGAAAAAAGTGCCGCAGGCATCTATTCCTTCCTAGACAAGGTAAAATATAACGTCTTCAAGGTAAAGATAGACCATACTTCGTGGGAGGCTGAGTATCACGGTGAATACATTCCTGTCAACAAAAATGATTTCAGTTTTATTGCAAAAGGACAAACAGTCCGGTTACACTTTGCCTATATCACCATACATGGTACACCGGGCGAAGACGGCACGCTGCAGGGCTATTTCGACATGTTGTCCATTCCTTATTCCAATTGCGGGGTACTGGCATCTGCACTCACCTTCAACAAGTTTACCTGCAATCACTTCCTCAAAAACTTTGGCATCAGGGTGGCTGATTCGGTGATTCTGAGAAAAAACGATCCGCTACTCCCCGGTGAAATTATTTCCCGCCTGGGGTTGCCGCTCTTCGTGAAGCCCAATGTGGGAGGGTCTAGTTTTGCTACCACCAAAGTAAAAGAAGCAACTCAACTGGAGAAAGCTGTCGAAGATGCCTTTCAGGAAGCACCGGAAGTAATTATCGAAAGCTTCATTTCAGGGACAGAAGTGACCTGCGGCTGCTTTGAAACCGACAAAGGATTTACTGCGCTGCCACTGACTGAGGTAGTGACCACCAATGAGTTTTTCGATTTCAATGCAAAATACAATGGCCAGGTAAATGAGATCACGCCCGCAAGGATATCCAGTGAACTTACACAGACCATTCAGCAGGAGACCGAAAAAATATATCGGCTGATCGGTGCAAAAGGAATTATCAGGGCCGACTATATTATTGCGGACAACAAACCTGTTTTGCTGGAAGTAAATACCACTCCCGGGATGACCACCACCAGCTTCATCCCGCAACAGGTAGCAGCAGCGGGACTGACGATGACGGAGATCCTCACAGAAATCATTGAAACAGAATATCACAAGGCCAGAAACGCAGATATTACTTTACAATAAACCATTTGATGATGGAAACAAACCACCTTTTCGATGATATCCGGCCACTGCACGACAGTGAAGTAGCGGAAACCATTGCCTCACTTCTCAGCGATCTTTATTTCCGGCGTGCAGTGGAGCCGTTTATCAAACCCTTCACCTGGGAACAATTCTCGGCCGCCATGCGCAGCTGCCACACAAAGTATGATTTCCAGCGAAACATCATCTATCCGGTTATGCACAAACTGATAGATCGTACTACCACTGAAATGAACGGTTACGGCTGGGAGCACATCGGGAAACAGAACAATCATCTTTTCATATCAAACCACCGTGACATTGTTCTGGACGCCGCCTTTCTGAACATGCTGATGTTCGACAAGGAAAAGCCAACCACCGAGATTGCTATTGGCGACAACCTGTTAATTTATCCCTGGATTGAAAAGCTGGTGAAGTTGAACAAGAGCTTTATTGTAAAAAGAGGCGTTTCGGTCCGGCAGATGCTGGAGGTTTCCACACATCTCTCCCACTACATCCATCATACGGTATGTGAGCGAAAACAATCGGTCTGGATAGCACAACGGGAAGGAAGGGCAAAAGATTCGGATGACAAGACACAGGTGAGTCTGCTGAAGATGCTTACTCTTCATGATACTGTGCATCAGCTAGATGTACTGAAACAGCTGCACATCATCCCCGTATCTATTTCCTATGAACTGGACCCCTGTGACTTTCTCAAGGCCAAGGAATTTCAACTTAAACGTGACAATCCTGCTCACAAAAAAAGCCAGACCGATGATATCGAAAATATGCTTACCGGCATCATGGGCTTCAAGGGGCGTGTGCGCTTCCGGTTTGGAAAATGCATCAATACGCTGATAAACAGCCTCCCGGTAGATATCCCCCGCAATGAACTGCTGGAAAAGGTGGCTTGTATCATTGACAGGGAAATATACAGCAATTATTCATTCTTTCCCTTTAATTATGTGGCTTACGACCGGATGAGCCACTCGAAGAGATTTGCAGCAGAATATACTGCAGACGATGAGCAGAGGTTCGATGAATATCTGCAACAACAGATCAGCAAAATTGAGATTCCCGCCAAAGATGAAACTTATCTCCGGGAGAAATTGATAGAGATGTATGGCAACACCGTCAAAAATAACCTGCGTACTTACTGAAACCTTTATTAAATGAAAGATTTCCTTCTGTTCTGGATCATTTTACTTTTGCTGCCGGTTGCCGGTTGTGAAGAGGAACCACAACGGCTGGATGATTACTTTGTTGATTTTGCTACTGTAAAAAAGAACGGCAGCAGCTACCGGTTTCAATTGGATAACGGACGTATACTTATACCCCTGGAAACAAATTATTCGGGGCAGGAAGGACAACGTGTGATTCTGAATTATGCATTTCTGGAGGGTGATACCGTGAGAATTCATTCTGCCGGCAACATCCTGACCGGTGAAGTACAATCTCAGGGTTTTCCGGAAAAATTGGAGAAAGACCCCGTGAAGATCCAGAGTATCTGGGTGGGAGGCGATTATCTCAATATGATTATCGAAACGGAATACCACAGCAAACCGCATAAGGTGGCGCTGCTTCGCAATGCTTCATCACCCACCGTCGATCTCTATTTTAGCCACTCCAAGGAACAGGATCCTCCCGGCTATCCGCAGAAAATGTATGCCTCCTTCCTGCTTCGCAGCCTGCGTACCGAAAAAAATCCTCCTATTTCTTTCAGGCTTTTTATTCAGACCTACGACGGCCTGCGTGAAATAACACTCACACTGAACTAAAACCGTTGTCCGGAACCAGCCTCTGCTACCAAAGCTGAAAGCTGACCGTTAACCACTGCGTTATAGAGCCGGAATGGGATCCTCATCAATCTTGAAATCTATTGGCAACAAACATTTTACGTTCACCTTCTCCCCTCCATTCTCACCGGGCATCCACTTCGGCATAAGTCCGAGCACCCGTATTGCCTCATCATTCAGCAATGGATTTAAACCTTCCACCACTTCAATATTGGAAATCGAACCATTTGCCGAGACAATAAACGAACAGAGTATACGTCCCTCAATCCCATCCCGGAGTGCTTCACGCGGATACCGGATGTTGTGTGAGATGAATTTACCCAATCCCTGATCACCTGTCTCATATTGTGGCATCTTATCCACAATGGTATAAATATCACTGCTTTCAATAATATCCGCATCGGTTTTGGCATACGCTTTCGCAGTGGCTGAGCTGGATGGATTACCAGTTGTTTTCGAAACCATCCGTGCATTTTTATTTAGCTTGAAATACATTGGCACATATGTCTCGGCACGCACAATCTCTCCTTTATGCCGTGCAGGGCGCCAGGGAGGCATATTTTGAAGAATACGCAATGCCTCCTTGTTCAGAAGTGAATCAGCACGGTGTATTATGTTAAAACCTGAGAGAGTGCCATCTTTCTCCACAACAAACGTATATACTACAAGTCCCTGTGCATCACGGGCTACAGCATCGGCCGGGTAACTCAGCGTGTTTGCAATAAACCGGTGCATCTCAGCTGTGCCGCCGGTGTACATGGGAATGATGTCAGGATCTGTAATCACTTTGTCGCTACTCGAAACCGGCGCATCCTGCGCCATGATGGATGATGTTGTACCGGTCAGGATTCCCAAAATAGCACAAAGGACCGACACACTGAAAAATCTGCGTAAGTTCATTAAATAATAATCTGAAAAGTATTGTTGCGTTAAGTTTACAAAGGTACAAAAATCATTGTTTTGTGCAAATCAAAATTAATATGGCTACATTTCGCTTTTGTATGTTTTGGCTATTTCCCAACCTATCATGGCGGTCTTACGTGTACTCCCCCACATATAGCCGCCGAAGGCTCCCGAAGATTGAATCACGCGGTGACAAGGAATAAGAAAGGAAACAGGATTGCTACCGATGGCGGTACCTACGGCCCGGGAAGCACCGGCATTATTTATCTGCGCGGCAACACGTCCGTAAGTCGAAAGTTTTCCCAGGGGTATCTTCAAAAGAGCTTCCCATACTTTTAGCTGAAAAGGAGTACCTTTCAAATGTAGTTTTATTTCAGGCAAGCTGCCCCGGCCTTTTTGAAAGATGGAGAGGGCATTTTGCTGCAGCAAATCCTCTCTACGCTGAAAAAGGGCATGGGGAAACTGTTTTTGTAAATGGGCG
>DGZP01000086.1:37766-45672 GCA_002398565.1 Proteiniphilum sp. UBA4977
AAACTTCCAAAGGGACTGTCGGCAAAGCTGTAGTTTATCATAAGATTCCTGCCTCCGTTTTTGTATTCGGCCGGAGTCATCCCCTCTATATGAATAAAGAGATCATGTAGTCGTCCCGTACCAGAAAGCCCGGTTTCAAATGCGGCATCAAAAAGGGTGGCCTGTTGTTCTTTCAACAGTTGTTTGGCATACCCGATACTGATATACTGCAGAAACTTCTTTGGAGTGGTCCCTGCCCAATCACTAAACAAACGTTGAAAATGAAAAGGACTAAGATGTACATGTGCGGCCACCTCGTCGAGACCGGGTTGACTTCTGAAGTGAGTGCTGATGTATTCAATTGCTTCGGCAATCCGGTAATAATTATGTGGGTGCTGATTGTTCACTGCTTCTTTTTTTATCGCAAAAATCCGGAAAATATCATTCCCGAAAAATCCGAAAGTTGCGCTGTTTATCAACAAAAGGACAAGAACAGGCAATCTGCGTATTTTTCACAAATATAACATCAATATTTCAGATGTCGCAAGAAAAACACCCATATTGTCATTGAAAAACCGTACCTTTGCGGCCTAAAAAGATTGTTTTCATGCAAAATATACGAAATATTGCCATCATCGCCCACGTGGATCATGGTAAGACCACGCTGGTGGATAAAATGTTGATGGCTGGCCACCTTTTCCGTGACAACAAACAGACCGAAGACCTCATTCTCGACAACAACGATCTGGAAAGGGAACGCGGTATCACCATCCTTTCAAAGAATGTCTCCATACGCTACAACGACACAAAGATAAACATTATTGACACACCGGGACACGCCGATTTTGGCGGTGAGGTGGAAAGGGTGCTCAACATGGCCGACGGATGTTTGTTGGTGGTCGACGCGTTCGAGGGTCCCATGCCACAAACTCGCTTTGTACTCCAGAAAGCACTGGAGATAGGCCTGAAGCCCATCCTGGTAATCAATAAAGTGGACAAGCCAAACTGTCGCCCCGAAGAGGTACAGGAAGAAGTCTTCGACCTGATGTTCAGTCTCAATGCCACCGAAGAGCAGCTCGACTTTCCCACTGTCTATGGCTCGGCCAAGCAGGGTTGGATGTCGGACGACTGGAAAAAACCCTCCGACAATATCATTCCGCTCCTTGATGCCATCATTCAATATATCCCTGCGCCAAAAATACTGGAAGGTACTCCCCAGATGCTGATCACCTCCCTCGACTATTCAAACTACGTGGGACGCATTGCAGTAGGTCGCGTACATCGCGGGGCCATCGGCATCAGCAAGGATTATGCACTTTGCAAACGCGACGGTAGCGTCAAAAAGATACGCATCAAGGAGGTAAACGTCTTTGAGGGACTGGGCAGGTTGAAAGCCGACGAAGTGACCTCCGGCGACATCTGCGCACTGATCGGCATCGAAGGATTTGAGATTGGCGACAGCATCACCGACCTGGAGAAGCCGGAGCCGCTCGATCCCATTGCCATCGACGAACCTACCATGTCGATGTTGTTTACAATCAACAACTCACCTTTCTACGGACAGGACGGTAAATATGTTACTTCAAGGCATATCTATGAGCGACTGATGCGCGAACTCGATAAAAATCTGGCATTGCGTGTGGAAGAAACCGACAGTTCCGACTCCTGGATCGTGTACGGACGCGGCGTACTGCATCTCTCGGTGCTGATAGAGACCATGCGCCGCGAGGGGTATGAGTTGCAGGTAGGCCAGCCGCAGGTAATCATCAAAGAGATAGGTGGAGAAAAGCATGAGCCGGTGGAGCAGCTCACAGTGAACCTTCCCGAAGAGTCGGCCAGCAAGATTATCGATGTCATCACCCGCAGGAGAGGAGAACTGCTCTCCATGGAAAATAAGGGGGATCGTATGCATATGGAATTTAACATTCCCTCTCGAGGCATCATAGGCCTGAACAACATCGTACTCACTCTCTCTGCCGGAGAAGCCATTATGGCACATCGCTTCCTGGAATTTCAACCCTGGAAGGGAACCATCGAAAAAAGACTTAACGGCTCCATCATCGCGGGTGAATCAGGCAATGCCTACGCCTATGCGCTGGATAAACTTCAGGATCGGGGCCGTTTTTTCATTGAGCCGCAAACCGACGTATATGCCGGCCAGGTGGTGGGAGAACACACCAAGGAGGGCGACCTGGTGGTGAATGTCACCAAATCGAAGAAACTTACCAACGTCCGTGCATCGGGTACGGACGACAAGGCACAGCTGGCTCCTCCAGTAATATTCAGTCTGGAAGAGGCACTGGAATATATCAAAGAAGATGAATATGTGGAGGTGACCCCAAAGTTCATGCGTATCAGGAAGATACTGCTCGATGAGAATGACCGCAAGAGAGTCACCAAAAAAGGATAAAGATACTCCCTCCGTTTATTTAATCAGATTGATAAACTCTTCACGGGTTTTCTGTTCACGAAAAACACCCGTGAAGTCCGAGGTCGTGGTGATGGAATTTTGTTTTTCCACGCCGCGCATCTGCATACACATGTGCTGCGCTTCAATCACCACCATCACCCCCATGGGATTCAGTGTCTTCTGAATACAATCTTTAATTTGTGTTGTGAGTCGCTCCTGGACCTGCAGCCTGTGGGCAAACACATCCACTACACGTGCAATCTTGCTCAGTCCGGTGATATATCCATCGGGGATATAAGCCACATGCGCCTTTCCGAAAAACGGCAACATATGATGTTCGCAGAGTGAGAAAAGATCAATGTCTTTCACAATCACCATCTGACGGTAATTTTCTTTGAAGAGCGCCGCCCGGAGAATCTCTTCGGGATCCTGCCAGTAACCTCTTGTAAGATGTTGCATTGCCTTTGCTACGCGGTCGGGTGTCTTCAAAAGTCCCTCACGGTGCACATCTTCACCCAGCAGTGTGAGGATATCGCTCATATGACCCGCAATGACCGACTTATTTTGTTCCAATTCTTCTGAGTACATCAATGGTTCAATTAACCGGAATTTTCACCTCATCTACCACAATATACATCTCCTTGCCAAAAGAAGGAAATGTTCTCCTAAGTTCCGTCATTACCGCCTGCGCCTCTTCCCGTGTTTGAAAGTTTCCCACACGGAGTCGCCAAAAGGGAGAATCGAATAGTACCACCGTCTCATGCTCCGGAAATGAGCTATTTATCAGACTCTGCTTGTGGCTGGCCTCATCCTTTGAGGTGCGCTGATTATTACCAGAGAAGGCCTGTATCTTGAATCCCCGCATCTTGTAATACTGGACGGTACCCTCAGCGTTTGTATATACCGTTCTGGGGGGTGCCATAGGACGTCCCAGTACCTGGCTGATGCTTTCATCTTCATACACCATGACCCTGCCTTTACCGGGGACCACGCTGTTAAGTTCCTGCAGAATCTCCTTTTTTTGTAAAGATGACTGCGCAGAGATTCCTGATGAAAAAAGCAGGAATAAAAGAACAATTCTATAATGAAGTGTATAATTCATATTTTTCTATTAAAGCCGATCACTGACCGTTAATTTTAAAACTGCCGTCCGAGGCATCAACCCCGACAAAAAACGGGCCTTTGATCACCGGTTGCTAAAAAACAACCACAAAGATAACGAAACACCACAGACCCGGAACGGATCTGTGGTGAAATTCTGTTAATCTCTTAAAAAGCTTCAATGATAGGCATAAATTTATCCACGCCCAGCGACGCACCACCAATGAGTCCGCCATCCACATCGGGATTTGAGAAGAGTTCCTTCGCATTGGAAGCATTGGCACTTCCACCATACAGGATGGAGGTGTTGTCTGCTATTTCCTGACCATATTTTTCAGCCAGTGTACGACGGATGAAGGCATGCATCTCCTGTGCCTGTTCTGCCGTTGCAGTCTTCCCCGTACCAATGGCCCATACCGGTTCATAAGCAAGTACGATTTTGCTAAAATCTTCAGGGGTGAGATCAAACAGTGATGCTTCTATCTGTGACTTTACCACATCGAAATGTTTGTCCGCTTCCCTTTCAGCCAGCACCTCTCCGATACAAAAGATCGGAGTAAGTCCGTTGATAAGGGCCAACATTACCTTTTCCTTCAGTATTTCAGCCGTTTCGTGATAAAAGGCCCTTCTTTCGCTGTGTCCAAGTATTACATAACCGGCACCTGTAGAGGCTACCATCTCAGCGGATACTTCTCCGGTGTAAGCGCCCGAGGCCTTGTCGGCACAGTTTTGTGCAGCCACACCTATTCTGGCTTTATCCACGGCACCTACCACGCTTGCCAGATGAATGAATGGCGTACCGATAACCACGTCACAATTCACCGTTTTGTCTTTTAGCGCTTCATTCAATGCGGTTGCAAGGGCAATTCCTTCCTGCAGGTTCTTGTTCATTTTCCAGTTACCTGCGACAATGTTCTTTCTCATAAAAAAATCTTTATTTAATAATTGGTTCAATCTTACTGGTTGAGGGTACCTTGCTGTCGTCCCACTTCCCCATCACTGTGCCCTCTTTCAGCAGCATCAGTCCTGGATTTGACCGGATCATAGTTTTCAGTGTCCGCTCATCGGCATGAGCAAACTGAAATCCGGTCTTTTGTTGTCGTTCCCACTTCCCTACCACATCGAGGTCCGATGCCGTAAGAAGATAAAAGGAATACCCCTTTTCCGCAGCATAGCGTGCAACCTCCCGAAAGCGGTTCAGATACCGCATATGCATCTCTTCCAACGAGTAAGCAACCATCAGGAAAGTGTAGGAGGGATCTGAAAGCACAATATCTGTAATATCGCTGCCAGACTGCCAGGAAGCTGTGGTAACATCATAATGGAGCGACTCCACGGCGAAGTCTTCTATTTTCGGTTTCTGCCCCTCTCTTACCAAATGAGTTTTCATATCCACAAAGGTCCATGTGGAATCGTTCCACGGATAGTTTTCCTCCCTGAATTCTTTGGTCATTCCATTCTTGCTGTATATGAAAATAGTTTCATAGAGATCGGCTTTCTCCGGATCTACGTACATCTGAATCGGAATGTTGGCACCCACCTTGTAGGGACGAAAGTCGATCACCGGCAACCTGTACACGTTGTGCAATGCAAAGAGGACAACCAGGAGAAACGTGGAAATTGCGGCTAGGAGAGCTGCCTTCTTCGTAAACAAAGGATTGATATGCTTCCATTTCATCGTCAGCCATATGGCTCCGGCCAGTAACAGCAGATTCTTATAGAAAGTCTGCCAGTTGCTGATGACAAACGCATCACCAAAACAGCCGCAATCTTTCACAGGGTTGGCAATTGCCACCCACAGTGTAAGCGGAGTAAAGAAAATTGTAAAAAGCAAGATCAGCCTCGTTGTCCACTTCCGGTAAATACCTGCCCACAGAAAAACGCCCAGTGCAAATTCGGCCGTCACCATAAATACGGCCGCAGGTAATGCCAGTGGAAAGAGTGCAGTCAGGCCGAGTTCAATCAGATAGTCCTGAATTTTATATGTAAAGCCCAGCGGATCCACCGCTTTCGCAAGTCCGGAAAAAACGAAGGTTGCACCTACGAGAATGCGGGACAACACAATCATTATTTTTGCCGTTCTGCTCATGCTTCTTAATCGCCGAAATGTAGTTTTATCAATCCAAAAATGGCATAATTCACCATGTCACGATAATTGGCATCCACCCCTTCAGAGATGAGTGTCTGCCCGGAGTGGCTCTCTATCTCTTTTGTGCGGTATATCTTCATCAGTATAAGATCGGTGTAGGAGCTGATCCGCATGTTTCGCCACGCTTCGTCATAATCATGATTCTTGGCACTCATAAGGGCTTTGGTTTCCGCCACGTGCGAGTCATATAACTCCAATGCCTTTTCAACGGTTACATCTATGGAATCAGCATATCCCAATTGCAGCTGAATCAGTCCGATGATTCCGTAATTCACGATACCGATAAATTCGGGGCAAATCCCTTCATTCACCCTGTTTTCCTTCTTCACTTCGAGTGAACGGATGCGATTGGCCTTGATAAACATCTGATCGGTCACCGATTCCGGCCTGAGAATTCGCCAGGAGGCTCCATAATCGTGCAGTTTTTTTTCAAAAATCTCCCGGCAAATCACAATCACGTCATCGAATTGCTTATTGGTAACATCCATAATGCATTGTGTAATCTGATGAACAAAGATAATCAAAAAAAAGGTACAAGCGTTAAACCTGTACCTTTTTATACATATGGACGCAGAATGTCTTTTACGAAATGCGTATGGATTTTCCCACACGTAATACTGTTTTGGTGGTGATGTTGTTCATGTCGCATAAATTTTTCACCGAGGTTCCGTAACGCCTTGAGATTGCACCCAGCGTATCGCCCTGCTTAATACGATGATACTTCACATCCCCTGAGACATATTTGTTACTTTCGGTGGTCGGCTCCTTATAGGTCGAGGTGCTGCTAACAAGAGACCTGCTGCTGTTGGAAGTTTTTCTGTAGCTTGAATTGGTCACCAGGTATTCGTCACGATGGGTCACTTTGTTTTCAAAATCGATGATAAAGTTGGGATTGATGGGTTTACCCAGAAAGCGGGTTTCAAAGTGAAGATGTGATCCGAACGACCTGCCCGTGTTACCGGCCAGTCCGATAGGTTGACCCGAACGGACAAAATCGTTTTCCTGTACCAGAAATTTGGAAAGATGGCCGTATACTGTCTCAAGGCCATTCACATGACGGACAACCAGATAATAACCATACCCTCTTCTTTCGTATTGTTTCACCCTGATCTTCCCGTCGAACGCAGCATAAATGGTGTCGCCCGTCTGCGCCTTTATATCAATTCCATAGTGATAACGAAGGCTACCTCTCCTGCCGAAATTAGAGGTCATGTGACCCACAGCAGGCATAGTGAAATTTTCCAGATCCACGATAAACGTATCTGGGGCATTTTTTAAACTCTCGTAAATGTTCACGTGCTGATTCACCCACATGCCGCCGTAAATATCATCGGCAGGAATATCATTGGGATCAAATGTTTCCCTGCGTTCCTCGGCTTCATCGAGTACCGATAAATCCATTTTAAGTTTCAAACCGTCGGCAAATAAGCCTGTTTCTTCGCTTAAACTGGAGCTGTGGAGTTGTTTGACTGTTATTTCCGGCCTCGGCTTATCGGATGTGGCCGGCTTTGATTGTGTAAATGCGTTCAATGTAACGAACATCAAGGTTGCGGGCAAAAGGATACGTGCTTTTGCGAAAAAATGTTTACTTTCCATTGCTACCTGACTCTTTATATTAATTGATCCGTTTTGGAATTTGCTGATCATTCTTATTACGGTTTACAGTTCATCATTCGCGTAAAAATAGGGAGTGAGATGAGAAGTATAATCAAAAATCTCTCCTTCGGAGAAAAAACGTTTCAACTCTGTTGCGGCTGCTTCAGGAGAATCAGCTGCATGCACAATATTCTCCTGCACGCTCATGCTATAATCACCCCTGATTGTTCCCGGTTGAGCTTCTCTGCCATTTGTTACGCCTGCCAATTTTCTTACTGCGTTTACCACATCAATACCCTTGAGCGCCATTACAACTACAGGGCTTGCCTGCATAGAATCCTTGATTCTCCCGTAAAATGGCTTGTTTAGTAAATGAGCATAATGTTCTGCAAGGATTTTATCATCCAAACGCACCATCTTCATTCCCACAATCTGAATCCCTTTTTTTTCAAAGCGTGTAGTTACTTCTCCCAGGATACCTCGTTGAACTGCTGATGGTTTTAGAATAACAAGCGTAATCTGCATGAATGATAAACTATTACTAAAAAGACTTTTTAATTATAGATTTTTTTCCTTAATCAGTTTCAAAGTAAACTTTTTATTGTTTCACCGCCAAATTGTGGATAGTTTTTTTTTGAGACCCTGAAGGTAAACCAAAAGCGAAACAGGAT
>DGZP01000086.1:45820-51198 GCA_002398565.1 Proteiniphilum sp. UBA4977
TATATTGCTGATCTACTTGCATTTAACGCAAAATATGTTATACAACATATTACGCTCCTTTTAAGTTTTGCGTACATTTATTAATAATCTGTTAACTCACATCCGGCAGCATATCTGTTTGAAATGATTTTGTATATGATTTTACTTTTTTTTAATAATATCGCTTTAAAATGAGATCGAAAACGCCGTCAGAATAACGGGAATTCAGTATCTTTGCCGCAATTTCAGATTAATCCGGTAAGTTTCAAACAAATGTCGGGTTTATCAATTCAATAAATAATAAAATGATTAAATACAAGTTAATCAACAACATTGCCGGCTGGTGTGTGTTTGTCACGGCTGCTATTGTATACCTGTTAACCATTGAACCCACGGCAAGTTTTTGGGACTGCGGTGAATTTATCACTTCAGCATACAAACTGGAAGTTGGACATCCGCCAGGAGCACCAATATTTATGCTGGTGGGAAATTTATTTACTCAGTTTGCCGGCGACCCTTCACAGGTGGCCCGGATGGTCAACAGCATGTCGGCACTGATGAGTGCCTTCACCATCCTTTTCCTTTTCTGGACAATAACCCATCTCACACGCAAGCTAATTTTCAACCCTCAGGAACAGGAGTTAAAAATGGGGAAGGTCTTTGCCGTGATTGGCAGTGGGTTGGTGGGTGCGCTTCTCTATACCTTTTCCGATACATTCTGGTTCTCTGCCGTAGAAGGAGAAGTCTACGCCTTTTCCTCCATGCTCACTGCTATTGTTTTCTGGCTCATCCTCAAATGGGAAGACAATGCCGATAAGCCGCATGCCGATAAATGGCTTGTGCTTATTGCCTATGTAATGGGACTGTCCATCGGCGTACACCTGCTCAATCTGCTCTGTATCCCGGCCATCGTGTTGGTGCATTATTTCAGAAAAAACGAGAATCCCACATGGAAAGGAGGCCTGCTTGCACTTCTGGGATCTTTCATTCTGATTGTTGTGCTGATGTGGGGGATTATTCCCGGATTCACCAAAGTGGGCGGATGGTTTGAGCTGTTCTTCGTAAACACACTTGGCATGCCTTACAACACGGGACTTTTTGTTTATCTGGTCCTACTGGTGGCAAGCATTGCATGGACACTCTACGAAACATTGTCTGAAAAAGGAAAAGAATCCCGTGCCCGTACCGCTTTTTTCATCAGCATCGCCATGGCCGGTGTCCTTTTTATCGGCAGCAAAGTATGGTTGTGGATTCTCCTTCTGGCAGCGGGAGGCTACCTCTGCTTTAAATACAAAAAGCTGGAGGTCAAGTTTATAAACCTTGCCATTTCCTGCCTGATGGTTATCTTGGTCGGCTTCTCCGCCTACGCACTTATCCCCATACGGTCCGGCGCCAACACACCGCTCGACTTAAACTCTCCGGAAGATATATTCTCATTGGGCAGCTACCTTAACCGTGAACAATATGGTCAGACACCCTTGATTCACGGAACGACCTATGCATCCAAAATTGCACGAAATGCCGACGGTACCGCCATCATCAATGAGGAAACCACCTCTTGGAAACAGATTGTGAAAACCTCTCCCGATCAGAAAGACAGGTATGAGAAAAGTACTTCTCCCTCCTATAAATATACCAACACAATGTTTCTGACCCGGATGCATTCCAATCCCAACAACCCATCCTTTGGCAATCATATCATCGGATATGAGCGTTGGGGCGGTGTCACAGACCGCAATCAGAAACCCACGCTCTGGCAAAATATAAAATACATGTTCGGCTACCAGTTCAATTATATGTACTGGCGCTACTTCATGTGGAACTTCTCAGGAAGGCAGAACGACATACAGGGTGACGGCGGCATTACCTCCGGCAACTGGATCACGGGAATTCCGTTTTTCGATGAATATGTGCTCGGTCTGGGGCCTCAGGACAACATCGCCCCCGACATCGTCGAAAACAAAGGCCATAACAAATACTATATGCTTCCGCTGTTACTGGGTATCATTGGCATCCTTTATCAATTGCGGCTGAAAGAAAGGGGGAACAAGAGCTTTGCCGTCGTCTTCATGCTTTTCTTCATGACGGGACTGGCCATCATACTTTATCTCAATCAAACTCCTTTTGAACCACGCGAACGTGATTATGCCTATTCGGGCTCCTTTTACGCCTTCTCAATCTGGGTGGGAATGGGAGTGGCCGGCATCAGCCTGTTTCTGCGGAAATATATCAAAAATACCACCGCCGCCACTGCGATTGCCACAACAGCCTCTCTCTTCATTCCATTACAGATGGCATCGCAAAACTGGGACGACCACGACCGCTCCGGCAGAACACTGGCACGCGACACCGGCATGAACTACCTCTGTGGCGTGGGTGAAAATGGCATACTCTTTACCAATGGCGACAACGACACATACCCCCTATGGTATGTGCAGGAAACCGAAGGCTACCGTACCGACGTGCGGGTGACCAACCTCAGCTTCCTCCAAACAGAGTGGTATATAGACCAGCTGCTACGCCCGGCATATGAGTCTACCCCGTTACCCATTCAATGGTCACGCCCCCGCTATTCGGGCGATGCAGGAAGTGCAGCCTTCGTAATCAACAAAAAGGAGATTGAAAATGTACTGCGACAAAACAACATTCCACCCGTATCATTTGCCTCCTATTACGATGTGAATGCTTTCAAAGACACCCTCTCCCTGAAACAGACAATGGAGAACCTGCGGACCGGACAAAACAGCAATCCCGCCAACCCGTTCAACACAGGCAATACCCAGATCATCCCGGGTAATGTACTGGCGCTCGACGTGGATACTGTCAATGTCGACTGGAAAGCACTCCATTCGAAGCCGGGCGACAGGATGTATATAGACCTGGGTGATAAATCGGCACTCTACCGCCAGGAGCTGATGATACTGGAAATGATCAGTAACATTAACGATGAGCACTGGCAACGTCCTTTGCACTTTGCCACCACCATTACCCCCTCGTTGTATATGAACCTGCAGGATAAGAACTTTTCACTCAACGGCCTCTCCTATCAGGTAGTGCCCGGAACTCCGCTCAGTAGCGGGGTAAATACGGCAGCGGCTTATGACAACATGATGAATAAGTTCCGCTGGGGCGGTCTGGAAGAGAATCCCGATATCTACCTGGATGAAACCAGCCGGAGAATGATATCCACCTTCCGTCTCTATTTTACCCAGCTGATCAATGCGCTGATCGAAGAGGGTGAAAACGAGAAAGCACTGGCCGCACTCGACAAAATCACCTCGATGGTGCCCGATTCTACGGTACACTATGGCACCGACGGACTTATCTTTGCCAGGGCATACTACCGCCTGGGAGAGCAGGTGAAGGCAGAAGCACTCATATCATCCATCAGGGGACGTATAGACAGGAATCTCGACTGGTTCAGCCGTTTGAAGCCGATACAGTTATCAAATACCCTCTCCGACATCGTGTATAACAACATCAATCCGATGCTGTTTATCAATAACATCTACCAACAGTACGACAAGGAAAAATACCAGGTGATGACCGACGACCTGATGCAACGTGCACAGTTCTTTTATATGCAGGGCGTGTCATATGCGGGAGATATGATCCTGAAGGAAATCACCGATGGATCTGTGCGCAGTTATTATGCCACACCCAAGGAGGATACCCTTACACGGGCAACAGCGGAAGAAACAATGCAAAAAGCACTTGGCATGATGCAACAGTTTAGTCCCCGCCTGCTCGAACAATATAAAACCACACCACAATAAAAACAGAGGCACAACGGGGCCGTGTAATCACAACACGGTCCCGTTACTCGGCAAGTCCGTAATTCTATCATCTTACACATGCTCATAGAACAACCTCCTCTCCTCTATCGGCTGCTCTTTCCCAAATCTCTTTGGCGAATGAAACTGCCCCACCGTAAAACAGTCTATCTCACTTTTGACGACGGCCCCATACCAGAAGTTACCCCATGGGTACTCGAACTGCTGGACCGTTACAGTGTGAAGGCAACCTTCTTCTGTGTGGGCGACAACGTACGCAAATACCCGGAAGTTTATCAACAGCTGCTGGACCGGGGACATAAAACCGGCAATCACACCTTCAACCATCTGCAGGGCTGGAACAGCAAGACATCTCTCCTGTTGAACAATACGGCCAAAGCAGCCGCACTGATAGATTCCATTCTTTTCAGGCCACCTCACGGACATATGCGCATGCCACAGAACCACGCTCTGCAAAAAGCAGGATACAAAGTAATCATGTGGGATGTGGTCACCCGCGACTACAGCAGGTTTATGACTTCAAAACAGGTACTGCAGAACGTAAAAAGGTATACACGGGACGGCTCCATCATCGTGTTCCATGATTCGCTCAAAGCCGAAAAAAAGATGAAGTATGCCCTGCCCCTCGCCATCGAGTGGTTGCTTGCACAGGGATATTCCTTCGAATTAATCCCTGAATAGATTCTCCGTTTTTATCCTCATCTTTTTCACGTCACATATTTTACGGATGTTCTAAGCCATGCGAAGAATATCCTATGCTTCAATGCGTACATAAAGAGAAGATAATTAAAAAGAGATTCTGTTCAAGCGTATTAAAAAAGAGTACGAACAAATCAATCTGTTAATTATTAATAATTATTATAAATACATAGTATTGTGCATTGCATAGTACAATGTTTTGACATACTTTTGTGTTGTCTATGTTTTGTGAATTTTAGCGTATATTCTGTAACGAAACCAGACGGATTTAAGTCTTACGGGAGAAAATAACATATAGATGATCCATATCAGGCAACTACACAAATCGTATCATACCGAAGCAATTTCACTTCATGTGCTTAAAGGAATCAGTCTCGACATAGAAGCAGGTGAATATGTCGCAGTAACAGGCGCTTCGGGATCGGGGAAATCCACCTTGCTCAACATCCTGGGCATCCTCGATGCGTATGACGCAGGTGATTACCACCTCAACGGTACACTTATCAAAAACATGAACGAAAGAGAGGCCGCAAAGTTCCGAAATGAGATGATCGGCTTTGTATTCCAGTCGTTCAACCTTATTCATTTTAAAAATGCACTCGAGAATGTGGCCCTTCCTCTTTATTACAAGAAGGTAAGCCGCAGAAAACGCAATATTATCGCAATGGAGCACCTCGACAAAATGGGGCTGAAAGACTGGGCATACCATATGCCCAATGAACTCTCCGGCGGACAGAAACAAAGGGTAGCTATTGCCCGTGCCATGATCTCGGGTCCCAAGATCATTCTTGCCGATGAACCCACCGGAGCCCTCGACAGCAAGACCACGCTTGAAGTGATGGATGTACTCACCCACCTTAACAGCGAGGGCATCACCACCATCATCGTCACTCACGAGAAATCGGT
>DGZP01000086.1:51477-51715 GCA_002398565.1 Proteiniphilum sp. UBA4977
CATCATATTAACATGCAATCGGTATGATCGACCAGTTTCAGGAGATAATGGATACGCTGAAAAAAAACAAGCTGCGTACCACGCTCACCGGACTCTCTGTCTCATGGGGAATTTTTATCCTGATTATTCTGTTGGGAGCAGGCAACGGGCTCAGGAATGGTGTGATGCAAAACTTCAGTTCCCGGGCTGTCAATCGCATCAACCTCTGGTCGGGCACCACCTCCTTGCCGCACAACGG
>DGZP01000086.1:51984-52966 GCA_002398565.1 Proteiniphilum sp. UBA4977
GAAGAAAGTCGCCTTATCACCGCCAGATACAATACCAACCAGACTATCACCTACGGCACCGAATATGGTT
This sequence comes from Proteiniphilum sp. UBA4977, assembly GCA_002398565.1. Lineage (GTDB taxonomy): Bacteria > Bacteroidota > Bacteroidia > Bacteroidales > Dysgonomonadaceae > Proteiniphilum. The sequence continues at coordinate 52,055 of DGZP01000086.1, forward strand.
CTTATGGATTCAGAGGGGTCATGCCCAGTTATTACGATATTGAAAAGCTGATCATCCCCCCGGGAAAAGGACGTTTCATCAACGAGATAGACATGAAAGAGAAAAACAAGGTGATTGTACTGGATCAGAAGATTGCAGATGTTCTCTTCAGAAATGAAGAGCCCCTTGGGAAAATGGTCAGGGCAGGACAGGTGATGTTCAAGGTGGTAGGTATAAATACTAAAAAAGAAGAATGGGGAGGATCCAATGCTTATATACCTTTTTCCACAGCGCAGGCTATCTACAACCCGCAACGTAAGTTCTGGCAGATCACTTTCACAGTGGACGGCCTCACCACGGAGTCGCAGAACGACCGTTTTAACGAGTCGCTCCGGGGAATGATGGGACAACATCTCAACTTCAATCCCGAAGATCAGCAGGCACTCTATATCCATAATGCACAATCAGACTATGTGGAAACAATGAAGATATTCAGCGGCATCACGCTATTTGTCACCATCATAGGTATCCTTACACTCATTGCCGGCATCGTGGGTGTAAGCAATATCATGCTCGTGTCCGTCAAGGAACGCACCCGCGAGATCGGAATACGCAAAGCCATCGGAGCTACTCCCATGGCCATCCTCAAGACCATCATCCTGGAGTCGATCATCATTACTACCCTCTTTGGCTATATCGGCATGATCATCGGCGTCGGGCTCACCGAGCTGATCAATTACTTTATGGAGCAGGCAGCCAACGGGAAGCCGGTTACCGACGAACAGCAGATGTCAATTTTCACCAATCCCACCGTCGACATCGGATATGCCTTGTTCGCCACCATCGTACTGATTATTGCCGGCGTGATCGCAGGATATCTCCCCGCCCGCAAAGCTGTGCGTGTACAACCCATCGAGGCAATGAGACAGGAAT
>DGZP01000086.1:53241-54609 GCA_002398565.1 Proteiniphilum sp. UBA4977
ATGTGATAATAATACTAATGTGCAGATTGAATCGAAAAATCAAATAATTAGCGAATCAACCAATCAACGACAATATGTTCGATTTAGACAGATGGCAGGAAATATGGATCACCATTACGCATAATAAGTCCCGTAGTGTGCTTACCGCGTTCGGCGTATTCTGGGGTATGCTGATGCTGGTGCTGATGGTCGGTGCCGGCAACGCGCTGGAGAAGGGAATGAGCTCCCAGATTGAGGGTTTTGCCACCAACTCCTGTTTTTTTGCTTCGGAACGTACCACACTTCCCTACAAAGGATTTCGCAAAGGACGCCGATGGGATATGACCAACAGCGACATTCCCGTAATCCGGGAGAAGGTGAAAGAACTCCAGTATATTTCGCCGGTACTATTTGGAGGAGGCACAGACAAGAATGTGGTGCGGGGCGAGAAAAACGGTTCCTATCAGGTGAAGGGATGTTATCCCGAATATGACCTGATTGAAAAAAGCAAGATGCTCTACGGCAGATATGTGAACGACATTGACATTGCTGAAAAGAGAAAGGTATGTGTCGTTGGGGAACGGATCTACGAAGTGCTCTTCCAAAAGGGCGAGGACCCGACAGGCAAACAGATCCGCGTGAACGGCATCTACTTCCAGGTGATCGGTGTGGCGCGGAGCACCTCCGGTGTCAGCATTGGTGGGCAGACCGCCGAAACGGTAGTACTTCCATTCTCTACCATGCAACAGGCCTTCAACCACGGTAACATCATCCACTTTTTGGCTGCCACAGCGAAAGAGGGCGTGCCGGTAAAGATCATCCAGAATAAGATACTGGAGGTACTCAAACAGCAGCACCAGATTGCACCCGACGACAAGGAGGCGGTATTCAACATGAACATCGAAGAACAGTTCAAGATGTTCAATTACCTCGGTTTAGGCATCGCTGCCCTGATCTGGATTGTGGGGCTTGGTACCATCTTTGCCGGCGCCATCGGCGTGAGCAATATCATGCTGGTCACCGTGCGTGAGCGTACCAGGGAGATCGGCATCCGCCGGGCCCTGGGAGCAACTCCAAACAACATCATCGGACAGATATTGAGTGAGAGCATCGTCCTCACCGTCCTTGCCGGTATCACAGGCATCGTGGTGGGAGTAGGTTTGCTGCGGGCCACAGGTATCGTACTGAGCCAGGGAGATCAGTTCTTCAAGGATCCCCAGATCTCTTTCGGCATGGCAGTAGCTTCACTCCTTATTTTACTTGTCATCGGCACCTTTGCAGGATATATCCCCGCACAGCGGGCCATGATGATCAAACCGGTAGAAGCCATCGGTGAAGAGTAAAACAAACAAACCCAAACAACATAAAGTCATATGAAACGAGCATGAA
>DGZP01000086.1:54845-59145 GCA_002398565.1 Proteiniphilum sp. UBA4977
TAAATATTTTAGTCATATGAAACGAATTCTGAGAATTGCTGGACTTGTACTGCTGGGACTTTTGGTCATTTCCACCTTTGTGTTCCTCTGGCAAAAATCACGCCCCAAAGTGGTAACCTACAAAATTGAAACGGCCACGACAGACACAATCGAAAAAAGAACGGTCGCCACAGGCAAGGTGGAACCACGCAACGAGATCCTCATCAAGCCGCAGATGTCGGGTATCATTTCCGAAATCTACAAGGAGGCGGGCGACATGGTGCAGGCAGGCGACATCATCGCCAGGATACAGGTGGTACCCGACATGGTAAACCTGAGTAGCGCCGAGTCACGCGTGCAGCGGGCACAGCTGGCTGCCGACCAGAGCCGTCGCAACTATGAGCGCGACCGCAAGCTTTTTGAGCGCCAGGTGATCTCAAAGGAAGAGTTCGAAAAAGTGGAACTGCAGTACAAGAACGACCAGGAGGAGCTACGCGCCGCAAACGACAATATGAGCCTGGTGCAGACGGGAATCACAAAAAGTTCAGCAAAAACCAGTAACACGCTGGTGCGCTCCACCGTGAGCGGCACCATCCTCGACGTGCCGGTCAAGGTGGGCAACTCTGTAATCCAGTCCAACAACTTCAACGACGGCACCACGGTGGCATCGGTGGCCGACCTGAGCGACATGCTCTTCGTAGGTAAGATCGATGAAACAGAGGTAGGCAAGCTCTCTGTGGGTATGCCCATGGAGATCACCATAGGCGCCATCCAGGACCGTAAGATACCCGCCTCACTCGAGTATGTTTCCCCCAAGGGTATGGAAGAGAGCGGTGCCATCCTCTTTGAGATGAAGGCAGCTATGGTGCTTCCCTCCGACGTATTTATCAGGGCTGGTTACAGCGCCAATGCCGACATCATCCTCGACAAACGTACCGGCGTACTCACCATCCCGGAGAGCTCTGTGGAGTTCAGCGGCGACTCGACCTTTGTCTATCTGGTAAAAAGTGAGAAACCCCAGGAGTTTGAACGCCACCCGGTGAAGATAGGCCTTTCCGACGGTATCCATATCGAAGTAACCGAAGGATTGAAAGAGAACGACAAGATCCGCGGTACGGAGATCATCAAAGAAAAGAAGAATTAACAAACTCTCTTCACAGACAGAAGTCAACCATTCACATTATGCAGATCAGAATCATCGTCACCAGCCTGTTGCTTACCTGTGGTACCTTTTTTACGGTATCTGCACAGCAGCAGTACACCTTATTGGAATGTATCGATATTGCCCTGGAGAATAACCGCAATATTAAACAACAGGAGCTGAACCGGCAACAACGTGAGATTGCCTACAGCCAGGCGCGGGCCGACCTGTTGCCCAACCTGAATGCTTCGGCGGGACAAAACTTTGTGTTCGGCCGCTCCATCGGCCTCGACAACACCTATCAGAACACCAACTCCTCACAGACCAGCTTCGGCATAGGAGCCGACATCACCCTCTTCGACGGGTTGCGCATGAAGCACAACATCGATGCACGCAAGGCCGACATGCACGCTTCGGAAGCCGACCTCGACAAGATGCGCGACGACATCATCATAAGCGTCTCCACCGCCTTCCTGCAGGTGCTGCTCAACCGTGAGCTGCTGCAGATCGCCGAGACTCAGCTCGAAACCACCCGGGCCGATATAGCCCGCCGTACGGAGTTGGTGAAGAGCGGCAGGATGGCGCAGGGAGAACTATATGAACAGGAAGCACAACTGGCCAGGGAGGAGCTCAACAGGGTACAGGCAGCCAGCAACCACAAGTTGGCCCTGCTCGACCTGGCACAGATCATGGAACTGGAGGAATTCGATGATTTCGATGTGACAGCCCCACCCGCCGAGTCGCTTATCAGTGAATCCACCCTGCTTGCTTCCGAAGCGGTCTACGAAAGTGCGCTACAGAACCGCCCCATCATCCGGAGCATGCAGTACCGGATCGAAAGCAGCGAAAAGGAAAAGCTGATAGCCCGGTCGCAGCTCTATCCATCACTCTCCTTTGGCGCCAACATCGGTACCGGATACTACAACATGAGCGGAAGAGACAACGACGCCTTCCGTTCGCAATTGCGTAATAACATGAGCAACTCTCTTGGTTTCAGCCTTCGCATTCCCATCTTCAACCGGTTTCAGGTCAGGAACAATATCCGCAGTACCGAGCTGGCCATTGCCAATACCCGTCTGGAGATGGACAAGACAAAGCTGGAGCTCCGCAAGCAGATAGAACAGGCCTATTACAATGCCGTGGGCGCCAAAAGTCGTTGGGATGCCGCCAAAAAATCGGTTGCCGCAAGCAACGAAGCATACCGTTTTGCCGAAGAGAAGCATGAGAGTGGTCGTGCCAACACCTATGAGCTGACGCTGGCGAAAAATAATCAGACACAAGCCCTGGGTGAAGAGGCTCAGGCCAAATACGAATATGCCTTCCGGTTGAAGATACTTGAATTGTTAAAAGACTAATTTTCCGTAACCGAAAAGGTACTCACTACGTCATATAGTAAAAAGAAACAGATGAAACGAACAATCTCCCTTTTATCCATCATCCTGCTACTGGCAGCGAGCAGCAACTCCTGCGCACAATCGCGCCGTGCTACAGACCAGTTTGAAGTATCGGGCTTCACGGCCATCGAATCATCAGTGGTAGCCAATATCCATATCCGGCAGTCGCCTCGCACCTCAGTGACCGCCGAGGGCGGCGAAGAGCTGCTTAACGCACTCGATGTACGGATGGATAACGACAAGCTGATCCTCAGTATGGAGGAAAGCTTTCTAAAGCGTTTTCGCAAAAGATCTCAAAATCTGGTGATCTCCATTACCACACCCACCCTTACACGGATCGACTCCGAGGGTGTGGGAAACATTGTGATTGACGGCACCTTCTCCTCGCCCTCCCTCCACATTCAATCGGATGGAGTAGGCAATTTCACGGCCGAAAACCTACGTTGTGACGAAGTGAAGATCGATTCCGAAGGGGTGGGAAACATCACGCTGCGCGGAACGGCCGGCAACGTGGAGATCAGGTCGGAAGGCGTGGGCAATGTCAATGCCGACGGACTGAAAGCAAAACGTGCCGTGGTCTCCTCCCAGGGCGTGGGCAACGTGAGCTGCCATGCATCGGAATACCTCAAGGTACGTTCGGATGGCATTGGCAATGTGCGGTATTACGGCAGCCCGGCAGAGAAGGAGTTCTCCAAGGACGGCATCGGCAAAATAAAAGCAGGCGACTAATTCCTGCTTATCCATAACAATACTCTACTTCTAAATTACAAAAAAACCGGAACCGGGGGCTTGCGAAAGTCCCCGGTTTATTTCGAAACGTTTTTATTATCAACCTTTAGTAGTAGCTTTAATTCAAATAGGCTTCTACCAATGATACCCAATAAGCTGCACCAAGCGGTAAGAGATCCTGATTAAATACATATTGCGGATGGTGTACCATAAAACCTGCACCATTCCCAGCCATTACGTAGTTTCCCGGACATTTTTCGAGCATAAAAGCAAAATCTTCACTACTCATCAGTGCATCTGCATTTCTGACAACACTATCTTCTCCAAAAGTTCCGGCCGTTACATCGGCAGCCCACTTCGTGTTCTCGGGCGTGTTCACCAACACCGTTCCGGGAACACCTTCCCTGATTTCATATTGGCAATTAAATGCTTCGGCTTGTGATTTGGTTATATTGCGAATTCTATCAAGCACAAACTTACGCACTTCATTATCCATATTTCTGATACTTAATTTAAGCAAAGCCTTTTGTGGCACTACATTACCTGCATTTCCCGATTGAAAAGAGCCTACATTTACCACGGTTTGTTTCCAGGGAGACACATTACGACTGACAATAGTTTGCAACGCCATAACCAGTGACGCACCACATACCAACGGGTCGATACCCAATTCCGGCATAGAGCCGTGAGAGCCTTTTCCGGCAAGTTCAATTTCCCAGTTATCGACGGCAGACATGGTTTCTCCTTCACGGAAATAGAATTTTCCAAACTCCAACCCGGGAATATTATGCATGGCGTAAATCGCATCTACGGGGAAACGTTCAAACAATCCGTCGGCGATCATCGCGGGGCTTCCCTGCATGGTTTCCTCACCCGGTTGAAAGAAAAAACGTACGGTTCCATTAAAGTTCTTGGTTTCGGCAAGATATTTGGCGGCTCCGAGAGCCATAGTCGTATGCCCATCGTGCCCACAAAGATGGGATAGTCCTTCTTTGGTACTTTTGTAGGGTAAATTATTATCTTCCTGAATGGGCAACCCATCAAAATCGGCACGAAT
>DGZP01000097.1 GCA_002398565.1 Proteiniphilum sp. UBA4977
GACGAGGATATGGCCGATTATTTCATAGATAAAGTGAAAAATTTTATCCAGAAAAATAAGGAAAATCCTTTTTTTCTTTATTATGGGTTGCATCAACCCCACGTTCCCCGGGCACCTCATGCCCGTTTTGTAGGAACCACAGGTATGGGACCGCGGGGAGACGCCATTGCCGAGGCGGACTGGTGCGTAGGTGAGGTGTTGGAGTACCTGGAAGAACTGGGGTTGCTGGAAAACACCCTGGTGATTTTTTCGAGCGACAACGGTCCGGTGTTGAATGACGGGTATAAGGACCAGGCAGTAGAACTGTTGGGCAGTCATACACCGGCAGGCCCCCTTCGGGGTGGAAAGTACAGTCTATATGATGCCGGGACCCATGTTCCCTTTTTTGCCTACTGGAAAGGGCGGATTGAACCGATTACATCAGATGCACTTGTCTGCCAGATGGATCTGCTGGCTTCTCTCTCTGAACTTGTGGGGTACCCTTTGCAAGGGGAATATGATAGTGAGAATATTCTTCCTGCCTTGCTGGGTAAATCAACAAAAGGACGTACAGAGTTGATTCTCGAAGCAAACGGCAAGTTGGCTCTTCGTATGGGCGATTGGGCAATGATACCACCCTATGGGGGGCCGGAGCGCAACCTTACAGGCAATGAGTTGGGCAATATACCCGATTTTGGATTGTACAATCTAAAAGAGGATGTAGGCCAACAGGAAAATCTTTCTTCCCGCTATCCTGAAAAACTGAAGGAGATGAAAGTGTTTTTCTTTCGGGAAGCAGAAGGATATTACAAACCCAATGTCGGGGAGATTGAACTGAAATGATCAGATAGAAAGTGTTTTGTTTCAATCACATTCCGGTAGTAATTCCCTCCTTCTGTTATTCGTGGAGGGAATTTTTTTCTCCGCAAAGGGATGACCGGAACCTCTAAGTTCAACTTAGAAGTGCAACGGTCGGGAGTTGTTTTTTTTTGAAATGATTCTTCACAACAATCATGAAAAACACCACAGGGATTTGGCTAACGGCTTGGAGCGCGTAAGCTCCCGAAGAGAGTCGGACAGCAACATAAAAGAAAAAGGAGACAGAAGTCTCCTGCCATAGTGGTGATTACCAATCCTCCCTACGGGGAGCGGATCAAGGTAGAGGAGCTGGATGAGCTGTATGGTATGATCGGGGAACGGCTGAAACATGTTTTCAGCGGCTTCAACGCTTATATCCTCAGCTACCGAAAAGAATCGTTTGATGCCATTGGTCTGAAACATTCCCGGCGCTTTTTCCTCTACAACGGGGCGCTGGAGTGTGAGATGCGGGAGTATGAGATCTTTGCCGGCAAACGGCGGGAATATTCCTGAGATGAGCGGTCGCGTAACAGACGCAACGATGCCTTTCTGAAGGAACGAAACTCCAGGGAGGGGTACCACCGTTCGCGACGGGAAGAGCGGGAAGGCGGTGAGGAGTCTGCCGGCAGGCCGGAAAGGGGGACTTTCAATCGCGACCGTAAGCCAGCACACCGTACATCCGCTGGTAAAGGTGGTGACAGGCGTCCATTCGATGGTGACGACAAACCACACGATTTTACAAAGCGGGTGATCCACAGAAAAGAAGAGGGTTCCTCCCGCGGTCAGAAAAGTGAGGGTGCGAAAAAAAACACTACGCATCCGTCGATCCCGGGGAAAGGAGGGTGAATAACGACTGTGAGCTTGGCAGCTCCTGCCATCATCTACCCGGTATCGGAATATGTTCCATTGCCAGTTTCTTTGCTGCCACTCTGTTGGTCTTGCCGCTGCCTGTTTGCGGAATATTCTCTACGACAAAGATATGTAGGGGCTGTTGATGGCGCGGCAGGAGTTTTTTAACCTCTCTTTTAAGGATGCCGGGATTGTTCAAGGGTTCAATCAGCAGCACGACAGCCTCTCCCAGCCGGGGATGGGGTACCGCGGTGATTGCGAGGTTTCCCTTTATGCAGGGACGGATTATTCTTTCCACCTCTTCTGCCTGCACCTTGATACCCCCCGTGTTGATCACGTTGTCTTTCCTTCCCAGTATACGGAAAGTACCATCGGTATGGATTTCGGCGATGTCGTTGGTAACCAGCGTCTCATTGGCGACATGAGGTGCGTGGATAATCAGTGTCTGCTCATCGGAGAGCTCCAGGCTGACGCCTCGAAGAGGGGTATAACCCTTCTCCGCCCCGGCTCCGTTGATCTTTCTCAGGGCAATATGGGAGACGGTCTCTGTCATCCCGTAGGTGGAGTAGATATCGTTTGGAAAATCTCTCAGAGCCTCTTCCAGTTGCGGGTCGACTGCTCCCCCGCCAATGATCACCCGTTTTATTTGAGAAAATCGCTTTTTATCTTCGGGTGACTGAAGTGTGTTGTAGACCTGCAATGGCACCATTGCCGCGAAATCAAACGCAGTTGTTGTCCCCGCCAGCGGATGGCCGGAAGGTGTCACCGGATAGAGATCAAGTCCGCCGCAGATGGCTCGAACCACCATCATCTTTCCCGCTATATAATCGAGTGGCAGGCATAACAATGCCTTGTCATTTTCTTTCAGTTGAAAGAAATCGCATGTCATCCGGGCGCTTTGTACCATCTGCTCCTTGCGTACGATAATCCGTTTGGGCGAGCCGGTAGAGCCCGATGTCTGCAGGCTGATGGTTTTTTCCGGAGAGAACCACTCACGCAGGAAAAGGAGAAGCTGTTGATGGAGGGGTGACTGTGCGAAGAAATAGACATGCTGCGCTGCAAGAATCTCCTCCGCACTGAATACTTTCCCGGCAATACGTATCTTATTCTTCTTCATTGTGAAATTCTTTCAAACCCGGAAAAACCCCCGTCGGCTCAAACCAAAGCCGGTCGCCCCTGATCTCCAGGGGAAGCGGTATGTTGTTCGTATAGAGGGAGCCGGTTCCAAGTCCCTGCGGAAGCGGGCTGTTGAGTGTGGCATACCATTGTGCGATGCAGTTCAGGCCGATGTTCGACTCCAGTGCCGAGGTGACCCACCAGCCGATTCCAAGCTCGTTGGCCAGCTCGATCCATTCATTGCATCCGCTGAGCCCCCCGTGGAGGGTGGGCTTGAGGATGATATATTGCGGCCGGATGGATTCCAGCATTTTTCTCTTTTCAGCGGGAGGGTGGATGCCGATCAGCTCTTCATCCAGGGCAACGGGAATGGGGGAAGAGCCGCATAACAACGCCATCTCCTTCCACTGTCCGGCCCGGATGGGCTGCTCGATGGAGTGTATATCCAGTTCGGCCAGCCGGTGCAGTCTCTCCATTGCTTCCCCACTGCTGAAAGCCCCGTTGGCATCCACGCGCAGTTCCACCTCCCTGGCAGAATAGTGGCTACGGATAAAACGCAACAGTGCCAGCTCCTTTTCAAAATCAATCGCCCCGATCTTCAGTTTGATACAGCCAAAACCTTTTTCAAGTTTCGCCTCAATCTGTTGCATCATCTCCCGGAA
>DGZP01000057.1 GCA_002398565.1 Proteiniphilum sp. UBA4977
TTGGGTATGGTTTATGGAACAACAGGCAGGCACTCCTATTCCCAATACTCTCCCGCTCCAATTTGGAAACTTTGGGAAGATTTCAAAATTGATGAATCAAAAATGATTGGATACTGGGATGAAAAAAGCCCAATTAAAACAAATCATGAAAATGTGAAAGCAACTCTGTTTATCAAACCAGATCAAATTTTAATTTCTGTCGGAAATTTTTACAGTGAAGAAAAAAATGTTCATTTAAATATTAATTGGCGAGAGTTGAATATTGACCCTGAAAAAGCAATTCTTGAAATCCCGGAAATCGAAAATTTTCAGTCACGAGATATCCTATCGGTAAACGATAAGTTTATTATTAAAAATAAAGAAGGAATAATTTTTATCTTAAAAGAAAAATAACTCGATATTTGTGCCATCGCTTAATCCAGTCAGATTAGCTGTACACATCATTTTATACCCATTAACGCATTAGACTGGGGATTGGTTGAATAATTACAAAAAAGAGCGCTTTACACCGTAAATCTTTTTTGTAAGAACCCTAGCTTGGCTCCTGAAAGTTTTTTCCTCTGCCTTATTCTCTTTATAGACGAAGGTATCAAAAGTGAGAGATCTAATGTTTAATCCGGTCATGTCACAATTGAAAAGATGTGCTTGAAAGGGAATTATTTAATAAACCTGCAAATGCAAAAATCATTACTGTTTTCTCTTTTTCTGGTGACAGAAACCTTAACTTTTAGTCTTTTAGCTCAAAAAAGGCCCTCTCAGCGGCCAAATATTCTCTTTTGTATTGCTGATGATGCATCATATCCGCATTTCGGGGCTAATGGGAGTAAATGGGTAAACACTCCAGGATTTGATAGGATGGCCCGTGAAGGAATTTTATTTTCAAACTGCTATACACCTAATGCTAAATCGGCGCCATCTAGAGCATGTGTGTTGACCGGTTTATACTCTTGGCAACTAAAAGAAGCCGGAAACCATATACCTCAGTTTCCATCGGATATAAAAGTAGTGACGGAAGTATTAAAAGAAAACGGCTACCAGATAGCTTTCTCTGGTAAAGGATGGGCCCCGGGAACAGCCCATACAAAAGAAGGTGAGCAGCGTGAATTGACCGGCACCCCGTTTCAAAAATATACTTTGATTCCCCCTACCCCATATATAGGAAAGAACGATTATACAGAGAACTTCAAAGATTTTCTTAATAGAGCAAGTGAAGACAAACCGTGGTTCTTTTGGATGGGATTCACTGAACCTCACAGGGAATATGAATATGGTTCTGGTGAGAAATTTGGAGGAAAATCAAAAGAAATGATTGATAAGGTACCGATGTATTGGCCCGATAATGATGTCGTTCGTACAGATATGCTGGATTATGCTTTCGAGATTGAATATTTGGATAAACATCTGGCTGCAATAATTTCGGAATTGGAGAGGAGAGACTTGTTGGATAACACCCTAATAATATTTACATCAGACAACGGGATGCCTTTCCCAAGGAGTAAAGCCAACAGTTATGAGATATCCAATCACATGCCTTTGACTATAATGTGGAAAAATGGAATTATCAATCCCGGCAGAGTGGTAGAGGATTATATCAATTTTGTGGATTTTACTCCCACCTTTTTGGAAGTTAGCAAAACCAATCCGATAAAGCATGGAATGATAATTCCAACCGGAAAAAGCTTGACTGAAATATTCAAAAATAAAAAAGCAGGCATTGTTACTCATAGCCGGAATTTCACTCTACTCGGGAGAGAACGTCATGACTATGGACGTCGTGGGAACCAGGGATACCCAACCAGAGGGATTATTCAGGACAATCTATTGTATATATTAAACCTGAAACCAGATTTGTTGCCAGCTGGAGAATCGGAAACCGGATATCTCGACTGTGATGGTTCTCCAACGAAAACTACAATTTTAAATATGAAACGAAGCGGACAAAATAACAGGTATTTCCAACAGTCATTCGGTAAAAGAGAGCCGGAAGAATTATATAACCTCTCTCTGGATAAGGATTGTATCATCAATTTGATCGACAACCCCACCTATTCTAAACAAAAAGAGAGGTTGAAGAATAAACTCTTTGAACAGCTTCGTGCACAAAATGATCCACGTATGTTTAATAATGGGAACGTGTTTGATAGTTATCCCTTTTCCTCAGAAAATGCATGGGACTTTTGGGAACGAGTAGTTTCAGGAAAAATAATGGAACCGTGGAAACAAACAAATTGGGTAAATCCAACAGATTATGAATCTTATAAATAATTTATTTTCGTAATCGCGTGAATTATTAAATTCTTAAACAATCCAAATGAACAAAAACAAGAAGATTCAACTATCCGCCATGATGTTCTTCCAGTTCTTTATTCAAGGCTCATGGTACGTGACCATGGGAACCTACCTGGGAAGGACCCTCGACTTTTCCGGAGTTCAAATCGGCCTGGCATACAGCACCGCTGCCATAGCAGCCATCATATCACCGGTGATCGTGGGAATGGTCGCCGACCGGTTTTTTCCGGCAAAAAGGGTACTGGCATTCCTGAACATCGTGGGAGCCATCCTGCTATTTTCCCTGACCCGCATCGAATCGTTCTCCTTGTTCTTCCCCGTATTGTTGCTCTACAGTATCTGTTTTATGCCGACCATGTCGCTGACCAATTCCATATCGTTTGCTAACCTGCGCGATCCGGCCAGGGAGTTTTCCAAGATAAGGCTTTTCGGGTCGTTTGGCTGGATCTGTTCAGGACTACTGATAAGCGCCCTGAAGATTGAGCCCTACTCCACCCCATTCCTGATCGGGGCAGGCATCTCCCTGCTGGCCGGAGTATACGCGCTGACCCTGCCCCATAACGCTCCCGTGCGGACTATGGAGAAAGCGGACGTGCGTCAACTGCTCGGGTTCGACGCGTTCAAACTGACCAGGGACAGGTCTTTCCTGATCCTACTCGTCTTCTCGGCGCTCATCTGCATCCCGCTGGCATTCTATGACTCCTTCACGAACCTCTTCATCACGGACGTGGGGATCGAGAATGCGGCCGCAGCCATGAGCCTTGGACAGGTTGCCGAGGTGATCTTCCTGTTCATCTTCCCGATCTTCTTCCTCAAGTTACGGTACAAGGGCAGCATCGTCGCCGCCATCGCGGCATGGATTCTGATGTACGGGCTTTTCACGCTGGGAGCCAGCACCGGCCAGAACGGATTCATCTACGCGGTGTTGCCGCTTCACGGGTTCTGCTTTACCTTCTTTTTCGTTGCCGGGCAGCTGTTCGTGGATGAAAAGGCTCCCTCCTCGCTGCGTAACTCCGCGCAGGGTCTCATCGCTTTTGCCACATACGGGGTGGGCAAATACCTCGGCACGTTGATTGCCGGAAACGTGGTGGACCTCTATTCCGAACAGGGAAGATACGACTGGATATCCATATGGACGGTTCCTTTCCTGATGGCAATCGTTTTCCTTGCCGGGTTCCTGTTCCTGTTCAGGGAAGATGTAAAGAAGAGGCATAATATAAAGGAAACAATACCCGGGACGACATAGGGACTCGGCGGGAGCGGGCATGATTTTCCGTTTGATTGTAAATTGAATCTCAATTAAATAAACATTACATAAACATGAAACAAAGAAAACTGAAAATGGGCATGATCGGCGGCGGCAGCGATGCCTTTATCGGGGCCATACACCGTCGTGCTGCCTTTATGGACAACTACATTGAGCTGGTTTGTGGCTGCTTCAGCGTCAATCCTGAAATCTCCAGAAGCTCAGGCAGGGAATATTTCCTCCCGGATCACCGGATTTACGACTCCTACCGGGAGATGTTCGAGAAGGAGATGGAGCTGCCTGCCGGAGAACGGATGGATTTTGTAACCATAGTCACACCGAACAAGTGGCATTTTGAACCCGCCATGATGGCATTGCAAAGAGGGTTTCACGTGGTTATCGACAAACCGATGACTTTTTCACTGGAAGAGGCCCTCAAGCTGAAGGAGAAGGTGGA
>DGZP01000082.1:0-7591 GCA_002398565.1 Proteiniphilum sp. UBA4977
CGCGACCCCCTGCTCCCAAAGCACTTAAACTGGATTTTTAACACTTTTCCGCACTTTTCCGAAGTGATTGTAAATATCTGAATATCAAACTACATAAATATAAAAATATTTTCCGTATTTTTCCGTTATTTTCAATTATTTGCTATCTTTGTGTGTGATTTGTGTGTTCCATTTGACCAAATGCCCCGGAGCAGGGGGTCGGAAAAAAGTTAAAAAAATGAAGCTATATCATTCTACACAGTCAGGCATAACGGCATACCTGATGAGAGACGTCAGAAAGAAGGATCCGCAGAGTCCTTGCCCGCTAAAATTCTGCGTGACGTACAACCGGCAGCGGGTTTACTACCCTGCGGGCCATAAAATGACCGTCGACGAGTGGGAGCGTTTCGAAGCTGCGGATCTAAAGGATTTCGACTATAAAACGAAGTTGGGCCACATGAAAGAGATCCGCGACGACCTGGTGGGCTATTTCGAAGAGAAATTGAAACCCTCCATCAACGAGCTGAAAGACGATTTCTCTTTCGATGCACTAAACATGGCCCTGACCGGAGAGATCAAAGACGGCAATAGCGTGAATGCCGCATTTCGCGAGAGGATTGAACAGCTAAAGACCAGGAATCAAATCGGAAATGCCGGAGTTTATCGTACCGCATTCACCGCATTGGAACGATTCAAATACTATAAAGGTCTGAAAGGTGCCGAGCGGAAGCTTGAGTTCATTGAAAGATGTATTGCGGACAAACATAAAACCGCCGGAAGAGAAGTACTGAATTTATCCGCGGAAATCAAGTTCAGCGAGCTGACCCCGAAATTCTTATCTGACTGTGAGGAATTCTGGAGAGAGATAGAACTCTCCGACAACTCGATAGGCATGTACATGCGGACACTGCGGGCACTGGTGAATAACAAAGAATCCGGGAAGCCCTATCTATCCGGAAACAGATACCCCTTCGGAGAAAGCGGCGGGAAGTACCTCATCCCCGAAGGAGGGCGAAGGAGCATAGCGCTTCCCATAAAAACGATATGGCGGATCGAGCTCTTTGAAACAGAGCAGCCCGCCCTGATACTGGCACGGGACGTTTTTGTTTTCATGTTTTACTGCAACGGGCTGAACTTCGGGGATCTTTGCAGGTTACGGTACAAGGATATCAACCCGGCCACCGGCGAAATTCAGTTCTACCGGAAGAAAACTATCGCGAAGATGAAGAACCAGTCGCCGATATTCGCCCCGATCCTTCCACCGATGATGGAGATCATCACCAGGCACGGTAATAAAGACCAAGGAGGTTATATTTTTCCGTTCCTGAACGGCATCGAACCTACAGCAAGGAACGAGGCCAGGATAAAGGGCGCGATAAGCCTGGCGCTGGCTCCGATAAATACGGCGTTAAAAGCGATAGCGGCACAGCTGGGGGTGACCGAGGATCTGACAACATCGTACACCCGGAACAGCTACATTACGCACCTGGTCGGGGAGGAACTGACCAACCCGATCGTGGTTAAACAGATGGTCGGCCACAGCACGAAAAAGGACGTGACAGCCGGCTATGTCAACATAACCTCTAAGAAACGGCGCGAGATAAACTCGCAACTGCTCAACCCGGAAAAGAACTACAGTGAAAACTTAATGAATTTCAACTTTAAAGCGATATAAGATGACAGTAATTAGCAACAATGAACCCCTCAGGGGGATGGGAAAAGTTCTTTACGGAGATATCGATGATCTGATCACATTCCTTGCTTTGGTACCGGATGAACAACTCAGAGTTAAATTGTGGGAAAGATCACTCGAAAAACAGATAGGAAAATATAAACATTTATGTGCAATTCGTGATTTTCGGGATAGTTTTGAGATACCGGAGGGCCAGAAACCAAAGGACCAAGAATCGGTTAAAAAAGAGATAGTGAACATCTCGAAGCGCATTGCGTCCGATATAGAGGAAGTAAAAAACACGCTCGGTATAAATTTAACTCCGGAATATGTTGATGACTGGGCGTGGGTGTTTACGTACATTGACAAGAATCCGATACTTTTAAAAGCCATTGCGGGCGATAATCCAAGAATTGGTGGTAAATTCCTACGGGTATTAACAGAGAGACAAATTGAATTTTTGTTTAACGAGCTGACTCGCGAGCGTGAAACTATGTATTTGGGAAAAATCCATTTCATGGAAGGTAGTTTTGGAGACTTTAAAGAGATGTTCACAGGCAAGGGGATCGATCCCGGAAGCTTCAAACACATGAATTGGGTAGACAGTAATAAAATAACATTCCGGCAGTTGATTTGGGGTCAAACTCCCTCAGAGGGCGATCCTGAAACGGTAATCGGTCTTAAAAGTAATAGCCTTAAAGAAAGAGATATACCAAAAGTTGCTCAAACTTTTTTTAAGTATAGAGGAGAGCCATTCCCCGGCACGGTAATAAAGAGCGACCCACGTAAAGCCAGAGCTGGAGTTAGCGAAATAAATAAAATCCTCAAAGAATTAGCGACCATTGGAGATTAAGTATTTAAGCTAAAAGCGACCTAAAGCGACCGTGAAACAAGCAAAAGCGACCCCTCAAAAGGTCGCTTTTCTCATTGATAATCAGTTGTTTATTATGGTTTTATTCAATTTCTTTGCAACAGAAAATAATAATAATAATAATCATATGATAAACGATTTGGTAGTACTCCAAAGATCCGAACTCGACAGGATCATGAAAGAGGCGGTCGAGAAAGCCCTGAAGCTCCGTGCACCGGAGAAAAAGAGGCTTAACCTGGACGAGGCTGTCGCGTACCTGAACGAGTCCGGTGTACCGATCAGCAAGAGCACAGTGTACAAGAACACAATGGACAAAACTATTCCATTTTCACGTTTTGGTGACCGGAGGATCGTTTTCAATGTCGAAGACCTGGACCGCTGGGTGGAGGACCGACTGGCAAAAAGACAAAATACCGTAACTGAATCAGTGAGGCAGTCCGCAAGACGAAAAATGTAAAAAAATCCAAAAGATGATGAACAGATCAGATTCCACAGGTGAAGTTCTTAATGATGTGACACTCTCCCGCCCTGTGCGGTTTGGGGGTGAGATCCGTCATGCCTTCACGCGAAATAAAAGAAGATGCTATGAAAATTAAGAACGACGGACTTCTCCCCATAGCGACGGGAGCATCACGGAAAGAGATTCACTGGAAGAACAGAGAGGAGCTTTGGTCCGTTGTGCTCGACAGATTATCCAAAACAAAGCGCACCGCAGAGACACAGGCAGAATACGCAGCGATGCCGAAAACCAAGCAGGACGTGATCAAGGACGTGGGAGGCTTCGTCGGTGGAATATTGAAAGATGGCCGCCGTAAAGCGGGAAACGTATCGGCGAGAAGTATACTAACATTGGATGCCGATACTCCGGGCTCAGATCTTTGGGGCACCTTCGGGCTGATGTACGACTGTGCGGCATGCGTGTACTCGACGCACAAGCACACCCCGGAGAGGAACCGGCTGAGGTTTGTAATCCCGTTGAGTCGGCGAGTGAGCGCGACAGAATATGAAGCGATATCCCGGAAAGTAGCCTTTGCTATCGGAATTGATGCCTTCGATGATACTACGTATGAAGCCGAACGCCTTATGTATTGGCCATCCACATCCGTTGATGGGGAATTCTATTTCAGGTATCAGGACGGTAAGTGGCTGGATCCCGATGCAATTCTTGCAGAATATGATAACTGGCAGGATCCCGCACAGTGGCCTGTAAGCTCCCGCACTGAGAGCGTGATTACAAGAGAGAAGAAAAAAGCGGGTGATCCAGTTGGGAAGCACGGTATTGTAGGAGCGTTCTGCCGTTCCTATGACATCCATGAAGCTATCGAGACACACCTGTCCGATATTTACCAAAAATGTGAGATTGGAGAAAACAGATATACCTACCAAGCAGGATCTACCGCCGGCGGCTTGATCACATATGAGGACAAGTGGGCCTATTCGCACCATGGTACCGACCCTGCCGGCGGAGGCAAGCTGCATAATGCGTTTGACCTGGTCAGGATCCACCTGTTCGGTCAGCTGGATGAGAATGCAAAACCCGGGACGCCAGCCCCAAAAATACCCTCATACATTGCCATGCAGGAGTTTGCAACCAATGACGAAAAGGTGAAAATGACACTGGGCAGGGAGCGTCTGCAGTCCGCACTGGGCGACTTCGGCGACGCTTCCGAGGATCCGGTTGGAGATGAAGGGGAAAACGACGAGTGGATCACGCAGCTGAAGATAGAAAAAAATGGAACCTATTCACAGACTATCGAGAATACTGAACTGATACTCACCAACGACCAGCGGCTGAAATCTGCACGGTTATCGCACAATGATTTCTCCCATACCAATGACGTTACAGGTGTGCCTCCATGGCCTAAGTCAAAAACTGAATTGGGAATCTGGTCAGATTTTGACTATGCCGAACTTTTGGCATACATGGAGAAGTATTGGGGAGTAACGTCAGAACGTGTAATCAAGGTAGCGTTACGCAACGTTTTTTCCCGCCAGCGTTACCACCCTGTAAGGGATCATCTGAACTCATTGGTATGGGATGGTACCAATCGGGTGGACACATTGATAATCGATTACCTGGGGGCTGAGGACAATCCGTATATCAGGGCGGTGACCCGCAAAACATTGGCGGCGGCAGTGGCAAGGATCTTCCGGCCGGGGTGTAAAGTCGACTATGTTCTGGTAATAGTAGGCCCTCAGGGGATCTATAAAAGTATGCTGGTGCAGATCCTTGGCTATGCCGACCATGAAGGCCGGGGCTGGTACAGCGATAATTTCAACCTCTCCGGGCGCGGTGATAAGCGGGACATCGAGCAGTTGCTGGGTGTGTGGATTATGGAAATCCCGGAGCTGGCAGCCCTGTACGGAAAGAACGCCGACGCGATCAAGAGCTTTATAAGCACCCGTCAGGATGAGGCGAGACTTGCGTACAAGGAGGAGAAGGGATATTTTCCCAGGCAGTGCATTTTCATAGGTACCACCAACAACGTGGACTTCCTCTCCGACAGCACCGGAAACCGGAGATTCTGGCCGGTTGTCGCCAATAAACGAAAACCCAAAAAGAGCGTGAAGGATGATCTGCCCCTGGAAGTTGACCAGATATGGGCCGAAGCGGTTCAAATATACAAAGCCGGTGAAGCTCTTTACCTGGACGACCCAAAGCTGGAGGCATTCGCCAACGCCATGCAGGAGCAACACCGGGAAAAGGACGCTTGGGAGGACACGATCGCCGCTTTTCTCGAAACGCCGGCACCGCCCGACTACTGGGGTAACCCTGGGTTGTCTGATGACTTCGTCGCCGACAAGTCAGATTGGGTGCTTCGTGAAAAGGTGACCGCCGAGCAAATATACCGGTATGCCCTTGGGGGATTCGGAGTCCCCGACAACATCCCCGCAAAGAGGATCCGCAAGATCGTGCGGAGCATGGGAAACTGGAAAGATGCTGTGTTAACCCTCAACGGAAAATCAGTTAGAGGCTTCGAAAAAAAGTGAGTTGAAAATATTACAAAATGAAAAGGAAACAGTGGAAATATTACAAATATTACAAAATGAAAAGGGAACAGTGTAAACAACACCCCCCGAAAAATATTACAATATTACAGAATATTACAAAACAAAACAGATATTTGTAAGGCATTATAATATTATAAATCAGTGTATTATGATATATTATTACAAATTACAAAAATTTCTCTATGTACAGCTTAAAATAAAGATATAAACATGTTTTTTTTAAAAAATAAATCCTTTAAAATGCATATTCTATATAGAGGCCTGTA
Organism: Proteiniphilum sp. UBA4977; assembly: GCA_002398565.1. Classification (GTDB taxonomy): domain Bacteria; phylum Bacteroidota; class Bacteroidia; order Bacteroidales; family Dysgonomonadaceae; genus Proteiniphilum. The sequence continues at coordinate 5,801 of DGZP01000082.1, forward strand.
ATAATGTAATAATGTAATAATGCCTCTGAAATAACATCTAAACATAACAATTATGACACTAAAAGAAGAATGGATCAAAAATTTCGCCCTGACACACTTGCAAGAGACAAAATGGAATGACATCTGGGAATCATGCACCGGACACATCTTCATCTTTTCAAAGGTCGATGACGACGTGAGAGTGAAACGAAAAAGAGCGTCGCGCCGGTCTGACCCGGCACGCGAAGAAGACACCTGCAACAATTGCAACAAACGAAAATTAAAAATTGATGGATATGAAACAGATTAGTACTATTCGCCGCATTGTGATGCAAAAAGGGGAGCGCGCGTATTGCAGGGGTTTTGCCCAGGCTGTATTTTTCGCAGCGCAGAGGCTGATCACGCCGGGGCACGCGGCGCAGTTCGTCCGCGATGGTGAGGCTGAAGACTGGAGCCGCCAGATTGACCCGATCACCGGCCAGCCAGTGATCGATTATTTTCCTGCCAGACATATTTCAGATGTATGTATGATCGAGATTGCAAAGTGGAAAGGGCTGGAGTCCGAGATCGCCAAGTTATGGGAGAAACGGTACCGCGACGGCTTTTACGATGGTTGGACCGCATTCCGGAAAGGCGAAGTAGATCTCTATGAGGCAACCCGATACCGGTATGAAACAGCTCGACGTGGTTTTAAAAGTCACAAGGACCCTCTCACCCGGGAGACTATCGGGCTTACAACCGCCACCCTTCGGGCAATGAATGAAATACGGGACTGCGGGAGTCTGAGACAGCTATTTTAAACCTGACGTATTTAAAAAAAAACATATGATGAACAGACTGATACAAACATTTAAAGCCAATTACAAAATGAAAAAGATCGAATTCAAAGACGTCAGCAGAGCAACCGACGAAAAGAATCAAGTTGCACAATTCTGCCGGATCCTGACCGAGAACCTACGCGCACTGAGAAAATTCAACAAGGTTACCCATCTTATCGATGAGGCGAACCTATTTGAAGTAACAACCGCAGAATGGGACTCCGGATCTCGGAGAAAGTTATTGCGTATTGTCAGCACCGCCACCCCGTTTGGCGGTATCAATGCCACGGATGAGAAAGTAGACGAAATTCTCTATGTTCTAACCACCACCAACATGACCGAAAGAAGAGGCAAATACCCCCGGTTCGGAAATATCGCACCGTTGAGATCCATAGAACCCCCAATCATTGATGGAAGAACCTGCAGGGGATCCGACTTCGTGATCAAAAAAGATGAGGCGCTTCCCACGGACGCCTTACTGGATTGGATCGAGACAAACAGCCTTTACAGTGTTGAGAACGAGGCACAGGAGAAGGTGTACACTTTAGCTACGACCATCGCCCGGAACTTCCAGGAGCTGGCCATGGTCTACGCGAAGGAGGGTAGAGTTTTAGACCGAAACATATTCATCCGCCAGCTTTTCATGATGGGAGACGTGCAGGATTACCGGATGGATGAAAAAAACCTATTTGTGAGCATTTTGCCATTGTTCAAGTGAAGTTCGTGAGCCGGGAGTAAGTAGCTCACAGCTTGCAACCGGCTCTTTTATAAACCCAGTCGATGGCGAAAAAGAAAGCAAAAGAGGATCAGTTGAGGGAGCGCCTGTTCGGTCATCTAAAACCGGAGAGAGTACAGGTGGATCTCGCCAATGTGGTTGAGAGATTGGCCGAGGAACTTCGCAGGCCAGTGCCTAAGAAGCGTTTAGTGCCTAAGAAGGTCCTCGCTATAGAGCCCGACCAGCGGTGCAGTGATATCCTGGCGAAGAACTGGGATA
>DGZP01000082.1:7814-9613 GCA_002398565.1 Proteiniphilum sp. UBA4977
GAGGACGTACTGCATGAATCTTATGAGTATGTAATCCGGGATGAACAGGTAAAGGGTGCGAGCGAGGAAGAGATCATTGATCTATTCAAGTACAGATTCGATAATCTGATGTGGTCGGCAAAGATGGATAAGGCCCTGGAGCGGCAGATACTCGCCCGCGGTGAGATTGATCCGGTTACTTTCGGGAGCGACAATGAAAAAACAAAATGATATACCGGTATTGACAAAATGATAGTAGAATTTTTTAGCGATGGGGGTATGGGGGTAAAATTTTAGAGGATTAAGGCTCTGAAACCCCCACAAACCAGACTCGACACGCACGGCATTTTTTCAAAAATCCATTTTTTAGTTAAAAAGTATCAAAATGATAATATTAATTTTTTAAACGATGAACAAAAAAACAGAAACTGAAATCAGGCTGACCGGCTCCGAAGTAAGAATCAGCAGCAAAGGAAAGGAATCCGGCCGGAGGGTCGAGGGGTACGCCCTTCTCTTTAACACACCCAGCGATGCGCTGGATTTCGAGGAGGTTATTATCCCCGGCGCTCTGGATGGTGTGATAGAAAAAAGCAATGTATTCGCTCTACTCAACCACGACTCGAGCCGGGGCATCCTTGCAAGGTGCAAATCCGGCAAGGGAACGTTAAAGCTGGAGATTGACAGCAAAGGGCTACTCTATTCGTTCGACGCCCCCAACACGGCATTGGGCGACGAACTGCTGGAGTACCTGAAACGCGGAGAAGTATCCGAATCATCTTTCGCCTTCACGGTTAAGGATGATGTATGGGAAAAGGCAGGCACAAAGACCAGGCGGACGATCAAGAAATTTGATGAACTTTTCGATGTTTCGCCGGTGTACGATGCCGCCTATTCGAAAACCACCGTTTCAGCCAGGGCAATGGAGAGAAAAGAAAAGTCAGAAGAACTGGCCGACTACTACGCAGAATTAAATAAATGGATTGACCAAATAAATTAAAAAAAAATGAAGACAAAACAATTTTTAAACGGGGCCTTGGATCTGGCCGGCAAAAGCTATCAGTTAAAGTATAACATCCGTGCAATCGTGCTGTTCGAGAAACTATCCGACAAACCCTTTACACTGGCGTGTACGTCCGACTGGGTGATATTCCTGTACGCGATGTTGCTCTCGGGAGCACATGGAGCAACGCAAGAAGCAACGATTACGTTTGATGACTTCGTGGATGCTATCAGTCAGCAGCAGATGAAACAGGCGATTGCCTGGACGAGAGATCAGATGGAAAACGAAGCAGAAGCAGTTTAATTTTTTAAATAGTAAATCTTATGAATAAAGAAAAATTTTCAATCAGAGAGGCAATTATCGCCCAAATGGAAAGACGCACAGTTGTCGATCCACAGTTAAGTGAAAGACATTACCGCATCAGGGGAATCAATGCGGCCACAAACTGCACCCTCATACCTATTTCAACACGTGCGGCACTAACCGCGGGAGGTTCTCCGATAATGCAAGAGGATAAGCAGGGTTTATTACTCCCGCTGGAGGACAGTCTGGTTTTGGCCAAAGCGGGAGCCACGGTCATGACGGAATTAACGCACGATGTACGTTTTTCGGGGCTTACGTCAGTTAGCGTCACTTGGGCAGGTGAGAATGAAGCGGCATCCGACGGAGCCGGAGAAACACAGAAGGGCCCTTTGTTTACCCCCAAACGCCTAACCGCGAAAGTCCTTATCTCGAAACAACTGCTCGTGCAGGATGGCGCGGGTGTAGAGAATTACCTGCGTACCTTGCTAACGGCCGCCATCCTACAAAAGGTTGAAGA
>DGZP01000082.1:9878-11068 GCA_002398565.1 Proteiniphilum sp. UBA4977
TGGGCGCTCTAACGTGGGCAAATGTTGTCAAGCTGGAAACAGACGCAGACCTGGCCAATTCTCTCATGGGGAATGTGGCGTACGTCACCCATCCATCAATTTTCGGTACCTTAAAAAGCCGGCTAAAAGATGCTACAGGCGCGGGAGGGTTCATCGCCGAGACCGGGCTTAACGGTTACCCGGCATTCCGGACAAACAACATCCCCAGTGAGATGGGGGTAGCTTCGGACGAGTACGGAATCGTGTTCGGTAATTGGGCCGACTACTTTGTAGGGCAATGGGGGGCAGCCGAGCTGATCGCGGATCCCTACACTCTAGCCACCACCGGCATGGTGATACTGACGGTTAACTCATACTGGGATATGGGTTTTATCCGTTCGGAGTCATTCTCGATTTATTCAACAAAATAACAATATTATTCTGTTTCAAAATTCCCGCTCCGGTTCGTGAGAATAGGAACGGGTCTATAACACTTAAAAATGAATGAATTATGATAAGATATCAGACAGGTATGGCTGAGTATATCGGCAAGACTTTCGAAAAACTCCTAAACCAGGTGCAGGCGGTGACGCTCAGCGAGACGATCACAAGGAATTTGATGCAGGATCCATCACGGGTCACAGGTGAACTAAATTTCAAAACGCTCGTGCATGCGCTTCACGTTTATTACAAGGCTTCTGCCATTTTAGATTGTGATGTGGTGTTCGTGAACGGTGCGTTCTGGGTGATAATCAAACCTTTTAATAAAGATCAGTTCGAGGCGGCGATAGGCGCCCCGGGCTTGAATTGAACACAAATTTAAATTTATTATTTATGGCAGCAGATTTAATGACCCGGATATTAATGGACGATAAGCAGTTCAATAATACCCTTGAAAAAAGTAAAAACCAACTTTCTCATTTTAAAGAATTCGTCGGAGCCGGGACGGGGATGATCACTAAAATGGCGGGGGCCTTCGGGGTCGCTGCCAGCGCTACCGAGGCATTCCGCAAGATCATCGACTCCACGCAGGGGAATACCGACCGGTTCAACTCCGTGATGGAACAGGCGAAGGCAGGTGTGGACTTCTTCTTCGATTCAGTCGCGATGGGAGACTTCAGCAACATGTTAAAAGGCTTTGATAATGCCATCGCAAGGGCGCGAGAGCTTTACGACGCGATGGATACGCTGGGAGATATGCAAGCGGGATG
>DGZP01000082.1:11194-11889 GCA_002398565.1 Proteiniphilum sp. UBA4977
ATCGCGCGGGCGCGGGAACTCTACGATGCTATGGACACGCTGGGCGACATGCAGGCAGGATGGACGGATGTGGAAAACGAGTATCGCACAAAGATCAATGAGAATATAGCGGCCATCTACGACACAAACACGCCGTTGGCCGATCGTAAGGCGATGATGGAAGAGAACAAGAGGTACATCGCTCTCCTGGAGAGAAAGAGTAAGGGGATTATTGCTCAAACCGCGACCGCGGTAGTTGCAACAGCAAGGCGCGAGGCACAGATGGACAACGTGACCGAGGAGGACGTGAAGCGTTACCTGCAGGGGATCTCCATGCACGACGATACCGAGTTCTACAACTACATGGACAAGAGAACGGAATTATCCCAAAGGGCGGCGAAGATGGAAACTAAAATATACGGCTTTGGTGAGGGAACCTCGGTTAGAAATATGCCGACTGAAGACGCCAAGGTCGCGAAGGAACAACTCGAGAGTCTAAAAGCGAATAATGCCGAACTGGAGAAGTATTATCGTATCAACGAGCTGATCAGCGACACGAAAAGAACGGAGATCGTGCAGTTACGGCAGCAGGGGCGAACCATCGAGAATACTATCGCATCGCTGAAGCGTCAACAGGCCACGGTCGAACGCCGATACGGAAAAGAACGAGGAGGAGAAGGATCCACCGGTAGTGGAAACATGGCGGCGCTCATCCC
>DGZP01000068.1 GCA_002398565.1 Proteiniphilum sp. UBA4977
TATATAAATAAAAATTCTAATATTTAACGATCTGGCCATAACATTTGCCCTGTTCCGATAAATTAATAAACTCATTCTTTATTAATTCAATGTATAGTGCTTATTAAATGCAATTAAAATACTATATATATTGATATATTTAAATGTTAAACAAAACAATTCACAATTATACACGGGTTCTTTTTTGAATCTTATCACATTACAATTTTATATAAACAATTATACTTTCTATCCTCCCCTACTCTATATTTACATTTGTAATTAACTATCTCGCTTTATTCCGAATGGAAATGTAAATTATTAAGAGCTATTATTTCATTGCTCTATCGTAACGAAATAGAAAAAGGATTAATAGTGTAAATTTCGAATATATACTCCCCCTTGGTCAGTAATGACTTTAAAAGGGAAGCTAGAACGATTAAATAATTATTACTTCATTGATATTCAGAAAAATAAATCACATTTTTTATGTCGGATTTTTGGTGCAGATAATAAAATACTCCGGGAAATGAACAGGTAGGCTTTCTTTACTGTTAAATAATATCAGGTTTATCTTTTCAATTAAAAAAATTTGATATGAAACTTTATTATGGCATTATCCTGTTCATTTCTTTTTCTATGTTCATCCCCGGGCAGGGAGTCGGACAACAAAAAATTAATTCACCGGAAAGGAACGAAGGACAAAAAAATGCGAACATGAAAACCATGGTTTCCCCAATTGGAAATAAAACGCTGCACAACTTCGTCGTAAAAGATATCAACGGAAAATCATTCAATATGGGATCGCTCAAAGGGAAAAAAGTGCTAATCGTAAACGTAGCGTCCAGATGCGGTTTTACTCCCCAGTATGAAGACCTGCAAACGTTGTATGAACGATATAAAGCGAGGAACTTTGTAGTGATTGGTTTTCCTGCGAATAATTTCAAAAATCAGGAACCCGGTACAAACCGGGAAATTAAAGAGTTTTGCACGGCCAATTACGGAGTGACATTCCCCATGATGGATAAGATCAGTGTCAGAGGCGAGGATCAGGCACCTTTGTACAAATGGCTTACACAAAAAAACGAAAACGGTGTAATGGATCAGGAGGTGACCTGGAACTTTCAAAAGTATCTGGTGGATGAACAGGGCCGGCTGGTGGATGTACTAATGCCACGTGAGAGTCCCCTCAGCGATAAAATTGTGCAATGGATCACCACTGATTAGTGCATAATCCTGTATACCAGCTCTTTCAACAATTCATCCTGGGAGGCCGATATATTGTCAATTCCTTTTGAACGGGCATCAAATGCTCTCAGGTCAGAGATGATTGCCATTACTTTATTGACATTATAATTCTGCAATCCGGTCATATAGTCCCGTACAAAATAGTTCGACCGTAAGTTTAAGGCAGCCATAATACTTTGCTCATCCTTTCGTGGTAACCAGTAACACTCGAGTAAGTTACTGAAATAATTAAACAATACAGCGAGGGTAGCCATAATGGGATTTTCTTTCGGATTTTTTCCGAAATAATCCACAATACGGCTGGCGCTTAGGATATCTTTTCTGATGATGGCGTTCTGCAGTTCAAAAGTATTGTAATTTTTGCTGATGCCCACATTCTTCTCGATCAGATCTGAGGTTACACGACCAGATCCTTCCGGCAGCGACACTTCAAGCTTTTGCAGTTGTGAAATGAGCTTGCTGATATCGTTTCCCACATAATCGGCCAACATTCGTGCCGATTTTTCATCGATTCCGATTCCCTTATTTCTGAAGTAAGCCGTAACAAAAGGAGGAATCTGGTTGTCGTAGAGTTTCTTTGATTCAAACACAACTCCTGTTTTGTCGGTCTGCTTCACCCAGGATTTTCTCTTGTCCACTGTACCGTGCTTGTAGTTGATAACCAATACGGTGGAAGACATCGGATTTTTCAGATAATACTCCAACAGTTCCAGGTTTTCGAGATTCTGTGCCTCTTTTACAATGATCAGCTGATGTTCGGCCATCATCGGAAAACGGCGCGCCGAAGAGATGATCACATTCATATCAGAGTCAATTCCATAAAATGTAAGCAAGTTGAAATCCTTTTCGGTTTCAGTCAATACCGTCTCCACAAGAAGTTCCGTAAGGGTGTCAATAAAATAAGCTTCCTCACCCATTAACAGGTAGACAGGTTTAAAGCGACGTTGGAGTATATCGTTACGAATGGTGTCAAAAGTAGGTTTAGAGTCTGTAGCCATCTTTATTTTTAATTTTACCAGTCGAACCGGAGGTGTTTGATTGTAGAACCGTTATTCATAATGGAGGAAAGCGACTTAATACCGATTTTCACATGTTCTTCCACAAAATTTTCGGTTACATGTTGATCGCTCTTTTCGGTCTTCACTCCTGTGGAAATAAGCGGCTGATCTGAAACCAGCAGAAGTGCTCCCGTGGAAATATGATTGGCAAAGCCGCATGTAAAGAGTGTGGCTGTTTCCATATCCACAGCCATCACACGCACCTGCCTCAGGTAGCTTTTAAAGTCATCGTCATATTCCCACACTCGTCTGTTCGTGGTATATACTGTTCCGGTCCAATAATCTCTTCCAAAATCGCGAATATTGGAAGAGACTGCACGTAACAGGCTGAACGCTGGCAGAGAGGGTACTTCAGGTGGAAAGTAATCGTTAGACGTTCCTTCCCCACGAATTGCAGCGATGGGCAGGATGTAATCGCCCAACTCACTCCTCGCCTTCAGTCCGCCGCACTTACCCAAAAACAGTACTGCCGTAGGTGCGATGGCACTGAGCAGATCCATGATTGTCGCAGCATTGGCACTCCCCATTCCAAAGTTTATGATGGTGATGCCATTTGATGAGGCATTGGGCATATTGGCATCGGCACCCACGACCGGTACGTTGAAATGGCTTGCGAAAATCTCCACATATTTCTGAAAATTGGTCAGCAGAATGAATTTCGTAAATTCATGCAGTGGCCGTTTGGTATATCGGGGGAGCCAATTCTCCACAATTTCTTGTTTCGTTCTCATAAAAAAACGCTATTTTTGTGCTGCAGGAGTCCGGTTCTACCACAAAGATACAATATGTACACGTTAAATCTTCCCTCTTACGATGCAAAAATCAGAAAAAAAGGTAACAGTTTTGAGATTTTCGATCCCCTGCGGCGAAAATATCTGGTACTAACTCCCGAAGAATGGGTGCGACAGCATTTTGTTCACTACCTGATTACGGAAAAGAATTATCCCTCATCGCTCATTGCCAATGAGGCTTCCCTGAAACTGAACAACCTTATGCGGCGTTGCGATACGGTAGTATACAACAGGCAACTTAAACCAGTCATGATTCTGGAATACAAGGAACCTCAGGTATCCATCACTCAGGAGATTTTTGATCAGGTTGCTCGTTATAACAGCGTGTTGAGGGTAAAACACATTATTGTCTCAAACGGTATGCAACACTATTGTTATCGGCTTAATTTCGATGATCTGTCGTATGAATTTCTGACTGAGATACCAGATTACAGAGAACTGTAAAAGGCGGTCGGCTGTCAGTAATCAACTCTTTAGTAGCGAACGTTCAACAGTCGCCGGTTTGTCTTATAACTACAGCGACTAATAGCTCTCAGCTTCGGAGGGAAAATCAGCTGATTTCACATCATCAACATATTGCTGAACAGCCTTGGTTATCTCATCATGCAGGTTGGCGTAGCGACGCAGGAAACGGGGTGAAAAACCTTTATTGAGTCCCAGCATATCCTGCATAACCAGTACCTGTCCGTCCACATGGGGACCCGCACCGATACCGATCATCGGGATTGTCAACTCTGAAGTCACCTTCTTTGCCAGTTCAGACGGAATTTTCTCCAGCACTATGGCACAACATCCGGCTTCCTGCAGCAGATGTGCATCGTCGAGTAGTCTGGCTGCCTCTGCTTCATCCTGCGCCCTCACTGCGTAAGTTCCGTATTTGTTAATCGATTGTGGCATCAGTCCAAGATGTCCCATAATGGGTATGCCGGCGTTCAAGATTGCCTGAATGGAAGGTAGGATTTCTTTACCCCCTTCCAGCTTGAGACAGTCGGCCTGTGTCTCCTTCATCATCCTTACTGCGTTGGACACCGCCTCGTAAGGATTACCCTGATAACTTCCAAAGGGCATGTCAATCACCACCATGGCGCGCTTTACACCATTCATGACCGACTTGCCGTGATAAATCATCTGCTCCACTGTCATGGGCAGTGTAGTGATGTTGCCTGCCATCACGTTGGATGCAGAGTCTCCTACAAGGATTACGTCCATTCCCGCCTGATCAATCACCGAAGCCATCGAATAGTCATAAGCTGTAAGCATTGATATTTTTTCACCACGCTGTTTCATCTCCAGCAAACGATGAGTGGTAACTTTTCTTTTATTGTCGGCAGAGAGATATCCTTTTTCTTGTGACATGCAATTCGATCTTTATGATTGAAGTACAAAGGTAATTCTTTTACCGGAAAAATGCCAAAAAGAAAGCCGGGAACTATTGCCCGGCTCTTTTACGTATATGTCTTTTCTTTTTATCCCCGAGGGACCCATGTGTAATATCCTTTTATGTTTTGCTGTGTTCAGTTAACCGCTTCAAAATCTGTAACCCAGTGTAACAAGCCCTCTGATAGAGGTGTTTTTAAGTTCAAACGGGCTGGCGTCAATCACCAGATCCTCCCTGTTCACGGTCCACAGATTGGGGAAAGGATAAAGATCGTCTGTTTGTGATTTATAGACTATTGCAAAATCGAGAAAAAAGTTTCTGTTAAAACGGTAACCAATACCGCCGGTAAAATAACTAGTGTCTCCTTCCATCCGAAAGATTGTATTTGATCCGGAGATGGGAGCATCCCCTTTTTCCCTGAATATTGCCTCATAGGGATTCTGCATCCAGGCATAACCAAGACGTCCCGAGAACTGCTGTGTAAAGCGGTACTCAAGTCCTGCCTTTACGGTAGATGCGGAGCGGAAATCCATCGAGATATATTCGTTGTCGATATCGTACCAGCCTGGATCGTCCTTCGAACCGGAAGGCACCTTCAGCTTCATGCGGCTGTAATCCTCCAGTTCATAATCCATACTGGCTATAAAATTGTTCCCGAATACACCGGCAATGCTGGCAACAATCTTCCCAGGTGTTTTCAGATCGTAATCGTTGGTAAATACGGCAGAATAGGTTTGCCCCGGTTCATAATCAGTATCTGTCACATATGCTCCCATGTTGTCGTCTATCTGGGCTTCATAGGTTTCCGTCAGTGCGTACAAAGTGGGAGTGTGCCAGGCAAAGCCAAGCCTGAGAAAATTTACAGGCCTGTAGATTGCGCCCAGCTTGGCACTCACTCCGGCGCCGCTGGTGGTGACCCAGTTGGTGAGCGTATATCCACCTTTGTCAAAATCTTCCAGATAATCCGATTCAAGACTGTAGGAAATATCCTTGATGGAGAGTGAGAGGCCCAGGTTTAGCACATGGCTTATAGTGGTTCCCACAGTAAAATCATAATTATCAACATGGCCTCTTTCTTTTGTACGTATCTCTCCGATAGCTGTCTCACCGAAAGTATTCACCGGATCGTACCGGGTTCCATTGTTGACTGGTTTAATCAGTTTGGAGTTAAATCCCAGGACAGCGAGCCAGGGTTGCGTTACAAAAGGATCGGGAAGGTTATCTCCTATCTCCAGTTTCGAGGGATCAACACCGGCACTCCTGTCGGCAATATAATCGATCATGGTGCTGGCGGCCGGGCCAACGGCGGAGATATTTTTATCGAACGATTTCAGCCGGTTGTATGAAAAACCAAAGTTCACGAGGGGAAGAACATCGTTTCTAAGGGGAAAGTAACCCACAAAGCCTAGATTGTCCATGTCGAAGCGGGTTTTATTTGCATCCCGATTCCCTACACTCGACCTGTCCTGCGAAAGATTCAGGGTTCCCACTACTTCCGAGCTGCGATAGACTGCAATACCGGCAGGATTGATAGAGATCGCTGTCTGATCACCACCCAGTGCACCAAAAGCACCACCCATGGACATGGCACGTGCTGTTCCGTGAATATCTTCGCGGGAAAAACGCAATGCATCCACTTCAGATTGTGCAAAAAGTGAAGGTGACAGCAAAAAAGACGTGAAGAGTATATAAATGATTTTTTTCATTATCTTGTGTATAATAGATTGATAATAAGAAAAGACTGCCTCCGTAAACACACCATGGTATGGAGACAGTCTTGAATGTTTGCTACCTATCTGCGACTGCCACTTGAACGTCCGCTGCTGCCGGAGCTTGAACTTGAACTTCTGCTGCTACTACCGCCAAAGGAACTGCTGGATGAAGAGCTGCGGCTCGGAGCGGAGTATGTGGCACTTCTGTTTGTTGAACTCGAACTTCTTGATGGTGACGAGTATGTGTCGCTGCTCCGGCTGGGAGTTACGCTCCGTTCGTAGCCGGAACTGCTTCTTGAGGGAGAAGTGGTGCTTCCTCTCTGATAGATGTTTCCACTGCGAGAGGGAGAAGCATTATTATACTGATAGGAAGAGCTGCTCCTCGCAGAGGATGGTGCGGTGGACCTGTTGATGGATCCAGAACGGCTGGAAGTACCGGAGGAGCGGTCAATTACACGACCCGTTCTGGAGTCATACGCCCTGCCCGAGTTATCAATAATTCTTGTCCTCGGAGCAGTAGATTCATTCCGGCCTGTTATGCCGGTACGTGTATTGTTCGTGGCTGTTCTGCCTGATACTGATCCGCGAGTGTTGGCTGTTCTTCCGGACAAAGCGCTGCGTGTACCCGATGTTGAGGATGATCTTCCCGAAAGACCTGCAGCTGCACTGCTTCTGCCGGCTGAACTCGATCTGTACACGCCGGAACTTCTACCCGAACGATTGTGAGTCAGGCTGCTATAATAGCCGTCATAGAATCCGTACTGATAACCGCCGCCCCAGTATCCGCCGTATCCATAGTACCAGGGATCGTACCAGCCCCCGTAATACCACGGCGAGTACCAGCGACTGTAATATCGGGGTGAATACCAGCCTCCGTAATACCAGGGATCATACCAGCCTCCATAATACCACGGTGAATACCAGCGACTGTAATACCACGGATCATACCAGGGGTCATACCAGGGATAGTAGGAAGAACCCCAGCCCATACCAAAATAAATGTTGCTGTTCCATCCGCGGTTGTTGTAGTTGTCATACAGATCGTCGCCCACATAGACTATCACTTCATCTGCTCCAGAAATTTTGATACTCGATTCGGGATCGTGAAACCGTACTATACGGTCGGTGTACTCATATTCCGAATAACCTTCCGTTGTTCCGGAAAGAGACTGATCATCGGACAACATATCATTGTTACCACGACGATTGTATTCATCCACATCTCTTCCATTGGCAGTCACCTCCATATTGGTGGCATCGCCCTGAACAATTACTACTTTCTTTTTCTGTACCTCCTGTTGTTTTTTCTGAATTTTCACCGTTTCATTCTGTGCCGGATCGGCATAGATATCATCCCATTCCTGTGCGAAACCCAGGAGAGGTAGCGCTGTCAGCAAAACGGTCAGTAAAATTTTATTCGTTTTCATAGTTTCTCCCCATTTTATATTCTTGTCTGATTTGTTATCTATCACCTTTAATTGACTCTTTGACACGCTTTGTAGGTAATAGTTTAATGCGCGCGACTTTTTTTCAACAGATTACTTTGCATTACAAATATACAAATCAAAGCAGATAAAACATCCTCTTTTATTTAAAAGATGAATATTTTATCAAAACGCTGCATTTCCGTTAGTTAAAAAAATGCAACAAAAAAACTTTCCTTAGTTTTTTATTTCCTGCAGCCCTCTTAAAAAGGGGAATGATCAAACTGAAAACGAGATTATGCCGGGATATCTTCAAAAGGATAACTCCAGACCGTCATATGCCAGCATCACATGAGAAGGGAGTTCTTTTTCAACCACCTCATGCAATCCCATTTCGTGGCTGATGTGAGTAAAAAAAGCTTTCCCGGGTCCAATTCTGTCGACGATCTCCAAAGCCTGATCCAGTGTCTGGTGCGAAATATGTTCTTTTTTCCTCAGTGCGCTAATCACCAGCGTATCCACATTTTTCAATTTATCAAACTCGTTCTCAGGAATGATTTTCACATCGGTCAGATAGACAAAATTCTCAATCCGGTATCCCAGGATAGGCAACTTAAAATGCATCACGCGGATGGGTATTACTTCCACACTGCCGATATAAAAAGAATTTTTTTCACTGATCTTCCTGATGGCGATGTCGGGCACGCCGCCGTAGCGGACGGGACCAAAGCAATAAGGCATACGTTCCCTGATTGCGTGCTCCAACTGTTCTTCCATGAACAGGTCCACCGGACCAAAAACTGAGAAGGGACGCAGGTCGTCGATACCTCCAACGTGATCATAATGTTCATGCGTAAGTAATACCCCATCAATCTTCGAGAAGGGAAGCGGCAACATCTGCTGCCTGAAATCTGGTGTACAATCTATCACCAGTGATTTGTCCGCGACCTCTACTCTGACAGATGCCCGTAATCGCTTGTCACGCAGGTCGCCTGAGCGACATACGGTACAGTTGCAACCAATCTGGGGTACTCCCGTAGATGTACCAGTACCCAAAAATTGAACTTTCATATTGTGAAGAATAAAAAAACTGCCTCATTTTCTGTAACGGGCAGCTTTTGATCTTGTAAGAAAGGAACGGGCGAACAAATCCACGATCAAGTCCGCCTTCCACCATTTCACACAACTTTTTTAATATTGTCTTTCCAGAATCCAGAGATCATTGAATGGAACCCCATACGTCCTTCTCAGATAATCGGTATCACCCTTGGCTGAATAGGTACTGTATAATTGCTCACGTTTAGCAGCAGCCTGCTGTTTGTCATCGTAACTGGCCACAATTACCCGGTACATTCCCTGTTCGTTCTGCGCCAGAATTACCTGATGTCCTTCGCTGACCATTCTCTCTTTAAGTGATTCGGCATTCAGCTTTACACTTAGTGAGGCAATCACCACGCTGTATTTCTTCAGTCCTGCTGCATCGTTCGCATAAACGGGTTCAACCTTCTCTTTTCTTACAGACACCTCCACAGGGGGAAGCGGACTGGCATCTTTTATCACCGTGGTAGGCTGAGAAGCGGTTTGTTGCATTTCTCTTTCCTTTGCGGCTTCATAAACCTGCTTGTAGGCACTCTGTTTGGGCTTGCATGAAATACCCAAAACCATAAGAGCGGCCAAAATCAATGTGTAATGAAATCTTTTCATATGACTAAAATATTTATTTTCAATGGTGTCATATGGAACTCGCTTTAGTCATGATCTTGTGTGATAATGATTTTGACAAAGTCGATTACTTCGT
>DGZP01000090.1 GCA_002398565.1 Proteiniphilum sp. UBA4977
CTCATGCAGGTCGAGATCAGTTTTATTTTCCATCCCTTGGACCCGATAGTACCGCCGAACCTTATCGTATTCATGTTCCACCCATCCGGGAGGGGCAATTCCATCCTTTTTCCCATGCTCCACCATAAATGGACGCGGAAATATGAGCATATTGGCCATCTCTGCATATTCCATCGTATGTCCCCTGTTCCACATAGGCATTTCGGAATCAACGTGGAATACAAAGCTTGTGGGATAGTAAACCGATGATTCTTTCCTCGCACTCTCATTGAAGTAGGCACAATTAATGCTCAATGCATATTCCGGTAACATGGACGCGATCAGTGAAGCAGCCTGCCCTCCAATACTTTTGCCGTAAAGGCCAACTCGTTCCGTATCCATAAAGGGAAGTGTACGAAACCAGCGGAAGAGTTGCTGATGTTGACGGCCTATAGTTGACCAGAGAGTGTTTTTTGCAGGCCTGGCAATACGGTCGATCCACCTGAAGCGTGTTTCCCCTGTCCAATTCCCGAAAGGAGTAAAGACTACAAAACCTTTTTCCGCCAACCTGCGAGCGATTCCATAGTAGCTGCCATCCTCATCAAGAGCTGTGTAAGGGTTACCCCCTCTCCCATGCTGCATCACGACTACCGGCCTCTTCTCTCCTTTTTGTATTCCTTTGGGCACAGTCAGTACGCCCCACATCTCAATATGCGGAAGAACATCAATCAGTACTTCATAACACGTGTAAGTATTCCGGTCCTCCACAAGCTTCGTCCTGGGATTTACCGGCAACAGCGTATCCTGTGTCCATCCAACCATCTCTTCTTTGAAAAAATCACGCTGCTTTTCCTGTCCCCATTCAAGGCTACTTTTTACAAACTCATTCCTTATGTACTCACTATCTCTTAACAGCAGTTGAGTATGGCCAACCATCTGTTCAACCATGCGGCCCATTCTGGCGGCATAGTCAAATTCCTGCCGGGAATCTGCAGGTATTTTATCCGACAAGGGCAAAGGTTGGCCATTACCCATCATCAGCATGAAACTATTCATTGCCTTGGAGGAGCCAAAAGGCACGGTCTCATCATTTTGGCCACTGACCAGGATCCTCTCTCCGATGCGGGTTCCTGTCAGGCAAGATATGCGATTAAACTCCGACTCCACATCTGCAAAGGAATGAGTCCACAAATCTGCAGGCGGCTCAATTTTGTTACCGTCGTTGCGCTGCTGATTGTAAGACGGCACTTTGCTGTATTCAACGACCAGTGAACGTGGCGCTATAAGGCTTGCAATCTCTGCGTCCCCAAACTCCTTCAACAATCCCCATATATTGCGATAAACAGGTTCTTTCCAGATATCTTCACGGGGCGCAAAATAACCACTCACGAGAACAGCATCGACACGTGTATCGAGTGCTGCGGTGTAAAAAGCGAGCAATCCTCCTTCTCCGTAACCAGCCAGGCCTATTTTCACCTCTTTTCCCATGCTTTGAAACCAGTCAACAACAGCCTCTAACTTCTGGATTTCATAACCGGCTACTGTACGTCCCATCTCATAAGCCTGAGCGTATATCCATGACCTGGACGTCCGATCAGTACCGCGAGACCACCTGTTTGTGCGGTCTATGATTACCGGAACAACTACGGTATAACCGTTTTCAGCCAAACGCCGCGCATACTGGGAATTTCTGTCAACACCCTCCTTTAATCCTACAAGGGATTCCGGCTCCTGATCGGCATCAGGAATTGCAATAACAGCACCCTTGGATTTTCCTTTCGGTTCCAGTAAAATTCCTTCACCGTAAATTTTTCGAGGAACGTCAAGCTCTGGCCATTTCTGTAAAGGAGGACGGGGAGATATTTCCTTTAATACGGACCAATGTATTTCACTCACCACGTACCTATCTGTTTCAGCAATTTTATTTTTCTTCTCCATTGACACCGGTTCGCGTTGGTCAACAGCACCCAGCATATTTCTAAAACGGGTTCTGTTGAATTTTACAGAACGGCTATACTCTTCTGCTGAAGAGAGATTTCTTTTCCAGTAATCTCCTCTTTGAGGTTTCAGCGATTTCAGCCTTTCCTCATGATATATGCGTACTCCGTCAATTATATCTTCCCAGACCACCACTCTATCCAGTAACGCGGTATTGGGCAGATGATCGGCAACTTTTTCACTTTCCATACCCCTGTCTCTCAATCCGTCTTTTGTTGCTCCACCTAACTCAACCGAGAACCCAAGACTTGTTTTTGAGAAGAAAAAAATTAGTCCTATCAGTAAAACAGCTTTAAATTTATGCATAATAAACATATAAATTTTTGTACCTAAACAGGATAAATGAGCGTTATCCGCACCGATTTTCAGAAACAGAACCCCCAAGAGAGGAAAAGAGCAAGACCCCTATTCCCCATGTTGACACATCGGTTTTCTGAAAATTTTAGATGATTATGACCAGAATCAGCCAGACTTTAAACCTAATGGTATTACTTGCCTTTGCGGGATGGATGAAACAACGCAAAATGCTTTTTGTTTGATTTTCTGACGACAACCAGTCCTGTCAAAAATGAATTATATTTTCCAAGGTTCTCTGTATTCGTATGAGAGATAATTGTTAGCCTCATTGCAGTTAATAAACCGTTCCTTCAGTCCATCCCATTCCAGGCGTTTTTTTGTCTGCATGGCAATTGTAGCAAGATGTGCAAGGGTTGTGGAACGATGTCCGATTTCTAAGGTAGCCCACGGCTCCTTTCTCGATTTTACACAATCCAGAAAGTTGCGGATGAGGCTAAAAGTACTGTTCTTATAGCTGCCATCAATCAGTAAAGTATCGTCCTTGTCCAAAGAGAACTCTTCGGCCGCCATCAACTCTTTCCATGTCTGAAACTGACCAGCTTTTGTCGGGACGATCTTATAATCGTTTTCTCCGGTATACAGTGTTCCCTTGGTTCCCCTCAACTCCAAAAATCCGGACGGGATAAAAGAACCGCTGCTGGCTTCCAGTATGCTGACTGTGACCAATGCTCCAGAACCGAATTCATACGTCACGTGCATGGTGTCAGGAATGGTACGATCATCGTCAATAACGAATTTTCCTCCATGGGCACTTACCGCAACAGGTGCCTCCTCATCGAGTAGCCATCGGATCAGATCGAGATAATGTATTCCATTGTTGGAGATCTGATTGGCAAAATCCTCCCACCAACGAAACATGTAGGGAGCAATATTATATTGGTAAGGCCTGTATGCCCTGGGACCAAGCCACATATTCCAATCAAAGTCTGCCGGCGGAGTCTCTGCCTGCTTTTTCCCAATACCATTGGGGTACATATTGCTCACATGACAGGCTTGAGCGAAGGTAACTTTTCCTATTTTCCCTCCCGGAATCTCTTTGGCAAGTTTTTGGAAGGTAGGAGCCCCTCTTCGATTAAGCCCCACGGTTACCACTTGTTGGCTCTTTTTTCCGATCTCGACCATTCTTCGTCCCTCGGAGATTGTTTTAGAGAGAGGCTTCTCAACATAAACATCTTTTCCAGCCTGAATGGCATCTATTGTTTGAAGTGCGTGCCAGTGATCGGGTGTAGCGATACACACAGCATCAATATTCTTATCCTCCAGCAACTTTCTGTAATCGGTATATTGTTTCACATTTCGGGAAAAGTTCTCTCCCATTTGAGGAATTCTCGATCCCATATCTTTAGTATAGCGAGGGTCTACCTGTGAATAATCACGGGTAATATAAGGTTTATAAACATCGCACAATGCGGCTACTTCACAATCGGGCTGTTCCATAAACAGATGCAGCAGTTGTGTTCCCCGGTTTCCAACACCGATAAAACCGGTACGCACCCGGTCATTGGCTCCCATGATTTTCTTATCCCGGTCTACAATCGGAAAACCTTTCTGACCAATTGTTACCCCTGCAAGCGCCAGGGAAGATTTTTTTATAAACTCTCTTCTGGATTTCTTGTTTTCCATAACTGATAGTGATTATTTAAATTTGTTGTTGAATATTTCTTCATAATAAGGAATTGGGTCAAAAATACCTCCTCCACGCATGTAAAAAGACTCAGAGGTATGATAAAACCCCTTTTCCATCTGTCGCCACGGTTCTTTGTAGAAGGGGGTTCTTTGTTCCATGGAACGCCAATTAACATAATTCTGGTGTCCGTTGCTTTCCATCAGGCCGATCTGATCCAAACCTGGAAAAGGTTTCAGCCGTGCGGCCACATTTTTGTTCCATTCTACCAAAACAGGATTGACTGTCAAATCTGCACAGAAGCAGGGGATGGAACGATCTGAAGCGGCTTTAGCAATCTTCATCGTCATACTCAGTGTTTTTGCAATGGGCTTTAGTGCTACAGCTTTATAGCCCATTGCAATGCGCTGTACAGTGTCGGCTTCGGTATGGGCTGTCTCATCGGCAGCAAGGCGTACAGGAATATCCGAAACATCCATCTCGCAATTTTCAGGAAACGGTTCTTCAACGATAGCAATCTGATCAAATGCTCCGATCTTTTTAGCATGGTCCAGAAACCTCAAAAAGGTTTCTTTTTCCTCATAACGTCCATTGGCATCAAAATAATAAGGAATCTTTCCCGACTGGGTGTATGGAGTCCGGATATCTTTGAGTACGTTGTGTATTTCCGTTAGGCGCTCCGTATCTTTTTGCAGCATTTCCTGCTGGCTTCCTGCTTGTCCGATTTTGATCTTCATAAAGAAATAGCCTTGCTGTACTTGCGAACGGATATCCAAAGTATTCACATTATAAGAGATCAATGGAATGGCCGCTACCCTCTCGTGTTTTTCCGAAAAAGCGGAACTATATTCACGGGGAATCAATTGGTCAAAGTTACGGATGCCATTTTCTTTGGCATAAAGGAGCCAGAGGGCATTATCTACCGAAACCAGAGCATTGAGAGCAAAAGTTTTGCGCAAAGAGGAGTTGCCGGTGATTCTGATTCCGTATTGATAGATCTCCCAATAGAGGGAGTCGATCAGGTCCACGGGGGATGTATAAGATGTATTCTTAAGCATCTGGAGAGCACGCTCAGTAAGCAAATACATCAATGCATTGCCTCCACTTTCAGAGTATGAGGAGAAAATCCCGGCATCGGACCACAATACACTCTGTGTTCCAAGACCGATTGCATGATTTCCGGAATCAGCCCTCAGGTAGCTGACAGGCTGCCACAATTCCGACAGATACCCTCCCTTAAAGCCGAAGGGTGAAATCAACGGTTCCCTTTCAAAATATGAATCTACGCTTTCAATCCGGATTGATTTTGAGCGTGTTTTTCCTTCAGGGTAGAAATTATTATTAAAACGTGCAGCTCTGGTATCCATACTGAAAAAAGAAGGTTCATAAAGGAATAAGCTTCCTAACGACAAAATACTTTTTCTAAGAAATTGGCGACGACCCGGCTCATCCATCATACTTTTATATCATTTAACATTAGATAAGCTTTATGCAATGTAAGTAAAACACTCTGTCACAAAATTAAAGAACCGTTAATTCATAAAGCAGCAGTTTCCGCATTTCTTATCTCAAAAAACGTCAAACATCAAGGTACTTCAAAACAATATACGCCATTAGCCCCATTCCCGTTTCCACAGCGTTTTCATTGATATCGAACACAGAGGTGTGAAGCGACAAAGATTCCCTACCCTCTTCCCCTACTCCAAGCAAATAAAAAAATGAATCAACAACTTCAGAATAATAAGAGAAATCTTCTGAAGCCATCCATATGTCACATTCCTCAACCTGTTGTTTTCCAAGATATTCCTCCATGAACTTCTCAATTGTTTCAACTACGGAGGCGGGATTGTATAACGAGGGATACCCGTTTCTTATATTGACTTCACAAGTGCATCCCAGACCTTCTGTCACAGATTCTGTTAATTGACGTATCTCTTGCAGCGCTTTTTGCCTCCATTTCTCATCCATTGTCCGAAACGTACCTTCTAACAGTATTTCATCAGGAATAATATTTATGGTCCCGTTTGCTTGAAATTTGCCAAAAGATAAAACGGACGGGATAGCCGGATTATTTTTCCGGCTTATCAATTG
>DGZP01000052.1:0-49900 GCA_002398565.1 Proteiniphilum sp. UBA4977
ACCCGCTCCGCAATCTCGCGGGCATTATAGAGGATGGCGTTGTCGCGTACCAGGTCCGCAATGCGCAGGTTAAAAGGGATGCCGCTCTGCTGCGTTCCCTCCAGGTCGCCCGGGCCGCGCAGCTTCAGGTCGGCTTCGGCGATCACGAAGCCGTCGTTACTTTCGGTCATGATCTCCATCCGACGGCGAGTATCAGCAGAGAGTTCGTAGGGCGTAATCAGTATGCAGTAAGACTGATCAGCGCCCCTCCCCACCCTGCCTCTCAGCTGATGTAGCTGCGAAAGGCCAAACCGCTGGGCACTTTCGATCACCATCACGCTGGCATTCGGCACATTCACTCCTACTTCGATCACGGTAGTGGATACCATGATCTGCACCTCACCCGAGACAAACCGCCGCATCACCTCCTCCTTTTCGGCAGGTTTCATCCGCCCGTGTATCTTGCAGACGGTGAATTCCGGAAAGGCCGCTTTGACATGCTCGTATCCCTCCTCCAGGTTCTTCAGATCGAGTGTCTCGCTCTCCTCGATCAGCGGGTAGACCATGTAGGCCTGTCGCCCGGCACCAATCTGATCGCGGATAAACTGATAGAGGGCACCCCTTTTCTTGTCGTAACGGTGCAGCGTCTGCACCGGCTTACGGCCTGGAGGAAGTTCGTCGATCACCGAGACATCGAGGTCGCCATAGACCGTCATGGCCAGTGTGCGGGGAATGGGTGTGGCGGTCATCACAAGCATGTGGGGCGGATGGCTGCTTTTCTCCCACAGCCTGGCGCGCTGCACCACGCCAAATCGGTGCTGCTCATCGATCACCACGAAGCCCAGGTTGCGAAACTGTACTATATCCTCAATCAAAGCGTGGGTGCCAATCAGGATATTTACTTTCCCGGAGAGCAGCCCTGCGTGGATCTCCTCCCGCTCTTTCTTTCTCGTGGAGCCAGTCAGCAATGCTACCCCCACATTCATGCCGGAGAGCATCTGCGTGAATGTATCATAATGCTGTGCCGCCAGGATCTCCGTGGGTGCCATCAGGCAGGACTGAAATCCATTGTCGAGGGCAATCAGCATGCACATAATCGCCACCATGGTCTTGCCGCTTCCCACGTCACCCTGCAACAGGCGGTTCATCTGCCTCCCGGAGGCGGTATCCTTCCGGATCTCCCGGATTACTCTCTTCTGGGCATTTGTCAACGGAAAGGGTAGTTTCTTTTTGTAAAATGAATTGAGATAATCTCCAACCTTGGGGAAAAGGATCCCTTTCAGCTTTGCTTTCCGGTCGGATGAGTAACGCACGATGCTTAGCTGGATATAGAACAGCTCTTCAAACTTCAGCCGGAACTCGGCATCGCGCAGCTGCGCCGGCGACTTGGGAAAGTGAATATTTTCCACCGCATCGTGAAAAGACATCAACCGGGCCTCCTTTACCACATCGGGTGAAAGTGATTCCGGCAGCGGCTCCTTAATCAGCCCGAATGCATTTTCCATGATCTTCTGCATCGCCCTGGAGTTGAGGTAATGGTTCTTCATCTTTTCCGTGGTATTGTACATCGCCATCAACCCTTCCGGCCGGTCCGATTCATCCATGAAAGGATCGATCTCGGGATGCGGAATATTCCACTTGCCGTTGAAGAGATTGGGTTTTCCGAAGATGATGTACTCCTGGTTGAGCTTGTACTTGCTTTCGATGAAACGGACACCCTGAAACCAGACCAGGTCGACGAAGCCGGTACCGTCGGTAAAATGCGCCACCAGCCTCCTTTTCCTTCCTTCTCCAAAGGCTTCAAAGGCGGTGATCTTCCCCTTCAACTGGATGTAGGCCTGCGACTGGTCAATCTCGTGCACGTAGTACATCCGCGTCCGGTCGATATATCGATAGGGGTACCACCGAAGCAGGTCTCCCAGCGTAAAGACATCGAGCTCCTTCTGCAGGATATCGGCTCTTTTGGGTCCCACGCCGGGAACATATTTTATTTCGGTCTGAAGAATATGCATTGCTTATCGCGAGTTTCATGCAAATGTAAATAAAAAATGGGGAATGGCTAAGCCACTCCCCATCTCTTTATCAGTTATCCGGGCATCCTACCAGGCGAAAAGCGGATATTGCTTCATGGTCACGTTCACTTTTTCGCGCACCGATGCGATGGTCTTCGGGTCGTCCACGCGAGAGAGCACGGTGTCGATCAATTCCACGATCTCTCCCATCAGTTCTTCTTTTGCTCCGCGGGTGGTGATGGCCGGCGTACCGAAACGGAGGCCCGATGTCTGGAATGGCGAGCGGCTGTCGAAAGGCACCATGTTCTTGTTGGTGGTGATATCGGCCTCCACAAGTACCTTCTCCGCTACCTTACCGGTCAGATCAGGGAACTTGGTGCGCAGGTCTACCAGCACGATGTGGTTATCGGTACCGCCCGAGACGACATTATATCCCTTGTCGGCGAAGGCCTGCGCCATTACGGCCGCATTCTTTTTCACCTGTGTCTGATAGGTCTTGTATTCCGGCTGGAGTGCCTCGTAAAAAGAAACCGCTTTCGAGGCAATCACATGTTCAAGGGGACCGCCTTGCATGCCAGGAAAAACAGCTGAATCCAGCAGTGCCGACATCATCTTAACCTCTCCCTTGGGTGTGGTGAGGCCCCAGGGGTTTTCAAAATCCTTACCCATCAGGATCACGCCTCCACGGGGACCACGCAGTGTCTTATGGGTGGTAGAGGTCACGATGTGTGCGTGTTTAAGCGGATTTTCGAGCAGTCCGGCCGCAATCAGGCCGGCGGGGTGCGCCATATCCACCATGAAGATGGCACCGATCTCATCGGCTATTTTGCGGATACGAGCATAATCCCATTCACGTGAATAGGCCGAGGCACCGGCAATAATGAGTTTGGGTCTTTCAGAGCGTGCCAGTGATTCCAGCTGGTCGTAATCCACTCGCTGATCCTCTTCACGCACATTGTATGCTACAGGTTCAAACATCAGACCGGAGAAGTTGACGGGTGAACCGTGTGAAAGATGGCCACCGTGAGACAGGTTCAGTCCAAGGAATTTATCCCCTGCCTTCAGGCATGCCAGGAAAACAGCAGCGTTTGCCTGCGCTCCCGAGTGTGGTTGCACGTTGGCCCATTCGGCGCCAAAAATCTCTTTTAACCGGTCAATGGCAAGCTGTTCGCCCAGGTCAACCACCTCACAACCGCCATAATACCTTCTTCCGGGATATCCTTCGGCATACTTGTTTGTCAGCACAGAGCCCATGGCCTGCATCACCTGTTTACTCACAAAGTTTTCGGAAGCAATAAGCTCAATACCTTTAAGTTGCCGTTCCTGTTCTTTTCGAATTATCGCGAAGATTTCTCTATCTTGTGTCATAGCGTCATATGTTGCAAAAAAATATCTGCAAAGGTAAGGAACATTTTCGTAAGCAATGTAAGCAAAGGACAAATTTATTTGGGTTTGCTATTGCGAGAATTGAAAATCGAGGAGCGAAAGCGACTCAAAATGTCTAACTTTAGTGAACATTTTCGTATCATCCGACTTTTTGTTATTACCGGGAAGAGGGCGGGAACAGTTTATTTGTAAAACCTAGAAGAAGTATTCCTGAATATAAAAAATTCGTGTCAGCTAAGAATGCGAAGCTTCTATCTTATCAAGTGCTTCTTTAACGCTTCCGTACTTAAAAAGTAACTTTTTTGCTTCTTCGTAGTCAGTAATCATCGCTTTTTCCATTAAGATTTTTATCGCTCTGTCGGTAATTTTATTGTTGATTAACTGCACATTCCACATACTATTATCCAAAACTCTTCCCATCTGTATCATCACGGTAGTGCTTATCATATCGAAAATCATTTTTTGGGAAGTACCTGCTTTCATTCTTGTGCTGCCGGTTACAAATTCAGGGCCGGTGATGACTTCTACCGGATAGTCGGATTGTTCCGCGATGGGCGAGTCGGGATTATTCACAACGCAGCACGTGGCGATACCATTTTCTCTACATTTTTTCAAGCCTTGTAAAACAAACGGCGTGGTACCGCTTGCAGATATTCCCACGACGATGTCCTTTTCAGATATGTCTTTTTCTTGTAGCGATTTCCACGCTTCTTCCGTATCGTCCTCTTTTTCTTCCAACGCCAAAACCAACTTATCCACTCCTCCGGCCAAAACTACGTCAATCATCCCGTTTTCCATCCCATAGGTTGTGGGTAACTCAAGAACATCCAATACCGAAAGTCGCCCTCCCGTGCCTGCTCCTAAATAAATCATTCTACCACCGGTTTGTATTTTTTGAACCACGGCAGTGATAAGTTTATCCAATTGAGGTTTTGCTTTTTCCACTGCCAAAGCAATGGTTTTATACTCCGTGATTAACTCACCTGTTAACTCTTTAACTGTTTGAGTTTCTAAATGCCTGTAACGGGAAGGCTGTTCAGTTATTTTGTTCATATAAAAATTCTATGTTATTGATTGAAATAAATATTTAATTATTTTGCAAGTGTTCACATATTGTTATTGGCCGTTCTGTTCAACATACGAAACGATGATTCCGCCCACAGTATCGGGAAGTGTGCTTGGCATTCCGTACCAGTAGAATGAGTCGGGGCCTTCGTAATTTCCTTTGTGAATATTTTGACAACTCCTGGTCTGCGATATTCATGATTTACCGGATGGGCGTTCTCACGTCCAGTGCGAGAGAGCGCCATACATTCAAAATGTATCAGATCTTAGAGATTTCTCGCGACTGCCTGGCTATTTTCCGAATACCTTCCGCGATTTGTTCCATATCCGTTTTAGTACCTAAAAGCATGGTTTGAGCGAACCATACAGCTTCTTCATTGCACAATTTATCATTCTGAGGACATGAGAGGCTTTCCAGCCATTCTTTCATTCTTTTTTCACCATAAATGGAAAGATAATGTTTATTATGAGCTAAGTTTGTAACATACTTTTCCTTAGGCATGGAAGTGTATCCAACGGAACATGGGACTCCTTCTGCATTCAACGCATTAATAAATTGTGCTCTTGACATTCCTGAAAATCTTTTTTTATCATATCTGAACATATATAGATGATAAGCACTCTTAGTGGTACCAGCATAAAGTTTTGCCGGAGCTATTCCCGGTATTTCTTTTAGCATTTTAGTTAAATATTGAGCATTTTCCCATCTACGCTTCACTTGCTCCGAAAGTCTTGTCATTTGAGCAAGTAAAATGGCTGCCTGAAATTCAGTTAAACGGAAATTAGATCCTCTGCTCCCGGATCCAGGTACAAGACTTGCCGCATCCGCACCTTGACCCTGATGATGAAAACTATAGCAATCTTGGTAAAAAGCATCGTTATTTGTAATGATAGCACCGCCCTCTCCCGAACTGAGATTTTTTGATTCTTGGAAACTGAATGCGCCTCCCAGACCCCAGTTACCAACACATTTTCCTTTCCATTCTGCCAAATGAGCTTGACATGCATCTTCAATTAAGGGTATGTTGTAATTTTTTGAAACTTCGAGAACTTTATCCACATCGAAAGGTGAGCCTGCGATATGTACGGGCATTAAGACTTTTGTATTCTTAGTAATGGCTGATTCTATTTTTTTTGCATCAACCTGAAAACTCTCAATATCCACATCAGCAAAAACAGGTAAAGCATAATTCTGAACAATGACGTTGTAAGTGGCAATAAAAGTATAGGGTGGAATGATAACCTCATCGCCCGGGCCAACTTCCAAAGCTCCCAACATTGTTAGGAGGGCTGTCGTGCCGCTCGACACTCCTAAAGTTCTCTTGACACCCACAAGATTTTGATATTCAGTCTCAAATCGAGGTGTAGTTTTATTCCCCAGCCGGCACCATCCTCCACTGTTCAATACCTGAAGCAATTCATCCCGTTCTGCCTGTCCAATAATTGGCCATCGGGACCAGTTTCCTGTAAATGCTTTCGGCCCACCCAATATCGCTGCTTTTTTAGCTTGTATATTCCCGGCATAGGTGAGGTGCGGTAATCCCATCGCCAAACCCATTCCTGCAAAGGAGGTTTGACGAATAAAATCTCTACGTTTGATTTTTTTATTTTTCATACGATTAAAATATTTCTTACATTATGGCGTATGGAATTGAGCGAAGCGAAATCGCCGACTTCTATTGAAAATCATAGCGGGAGGCAACCTTTCGCTTTTAATCATCTACTTGGGCGTAATGATGTACATGCTCGTTTCATATGATTAAAACTTTTATTTTCATTCCATTAGACTTTTCCTATGTTCAACATAGTCAAAACAAGTTTTGTCTTTGTATTCACTTATCGAAAAACTTCAAAAGTCATTTTCCCCATTCTTTGATCACATTCCACCCATCCGCGGGTATCGTTTCGTATCTAAACACCACTACCCCATCGGCGCCACCGGAGATAGAGAACTGTATCTGTTCATTCAACTGATCGGCCGTGACGCCATCATATCCCTGGATACCCGTGAATATATCACACTGGTTTCCAACCAACGTTTTTGCCGTTTCCGTAATCGCTTTTAACCAACTGGTGGGTTTTCCGTACGCTTTAAAATAGGCCATCGGACTAATTACATCCAGGACGGATGCATTAAGCGCATAATTCTGGGCATAAAATACATCCGCGTATTTGGGATCGGTTATTCCGTCGGGCATAAAAGAAGCACTCAGGGTAAGTCCCGACTTCTCTTTATCCATTACTCCTTTGATGGCCACAATGTATTCATTGATTACTTTTTTTCGCATCTCCACCCATTTGACCACATCCTGGTCGTTATTTTTATAAAGATCCACAAAGCCGTTGTCTGTGGCGTACTTTTTGTAATCGGCTGCTGTTTGGAAAAAAGCCAATAGACGGGTCGTATTGCAACCCAGGGAGGAGGCTCTTTCAAGGGATTGCGGATCAAATGAATAAACAAAATGTCCATATCGTACATAGTCAAGATGCACCCCGTCACAATCAAAATCCTTCACAAAACTTCGGATGTTGTCCAAAACATACTCTTTGTAACCCGGGTAAAGAAGATTTACCCGCTGATCGTTCATGGGATATGGCTCCAGGTCAACACCGGGTTTCGGACAGTGATAAATGGAAGCATTCGGATTTGCAGCCATGTATACACCGTCTTCATTGACGATATACCAAAAGTGGACTTTCATTTTTTTCTCATGGGCTTTTGCAATGAAGTCGGTGAGCCTGTTCGCTGCCGTTTTGGTTCCGGCGGTTCCCTTTACCAGCAGGTAGACCTCGTCAACATGGTTGCTTGCCAGCTTGTCGACAATCTCCCGGTTGTCGTCAGACAGCGTGTTTCCCCATATCCAGACCCCCATAGGTGTACCGCTGCTTGCTTTCAGGTATGATGACGAGAGTTTGGCAGGAAGGCTGCCGTTAACCTTGTAGTATGCCAGCGCCCTGGTCAGGACAACCGCACTCCTGTTAAACGAGAACTGCCCATTGTATTTTTCACCTCCCGGCCCCACAAAGTTTTGCGGGTAAGAAACAAAGTTCGCGAACACGTTATTGTTCGCCGCATAATTCAATTGCCGCGTCGTCTGATTAAAGAGCAGCTCAATGGGTATTTCCTTCTCAATAAAACTATCGGCGTCGGGTGAAGCGGGCAGGGGATATCCCGTCAGAGTGATCGGGTCATCCACTCCTTTCTGAATTTGAAGCAACACCCTGCAGGCAGCTTCATAATAGGCAGATTTCTTGAGGGTTGCCCCGCTTACTTTGACTTCATCGGGTAGTTCGCCTGTAGCCTCATACTGTGCATACACGGTAGCCAATGCATTAATGATCGCGGACTGCGAGTAAGCAGACTGCTCAGCAATAAATGTGAAGATCTCATCTGAGTAGAGCCCATGGATGGTGATCGCGTGAAACTTGATCTGCATTTTTTGAACGGTAATGGGAACTGTAAACTCCTTTTCAAAAACATAGAGTGCAGGGTCAGAGAAAGAGGTGATCGTTTCAATCACTTCATCAGGTTCCTCTTTTCCGGGAAATATTTTTTCAATCTTAACCTCTTTCAGTGCTTGATCCGAGGTAATGGATGCCGACACTGTATAGGTGCTCTCCATCGTTTCCACTATGCCGTCTTTAAAGGTAATCAGTGGCCGGGTAAGGATTTCTTCTTCCGCCTCATCACTGCATCCCACGAACAGGAAGGATGCGGTCAGGCATACGAATAATAAAAAATTTATTGTTTTCATAGACTAAAATATTTTTTACACTATGGGTACATGAAACATTCGCGTAAAGCTAAAACAAATGATTATGCGAGTGTAATATCAAGATTGTCTGATCTTTGCCATAGCGAACAATGACTATTTATTTTTGGCTAACCCCACTTTATGCCCCGCTAACGCGTAATAAAGAATATAGAGATAACAAGGGATAAATATCCAGTAAGCCATTTGAAAATCATCGGGTAGAGGTGAAGCCTCGCCCCCTCTCACCGCATCCAGAATAAAACCGAAGAGCAACGGAAGAATAGCCCCACCCACGATAGCGGTAACCAATAGGGAGGCTCCTGATTTGGTCTTTTTCCCCAACTTGTCAATAGCGAGCGCCCAGATAGCCCCCCACATCAACGAGTGGGAAAAACCCAGCACGCCCAGACAATAGATGGCCTGTCGGGCAGGGAGCAGGATGAGACAGAAAGAAGCTGACAGGGCGATGAGTATGAAGAGGATCAGGGCGTTATTCTGGCGCATCACCTGCAACAGGAAGATGCTGAGGATATAGCCGATGACCAGCCCGATAGATACTATCCCCGAGTATTGGGCCGGATTATCCAACCCGATGGCATTGGCAAAGTCAATAGCCGATGCCATAGGCAGTGTCTCCACACCTACATAGATAAATAGGGCTATTGCGCCCAGAATCAGATGGGGATACTGCCACAAGCTTATTTTTTCACCGGATGCGGGAACCTCGGCGTTTCCGCTATCGGGATGCTGCGCTTCCTCTTCTTCCCCTGCTGCCTTCACTTCGGGCAGGGAGATGAAATAGATCAGTACTGCTAGCAATGTAATTACTCCTGCCGCAATACCAAAGGGGATATATGCCTGGTCTAATACCGGATTTGTGACATCAATAAAGAGACTGAGGAAGATGGGTCCAAGGTACCAGGCCGACTTGTTCATGATTCCCATGACACACATGCGTTGGGCCGCTTTTTCTATCGGGCCGCAGATGGTGACGTACGGATTGACGGCTGCTTGCAGCAGCGTGTTTCCCATCCCTCCTACGAATGAGGCCGCGAGGAACAGGTAAAAACCCTGCATCGATGTGCTCATCTTCGCGGAAGGAATAAACAAGAGCATTCCCAACGACATGATAATCAAGGCAATTACCATGGATCGTTTATATCCTATCCGCTGTATCACTATTCCGGAAGGTCTTCCAAAAATCAAGAAAGCCGAAAAAGTGGCCGTGAGAACCAAATACGACATGCTTTTACTCAGTGAAAAAGCTCTTTCCAGAATGGGTACCATGATGCCATTTATCCCCACACCAAAGCCGATAATAAAGAATGCAACTCCGATGATGAGGAGAGGAAAGAGATGATTGGATTGTTTCTTGTTCATTGCATTACTCTCTTGATGGATAAAACTTTTGTATAAATGAATGAAGGAGGCAGTGGGGGAAATCACCCTCTGTCATAGCTGATAATATGCAATAAGGCCTTCCATCGGTGCACGTATAATTTTTCCTTCCTCCATCCCAAATTCTTTTGCTACGGAAACCAGGGCCTCCTTAAACACCCATCCGATGCTTCCTACACAATTAAAGCGGTAAGTGGAATAGTCGGGGTAATGGACTACGATATTCTTGAAGAAATCACGAAAACAATCCTGCTTCACATGCTCCGCGTACTCGCTTCCGGCCTGTTCACCGCTCAAGAACCGGGCAAATGACGCGCAGTATCGATTAGGCATTGGGTCGCTGTAAACGCGATCGACCAACTCGTCCGGCGATAACCGGTAGGAGTGATAAAAGCTTTCAAGTATATCGACCGGCATATGTCCCCGGATAAAGTCTTTTAATAGCCGCTTGCCTATATAGGCACCGCTTCCCTCGTCACCCAACAAAAAACCCATTGAATCGATATTATGGGTGATCTTTTTCCCGTCATACAGGCAAGAGTTCGTCCCCGTGCCCAGGATAGCGGCAAACCCAGGTTCATGTCCCAGGAGTGCACGGGCCGAAGCCATCAAGTCCATGGCAATATCAAACCGGGCCTTCGGGAAGAGAGGGCGCAGTGCATACTCAATCACCCGATATTTATCCTCATAACACCCGGCCCCGTAGAAAGCGACCAATGAGATATCGTTCCAGTCATACCCTCCGGGCAGACTTTCACGAAGGGAGGAGGTAATCTCCTCCCGGCTGTTATAGCAGGGGTTGTATCCTTCACTTTCGAACTGAAAAGTCACCCGGCCATCTTTAACCAATGTCCAGCTTGTTTTACTCGACCCGCTGTCGGCTATTGCGATCATATCTGCTTATATTATCCGAATTCTCCTTTTTCTATTCCCTTATTGCCTCCCAGCCTTCCTCAGCGATGCCACCATACCGGAACAGGATAACCCCTTGTGCGCCACCTTCAAGGGAATATTTGATCTGCTCTTGCAGTTCTTCGTTCGTCACCTCGTTAAATGCCTGGATACCTGTGTATACTTCACACTGGGGAGCACATAATTTTTTCGCGCCCTCCGTGACTGTCTGTAGCCAGCTCGTGGGCTTTTTGTACGACTTGAAGTAGGCCATTGGGCTGATCCTGTCCAAGGCGGGAGAGTGGAGCATGTAATTCTGGGCATAGTGGACGTCTGAATAGATGGTATCTATCGTTCCCTCCGGCATGAAAGCAGCGCTGACCTCCAGGCCGGGCTTGGTTTTCCGGACAACCTCCCCGATGGATTCAATATAATCGCGGATGATATTTTTCCTCATCCCCACCCAGGTCACCACATCGTTGTCACCCTCCGCATAGAGCTCCACAAAACCGTTATTTGTGGCATGGGCCGTATAGCCCGGCTCCGTGGTGAAGAGGTTAAGCAGCCGTGTGGTATCGCATCCCAAAGAGGCTGCTTTTTGGAGGGAGTAGGGATCGAAGGAGTAAACGAAGTGGCTGAACCGGATATAGTCGAGATGCACCCCGTCGCAATCAAAATTGTTGAGAAAATCCCGGATGTTATCCAGCACGTACTCCTTGTATCCCGGGTATAGCAGATTCACTCGCTGATCGTTCATAGGGTACGGCCTGGTACTTACAGATGGATTGGGGCAGTGATATATGCTTGCCTGGGGATTTTCGGCTATATAGGTACTGTCTTCGCTGACAATGTACCAGAGGTGCACTTCCATCTCTTTTTCTCGTGCACAGCTGATAAACGTGCGCAGCTTGTGGGGCGATGTTTTTATTCCGGCCGTCCCCTTCACCAGAAAATAGACCTGCCGGATGTTGTTTTCCGCCAGTTGATCGACCACTCTTTTTGAGTTGCTGTCTGATATGGCACTGCTCCACATCCAGACTCCCCGCGGAGGATTCACGGGTTTCAATGCGTCCCGCTTACATCCCGTGAGGCATAGCAGAGAGACACAGATGCATTGGAGGATAATTATCAGCCAAATTGTTCTGGAAATTTTTGTTGTTTTCATTATATATCGGTTTGTCATTAAAACTTTTTTTCAATCATTTTGCCTACTTTGCGTCCGTCTTTCAGGAATCCCTGGGTACGTATCACGTTCCCCCTGTTCACCGTAAGCGAGTCGGAATAGAGAGGAGAGCGACGGGTGGGCTCTTTTCCATCCAGCGTGTAATGGATCCGGGCTTCGGGGTAATCGATGCTGAGGCCTACTTTTTTAGGGAAGTCCGCCTTCCGGTCAAAATGGAAAAGGACATTATAAAATGCTTTGCTGTAGTTAATCTTTTTGCTGTCGAGCCGTTCGAACTCCTTGAGCATGCGTGCGCGGAACCAGTTCCAATCCTTCTCTTCTTTCGCGCACCAGGCTACTTCAGACATGGCCACCGCTCTGGGGAAAGCCATGTATTCGGCTCTGCGCGGCGTTTGTATATATTCTGTCCAGAGTGAACCCTGTTGTCCCATGACATAGGGGTGTTTTTCTTTGGCCAGGGTATCGGGTATGGGATAGTAGTGGTATACTTTCTCCAGGGGCAAAAACAGGATCATCGACAGCTCTTCCGTATCGGGATCCTCCTGATAATAGTCAAGATAGCTCCATCGGTTGGGAGTCAGGATGGCACGCATGTTTTGATGAACGGCTCTCATGGCCGGCGCATGTCCCCTGTATGACATTACTACCGTTTCCGGAACTGCTCCGCCATCCAGGATTTCGTCCCACCCAATCACGGTTTTTCCTCCCTTTTCTTTCAGGAACTTTGCCATACGTTGAACAAAAAACGTTTGTAACTGATCTTCGCTCTCCAGTCCCAGCACCTTCATCAGATCCTGACAGCAAGTACTCTCCTCCCAGCGGTCACGCGGACACTCATCGCCCCCAATATGATAATAGGGCGAGGGGAAGAGGTCGAACAGTTCCGAGAAGACCTCTTCAAGGAAACGGAAGGTAGCAGCTGTAGGGCAAAAGATATCTTTTTTTACTCCCCAGGTTGTAGCCACTTCGTAAGTTCTTTCCGGGAAGCAGGACAGCTCCGGGTAGGCGGCGATGGCGGCCGTGGCGTGTCCCGGCAATTCAATTTCGGGTACCACGGTAACATATCTTTTGCGGGCATACTCCACCACCTCTTTCACCTCCTCCTGGGTGTAAAAACCACCGTGCGGCGTATTGTCCCCCTCCTTTGTATTGCCTATCGGGCTCTCTCTTCTTACCGATCCTATTTCGGTAAGCCGGGGGTACTTTTTGATCTCAATCCGCCAGCCCTGGTCTTCCGTGAGGTGCCAGTGAAAGAAATTTTGCTTGTGCATGGACATGACGTCAATCAATTTCATCACCAATTCCTTGGGCATGAAATAACGTCCTACGTCGAGCATCAGGCCCCGGTACGGGAACCGAGGCGCATCCTCTATCTCACAGCAGGGAACGGCCCACTTCAGGCCCTTCACCGCTGTTTCACCGTAGATCTGCGGCGGCAACAACTGGTAAACCGATTGCACCCCGTAGTAAATGCCGTGGGGAGTGGAAGCCGTGATGGTGATTTGCTCCCGGGTAACACTGAGGTGGTACGCTTCATCACCCATCCCTTCCCTTAGGGTAAGCACTATGTTATTGTGTACCGCTACCGGCGAGGTGGAAGGACTGACCCGAAGGTCCATGCCGGAACATCTCTTTACCCGATCGGCAAAGTCTGCCGCTATCTCCTCTATCAGCTTGTCCTCTTCGGGAATGAGGATTACCGTATGTCTGTTTATCCGAAATTCGCCGGCCATCGGTTTCAGAGACTTCGGTTTAGGAATGATCCCGTACCGGATGGGGTCGTTTGCCAGGGCAACAACAGACAAAATAAGGGCCAGTAGGCATGAGATTATCTTTTTTATCATTTTCATGTTGATTTAATCCACTATATCATTCACAGTTGCAAGGATAGCTTCCTTATAGACCGCCGGCATCTCATCGGAAAGCGGATAGAGGGCTCTGATGTATATATGCATCTGCTCTCTCTCATATTCGTATCCATCACGTTGATAAGCATACTTGCTTGGAAAATAAGAGTTTTGTCCGTTCGTGTAACCGATAAAAAGCAGAGGAGTATCGGGATAGTTCGCACGAAGCATAGTCTGGTATTCATTGAATGGTTCTCCCTGTGAGAAAAAGAGTATCAGTCCCCCTATATTTACACCGGCTATTCCAACGGGCAGGTAATTCTTTGCTTCGCCGCTCCTGATTTTTTCAATCATGGCTGCCCGCCATCGTTCTACATCGTCTTTCCAGGTACCGAATGCATTCCACTCTTTTATTTCATCGGCATGCGCGTTAATGACCTCCGGAGTGATCTCGGATGAGCGGAAGGGGAGTTCCACAATCCGGTTGCTTACACGGAGCAAGTTACTTTTTTTTAATCTTTCGATCCGAATATCCCGTGCAGCATCTGCCAACTCTTTACCTCTTACCTGGGTGTAGGCGGTGTCTGCTCTCAGCTCTCCACAGGGATTCACATTGCCGGCAGCTCCCGAAAAGTAGAAAAGGGTGCTCCCCCACTCTTTGGAGAGTTTTTCCACGGCAATACCGGGGAAATCGGTAGAGACCACCAAACTACGGTGATTCAGACTTACCGGGTGGCAGGCAAAATTGAGGAACGAGGCGATACGTTTCCCTCTCTTGTCGACCAGGTGAATCAGATAGAGCGTGTGATCGCACGGCCCCTCCTTTTCCCGGCGGTTGCAATTGATAAAGCATTCCCCTTTGCCGGCTTCCAGGGCGAAAGGAACAAAAGCTTTTTTGTTGTTGGCCGTTTCAATGGCATTCCTAACTACAGTTTCACGAAACTTTGCCGCGAATGCATGATTCGTTCCCCCTTCTTCCACGCTACTTCCACTCACCCGCGGGGCAGAGTGGGTGTGTGTAGCGTGGATAAAGATATGCTCGCGCGGGATGTCGGTGTGCAAAGCAATCTCGTCGCGCAGTTCATCTGCCAGGCTGATCGGTAGCTCCATCATGTCGTTAGAGATAATACAGATCCTTGCCGAATCGTTTTCAATGACGATGCAACGCGTTTTCAGGGCGCGGTGAATGGAGGCCGACAACCCTTCGCGCGCGGCAAATCCGGCCAGCACCACCGACCCTTCCGGGGTGATATCGGCCACGCCGATATTGCACCGCAGCGGGTTGGGTGTCGAGCAACCTGTATATACCAACAGCGTCAGGAGGGGAAAAAGTAGGTAAGCACGTATCATAGGAATCACTTCATTATTCTGTTCAGTCGTAATGCGGATTTTGTACAATCACGCCCTCGCTTTTGGTGTACTCATCGCGTGGGATCGGCATCAGGTAGTGCTGAGGCAGAAAAACACGTGCTCCAAACTTAGGCAGGCAGTTGCTGAAATCGGGTTTTCCGCCGTTTCCTTTTTTGGCGATCTTCCAGTCGATCCGGTCGTCGCTCAGGTCGGCGGTTCCGTTGTCATGGCGAATGCCCCTTATTCCATAGATCATGATACTTTCATATATCTCTGCCAGCTTCCAGCGACGCAGGTCGAAATAGCGCTGGTTCTCAAAAGCAAATTCTATACGGCGTTCCTGGATCAGTTTTTCTCGCATCGCGTCGACAGAGAGAGAGTTGGGAACATGGGGCATGCGTACATCGGCCCGATCGCGGATTTTGTTGATATATTCCGCACAAACTGTCACGTTCCCGTTGTACTCCAGATTTGCTTCTGCATATATCAGATATATTTCGGGCAAACGGAACCACGGATACATCAACGTGGCATTTTCCGATTCACTCACCGGGGCGTCATCAATCAGCCATTTACGCAGCCAATATCCGGTACATTGGTTTGCTTCGGCCTGAAAAGGGTCGTTGTTTTTAACCACGGTGTTGGTTGGCGCCGGTTGACACATGTTCAGCGTATAATTCATGTAGGTAGTTCCCGGAGGCAGGATTGATTTATAAAATCTGGGGTCACGTCCGCCCCATGGATCTGCCGGATCATATCCCGAACCTTCTTCAAACGGTTTTTTTCCGGTGGCCGCCATTTCGTAATCACTGACCATATTTTCAACGGGGGTACAGCTCACCCAGCCACCGATGCTCCTGGCAGGCGCGTAAAAAAGCTGCGCCAGCTTCCCTGAAGTAGGGAGAAAGTATCTTGCCCAAATAACCTCTTTGGAGTTGCTGTTGCTCCAATAATCGTTATATGTGGGTGCAATCTCATATGCTCCCGTATTGGCCCGGTCAATAAGCTCTTTTGCCGCGTCGCGCGCCAGTTTCCATTTCTCCTTGCTGTAAGTCCCTTTAAATATGCTCCCTGACGGGTCGGCAGGATCATTAAACAGGGGACTGGCAGCAAACAGGCAGGTGCGTGCTTTCAATGCCCTGCACACGTCGGCACCTATTCTGCCCTTGACAGCAGGTTTGTCTGGAAGCAGTGCAATGGCTTTGTCCAGATCGGAAATCACAAAATTGACGCAATCATCATACTGATCCCTTTTCAGGTTATACTGCTCGCCCAGTTGAAATACTTTTTCTATAATCGGCACCCCGCCATATCTCGCCAAAAGGTTGGAATAGGTCCATGCCCGGAGAAAATAAACCTCTCCCTTGAGTTGTTTTTTCACCGCTTCATCGATGGGCGCATCATCTACCCGGGAAAGGAAAAGATTCATATCGCGGACATAAGAGAATACCCGTGGCCACAAATTAAGAAAGGTCATTCGCGTGTTATGGGCAGGGCCTCCGTCTGCCTGAAAAATCACATTATCGGGATTCAGTTCGCCACGTGAAATATAGTTTGTGGAAGTGCCCCCGTACCGAAAGAACGCCTCATCGGTAATGGCGGCCATGGTACCCTCGGTGAAGGGATGTGGCACCACATTATAGAGTGCATTCACATATTGCTCCATAAGAGCCGCGTTGGTGAAGACCGCCTCCTCCGACAGCTTATCCAACGGTTTCCGATTGAGGAAATCGTCATTGCAAGCGGTGAAGGTTATAATGAGAGCCAATACCAAATAGGGTATATTTTTTATCATGCGATTTACATGAGCGGGCTCCTGTTTCATCTTATGCCTGTATGAAAATGATGTAGATACTCGTTTCATATTCATTTGTTGTTTAGAAAGTTAATTTGACACCGGCGTTGAAAATCCTCAGTTGCGGATAATTTTGCGTTTCGCTGCTATTGCTCTCCGGGTCTACTATTTTAAGTGTGTCGAAAGTCAATAAGTTGTAACCGCCAATATAAACACGCAGGTTGTTCACGCCGGTTGTACCCCCTAACAATCTACCGGGAAGGTTTACGCCCAGTTCAATGTTTTTCAGCCGCAAAAATGAAGCATCCCGGTGCCAATAGGTAGAGGGATAGACACCGGCATTATTGATGGCGCCTCCCACACCGGGTTTATTGGCGGTTGGATTTTCTTTCGACCAGCGTCCCTCGGCAATGTCACGCATGATATTTCCCTCGGCAGGGTCAATGCGTGGCGTGACATAAAAATTGGCCCGTGCCTGTCCCTGGAAAAGGAGTGAGCAGTCGAACATTTTATAGCGCGCGTCAAACGACAAACCATACACAATTTCCGGTATGGTGGAAAGATCCGTTCGCTTCCTGTCTTTACTGGTAATTATATTGGGATCGGAAGGATTGGGGTCGTTCCGTTTGAAAATGAAATCTCCAAGCACTGCACCTGGTATTTGCGGATATTTTTTCAAATCCTCCTCCGTCTTATTGATTCCGATCACTTCATACAGGAGCCGTGCTCCCATGGGACGCCCTTCCTGTTTCAGATAATCATACCCCTCACCCCAAGGGACTTCGTCCATGTATACAACGCTGTTTTTGACATAGAGGAAGTTGCCGGACAGGTTATATGTAAAGTTGCCAGATTTTCCCATATGGGCAAGTTGAAGTTCAATTCCTTTGTTGTTCACGACACCTATATTTTCATCGGGAAGGGAAGTCAACCCCGTGTAGGAGGGTACCGATGCATTTCTCGTACATAAGATGTTGCTGCGCTCTGTTTTGAATACTTCTACTTCAAATCCCAGTTTCCCCTTCCATAAGGTTCCATCCAATCCGATATTGTAGGTTTTGGCTACTTCCCAGGTTACATTCACATTGGGTAAAATGCCCGGATAGATACCGTTCACCTGTTTATCACCAAATACTTGCGAGCGACCATACTTATAAGTTGTCATAAATTGATACTGGTCAATTTTGTCATTTCCCTGTTCTCCATATGAGGCACGAATTTTCAGGTTGTCGATAAGCGGAAGGCTATGTTTTATAAAATCTTCTTCGGATATCCTCCATCCTACCGATACGCCGGGAAAAAGCCCCCATCGCTTATTTTTTGGAAAGTTTTCGGAGCCGTCGTAACGAAGAATAAACTGGGTCAGGTATTTCCCTTCGTAATCATAGGAGAGGCGTCCGAAGAATCCTCTTCGTGCTGTTTCCGATGCCGAGCCGGTATTATCATAATAAGTTTTGTCCAGGTCACCTGCGAAGAGTTCGTCAATTGCATCTTGTGAATATTGGTTCCGTTCGGCCTGAAGGATGTCATTCCGTGAACTGCTTTGTTCAAACCCTATCATAGCTCCCACGTTGTGTGCCATGTTAAAGGTCCGCTCGTAATTGATGGTACCATTGATTGTCAACGCCCAGGCGGGCACGTACCTCTCAAGCAGCTGAGGAGTGACTACGTCTTGCGACTTGTATTGATCGTATTCCTGGGTGGTTTCATTATACAGGTAGTAGGTATAGGGCGTTTGCCATCTTTTTCTAAAGGAACTGGTGTTATCGTAAGCCACGCGCCCCATGAGCGACAATCCCTCCACCCATTTGCCCAAATCCCAGTCTGCCGACAGAGTGGTGTTCAAGCGCTGCAGGCGGGTTTTATTGTATCCGGTGCGATTGCTGACCAGTGCGACCGGGTTGCCTCCCCCGGCAAGCAATCCATTGGGATAATAAGCAGCCTGGGTAGGAAATCTGTCCCTGGTCCGATAAAAAATACCGTATTCATCACTGGGGTATGCAGAATAGTGTTTGTTTTGTATCCGTGCCGACACGTCCACTCCCACTTTAAAACCTGAGGTGACATTCACGTCGGTATTCGATCGTAAATTCAGCTGGTCATACCTGGTAGCGCTTTCGCGGTAGATACCATCCTGCGTAACAGCACCTAAAGAGACAAAATATGCCACCACATTGGTTCCCCCACCAAATGAGAGATTGTATTTATGCTGGAGGGAAGCCGGTTTGATGATCTCTTTGAACCAGTCGGTATTGGGATAGAGAATCGGATCCGATCCGTCGGAGAATTTCTGAATCTCCTCCGCCGTATACCGGGGACTTTGTCCTATCTTGTCGTTTCGTTCGTTGTACAATTGGGCAAAGGTGGGGGCATCTACCATATCCAACAGGCGGGTGGGCTGTTGGATTCCCAAGTCATAGGAAAATGTGATTTCCGGTTTTCTTTCTTTTTGTCCCCGCTTCGTGGTTACCAAGATGACACCGTTTGCGGAGCGCGACCCGTAAATAGCGGCAGAGGCATCTTTCAAGATGGTGATGGATTCTATATCATTCGGATTCAAAAAGCTGAGCGATTCCCGCCCTGGAACGCCATCAATAATTATTAAAGGAGAGTTATCTCCTAATGTACTGCGACCACGAATAAAAATGGTGGTTGCTTCTGCACCCGGCTCGCCACTCCGGTTGTTGACAATCACCCCCGGTGTACGTCCTGCAAGCGAAGAGGAGATGTCTATCGAGGCACTTTTCTGGATCTCTTCTCCCGATGTGCTTGTGACGGATCCCGTTAGTGTGAGTTTCTTCTGGGTTCCATACCCAACAACCACCACTTCGTCCAGCGCCTTTGTATCCTCTTCAAGAATAATATTGAAAACCGTTTTGTTCGTGATGTTGATGTCCTGTTCCAAGTATCCGATATAAGAAATATGAATCACGACGTTCTCCGCTACATTCAGCCGAAAACGCCCGTTGATATCGGTTACAGTTCCGTTGCTCCTATCGTTTTTTTCTATCACATTGGCCCCGATGATGGGATGCCCGTCCGTGTCAGTGACCGTACCAGTAATCTCCCTTTTTTGTTGTTGAAGGAGAGAGATCGCTCCAGTGATCAATTCGTTGCGGTTTTCATACGCCATTGGATAGCTGCTAAAGCCCGTGTGGGCTTTCATGAAAAAAACAGGTAAAAAGAAGTAAGCAATAATCAGACTGATGAGTTGTCTTATGCATACCTTATAGGTTAATCTATTACCTGATGAGTTTACTTTGTTCATACAGTTACGTTTGTTTTAGTGAGTGACTTTAAAACTTACCGCCATTTATTTGCGTTTATATGCGTTTTTTATTTATAGAATATTGCAAATATACGCATATACTGATGCATAAATAAAGAAAAAGGGAAAATAATAAAAATATTAACATAATATAACTTTAACAAAAAAAGGAAAATGAAAGGGGAATTCTGTCTTATTTGTGTTATAAAGTGAAATAAGATTAAATTATATTTGTTATTACAACTGCAAATGGATAACAAATATTAACGATGTGTTATTTATTTTTAAGCTTATCAAGTGGTCTCTTTCTTTATCCTTCTTGACAGTTGTAGTCCTAAAATAGAAAGGTAAGAAATGGATAGGAAAACGATACAGATTGGAAAGTGTGTTGTGTTACATGATTTTGATCTGTTTTTTATATTGGGAAAGTTCTTTATCTTTTGGATCCAGTTCGGTAATTAAATAGCTGATATTGCTCAAGTCGGCCACTTTGTATCGTTTCGAAATATTCAATTTTTCGGAAATTGACAGCAATGCCGTTTGTTTCGCCGCTTTTATCATTGCCTTATTCACTTGCACAGTCTCCCAATCGATATCAGTAAATCCATTATCAATTGAAATGGCATTTACACCCATAAAACAAATATCACATTGAATCTCTGAGATTTCATTGATAACGCTTGCTCCCGTATGTATATTGGCATTTTTATTCAACTTACCTCCAATGGTATAAACGTCGATTTTTTCATAGTCAGATAAAGTAATGGCAACTTGAGGACTGACAGTAAAAATAGTAAGATTCATATTTTTAGGAAGTTGAGTGGCTAATTCTAAAATAGTGGTTCCTCCCTCAAAAAGCAAAATCATATTATTCTGTATCAGACCAAGAGCTTTCGAAGCAATTATTTTCTTTTCTTCATGTGCATAAATACTTTCATCAGCCATAAAAGGACGGACAAGCGATTTACTGATGGCCCCCCCATGTACCCGGATAATTCTATTTTCGTCCGAAAGCTCCTTTAAATCTCTTCTAACAGTATCCTCTGAAACATTTAATAATTCACTCAAGTCAACAGATAATACAGTGTTATGAAGATTTATCTCCTTCATAATAATTTTATGTCGTTCTTTTTTTAACATAAACATCAAATTACAAGAAACAAATAAAAAATATCAAGAGTAAAATTACATGAATCCTCACTCACCTCCAAACAGGTTAAATAAAAATCACGCTACTTAAGGGGATTCATCTTCTACTGAACAATCCTCTTTTCTTCTTCGGTTCCGGCATTCCCGATGAACCGGCCATGATCTGCAAAGCATTTCCCTTATTCACGGTGGCATTCACTGCGTTGTAAATTACCCCCCAATCAGGCAATCCGCCCAGGTTACGGTCGTCAATAAACAGGTCTGCCCCCAGTTTGCGGGAGGCTTTCTCTCTGTCTTCCCCCGGGTGATTGGCATTTTCTGCGTAAAAATAGAGCCCCCGTTCGGCGCAATAATCTATTGCCTCCTGCAACAACTGTCCCTCACGGACTGTCCAAAGTATCAGCTTGTGGTTGTCTTTTTGTAATTGGAGGAGCGTCTCAATGGCGAACGGGATTGGCCTGCCTATGGCGGGATATTCGTGTTCGACGATGGTGCCGTCGAAATCTACTGCTATAACCATTTTTTCTAACTTTCGATAATGTTGCTGTAATGATTTGCAAAGATAGAAAAAAAATGGCGGAAAGGGGGAGCCTCTTTTTGATCCTCCCTTATTCTCCGTACATTTTGCGGTAGTAGTGCTGGTAATCGCCACTGGTCACACTGTCAAGCCAGTCCTGATGATCAAGATACCAACGCACGGTTTTTTCAATGCCTTCCTCAAACTGCAGGGAAGGTTCCCAAGCAAGTTCGTTCCGGAGTTTTGACGCGTCGATGGCATAGCGCAGATCGTGGCCGGCACGGTCGGTAACATAGGTGATGAGCTTTTCAGACGCTCCCTCTTCTCTTCCCAGTATCCGGTCAACGGCCTTGATAACCACTCGTATCAAATCAATGTTCTTCCACTCGTTACCTCCTCCAATGTTATACGTTTCTCCCACCCTGCCGCGGTGAAAGATCAGATCAATCGCCCGGGCGTGGTCTTCCACATAAAGCCAGTCTCTGACATTCTCTCCCTTCCCGTAAACCGGAAGCGGCTTGTTGTCACGAATATTATTGATGAAGAGCGGGATCAGCTTTTCCGGAAACTGATAGGGTCCGTAATTGTTGGAGCAGTTGGAAAGAACAACCGGCAGGCCGTAGGTGTCGTGATAAGCCCGAACAAAGTGGTCGGACGATGCCTTTGAGGCGGAATAAGGACTGTGTGGATCGTAGCGAGTCTCTTCCGTGAAGAGCGTATCATCAAAGCCCAGAGAACCGTACACCTCGTCGGTAGAGATATGATAAAACAGCTTCCCGTCGTAGTTTCCTTTCCAGGCTCCTTTGGCTGATTGTAATAAATTCAGCGTTCCAATCACGTTTGTCCTGGCAAAAGAGAAAGGATCTGTGATCGACCGGTCTACATGACTTTCGGCAGCCAAATGAATCACGCCGTCTA
This sequence comes from Proteiniphilum sp. UBA4977, assembly GCA_002398565.1. Lineage (GTDB taxonomy): Bacteria > Bacteroidota > Bacteroidia > Bacteroidales > Dysgonomonadaceae > Proteiniphilum. The sequence continues at coordinate 22,514 of DGZP01000052.1, forward strand.
TTTTAAGTGTCTCAAAGACCATCTGCATGGCATCGAAATCACAAATGTCCGCCTTTATAAAGCGGTAATTCTGCTTCTCCTCCAGATCCCTCAGATTGGAAAGGTTGCCGGCATAAGTGAGTTTATCAAGGTTTATAATCTCATCATCAGGGTATTTATTGACGAACAGCCGGACAACATGTGAGCCGATGAATCCTGCCCCTCCGGTAATTAATATGTGTCGCATAATAATGGGTTATTCATGTCTTTTTCCGATAAAATGATGTCATCTGCCGAGAGATGCCAGTCGATATCCAAACGGGGATCATTCCAACGTATGGCCCTCTCGTGCTTAGGAGAATAGTAATTGTCACATTTATACTGAAAAATTACTTCATCACTCAACACGGCAAATCCATGAGCAAATCCCCGGGGTATAAATAACTGTAGTTTATTGTCTTCCGATATCTCAAGCGAGAAATATTGGCCAAACGTGGGAGAGTCTTTCCTGATATCCACAGCTACATCGAGCACACGGCCTTTTACCACGCGCACAAGCTTGGCCTGTTCAAAGGGAGGTATCTGAAAATGTAACCCCCTCAACACTCCGTATTGCGATTTGCTCTCATTGTCCTGCACAAAATGGGTTTTGCATACCTTTTCCTCGAATTCTCTCCAGGAAAATGACTCAAAAAAGTAACCTCGTTCATCCTCAAAAACCTTGGGTCTTAGTATTGACAACCCCTCTATTTCCGTTCGATTCACTTCCATATGCCACCTTTCAATTCTCTTCAATAATTTGAATATAATTCAATTTCCTTGGCCTGACTCCACCAATTTCAACAGATACTCTCCATACTGGTTCTTTCTCATGGACTCTGCCATTCGCTTGAGATCATCATTTGAAATCCATCCGTTGTGCCAGGCAATCTCCTCGAGACATGATATTTTAAGTCCCTGTCTTTTTTCCAGGACCTCAATAAAGGTGGATGCTTCCGAAAGTGAATCGTGGGTACCTGTATCAAGCCAGGCAAATCCTCTTCCAAAACGTTGCATTCGCAACCTGCCTTCTTGCAGGAAGGACTGATTTACAGAAGTGATCTCCAGCTCGCCACGTGCAGAAGGTTTTATCTGTTTTGCAATCTCCACAACCTGGTTCGGGTAGAAATACAATCCCGTAACTGCCCAATTCGACTTCGGCGCGATTGGCTTTTCTTCAATAGTCAACACTTGACCTTTTTCATCGAACTCAGCAACGCCGTACCTTTCGGGGTTATTTACAAAATAACCAAAAACCGTGGCCAATGCATTATTTTCTGCTTCTTCGACTGCTTTTTTTAACAAATCGGGGAAGCCGTTACCGTAGAAAATGTTGTCACCCAATACCAGGCTGACAGCGTCGTTTCCAATAAATTCCTCCCCGATGATGAATGCCTGTGCCAGTCCGTCGGGACTGGGTTGCTCCGCATAGGTGAATTGTACGCCATAATCGGTACCATCACCCAACAACCTCCGGAAAGCAGGCAGGTCCTGAGGTGTGGAGATAATAAGAATGTCTCTTATGCCCGCAAGCATTAATGCTGAAATGGGATAATAAATCATGGGCTTGTCAAAGATGGGAAGCAGTTGTTTGGAAACCCCCTTTGTAATCGGATATAATCTTGTACCGGAGCCTCCGGCTAGTACGATACCTTTCATAATTATTTCGTTTCTTGTTACTCGCTTCGCATTATTTGTGCCATGCGCGTTGGTTACTGTGCCAGAGTTAATTATTTAGCGCATCAGATCGGGACGAAGGCGTCTAGTACGTTCTATCGACTGTTCATGGCGCCATTCCGCAATTTTTCGCTCATGACCCGAGAGAAGTACTGCCGGAACTTTCCAGCCCTTATACTCTGCCGGACGGGTGTAGACAGGTGGTGCGAGCAATCCGTCCTGAAACGAATCGGAAAGCGCCGACTGCTCATCTCCTATGGCACCGGGAATCACTCTTACAACGGCATCGGCAATCATGGCGGCAACCAGTTCTCCACCGGTGAGCACAAAATCACCGATCGAGATCTCCCGGGTGACCAGATGTTCCCTTACCCGGTAATCGATCCCCTTATAGTGTCCGCAGAGTATAATGATGTTCTGCATCATCGAAAGTTCATTGGCAACGGATTGAGTGAACTGTTCCCCGTCGGGCGTAGTGAAAATAACCTCATCATATTTACGCTGAGACTTCAGAAACGTGATGACCCGGTCGATCGGTTCAATCTGCATCACCATCCCCGCTTCCCCTCCAAAGGGATAATCATCTATCCGTTTGTGCTTGTCGAGTGTATAATCACGAAGGTTATGAAGGCCAAAATCAACCAGTCCCTTATCCTGGGCCCGCTTCAGAATGCTGTTGTGAAGGGCCCCTTCTATCATTTCCGGTAAAACCGTAATAATATCAATCCTCATCATTTACGATTTTCAATATTCGATTACATCAATAAAATTTTCAATATGAAAATCTCATAGCCAAATATCAATTAACACCAAAAATAACAGAAAAAAGTATCAATGCAAAATCAATTTCCCGTGGGGGCTGTACTTGTTCCTTGCTGCGTGTTACCCTCTCCCTGCATCACATCTTCGTTGCTGATGCTGCGCTGCACCTTCTTCATGGATGTTTTCAAGTCGCCAAACCGATATGTCACACTAATCCGGAAATTTCGCATTGGGTTCATGAACTCGCTCTTCTGGGTAAACCCCACACCAGTGGTGGTGGAGGTAAATGCCCTGTATTTTGAAAATAGATTTTGTATGTTAAGGGCCAGGTCAAGTTTTTTCTCCAAAATGCTTTTTTGAAGACTAAAAGAGTAAAAATAGAAAGCCGACTGTACCGTCTGCAACTGAATACGGTTCAAAAACAAACCACCATTGGCACCCACCCTGAAATCCCCGGGAAAGGTAAAGGTCAATCCGCCAAATGCACGTCCTGAGAAACCACTGTTCTTCAATTCACTGTTTTCTGTGCTTTGGATATCGGTATAATTCAGACCTCCATTCAGATAGGTGCGAATCATCTGGGTTGGCGTCCAGCTCACGTATACATTCGTTCCTACTGTATGGTTTCGCCCGATGTTGGCGTACGTATTGTGGGTTACCCCATTCTGCACAAAGCTGTAACCGGTAACGGCATTTTTTGCGAAAGCGTAACTGAGCGTGACATTGAAGTTCAACTTTTGTGAAAAGGAGCCATAGTTTATGTTGAAATTGTGCTGCTGCTCCGCATCGAGTCTGGGATTTCCATAACTGATATTGTTGGGGTCCACATCGTTGACATAGGGATTCAGGTACCATATTCCGGGACGGGAGATACGCATGTTATAGCCCCCGCGTAATGTGTTTGTCATTCCGAGCTGGTAGGAAAGTGTGGCGGAGGGGACCAGATCGAAAAAACCGGTTTGTATAATCGTATCCAGGTTGTTACTCATGAAGTGGATATTCTGTTCAGTATTTTCAGCGCGCAATCCAAGCTTCATTCCAATTTTACCCGTTTTATAACCATAGCCGGCATATCCGGAGGTGATATTCTGGGTATGCTCCAGATCGTTTTTTCGGTCCGGATCGGGCTTCCAGGTACCCTCATTCACATCAAAGAAGGTATGATCGGTCCAACTTGAGTTATCTCTGTAAATATACTTTAATCCCGCTTCCACACTATGTTTTCCGTTCAACGGATTCACATAGTCCATCTGGCCTGTGTGTTCGCTTCCACCGGCATCATTTGCACTTTTTATCCGATGTCCATCAAGGTAATAAAACGAACCCGTCACATCATCATATGTACTTTCATATTCACTGTCGTTGGGATTATTCTCGAACCGGTATGAGGCGGTGAGCATCTCACCCTTCTTTTTGAAACTACGCTGGTAGTCGGCCGACAGGTTCATCCCGCCAAACTGATTCATACTCTCATTGCGTGTTTTATAGCTATAGGACCGGGCACCTGCGGAAAGAGCTTCCTGCAGGTTTAGCGAATTGAATTTTCCTCCAAAGCGGGAGGCCGACAGGTTGAAGAGATTTAACGTATCCGGTTCAAAACTGATTGATCCGTTCAGGAAGAGCCCGCCTCCATCGCTTTTATTGGTACCGTTGAGGGTGAGGGTATTTTGTGGATTCGGAGTATATTCTTCCCGCATGAAATCCGATTCCGACTCGGGCCGTTCATGATGGAAGTATCCTGCGTTACCGGTAAAACCAAACTTGCCGTATTTTGTAGCCAGATAAGCATTCCCTCCGTAGCCTCCGAAATTATCGCCATTAGCTCCTACAGAGCCGGAATAACCATCATCGGCCCGTTTGTCGGTAACAATATTGATAATGCCGCCAACACCTTCGGCATCATATTTTGCTCCGGGATCTGTAATCACCTCAATATCCTTCACACTGTTTGCCGGCATGCTCTTGAGCACTTGTGAGGGATTTCCGGAAATCATGTTGGAAGGCTTTCCGTTCAGGTAAATCTTAAAGTTCGAAGATCCCTTCAGCTGAATCTCATCTTCGCCGTCCACTGTAACTAACGGTACCTTACGCAACAGATCAAGTACATTGGATGTGGATGATTCGGGATCGTCCTTGGCACTATAGGTAAGTTTATCAATCTCCACTTTCACCAGTGGCCTCTGTGCGGTGACCTTTAACTCGTCGAGTTCCGTGGCACTTTCCGTGAGGGAGACCTCTCCCAGCTCCAGAGGATTTTGTGCAGTAGTGACTTCAACCCTCTTCGTTAGTCCATTCATTCCCACAAAATGAAAGGCAAAGAGATATTTTCCGGGCGACAAAGTGGTGGCGAAAGTTCCATCCTCCCGCGTGGCAAATTTCTTAATAGCGTTAGCGGGGGTAGCTTCCCGGGAAACCGAAATCGTGGCATAAGGAAGCGGATCACGATCGGCAGCTGAAACCAGCTTTCCATTCACTGTCACATTTTGTGCTGTTAAACTGAGCGATAATAGAAAAAAGAATAAAATCAATGCTTGTTTCATTGTGGTCTTTAATAAAAATTTCGTGCATTCGGAAAGTTAAAAGTAAATATAATTTCGACTTGTTTTTTTGAATTATTTCATGATTATAGTTATTTAACAAAAAAGGGACAATTGGCTTTGCTCAAGTGTCAGTTTTTAATTTTCAGATGGACCAAACCATACATTTGCCTACCTTTGCAGTAAGATTTTAGGTCATCCAAACTTTTTGTCTAGTTTTGCAAAAAAACATTATGACATACATTCTGTTGGCTATTACGGCAGGGATTGCAGCCGGTTATCTGTGCAGGAGACGGACCATCGTGAAATATACCGGTTCTTTGTTGAGCGTGGTGATCATGCTCCTGTTATTTCTTCTGGGCATCTCTGTCGGAAGCAACAATCAGGTTATCAATAATTTTACTGCTATAGGACTGGATGCTTTTATCCTGACTGCCGGAGGAACGCTGGGAAGTTTGTTCGGCGCGAAATGGACATACAAGAAGTTTTTTACAACGAAATGAAGCAATCCTTTTTATACCTCCTTCTTTTTTTCGCGGGTGTGCTGCTTGCATTGTGGGGGTTAATTCCTGAAACACTTCTGAATAGCGACATTGCTACCTGGGTACTTTACGGGCTGCTTTTTCTGGTTGGCATACAGATCGGTTCAGGTAGAAACATGTTTGCCGTGCTGAAACGTTTTGGCTGGAAGATACTGATGATACCGCTGGCAACCACAGCGGGAACTTTTGGCGGTGTGGCACTGATGAGCATGATCATTCCTGAAAGAAGCCTGACCGATTGCCTGAGTGTGGGGGCCGGCTTTGCCTACTATTCACTGTCGAGCATTCTCATCACTGAATTCAGGGGAACTGAACTTGGAACGGTGGCTCTGCTGGCTAATATCATGCGTGAGTTCAGTGTCCTTATCCTGGCTCCATGGATGGTGAAATATTTTGGAAAACTGGCACCCATCACAGCCGGCGGAGCTACTACGATGGATACGACCCTGCCGGTAATTACCAAATATTCAGGCTCGGATTATGTGGTCATTGCCCTCTTTCACGGGATAGTCATCGACTTCTCGGTACCGTTATGGGTGAGTTTCTTTAGCAGTTTGTGACAGTAAGACAATAAACAAACCTCAACAGTAAAACGTTAGTTACTAAACAAGATATATGCGGGCACTCATTAATGCTTTTATAATTCACGTTACACTAAACATTCTGGTCTTCCTGAAAGGATGGCATGCCTTTGATGAAAAAAAATGGGCACGCATCCTGCTTTCGGTAGTCTTTGGAACGGAACTGGCCGTGTACTCGGCCGGGTTGCTTTTCTTCCGGGTTATTCCCGACCCTGTCACCCAGTTTATCCGGGTCATGGGTACCAGCTGGATGCTCTTTCTGTTTTATGCAGGTGGATTATGGCTTATCACTGATCTGATCTACATTATCATAAGAAGAATACAGCAAAGACCCTGGCATTTTAAAGATCAGTCCCAAAAGTACAGGATCATTACATTTTTGCTACCGGTTCTGGTTGTATCAGGCGTGATGGGATACGGTCATTACAGGTTCATGCATCCCGTGGTGCAACAGGTACCCATAACTGTACATAAGCATGCAGGAAACATTGACTCTCTGCGTATTGTCATGGCGGGCGACCTGCATTTGGGTTGGATGATTAACAGGAAACATACCAAACGGTTTGTCGATTTGATTATGGCTCAGAAACCCGACCTGATTCTCTTTGTCGGTGATATCCTTGATTCTCAAATTGAGCCGATCCTGGAAGAGCGGATGAATGAAGAGTTGTCACGTCTGACTGCACCCCTGGGCGTATATTCCTGCACCGGCAACCATGAATACCGATATGATGCGGAGGAGAAAATCCGACTTTTAAATGAAGCCGGAATCATAATGCTGCGTGACTCTGCCGTATTGATCGACAGTGCCTTTTATGTGGTGGGACGTGAAGACGAGGTCGTTATTCACCGACAACCCACGAAAAATATTTTTTCCACACAGGGCATTGACCCTGCCAAACCGGTGATTGTACTGAATCACACACCGGATGATCTGGACGAAGAAGTTCAGGCCGGAGCAGATATTGCGCTGTACGGACATACACACCACGGCCAGGCCTTTCCGGGTAACATTGCCACACAAATTGTCTTTGAAGTGGCACACGGATACAAGAAAAAAGGGAATACACATGTATACGTTACTTCAGGTATAGGGCTGGTCGGACCACAACACCGTATAGGCACTGTATCAGAGATAGTGATGATGACGGTTAAATTTGAATAACCTGAAAAATATTACCCTTCAAAGGTTGTCTACCGCCTTCTCGAGATGTACCGAATGGGAACCTTTTAACAGGATATAATATCCCGTGAGAGGGTCCTCATTTAACGACTTTATCAGCGCCTCCACATCTTCGAAAAAATGATAGGTCGCATTGGCAGGTATCAGCTCCCTGAAAATGTCTCCTACCAGATAAACCCGGGCGTAGGATTGTTTTTGTAGAAAATCTAACATCCTTTGATGCTCAACCCGGCTGATCTCGCCCAACTCCTTCATCTCACCAAGGATGACCATTTTTGGCAATGAAGAGGGAACCGTTGTGAAAAATTCAAGCGAGGTTTTCATACTGGTCGGGTTGGCATTGTAAGCATCAATAATCAAATCGTTCCGTTCGGTACGTTTGAACTGAGAACGATGGTTCTGCGGCTCATACTCTTCCAGTGCGGCACTTATACGCTCGGCATTGATTCCGAAGAACTTGGATACCGCTACGGCGGCTATCGCATTGTCAAAGTTAAACTCACCCACCAGACTGGTCCTCACACGGTAGGACGCGTCGAAGAAGCTCCAATCGAATTTCAAAAAAGGTGTTGCATCGGCAATAGATCCGGAAGCAAAGAGCGTAGGATCATTTTTTCCATAAAGGATACGATCCATACCTTCCGACAATTCATACAAAATCTGATTGTCTTTGTTTACGAAGACCTTTCCTTCATGTGCACGAATGAAGTCGTACAATTCTCCTTTGGTTTTAATTACGTTCTCAAAGGAACCAAAACCTTCAAGGTGGGCTTTACCCAGATTAGTGATAAGGCCGTAATTTGGCTCGGCAATCTCGCATAACTCTCTAATGTCGCCCGGATGATTGGCACCCATTTCAATGACCCCAATTTCATGAGACTTATTCATTGACAAGAGTGTAAGCGGCACGCCAATATGATTATTGAAGTTTCCCTGGGTATAGGCCACCTTGAATTCACGCGACAATGCAATGGCAATAAGCTCTTTGGTTGTAGTTTTCCCGTTTGTTCCGGTAATGCCGATAATGGGAATCCTCAGCTTACGACGGTGATAATTTGCCAGCTTCTGCAGCGCAGTGAGTACGTTGTCCACTACAATAATACGCTCATCAGCAGGTTCGTATTCGGGGCGCTCATCCACCACAGCGAAGGCGCAGCCGGCCTCCAGGGCTTCATTTGCAAAAAGGTTACCGTTGAACCTCTCTCCCTTCAGGGCAAAAAAGATTGAGTCTTTGGAACACATGCGTGAGTCGGTTGTCACGGAAGGGTATTTGCGAAAAATAGAATACAGATCTGCTGTTTCCATATGGAGATGACTTGTTGCCTTGTATGTTAGATAATGACAGGATCAGAAACCCAGCTTAGCGGCTATTTCGGGCGGAAGAGCTTTCTTGTGCAGCACGATGCTGACAGTTTTATAACGTATGAACGGATCGGAAGCGTACCATAAACCATCATATGGGCCGATTTCACCCCATGAATTTTTCACCATGAAGAACTTCTTTCCACGCTGATCCTTTGCAATTCCATAAATTTGCATTCCATGATCATCGGTCGTAGCATAATTATCGAATGCCGACTGACGCATCTCCTGTGTAATTTGCTTTTCTGTGAGGACTTCACTTCCTACCCGCATCCTGAGGTTGGCATCCCGTTCACGACTGGATAATCCCAGCCATCTTGCTTCGTCAGATCCCGCATTTGCAGCAGACAGCTCATCCGGAACGACGGCAATTCCATCGCGAGAGAACCCTGTCTCACTCACATCAGATGCCCACGCAATTGTGTACCCTTTCATGAGGGCATGTTCCATCACTTCCATCAGCTCCTCCACCGGCAGGTTATAGGAGGTTGCCCAGCGCCAGTTATCGGGTACCTCAATGGCGAAAGGCTTATAAAAAGGATGATGGGCAAAAGAGGTGAGAGAAATATAATCATCCTGTTTCAATCCTAGAAATGCGGCAAAAGAATGTGGCGTATATTCTTTGCCCTCATATGTAAATGTTTCCGGCACACTGCCAAGATAGGTATCCAGTATTTTTGAGAAACCATCAAACCAGACAGGAGAGAGGCTCCGTTCACCGATAATTCCATCAACATACCCTTTCAGCACCTTATCTAGCTCACCATGATCATGTTTTTCGGAACCGTAGTTGAGTCCCGTATATGCGTCTTCCGGTATGATACCGAATTCTTCAATGGTCTCTATCACATCGGCAAATGAACCGCCGGCAGAAAAATTCAGATTGCCATGGAGACGTGCATATTTTTTTGCCTTGTCTTCGTAGTTTCTACGAACAATATACATCTCCGAAAGGTCAAACACTCCCTTTCCCATGCGGATAAGTTCCGATTCAAGCATACCTACACCCGAAAAGCTCCAGCAGGTACCTGTGCTGGCTTGATTCTTAACCGGAGTAATCGGATTCTCCCTGATCACTGAAAATTTATAGCCGTTTTGTGCGAATGAAACAATGGCTGCCAGCCACGCAAAAATGACAATAAGGCTCCTCACTTGAAACATATAGTATCTATTCAGCTGTTATTCAATTAATTGAAAACGCTCGACGTTTGCTTCGTTCGGCAAAAATCAAACATATTTGTTGTTCGCAAAGATAGTTTTTTTTGTGCGATTTACAATGGTGGAATACTTTCAAGGGGAAGATGAATTTACTACGATGACACCTGATCTTGAAATAAAATTTCCGATTTTGTATGATAAACCTTTTTTGGGTTATCTTTGGATGTCAGTTATCCTCACTTCAAGCAACAGTTTCTGAGAAGACTAATGAAGGATAATGTTTAAAACAACAGGATGGATTACAGGGATACCGTGTTTCTTTCGGTGGCGGAACAGCTGAGTTTTTCAAAGGCAGCTGAAGTCCTGCACATCAGTCAGCCTGCAGTCTCCCGCCATATCAAAGAGCTGGAGCAACGCTACGATACCAGCCTCTTTGAACGGAAAGGGAACCGCATCTATCTTACAGGGGCCGGAGAGAAGGTGTATCATGCACTCAGGGAGATAGCAAAGCATTATCGCAACCTTGATTTTGAAATTGGAGAGTTGCAGAATGCACAGTCAGGTGAAATCATCATTGGTGCCAGCTCCACCATTGCCCAATATGTGATTCCCCGGGTGATGGCCTCCTTTTACAAGCGTTATCCTCATATTCAGCTGCACCTGATGAACGGCAACTCGTTTGAGATGGAACTGCTGCTGCTTAACAACCGGGTGGATGTGGCGCTTGTGGAAAACCTTTCCTCACAGGGAGGAATTCGCTACCATGATTTCCTGCACGACGAGCTGATCGTGGTAACAGGACAAAACAGCCTTTATGCAGGACGTGGTACGATTGAGAAAGAGGATCTGATGCAGATACCGCTGGTGTTGAGGGAAGAGGGCTCCGGTACTCTGGAGGTGATCAGGCAACTTTTCGCCCGTCACCAACTTCCCTTTGACGACCTCAATACGCCGATTCACCTTGGCAGCACCGAATCGATCAAGAACTTCCTGCTTGATTTCAACGGTCTGGCCATTGTCTCCGAGAAGGCAGTTCAGAATGAGTTATACCTTAAGACGCTCGTCAAACTCCAGGTAACCGGCATTACTTTTCCCCGTGAATTTCGCATCGCACACAAAATCGGACACAAAAGCAGGCTGACGGAACGGTTTGGGCAATATCTGCTGAGCTACAGGTTCTGACCGCCCAAATCGCTGTTGCACAATAGAATATAAAAATCCAGATTTATCCCGATAGTGACAGACATATAACCAGATGTTATTTAGTATAACTATTTAGTATTTGATTACGTTATATATGATGCTACTTTTGTGCCCAAAAAGTATGAAAGAAGTTAAAACTACAAGCAGATTGCACCTGTCGGATGAAAAAGAAACTCTGCACAACCGGTTGTACGCCATTCTGATATTTCTCTGTTTTTTACCATTTATGTCACCCGCCATCGCGCTCTTTGCAGGACTGCTTTTCTCACTGTCCGGCATCAGGCATGGCACGCTTCATCGCTACACTTCCCCGGTGTTGCAGCTTTCCATCGTACTGATGGGATTCGGAATGAACCTGAGCGAAGTGATCACAGCCTCAAAAACCGGCTTTGTGGCAACCGCCATCTCCGTAATATCAGTAATGCTCCTCGGTATCATGTTGGGGAAACTGTTCAAAGTGGAGAAAAACATCACCCTCCTGATTGCAACAGGCACGGCCATCTGTGGAGGGAGTGCCATCGCGGCGGTAGCCCCGATCCTGCGTAGCAAGAGCTACCAGAATTCATTCGCCTTGATCGTTGTGTTCGTGTTGAATGCCGTTGCCCTCTTTCTCTTCCCGTTTGTTGGCCGGCAATTGGGACTGAGCCAGGAGCTGTTCGGCCATTGGGCTGCCATCGCAATACATGATACCAGTTCGGTGGTGGGTGCCGGAGCAGAATATGGAGAGAAGGCACTTCAGGTGGCCACCACGGTTAAACTGATCCGGGCCTTGTGGATCATCCCTCTGTCACTGATGATTGCCTTTTTCCAGAAAAATACAAATGGGAGATCGGTAAAGTTTCCCTGGTTCATTCTTTTTTTCCTCCTTGCAATTCTTTTTGCCCATTTCTTCCCGGAGCTGCATGTCAGTTACGACCATTTCAACTGGCTGGGCAAAAGGGGGATGGTAATTGCCCTCTTTCTGATCGGATCGAACATCACCCTGGGTGAAATCAAAAGGTCGGGTTTCCGCAGCTTCGTCCTTGGTATCACTCTATGGGTAGTAACTGCTGTCAGCTCACTGCTTTTCCTGATACAGTAGAGAGTGTCACACAAATTGAGAAATAGGCCGGGTATTTTGTTACACTAATTCTATAAAAAGTCAAAAAAAAGCTATCTTTGCAGCAAGAGATAATAATAAAATGGATGACCTGACCCCCAAGAAGAAAAAAAGCCGCAAGGGCCTGAGATGGGTTCTCGGCATATTGATCGTAACACTCGGCGTTTTCGTCTATGTGCGCTACTACTACGTGTTTGGCACGGGTGTAAAATCGGGAGAACTAAACTACCTCGTATACAAAGGGGTGGTTTTTAAAACCTATGAAGGAAAGCTGATACAATCGGGTTTTCGTGCAGACAAGCCGGGTGGATTGCAGTCTAACCAGTTTGACTTCTCGGTGGAAGACGAGGATATTGCAAAACAGTTGATGGTAGCGGGAGGCAAGATGGTACAACTCCATTATAAAGAATATTTTGCAGCCTTGCCCTGGCGTGGCTACACCAAATTTATAGTGGACAGCATTGTAACTATCGAACAAAAAAGGATGGAACATTCCACGGAGGATGAGCTTACACCCTACATTCTGGAATCCATGTGAAAGAACGACAGAATGGCACAAAGCAAATTTTATGTAGTCTGGCAGGGCTTGAAGCCTGGTATTTATACTTCGTGGGAGGAATGCAGGAGGCAGGTATCGGGATTCGAAAATGCGCGGTACAAATCATTTCGCTCGCAAGAAGAGGCTGAACGGGCATTTCTTGACAATCCATGGAAATATTTGACTATAAAAAAGGAAAGCGGCAAAGCAGTAGGTCCGCCGGACTCCGGAATAATAAAGGAGAGCCTGGCCGTGGACGCGGCCTGCAGTGGCAATCCGGGCCTTTTGGAATATCGGGGGGTATATGTTGCGGACAGCAGGGAGATTTTTCATATGGGGCCTCTGGAGGAGGGCACAAATAACATAGGTGAATTTCTGGCTATTGTACATGCCCTGGCATTGCTTAAGAAACAAAACCAGCAGGTTCCTGTCTATTCCGATAGCATGAATGCCATCAAATGGGTCGCCAAAAAGAAATGTAACACCAAACTGGAGCAGTCGGATAAAAACAGAATACTGTTTGAATTAATTGCCCGTGCCGAAACCTGGCTTCAAAATAACAGCTATCAAAATCCGGTCCTTAAATGGGAAACAAAACAATGGGGCGAAATTCCCGCCGATTTCGGACGAAAATGATCCTACCCGAGAAAGTCCTATCATACTTTTTTTCTTTAAATAAGACTTTTGATTCCAAAAACAATTATCTTTGCTTTCGTAATTGCTTTCAGAGGAATGCTTTTATCTATGAATGAAGGAAAAAGCTTCAGCTTTCGTAAGGAAGAACGTGTTACAGGAAAAAAGAGGATTGAATCCCTCTTTGCCCAGGGCCGTTCTATGATGGCGTATCCCTTCAGGGTTGTATATTTGGAAACGGCTCATCCGTTTACTGTGCCGCTGTCGATACTGATCAGCATCCCTAAAAAGAGGCTCCGTTCGGCAGTTAACCGGAATAAAATGAAGCGACTTGCACGTGAGGCTTACCGGTTGAACAAATATCTCCTTGATGAGATACAAACCGGTAAAGGGACTCATGTCGATGTGGCTTTGATTTATGTAAAAGATGAGGTGAGTAACTTTGACACAGTGGAGAAAAGTGTGCGAAAAGCACTGATTGCATTGAAGGAACAGATCGGCAAAGAACAATGTTGAAAGCTTTAAAGCAACTGCTGACATGGATATTACTTCTACCCGTCTATTTCTACCGGGCCGTCATCTCTCCGCTCACTCCCCCCAGCTGCCGATATACGCCTACCTGTTCGCAATATACGATAGAAGCATTGAAAAGTCATGGACCTTTTAGAGGTTCCTACTTGTCAGCCAAACGCATTTTAAGTTGTAACCCGTGGGGAGGATCAGGTTACGATCCCGTACCGGAGCCAAAACAAAAGCGTAGAAAAGACAAACTGAAGGCAGAGGACAATTAATGTATGGAATTTTACGACCTGCACACCCATCAGATTTTTTTCGAGGATAACGACGACCCTTATCACTCGTGTATTTTCGACGTATACCCACTTGAATTTGAAGTAGCCAAAGACTCCTACCACCGCCATGCATTCTCATGCGGCATTCATCCATGGTATTCCGAGGATAGTGACACCCAAATGGCCTATCTGAACGAAATTGCCTCAAATCCGCGCATTGTAGCCATTGGGGAGACCGGCCTCGACAAGCTCAAGGGTCCTTCATTCGATGTGCAAATACCAGTTTTTAAAAAACATATAGAACTATCGGAGAAGCTGTGCAAACCGGTGATCATTCACTGCGTAAAAGCCTGGGAGGAACTTATTCAGATTAAAAAAGAGACAAAACCCACTCAACCCTGGATCATACATGGTTACCGCGGAAAGCCGGAGTTAACCAAACGCCTTATTCATGAAGGATTTCTTTTCTCCATTGGAGACCAGATAAACATAGCTTCCATGCAGTTGATACCTGTTAATGCATTGTTTTGTGAAACTGACGAGGATGAAATGACCATCAGGGAAGTCTATCTCCAGACGTCGCAAGCCGTGAATATGAATATGGAAGAGTTTTCCGACATAGTTGCTGAAAACATACGAAGGATATTTCCTACAGTTCAGCCCCCCAGACCATATTATCCGAAGGAAGTGGAAGAAGAAAACTGAGCAGAAGGCAGGTAAATCATCACCTTGGTTCAGTTATGGTTTTTATGATTTTCCCTGAGAAAAGCCTCCAGTGCGGCCGTCATTGAAGGGAAATCTGGTTGTGGTGCTTCACAATCAAGCCGCAGTCCCGCTTCCTCCACTGCTTTGGCAGTAGCCGTGCCAAAACAGCCGATAGCCATGTCTTCCTGTTTAAAATCAGGAAAATTGGTAACCAGAGACTGAATGCCTAATGGGCTGAAAAAGATTATCATGTCATAGTCAAGCTTCTCTCCTTCCTCGAAATCGTTACTTACTGTCCTGTACATCACACTCTTGGTGTAGTTCAGCTTTTTCTCATCGAGGAAAAGGGTCACTTCGTCATTGTGCTCCTCAGGCACAGGAAAGAGAAATTTTTCTTTCGCATGCTTGGTAAAGGCATTGTTTAATCCGTCGATTTTACCTGTCTGGCTGAAAAAAATCTTTCTTTTCCGGTAAACAATATACTTCTGCAGGTACAATGCCACCGTCTCTGAAGTACAAAAATACTTCATCGTTTCGGGGATTGTCACCTTCAACTCCTCACAGATCGAAAAAAATTTGTCAACCGCTGTTCTTGCTGTAAAAATAATTGCAGTGAAATCCAGAATATTAATTCGTTGTTGGCGAAATTCTTTCATCGACACTCTTTCCACCTTAATGAAAGGGTAGAAATGCACCTCAACGTGAAACTTTTCCGCTATATCGTAATAGGGCGATTTTTCGCTACTGGGCCTGGGTTGAGAAATCAGGATTTTCTTTACTTTCCGAATGTTCATATAAAAATATTTCCTGCCAAACTAATGAATAATAGTACTCCTTTATAAAACAGTATATAGGGTGCAATTTCAGTTCCGCAAAGATAGACAAAAAAATAAAAACCTCCGATTTTATTTTTAACAAAAATATTTAATAACCCAAATAAAATGGCGATACGGCTCATAATGAAAATGAACAAAAAAAACATCGCTATATCATTCCTTAGTTCTGGCATGAAAACATAAAACAGTGTGGGCAAAAAAAGGAGGATACCCATCAATTCCACTAATCGGTAATAACGGTTTATCCAGCGTTTCATGTCAGACTGCATAAAAAAGGAACCAATGGCCTTGTACATAAGCAGTTTTAACAAAATAATCACCGCAGGCACCATCAGCAGGCCGATAAAAAAGAATATGTTTCCTCCTATGGAATATACGATTACTTGCTGATCCCTTAGAAAAGTGTAGAGAACAATGGCAAAAAGCAGTATGGCCTGAAGTACCAAAAAAAATTCACCCCAGACTTCGATCGTGGTCACCTGCCCCTTGTAACCGGTAGTATGATGCTTCCTGACAGATAATAATTGTCTGAAATTTCCAATTATGGCTCCTCCCTCCTTGCGGAAGACCAGTGAAAAAATAACGAAGCAGGCAACAAAAAGCAGAAAAAAAACGCTATTTACCCAAAGTGAAAAGGGCATGGGCATCCCTGCATTCCCAACGAGGAAAGAATCGAGATGTGTGGTGGCTAAAGAATCAACGGAAAACAAAATATGATGCGAATCGGTAGGAAGAAATTCATACCGGCCAAAACTCATTTCCAATGAATCAATCTGAAGCGGAAGTTGTTCCACCTTCAGGTAGAACGGAACTTCCCGCAGGGTGTCGGAGATAAACTGGGGCACTTTTATCGCGTATTTTGTCTTTAGACAGCAAATTTACAATTCTTTTTGCTGATATACTGACTCTGAAGGTGGCCGATGGAAGAAATTAATCAAAAGGGCCATGGCCTCCTCCGGAGTAGAAACAACATCCCATGTATTATTCTCCTTCACGAACTTCTCTTCTTTCATTTTATCAAAAAAGGAGAGCAACGGACGGTAGTAATCATTGGTATTGACAATAATAACAGGATTTTCATACAGTCCCAGTTGTTTCCAGGTGATGATTTCGGCCAGCTCCTCCAGGGTACCGAGACCTCCTGGCAAAGCAATAACCGCATGGGCCGCACGGGCCATGCGTTCTTTTCTTTCGTGGATAGTTTGGGTTACAACCGTTTCGTTTAACCGCCCGTGGCACCATCCGGCATCAACCATAAAACGGGGAATGATTCCCTTCACAGTACCACCGTGACGAATTGCGGAATCATTTAAAGCGCCCATCAGACCCTGACTTCCAGCGCCATTGATACAGACGATGCCTTTCTCCGCAAGAAGCTCCCCCAGACGCTCTGCTGCTTCGTAATAGCATTTATTGACCAGCGGGCTGGAGGCACAGTAGACCACCACTGCACGTTGTGTCTCCTTCATTCTACCTTTATAAACCGAATTCTTTCTTTATTTTCTCTACATAATCCAGCTTTTCCCAGGTAAACAGTTCCACCTCAAGTGACACCTGTTCAGGCATATATCTTGAGCTGAACACCTTCTTCACCTTTTGAGGTTCACGTCCCATATGTCCATAGGAGGCTGTCTCAAAATAGATAGGATTACGCAGTTTCAACCGTTGCTCGATGGCTTTGGGACGCAGATCGAACAACAAGCGGATCTTCTCGGCAATCTCGGCATCCGACAGGCTAATATTACTTTTACCATATGTATTCACATAAATGCTCATCGGCTCCGCTATACCTATGGCGTAAGACAACTGGATCAGTATTTCTGAAGCTACTCCGGCTGCCACCATATTTTTGGCTATGTGACGTGCTGCATAAGCAGCTGAACGATCCACTTTCGATGGGTCCTTCCCTGAAAAGGCGCCTCCGCCGTGTGCTGCCTTTCCGCCATAGGTATCCACGATGATCTTGCGTCCGGTCAGCCCCGTGTCACCGTGAGGACCGCCAATGACAAATTTACCGGTAGGGTTCACATAATATTTGATCTCATTCTCAAAAAGCTTGTGTATGTCTTTTCTGCGTTTGTACTGCGCCTGCACACGCGGAATGAGAATTGTACGCACATCCGTTTCAATGCGTGAGCGCATCTTCTCGTCAGCTTCAAGGGCCGCTTCCCTTGTATTTTGTCGTGGTCTCTCAAACTCGTCGTGCTGGGTGGAAACCACAATGGTGTCTATTCGCAGGGGAGTTCCGTCTTCTGTATATTCCACGGTTACCTGCGACTTTGCATCGGGGCGTAGATAAGGCATCAGATCCGGTTCGTTTTTACGGATGTTGGCCAGTTCCATCAGTAGTGCATGGCTCAGATCGAGCGAGAGCGGCATGAAGTTATCGGTCTCATTGGTTGCATAGCCGAACATCATTCCCTGGTCGCCGGCACCCTGCTCCATGGGATCGGTTTTCTGATCCACACCCCGGTTTATGTCATCGGACTGTTCATGAATACTGGAAAAAACACCGCAGGATTGTGCTTCAAAACGATATTCACTTTTAGTATACCCTATTTTGGCAATCACATCGCGTGCCACTTCTGCCACATCTACATAACTGTTGGATTTCACTTCACCGGCCAGAACCACCTGCCCGGTAGTAACCAGCGTCTCACAAGCCACTTTAGAGTTACGGTCGTACGCCAGAAATTCGTCCAGCAATGCATCGGAAATCTGGTCGGCTACTTTATCGGGATGTCCTTCCGACACCGACTCGGAGGTAAATAAATAATTCATTTTAAAGAAGTTTAGCGTCTGCTGACAGGCATCCACATTTGGCTGTGAAACGAGTGAGAACACCTGACAAAGACAATCGTTGATACTGTTTTATTCAACCTGTGCAGAAACTGTGACAATTGGAAGAAAGGAAATGCAGGAAATTATTTTTAGCATTTTTTTCTGTGGTTGCAAGCAGTTCAAATCTGTCCACATGGCTTGAATCGATACAAAGGTAACAAGAATAACATAAATGCAATGTTAAAGTAGGGTTAAAATAGCGGCTAATAATTTAACGCTTCATTACTATTCGCTGTCCTTCCTTTTTACCCGACCTATCCGTTGATAATCTCCCCTCCGTTGGGGTGCAGACATTGTCCCGACATGTAACTGGAATCGTCACTGGCAAGAAAAAGGAAGCAGGTTGCCACCTCATTTGGTTGCCCGGCACGTCCCATAGGTTTATCACTGCCAAACTTCGCTACTTTTTCCTTATCGAAAGTCGAGACGATCAGTGGTGTCCAGATGGGACCAGGAGCCACGGCGTTCACCCTTATTTTTCTGGCGGCCAGGTTTTGTGCAAGACTTCGTGTAAAAGAAACGATTGCACCCTTGGAAGCAGCATAATCTATTAGCTTTGGACTTCCCCGGTATGCAGTAACGGATGCCGTATTTACAATGGTGCTTCCCTCTTTCAGGTGAGGCATTGCGAATTTGGTTACCCAGAAATAAGAAAAGAAATTGGTATAGAATGTCCGTTCCAGTTGCTCTGTCGTGATATCCTCTATTGTATCCTTCTCCCAGTGAAGGGCTGCATTATTGATAAGGATATCGAGGCGTGAAAAACGGTCGACAGTTTTCTCTACGGCTTTCCTGCAATTCCCTTCTTTAGACAGGTCACCTTTTATAAGCAAACAGCTCCGGCCCATCTCTTCGATTTCTTTTCGGGTATTACGGGCATCTTCCGTCTCACTCAGATAAGCAATTGCAATATCTGCTCCGTGAGAAGCAAAAAGCAACGCGGTAGCTTTACCTATTCCACTGTCACCCCCAGTAATCAGGGCTACTTTATCTTTTAATTTTAAATTGCTGTGTAACGGTTCTGAGTCGGGTACCGGCCTCATTTTTTTTTCTTTACCAGGACGTCTCTGTTGCTGTGCGGGTTTTAGTTTTTTTTCCATCTTGCGCAAAGATTATCTGTTATGACTATACTGATAGAACAGCACTCCATAGCCATTGTTTTGGGATGGAAACTAATAAATACTAAATATCGTTGGATAATCTTGTATTAAAGGATGGCTTTTTCACGCAAACATTGCTCCAGATTCAGATCACCGGTAAGATGGACTACATGGAAGCCCAACTCACGGGCTGTTTCAATATTTGCTGCATTATCGTCAATAAAGAGTGACTCTTCGGCACGAAGAGCGTACCGCTCCAACAGGATCTCGTATAACCGCTTGTCGGGTTTCACAATTTTCTCTTCGCCGGAAACCACAATTCCCTCCATATCCTGAAAAAAGTCGTAAAGCTTCATGGCAACAGGCAACGTTTCTGCCGACCAGTTGGTAAGTCCGTATACTTTGTATTTCTCCTTCAGCGGTCTTATCAGCTTCGTGTTCTCGTCATAAGTACCACCAAGCATCTCTTCCCACCTGCCATAATACAGGGCTATCTCTTCGGCATATTCCGGAAATTTTTCCTGTAGAAGACGGGTACCTTCAGCCAGTGGGCGTCCCTGGTCTTGCAACAGATTCCAGTCATACCGGCATATGTTCTCCAGAAAGTATTTTATCTCTTCCTCTGTTTCAAAAACTTTCTGATAGAGGTAAACCGGATTCCAGTCGATCAGTACTCCGCCGAAATCGAAAATAATATTTTTAAGTTCCTTCATTGGATCGAAACATTATAAGGACTGTCTGTATTATTAAATATCCACCGCTTCCGGTTCCGGGATGTCTGTGGGATCCCTTCTCAGGATCACATCATTTTTCGTCGGGGAAACGGGTGTTTTGCGCTGTTCCTTCTCTCCGTCGCCAGTGTGATACTCTTTTAGTGGATAATTTTTCTCCGGATCACTTTGAATAAGGATGACCGGTTTGGGTGAGTCACCTGCAGTGGTCAGGACTTTTGTGTCTGCCGGTCCGGGAATAAATGGATCATTTTTATCTTTGGCGGATCTGTTTCCCTCTTGTACCTGCAACAGACCGGGCGTTTCTTCCAACACCCTGCCTCCGCGAAGATACCGGGATGCATAATAGGGTTCCGTAGAGGACGACACAATAACCCCGTAGTTCGTAGAGGCATGTATAAACCTGAATGTCCCGTCGGGTCGGTTCTCGGTAACAATACCCACATGACCTACCCTGCCGTCGCCTCTTCTGCCTTCAAAAAAGACCAAATCTCCTTTTTTCAGATCTCTTGCATTGTCAATTGTCGGAAACTGCCTTTCCTGCCCTTCGGAGCTTGAATTCAGATTGTAACCAAATTCTCTGAAAACAAATGAAGTAAAGCCGGAACAATCAAATGAACCGGGACCTTTTCCGGCGTAGCGGTAAGGTTTCCCAATAAATTTCCTACTGTAACTTATGAGGTTGTTCTGAACTGAAGTGTAGGAATTTTTTTGGGTGATGATTGTATTGCGCCCGGTCCCGCAGGAAGCAAGAAAAATGGCTGCAAAAAGGATGGCTGCTATTTTATACACTGTCGTAGCATTAAGGATGCACAAAAATAAACAAAAACCTGATATAAGGTCCTTCTTTTAACAATAAATAGTCTTATTTGGAAAATATGGATAATTGATTTTTATCACGTATCTTTGCAGCCTGAAAAAATTGAATATTATGATTACTGTAGACCAACTGAAAGATGTGTTGGAGCGCGAGCAGGCGCTAAGGGGGTATCTTTGACGTCGATGCGAAGATAATACAACTCCAGGAAGAAGAACTGCGTACCCAGTCGCCCGACTTCTGGAACGATGCCAAAGCCGCCGAAAGCCAGATGCAGGTTGTGCGTGACCTGAAGTTTTGGATCAATGCATACAATGAGGTAAAATCGGCAACTGAAGAGTTACAACTTGCATTTGACTTCATGAAGGAAGAAATCGTTTCCGAGGAAGAAGTCGATGTCAATTATACCAGAGCAGTCACACTGATTGAAGATCTGGAATTAAAAAATATGCTCCGTCGCGAGGAAGACAAGCTTGGGGCCGTACTGAAAATAAATGCAGGCGCTGGTGGGACGGAAAGTCAGGACTGGGCTTCCATGTTGTTTCGCATGTACCAGCGCTGGTGTGAAAGCAAAAACTATAAAACGACCGTCACCAACTGGCAGGACGGCGATGATGCCGGCATTAAGACTGCCACACTGCAGGTCGAAGGCAATCTGGCATATGGCTTCCTGAAAAGTGAGAACGGGGTGCACCGCCTGGTACGCGTATCGCCTTACAATGCACAGGGAAAGCGTATGACTTCCTTCGCATCGGTATTCGTGGTACCATTGGTAGACGATACCATTGAAATAGATGTAAATCCGGCAAACCTGAGTTGGGACACTTTCCGCTCGTCGGGAGCCGGGGGACAAAATGTGAATAAGGTGGAGACCGGCGTACGTTTGCACTACCTTTATAAAGATCCCGATACGGGCGAAGAGCAGGAGATCGTGATTGAAAATACGGAAAGCCGTTCTCAAATGGGTAACCGGGAAAATGCACTGCGGCTGCTCAAATCTCAACTCTATGAGATCGAGATCGAAAAGCGCCGTGCAGCGCAAGCAGCTATTGAGGCAGGTAAAAAGAAAATCGAGTGGGGTTCTCAGATCCGCAGCTATGTTTTCGACGACCGTCGTGTGAAAGATCACCGTACCAACTATCAGACATCCGATGTCAACGGTGTCATGGATGGTGATCTTGACGAATTCATCAAAGCCTTTTTAATGGAATTTGGCGGATCTGAATAATTTTTTCAGTGCATGTCCTGTCCTTACAATTTGTTTTCGACAGATAATCCGAACAGGGCGAAATCATACCTTACCGGATCGTCGGCATCCATTTCCCGGAGGACATGAGTCAGTTCAAGCGCAGTCTTCCAGTCGGTCTGTTTGCGCTTGATCAGTCCGAGCTGACGTGCAGTTCTGTCCACATGCAGGTCGATGGGACAGATGAGTGCATGTGGCGGAATCTTTTCCCATAAACCGAAATCCACCCCTTTGTCATCCTTCCTGACCATCCAGCGCAGGAACATATTCAACCGTTTACAGGCAGAGTTGCGTGCAGGGGTTGCCACATGTTTGTGCGTACGTGCCGGTGCATGGGGATGATTGAAAAAGTTGTGCTCGAAATAAATCAGTGATTCTTCCACATTTTTAAACCCTCCATCACACAGGAAAGCAGTCTCCAGGCTCTCATACTTTTGATAATGCCTCCGAAAGAAATCAACAAAATACATCAGATCGGTATCGTTAAAGGTTCGATGCCTGAAACCGAGCAGCAGCTTCAGGTCTTTTTCGCTATGCTCCATCACAAACCGGAAAGGTTCATTTCCCAACCGGTCAGCCAGCTCATGACATTTTGAGATGATAGTTTTTCGCTGTCCCCATGCCAGAATAGCTGCAAAAAAACCCATAATTTCCCGGTCCTGTTTGCCTGAAAAGAGATGAGGAACAGATATCGGATCCTTTTCAATAAATTGAATATTGTTGTATTGATCCGCTTTTTCGTCAAGAAATTTTTTTAAATTAAACATATACAGTAATTATTCCCGCAAAAATAGGCCTATTTCCTGAAAAAATGTACATTTGCAGAAAGAACCGACTTTTCCAGTTACGCATGACAAGCCAACACAATGCTTTTGACACCTTCCTGAAGTGCACGCTCCTCATAGCCTTCAGTTTCATCTTTCATACTGTTGCAGGCCAGATAAGCCACGGCGGAAGCCCCCTACCTCTTCAGGCTGGAGCCACATCAAGAGCCTTAATGCCTGCGGCCGGTTTGTTCGTCGAAATGCCCTCCTTCGATAAACAAGCTGCATTATGGCGTTCCCAACAGGAGCAGACACAATTCAAAAGCCTTGAATTTGCACACAAATTTTTTGTACACCTCCGCCCCGACAATTCCGGTGTAACATTTATATCGGGCACCATGAAGGTATGGCGGGTGGGTATCCGCTCCAACGGAGCTTATTCGCTGAACATACTCTTTTCAAAATTTCGTTTGCCGGCCGGCGCGAAACTTTTTGTCTATAATGCCGACCAGACGGAGATACTGGGTTCCTTCACACAGGAAAATAATACGGAATTAAACCTCCTTCCCCTGCAACCCATTGGCGGAGAAGAGCTGATCGTGGAGTATCAGGAGCCATTAGGGGCCGACTTCACTGGTGAAATTGAAGTAGGAGAAGTAAATCACGATTTTGTGGGTATCTTCCGGGCAGCTGAGCCTCGTGATCCCGCCTATTCCTGTCATCCCAACCTTATCTGTTACCCGGAGGATGTACAACCGGGAAGTGGTGTCGTGGCCCTGATTATAAACGGAACCACTTATTGTACCGGATCACTCATCAACAATACCTCCAACGACGGGACTCCCTATCTTATTACAGCTACCCATTGCCTTAATAACGATTATAATGCCTCATTTCTGGCTGACAGGAAATATGACGTGGTAGCAGGGCGAATTGTCGTTTTTTTCAATTATGACTCACCGCTCTGTGGCACGGATATCCGTGGGCCATTACAAATGACCATGGCCTCTGCCGACTCGATACTGATCAGTGAACGACACGATATATCGCTGTTGAGACTGAAACAGACCCCTCCGAAAGAATATCAACCCTGGTATCTGGGGTGGAATGCGGGAACAGCCCCTGCTGCTCCCTTTCACGGGTTGCACCATCCCAACGGCGGTATCAAGAAGGTGGCTATTGAAGAAGGATCGCTGGGTATCAGCTCTTTCGATGATCCAAAATACAATATGGAACCCAATTCTTTCTGGGTAGTGAGGGATTGGGAAACAGCTTCCACAGAAGGCGGTTCTTCCGGATCTCCTCTTCTGGACAGAGAGAAACGCATCGTGGGCACGCTTACCGGTGGGGTTTCACAATGTTCGTCAACGCGCGGTCCCGATGTGTACGCCTCGCTGCAAAAGTTCTGGCACGTGAACGGCTCACTCGAAAATCCCAATCCCATCAGTTTTTATCTCGATCCGAAAGGATCGCAGACCATGCAGATGAATGGTTTTAACCCATATGCTTCGGAACCCTTCACCAAAAGTCATAATTTTAAAACCAACGAGACACCGGTGGTAACTTATTTCCAATCAGTACCCATGTTTGCAACTGGTAACACATTCGGCTATACGGAATTTGCAGAAGAGTTTTATGTCAGGAAACAGGTACAGCTACAGGGTGTTTTTATTTCTTCCCCTTCCACCAGCAACATATTGAACCTGAATATCCGGATCAAAGTTTATTCTGGAGACGATGGCCCGCATCAACTTCTTTATGAACAACCCTACGATTATAGTTACCGCTATCACAACAATGGCAGTTTCCCGTTGGCTCAACGTGATATGAGAAACAATCTCGAGAATTATATCAGGTTTTCTCAACCCGTCACGGTATCGGGACCATTCTATATCTCCTACTCCGATGCAAACGGAATTCCTGCCGGCTTTTCATCCTTTAATACGGACCCCAGAAAATTAGGCTCGGGAATCATTTCCACTGCATGGATGAAAAATACCACGGGATGGGTAAGGTCTTCGGAAAACATAGAAAACCCCATTAACACCTCCCTGCTCATAGCACCATATGTAATTGGGAGCGAATCTGTTGAAGCGGAGCCAGAGGCCGAAGCGCCAGAGATGAAAGTATATTATTCAGGTGAAGTAAAACGAATCTTCATCGAATCGAACCGCGACCTCCTTCAATGGGAGATATTTTATTCATCTGGACAGAAAGTACATCAGGAAAGTACAGACAAAAGCATAAACAGGGCTTCCTATTCTACAGCACACCTGCCAGGCGGAGTATACATTGTAAAGGTGAAAACCAGCGAAGGAAAAACCAGTGTAAAGAAAGTGCTTGTCATGTAGCAAATCATTCTTTTTCCGCTATGTCTTTGTTTTCTTACTGGACTGTCCGCTCTGCACTATTTTCCATCTGTTCCTTCAGGTAAGAGGAAATGATGTTGCTCCCTCCACCAGATGATGTATTGGCGCGGCTGTACTCGACTGTCTTTTCAGTCGCAGGTTTGGCAGGGACTACCACTTCTCTCATGCCCACGATAAGTTGATCACCCGCACCGATACGTGTCGATTTCAATCCGTTCCAGGACTGAATCTGTGATATATCCACACCATTTTCGCGAGCAATCTTTCCAAGGGTATCCCCTTTTCTCACCCGGTAATATTGGTTGATCTGCTCAACTCCTTCCGAAGTTTCTTCCGCCAGCATAATTGCAGTTTGTTCTTTATTTTCCTGTGCGGGTGCGGCTACTTCCCGTTGTCCCACAATCAGCCTTTTCCCGATACCAATATTATTCGATTTCAAACCATTCCATGATTTCAGCTGGGTGAGAGAAATTCCGTTTTTACGGGCAATAGTGGAGAGATTATCTCCTTTTTTTACACTATAATATACATTGGTACTATTTCCGGAAGCCGACAGCCCGTATCCTTCCAGGTATCTGTCTGTATTGCTCCGGTGGGTAAGATACTGACTTCGTTGAAAATTAGTAATTTCTGTTCCCTTATCAATAAAAGAATACATCTTTTCAGATGGAAGGACCAGCGAATAAGCCTTAAAGTCACCAGGGATCACATCTTTTTTGAATTGCGGATTGAGGCGACGCACGTCATTCACCGGAATTTCCAGCACTCCGGCAATCTGTTCGAGATGAATTCGTGTATTCACCTGCACCGTGTCCAGGGCTACAGCAGTATTGTAAGGGTGAGCGGGGCAGATGTTATGGTCGGCGTAATAACTCATAATGTAATTGGCAGCAATAAAAGCGGGGACATATCCTCTTGTTTCGCGGGGCAAACGGTTATAAATTTCCCAATAGTCCCTTTTTCCACCACTTCGGGCAATTGCCTTGTTCACATTCCCCGGCCCACAATTATAGGCCGCTATCACAAGATTCCAGTCTCCATAGATAGCATAGAGATCCTTCAGGTAGAGAGCAGCTGCGTCGGTCGACTTGTAGGGGTCGCGCCGTTCATCTACCAGACTATTCACTTCCAGCCCATAACTTTTACCGGTAAGCAACATGAACTGCCAAAGTCCCGTTGCACCGGCACGGGATACTGCCACCGGATTGAGAGCCGATTCAATCACAGGCAGATACTTCAGCTCCAGTGGCAAACCGTGTCTGTCCAGTGCCTGTTCAAACATTGGAAAATAATAATCTCCCAGTGCGAGCATATAACTCACCTGTTCTCTTTTCCTGTCGGCATACATCTCAATATACTTCTTCACAACGCTGTTGAAGGACAATTCCATCTCCGTAGGCATGCTGTAAAGCCTGTTTGTATATACGGAATCGTGGAAATACACATTTTTTCCCCTCTCACACTCGGTTTCGGCGCCTTTCAAATTGAGCTGCCATGCTTTCAGCAGATCACTCAATTGCTCAGTCATACTTTCAGGATATACAATCGCACTGTCGCTGATAGAGTCAATGGTTGAAATCGTGTTATGTTGAGCTGGCAGCATTGTATACAAGCATAATCCTGTTAACGTGAGTAAAAATAGATTTCTCATGAAATAATTATTTAAAAACTAAAACTCCATTGAACCCCATATGCGGAGTTTCCTTTATTCATGGGCCGCTCTTCCTTCAAAAGAGCCGGTGCCACACGCATTGACAAATCGGGACTGATGTCAAAGTCAAACAATTGTGCGTCCACATAGGCATCCACGATGGCTACGAGATACAAAGCGACCGTTCCTATAATGCTTAGATCCCTGTAATATCGGTAATAATCCTTCCGTTGTTGCAAAACA
>DGZP01000052.1:50166-50816 GCA_002398565.1 Proteiniphilum sp. UBA4977
TGTACCCGGGTCGTCATCCATAATATCCTGATAAGCTCCCAGATAATCGCGGTAATAGCCGTTATTCCAGGATATGGCGTATGTAAAACCTACAAATCCTCCATACAGAATGGGCAATTTCCAGTATTTACGGTTATATATCTGTCCCAGGCCCGGAAAAATAGCCGAGTAAACCACTGCCTTCCGGGGAGAGGGTTTGAAAAGATAGGCAGGAGCGAACAAAGCATCGGAAGAAGTAGCTGTTATGACACTATCGACCTTCCTGCGCATTGGGTCTCCTTGAACAGAAGGCACATCAATACTGTCTGAAGAGATGATGGATGAGTCCTTTGCGATGGATTTTAACGAATCATTTTCAATAGAGATGACCGAATCCTGTAGCTGGTATGTTGAGAGAGGCCGTGCCCAGATGCCTGTAGCACAACAAACAAAGAACATCCAAACGAGAATTCCGGTAATCTTCATCTTAAGGGCAGTTATTTCATCTTGTCGAACATCACCATAATACGTTCCAGATCTTCCGGTGAATTAAACGGGATGGTAATTTTCCCGTTACCACGCTTGTTATAACTGAACTGTACATCTGTTTTAAAATAGGCAGACAGATGTTGTTTCAATACATCAAAATCGTCTGTCCATAATTTATTCGG
>DGZP01000052.1:51092-54167 GCA_002398565.1 Proteiniphilum sp. UBA4977
ACTTTTCGTACAGAAAGACCTTCCTCGAGAATCAGATTATAGAGTAACAATTGTGACACCGGATCGTTCATGGTTACCAGTGCACGGGCATGTCCCATATCTATTTTCTTGTCTTTCACCCCCATCTGCACCTCGGCAGGAAGCTTTAACAGCCGCAGGTAATTGGCGATGGTAGCACGCTTTTTCCCCACCCTCTCGCTTAGCTGTTCCTGTGTCAGGGAAAGGCTGTCTATGAGTGATTGGTAGGCCAGAGCAATTTCAATTGAGTTGAGGTCTTCGCGTTGAATGTTTTCTACCAGTGCCATCTCCATGGTTTCGAAGTCATCCGCTGTCTTAATATAGGCAGGGATGGACGTCAATCCCGCCATCTGGGAGGCGCGGTAACGACGCTCACCAGCAATGATCTGATAGGAATCATCGTCAATTTTACGCAGTGTGACAGGTTGTATCAGGCCTATGGACTTAATGGAAGCAGCCAGCTCCTGCAGTGCCTCTTCATTTATCACACGACGCGGTTGACCGGAGTTCGGAACTATCTGATCGAGTTCTACTTCGTTGATGGAAGAAGAGCCCTGTGTCTCGCCGTCGTTGAATGTTATCAAAGCATCCAGTCCTCTTCCCAATGCATTCTTTCTAGCCATATTCAATCCGGTAAAAAGACAAAGTTATAATTTTTTTTCGATTAGTTCCTGTGCGAGCTGCATATGGTTCACGGCACCTCTGGATCCTGCATCGTACATCAAAGCAGGTTTTGCGTGGCTTTGCGATTCACTGAGTGTAATATTACGTTGAATGACCGTAGTGAAAACCAACTCCTTAAAGTGGTGCTTTACTTCCTCATATATCTGATTGTGAAGACGAAGTCTCGAATCATACATGGTAAGTACAAAACCCTCAATCTCCAGCCGGGTATTGAGTTTTGATTTGATAATCTTGATCGTGTTTAACAGTTTACTCAATCCTTCGAGTGCAAAATATTCGCATTGCACCGGAATAAGTACCGAGTCGGCGGCAGTAAGTGCATTCACTGTGATGATTCCCAGCGAAGGAGAACAGTCGATAAGAATATAGTCGTAAATATCCTGCAGCGGATGCAACAGGTCTCTCAGTCTTTTTTCCCTGTTTTCCATCTGCACCATCTCCAGCTCTGCACCTACCAGATTGATGTGAGACGAGATGATGTCAATATTTTCAAAAGGTGTCTTATGAACGGCCTCCTGGGGGGTACACTTGCCGATTAAACCTTCATAAATAGTATTCGCTGTTTTTTTAATGTCGATACCCAGTCCGGAAGAAGCGTTTGCCTGCGGGTCGGCATCCACCACCAATACCTTTTTGTCCAACGCAGCCAACGAGGCGGCAAGGTTGATCGTGGTGGTTGTTTTTCCCACCCCTCCTTTCTGATTTGCCAACGAGATGATTCTACCCATACATATAGTTTTGTTTACAGACAACAGCGTTTCCGGAAATTGAGTATGTTTAACCGTATCTTTAAAAACCTGCTGTTTAAGAGGCAAAATAAGTAATAAATCAGATAATTCTGTGTTAATTAATTAAAACATTGGTATTTTTGTTGATAAATCGAAAGAATGATTACAGAGTGTCTCCTATTCCCATAAAAAATCAGTATCTCTCCCATTTTTTCCTAACAGGTTATCCTTCTGAAAGAAAAACTCCTTTTCACCAAAAGCAGGCAACAACTCGTCGAACCAGGTGGCTTTTTTGTCGTATCTGGCAAAGAAGGGAATATCTATCAGATCGGGATTTCTACACTGCAGAAAGCGCAGGACAAAAACTTTTTCACCCATGACTTCCGATATGCCAAGAATCTGAATCTTTCCCGGACTTGCACTCATGCTGGGTCCGCGGACCGTACGACAGACACCGCTCAC
Source organism: Proteiniphilum sp. UBA4977 (assembly GCA_002398565.1). GTDB lineage: Bacteria > Bacteroidota > Bacteroidia > Bacteroidales > Dysgonomonadaceae > Proteiniphilum. The sequence goes on from DGZP01000052.1 coordinate 52,985, forward strand.
GCTGCGATAAGCCTTTCGGAAGATGTTCCATGCCTTCTCAAGAGGAACATCGAAAAATGCTTTTGAACCCGTATCGCGGGCCACAAACATGTAGTATGGTATCAACCCGAGCCTTACCTGTTCTTTCCACATCTCTGCCCATACCGCGGGATCATCGTTGATGTGTCGGAGCAAGGGTGATTGTGTCCTGATCTGAGCTCCCGTATTCTGAATTCTGGCAATTGCCTGCCTTACGGCTTCGGTGGAAAGTTCTACAGGATGGTTAAAGTGCGCTTGAAATGCGAGGTGCTTCCCTGCTTTTTTCACCTTCTCGAAAAGTCGCAGCATTTCGTCGGCATCCTTATCGGTCAAGAACCGGTAAGGCCAGTATGACAATGTCTTGGATCCGATACGAATGTTCCTGATATGTGAAAATTCCTTTGTTAAAAGCGGCTCAATGTAGGCCGCCATGATATTTGCTTTGGCCGTTAGCGGATCACCTCCGGTGAAAAGCACATCCGAGACTCTGGTGTGCCTCTGCAGATAGCGATGAAGCAGATCAGCCTCCTTCATTGCAAACTTCAATTCATTCATTCCGGAGAACTGAGGCCAGCGAAAGCAGAAGGTACAATATGCATGACAGGTCTGTCCCTGGCTGGGAAAGAACAATACTGTTTCCCGGTATTTGTGCTGCATGCCATGTAATTTAATCCCGTCAATAGCGGGAACATTATGCTCCTGTCCTGCGGGGTTCGGATTGAGTTTCATTCTGATTTCATAGACCTTTTTTTTCAAACCGTCTTCATCATTTTCATCCATCAGCTTCTTTACCTGGTTGTAATGCGACCTCGAAAGCATTTCTTTTCGTGGAAAAGTAAGTGTATAAATAGGGTCATCGGGTACGTTATGCCAGTCAATCAGTTCTTCAACTACATAGTTATTTGATTTAAAAGGCAACACCTGACCTACAACCCCTATAGCTTCCCGTTCTTCGCCGGATAGTGCACTCAATTGGGATAAATCATTGTAATTACGAAGGATAAAGTTTCTGTATTTAATCGTTTCCATTTGCATATAAATCTTTTTTTTGTATATGAACTACAGACAGGGAAGAAGAAATCCACCGAATAAAAATGTGAAAGGAGAAGAAGCGTATTTGCAGTTCGGAAAACAAATAAAGAAAAAAAGTATCAAAAAGACAAAT
>DGZP01000052.1:54480-58657 GCA_002398565.1 Proteiniphilum sp. UBA4977
TTTTTTTTCAGATCGTCGGTTATTAAAAATATAATGTGTAATTTTGCAGGCAGATGAAGCTTATTTTTTCACATACACACTTCCGCAAAGCAACAGACCTGGTCCGACGATGCTTTTAATCTTTGCAGGCAATCTCATGTCTGTACCTTTCCTTTTTTATATCTTTCGCCATATGGCGTCAAACAACAACCCTTAATTTTTTATTTGTTTTAGGATGAATGTAGAAATTCATATAGCCAACAGCAGCTACGTCAGTTATGCACAGGAAATCTGCGATCTGATTTACGAATCGGCACAGGCGCGTGGTACAGGTATCGCGAAGCGGAGTGCCGAATATGTGGCTGAGAAGATTGAAGCAGGCAAAGCAGTGATCGCCCTCGATGGTGATAAGTTGGTGGGCTTCGCGTACATAGAGACATTCAGTCACCAGCGGTTTGTAGCGAACTCAGGGTTGGTAGTCCATCCAGATTACCGGAACCAGGGGCTGGCAAAGAAGATCAAACGCAAAATTTTTGATCTTTCACGTAAATTATACCCGAATGCCAAAATTTTCAGTATCACCACGGGACTGGCGGTAATGAAGATGAATACTGAATTGGGATTTAAACCGGTCACCTTTTCGGAACTCACCGACGATGAGGAGTTTTGGAAAGGATGTCAGGGTTGCAGAAACTACGATATTCTGCAACGCAACAATTATAAAATGTGCCTCTGTACCGGGCTTTTATACGATCCCAAGGCTCAACCATCGGCACAGCAGGCGAGCTCTTTTGCAAAAAAGGTGGTGAAGCCGGTTATCAAAGTAAAGAAAAACAATAAATTATTCAAGAAATGAAACAAAAAGTAGTTTTGGCATTCAGTGGTGGCCTCGACACCTCCTTCTGCGTGCCTTACCTCATTCACGAAAGAGGACTTGAAGTACACACCGTCATTGTGAACACCGGCGGATTTTCCAACGAGGAGGCACAGCGCATCGAAGAGCGGGCGCTTACCCTGGGAGCTGCATCACACACCTGTATCGATGCCGTAGACGACTATTATACACGGGGTATCCGCTATCTGATTTTCGGAAATGTGTTAAAAAACAACACCTATCCGCTGTCGGTCAGTTCCGAGCGTTTTTTTCAGGCGATGGCCGTATTGGATCACGTGAAGAAGACCGGTGCCGACTTTGTAGCACATGGCAGCACGGGTGCGGGAAATGATCAGGTTCGGTTCGACCTGGTCTTTGAAGTGCTGGCACCCCAGGTGAAAATTATCGCGCCCATCCGTGAATTGAGTCTTTCACGTCAGCAGGAGATCGACTATCTGAAAGAAAAAGGATTCGATTTCTCGTGGGAAAAGTCGAAGTATTCCATCAACCAGGGAATCTGGGGCACCAGCGTGGGTGGCGTGGAAACTTTGAAGTCTTCCGGTGTATTGCCGGAAGAGGCATATCCCTCCCAGGTGACAAATCATGGAAAAGAACGACTCTCCATTGGTTTTGAGAAGGGAGAGCCTGTCTCTCTGAACGGCGAAAAGATGGCTCCGGTCGCTTTGATTCATCAGCTGCATCATATCGCGTCGCAGTATGGCATCGGCCGCGATGTCCATGTAGGCGATACCATCATCGGCACGAAAGGGCGTGTTGCTTTTGAAGCGCCTGCCCCACTGATTCTCATCAAGGCACACCACCTGCTGGAGAAGCATGTGCTTACCAAGCAGCAGCTCTACTGGAAGGATCAACTCTCAAACTGGTACGGACAGCTGATGCACGAAGCCCAATATCTGGAACCGGTGATGCGCAATATCGAGACGTTCCTTACCGACACACAACAATTTGTGACCGGAGTGGTGGAAGTGGAACTGCGCCCCTACCATTTTGCGGTACTGGGCTGTTCGAGTAACTATGACCTGATGAGCTCCAGGTTTGGCGAATATGGGGAATCCAATAAATCCTTCTCGGGTCAGGATGTGGTAGGATTCACAAAAGTGACCGCCAACCCATTGAAAATTTATTATACCATTCACGACAATGATTAATGTAAGCATAGCCGGGGGAACGGGATATACAGCAGGCGAACTGTTGCGTATCCTGCTTCGTCACCCTGAGGTAAACATCGAATCAGTAATCAGCACCACCTCCGCCGGGACAGCAGTTGCAATGATGCATCGCGACCTGCTGGGAGAGACAGACCTCTTATTCAGTGACAGGTTTATCAATCCCGATGTGATTTTTCTTTGTCTTGGACACGGATTATCACGTTCCTTCCTGCAGGAAAATGCGATTCCGGAAAGATGCAGGGTCATTGATCTTGGTAATGACTTCCGGAACGAGCCCACGTTTGGTAACAGGAAGTTTGTCTTCGGCTTATGCGAATTGAACAGGGAACAGATACGCCAGGCCGGCAATGTGGCCAACCCGGGTTGTTTTGCCACGACAATCATGTTGGCACTGCTTCCGTTGGCTGCGAAAAATATGCTGCGGGATGAGGTTCATGTGCACGCGATCACCGGCTCCACCGGTGCCGGCAAGAAGCCCGGGGCAACAACCCATTTCAGTTACCGCGACAGCAACATCTCCGTTTATAAACCCTTTACGCATCAGCATCTCGAAGAGATCGGACATACCCTGTCTTCTGCCGGCAACGACCAGCTTCCCCGGATTAATTTCGTGCCGATACGCGGTGATTTTGCCCGCGGCATCTTTGCCAGTGTCTACACGAAGTGGGACAGCTCGCTGTCAGAGGCCGAGGCAGTCATGTTCTACAAGGAGTACTACAAGTCATCGCCCTTCGTCTTCGTTTCAGACGAGCCCATCAGCCTGAAAGAGGTGGTAAACACCAACAAGTGTTTGTTGCATGTTGAACTTCATAATGGCTATATCCACATCACTTCCATTACCGACAATCTGGTGAAGGGAGCTTCGGGACAGGCAGTGCAAAATATGAACCTGATGTTTGGCCTGGACGAGACCACAGGATTAAAACTGAAGGGAAGCGCGTTTTAATGTATCAATGAACCAACTAATTGAAATAAAATGAATCTTTTCGATGTTTACAGTTTATGGGATATTGAACCGGTAAAAGCTGAAGGTTGCCGCGTGTGGGACAAAGAGGGAAAAGAGTATCTCGACTTTTACGGCGGTCATGCTGTCATATCCATCGGACATTCACACCCCGCCTATGTAAAAGCGTTGCAAAATCAGGTCGCAAAAATCGGGTTCTACTCCAACTCGGTTAAAAATTCATTACAAGGAGAACTGGCCCAAAAGCTGGGTGAACAAAGCGGTTATCCCGACTATTCACTTTTTTTATGCAATTCGGGTGCCGAAGCCAATGAAAATGCCCTCAAACTGGCATCATTCCATACGGGAAAGCGTCGTATAATCGTCTTTAAAGAAGCTTTCCACGGCCGCACATCGGGAGCGGTCGCCGTGACGGACAACACAGCCATTCAGTCGCCGTTCAACCGTGGGCATGAAGTCACCTTTGTGCCTCTTAACAACATTGACGCAATTACGAATGAAATTGAAAAAGGAGACGTGGCTGCCGTACTTATTGAAGGCATACAGGGGGTAGCAGGTATTTATGTGCCGGATGCTTCATTTCTACAGCAGCTGGCAGCGTTATGCAAGACACATGGAGTGGTTCTGGTACTCGATGAGATTCAGTCGGGCTACGGCCGCTCCGGTCAATTCTTCGCTCATCAGCAGTCTGGCATAAAACCCGATTTGATTACGACGGCAAAAGGAATGGGAAACGGATTCCCCATTGGTGGAGTGCTGATCTCTCCTCTCTTTGAGGCTAAAAAAGGGATGCTGGGCACCACCTTCGGCGGCAATCACCTGGCATGTGTTGCAGGCATTGCCGTACTGGATGTGATGAAGAAGGAATCACTGGTTGAAAATGCAGCCAGGATGGGATGCTATCTCACCGAAAAGCTCGGGGAAGTGAACGGCATCAAAGAAATCCGTGGTCGTGGACTGATGCTGGGAGTTGAATTTTTGCCGGAATACGCATCGATACGCGACCCGTTGTTGTTTAAAAGTCATATCTTTACAGGCGGAGCAAAAAATAATGTGATGCGACTTTTGCCTCCTCTATCGATCTCTAAATCGGAAATAGACCTGTTTATCGACGAATTAAAAAAATTGACCGATTAATTTTTCAACCTAACTGGAGACTTTCTGCTGTGA
>DGZP01000052.1:58905-90655 GCA_002398565.1 Proteiniphilum sp. UBA4977
TGATATCGGTGACCTGAAAATGGCTCTGGAAAAGGCAAAATATGTAAAAGAAAATCCTTTTGCCGATCAGGAGTTGGGAAAAAACAAAACACTGATGCTTATCTTTTTCAACTCGAGCCTTCGTACCCGGCTGAGTACCCAAAAAGCGGGAATGAACCTTGGAATGAACGTAATCGTACTCGATATCAACCAGGGTGCGTGGAAACTGGAAACAGAAAGAGGCGTGATCATGGATGGCGACAAGCCGGAACATATTCTTGAAGCTATACCTGTCATGGGTTCCTACTGCGACGTGATCGGGGTACGTTCATTTGCCCAGTTCGAGAGCAAGGCCTACGATTATGATGAGGTTATCCTGAATCAGTTTATTCAATATTCGGGAAAGCCTGTCTTCAGCATGGAGGCAGCCACACGCCATCCGTTGCAAAGCTTTGCCGACCTCATCACGATAGAAGAGTATAAAAAGAAAAATCGACCCAAGGTGGTTCTCACCTGGGCACCTCATCCTCGTGCCCTGCCGCAGGCTGTACCCAACTCATTCGCCGAATGGATGAATGCTGCCGGTTACGAGTTCGTAATCACCCATCCCGAAGGATACGAACTGGATGAACAGTTCGTAGGCAATGCTGTGGTGGAGTATGACAAGGAGAAAGCCTATAAGGATGCTGATTTTATCTATGCCAAAAACTGGGCCGCCTACCGCGATCCAAACTATGGACAGATATTGAGCAGCGACTCTTCCTGGACGGTGAACAGCGCCAGTATGGCTCTGACAAACAATGCTTATTTTATGCACTGCCTTCCTGTGCGTCGCAACATGATAGTAACCGACGAAGTGATTGAGAGCGCTCAGTCGATCGTGATTCCCGAAGCTGCCAACAGGGTGGTCTCCGCTCAAACGGTTTTGAAAGAGATATTGCTTGGGATGTAATGATGTGCAGATATTTCTAAAAGGCTGATAGCTGACCGTCAATAACTGAAAACAAATTAAAAATAGAGAAATGGACAAGGAAAGCCTCTCCATTGTAAAAATTGGAGGGAACATTGTTGACAATCCGGAAGCGCTGGAGCTGTTTCTGACAGATTTCCACCTGCTGGGGGGACGGAAACTGCTGGTCCACGGAGGAGGTGTAATGGCCTCCAGAATGGCGGCACGGCTGGGTATTGAAACAAAAATGGAGCAGGGCCGGCGCATCACCGATGCAGAGACACTAAAGCTGGTCACTATGGTTTATGCCGGATGGATCAACAAAAATATTGTGGCATCTCTCCAAAGAGTCGGATGTAACGCCATCGGCCTCTCGGGTGCGGACGGCAATGCTATTCCCGCTCTGCGACGTGCTCCGGCACCGGTAGATTATGGATATGTGGGTGATCCTGATCCGGAAAAGGTGAATACAGATTTTCTGTCCCAATTGATCGAATCGGGAATAACACCGGTTTTTTGTGCGATTACCCACGACGGACATGGTTCCTTGTTAAATACCAATGCCGACACAATCGCCTATTCTCTGGCAACGGCCTTATCGGAGAAATATGAAGCTTCACTCTATTATTGTTTCGAAAAAGAGGGTGTTTTAAAGGATATGAACGATCCGCAAAGTATGATTCCCTCCATGGACCGAACTGAAAGCGAATATTACAAAAGAAAGGGTATTATTGCAGACGGCATGATCCCCAAGCTGGAAAATTCCTTTCGTGCCATCGATAAAGGGGTGAAGGAGGTAATTATCCTGCACGCTAAAAATCTATTGTCGAAAAGAGGTACCATCCTGGTTAAAAACCGGCCACTGTCTGGTGCAATTTAAAGCGTGTAACCAGTATCGGCATATTTTATTCTCATCCAATTACAATGAATAAAGGATATACAGATAATGCAACGAAGTTATTGAGGAAGCTGATTTCCATTAGGGCTTTCTCAGGTGAAGAAAGTTTGCGGAGCGATTATCTGGTAAATTTTTTCCACGAGAAAAAAATCACTGTGAAGCGCATAGGAAACAACCTGGTTCTCCAACAACCACATCACGACAGCTCGAAGCCGACGCTGATGCTCAACTCCCATCTCGATACGGTTCAACCAGTTTCAACTTACTCCTTTGATCCGTTCAATCCTCCCGTTTCAGACACGCATCTCTACGGATTAGGAAGTAATGATGCCGGTGCCAGCCTTGTTTCTATGATTGTTTCCTTCCTTCATTTCTACGATAAAAAACTCCCGGTCAATCTTATGCTGGCCCTGTCGACCGAAGAGGAGAACTCGGGTGCGGGTGGTATGCGGATGCTGTGGCAGACACTTCGGGATGAAGTTGATATGGCCATCATCGGGGAGCCAACCGGCATGAGAGCCGCCGTGGCAGAACGGGGATTGCTGGTGATAGATGCCGAAGCGGAAGGTATCAGTGGGCATGCGGCCAGGGAGGAAGGAGTGAATGCCCTCTACATTGCATTGGAGGATATTGCCTTTCTCAGGTCGCTGAAATTCAACAAAATATCGCCATCCATGGGAGAAGTAAAGCTCACCGTAACGCAAATACATGCCGGTACACAGCATAACGTGGTACCTGACCGGTGCAGCTTCGTGATCGACATCCGTCCTACCGAAATGTACACCAATCAGGAAATTATGGAAATCCTGCAGCCAAAGGTAAAGAGCATCCTGCGGGCAAGGTCGCTGATTAACCGGAGTTCTGCGACACCAACAGGCCACCCGCTCCGGCAATGCGCAGAACAGCTGGACATTGAAACCTACACCTCTCCTACCACGTCGGATTGGATGCGAATTTCCTGCCCTGCCCTGAAGATGGGTCCGGGAGAGTCGGCGCGTTCACACCAGGCAGACGAGTTCATTCTGATTAAGGAGGTGGAAAAGGGAATTGAGGGATATATCCGGTTTATCACACAGCTGACCGCTGACTACTCACTGCCGAATATATAAACTATGCATCTAAAAAGCTAATCGCTGGCTACTGATTAACAAATACATACAACTGAAAAAATGGCAAAAATCTGGGATAAAGGCTTCGATGCCGACAAACGGGTAGAAACATTCACAGTGGGGAACGACCGGGAATTGGATTTGCGACTGGCAAAACATGACATATTGGGATCAATGGCACACATTAAAATGCTGGTCCGCATTGGTCTCCTCGGGGAAGAGGAGGAAAAAGCCCTCCGGACCGAGCTGCAAGATATACTGACAGAGGTGGAGCAAGGCAATTTCCGTCTCGACAATGATGCCGAAGACATTCATTCACAGGTGGAAGCGATGTTGACAGAACGACTGGGAGAAACGGGCAAGAAGATTCACTCGGGTCGTTCCCGCAACGACCAGGTACTGGTGGATATCAAACTGTTTCTCAAGGAGGAAATTCAGCAAATAAAAGAAGAACTGCTTGCACTGTTTGAATTGCTTCAGTCGCTCAGTGAAGAGAATAAAGATATCCTTCTGCCGGGCTATACCCATGCACAAATCGCGATGCCTTCTTCTTTTGGTTTATGGTTTGGTGCCTATGCCGAAGCACTGGTGGATGACATGCACACACTTGTTGCCGCCTGGAAGGTTGCGGATCAAAACCCGCTCGGTTCGGCCGCGGGCTACGGCAGCTCCTTTCCACTTGACAGGGAGATGACCACACGCGAACTGGGCTTTGCCACCATGAGCTACAATGTGGTAGCTGCCCAAATGGGCCGGGGTAAAACAGAGCGAATCCTTGCACAATGCATGGCCAATATCGCCTCTACACTCAACAAGCTCGCCACCGACAACTGCATGTATCTCTCCGGAAATTTTGGATTTATCTCTTACCCGAAAGAGCTCACCACCGGATCGAGCATCATGCCACACAAAAAGAATCCTGATGTATGGGAACTCATCCGTGCGCACAGCAACCGCCTGCAAAGTCTGCCCAATGAGATATCACTGATGACAACCAACATGCCGCACGGGTATCATCGCGACTATCAGCTACTGAAAGAAGTGCTCTTCCCTGCTATTGAGACACTGCATACACTACTCGAAATGTCTCATTTCATGCTGGAACATATCGTTATCAATAAGGATATCCTCTCCGATCCGCGATATGAATACCTGTTTACAGTAGAAGAAGTAAACAAACGCGTGCTGCAAGGTATTTCTTTCAGGGAAGCGTATCAGCAGGTAGGCAAGGAAGTACAGGAGGGCATTTTTCATGCTGAGAAGAGAGTACATCATTCCCACGCCGGTAGCATTGGCAATCTCTGCACAAAAGAGATCAGAAAAAAAATGGAGATGGCTTCACAGTCAATCAAATAGACAAAGGGATGGAATCATTTTCCCGACTCCATCCCCATTCTCTGGTTTTTAAAAGGATTAGTGCTGGTGAGCTCCGCCTCCGGCCAGAATATCATGTACGGCCTCCACACTGTGGGTATAGTCCACATATGCTTTCACAAACTGACGACCCTCCTCCACCGAATTGTCCTTCACTTTATACAGAGCCACCGTTTTGTCGTATTTCTCCTGAAGTTGACCATTTACATGCTTGTTTAATGCTTTCAGTAAAGAAGCAAAATCACCTGTATTTAATGCTTTATCACTCATAACCGTGATGTGTGCCGTTGTTCCGGCAGGTTTTAATCCGGTAAAAGGAGCACCTTCCATTTCGCGATGTAAACGAATAAATGTTTCATAGAAATGTTTTTTTACAATTTCGTACACTTCCTTGTCACCATTTCTCAGGCTGTAGGTTTTATGGAACAAAGGTACCACCTCTGCCTCCATATCTGTGTCAATCCATTTCAAGATCAGATCAACATTGTTTGTCTCCAAAGCCTTGGCAGCGTCCTGCAGGGCTGGTCCGTCAAAAGAATCGCAATGAGCCGAAGCAGGCTGAGTACTTATAAAAGAGAAGATTGTAACCAGTGATAAAATAAACAGTGATTTCAACAGATGTTTTTTTAAACTGTAATTCCTTGTTTTCATAATGCTTTTCCATTTAATTGTTTGTTTTGTTATTTGTTTTTTACTAATTTCAGTTTCTGTTACGAAGATAGACCTTCATTAACCCGGGAATTGTCACCCAGGAGACAATCCTTATTATTTCATATTATTTAACAAAATAACCAAGTAATTCCCCAGTCGTTCAACTTCTTAATCCCTTTATTTTATGGAAGAAAGCATGCATACTCCTGATGAGCAACAGGGACATTTCCACAGTCATTTGCACCATCTGCTGGAAAGCCAGACATCTGCAGATCACATACGCGATGAAATATCACATCAAACGTATCATCACGATCGGGAATTATCTTATTGTCCCTTGTTCAGGGGAATGTCACAGAAGGAACATGATCAGTTCCTTGACAGAAATGTAAAAGAAATACTTACTTACAAGAAAGGAGAGACCGTCGTCCTTCAGGGAGAACCCATCAATTCAGTAATGTTGCTGGTACAGGGAAGCGTACGTGCCGAGATGATCACCATGGAAGGAAACGTATTAAATATCGACATCCTGGAAGCGGTCATTCCCCTTGCCCCTGCATTTATTTATGGTACAAAAAAAAGCTATCCCGTGGACGTGATTGCTGCGGAACCCTGCATCTTCCTGAAAATATCAAGGGAAGCCTGGCTGAATGAGATGGCTGGGAACCGACAGTTGCTGACCAATTTTCTGACAATGAATGCCGACCTCACCTTTTTTCTGACCAATAAGTTACAGATGATCTCCCTGAAAAGCCTCAGAAAGAAACTGGCTACTTTTTTCCTGGAGAAAACCACAGTGGAAAGAGAAAGTTTCGTCCTGAAACAATCACGCACTCAACTGGCAGATTATTTCGGAGTGCAGCGGCAATCACTTGCCAGGTCACTGAAGGAGATGGAGGATGATGGCATAATTCTTCTAAAAGGACGTACGGTGAGGGTGCTCGACCGAAACCGGCTCATCAGAGAATAAAAGCTATTTCACTACCTTTTTGTCAGCTGATTCGTGCATTTTTTCGTACTTTTGTAGAGAATACATTTTATTTTGAAATTGTATCCGGATCATTATTGGAAAACCATAACATTACACAGAAATGAACTTACTTGACAGTCTTGTCGAAAGGGCCAAAGCAAATAAACAGCGTATTGTTTTGCCCGAAGGAACAGAAGATCGAACGCTTATGGCTGCCGATCAGTTAATCCGCGACGGTGTAGCGGAAATTATTCTATTGGGAGATCCTGAAGAAATTGCGGAACGGGCAAAAAAATCCGGACTCAACAATATAAACAGAGCCACGATCATAGATCCTAAGAATCACAACAAAAAAGAGACCTACACTAATCTCCTGCTGGAATTACGTAAAAAGAAGGGAATGACTCCCGAGCAGGCAACATCACTGGTTGAAGACCCTCTTTACCTTGCCTGTCTGATGATCAAGAATGGTGATGCCGACGGTGAGATTGCCGGTGCACAAAATACCACAGGCGACGTGCTACGTCCTGCCCTGCAGATTATCAAGACTTCTCCCGGAGTAAAAGTGGTCTCAGGAGCCTTTATCATGTTTACACAAACACCACAATATGGAGAAGAGGGTGTCCTGTTGTTCGCAGATTGTGCGGTGATGCCTAATCCCACGGCAGAAGAGCTTGCATCCATTGCTGTAGCTTCGGCGCAGACGATGAAGAGTCTGGTGGGTGTGGAGCCACGGATAGCCATGTTAAGCTTCTCGACAAAGGGAAGTGCAGAGCATGAAATGATCGATAAGGTGCGAGAAGCCACCCAGATCGCAAAAAAAAGCGATCCCTCCCTGATGATCGACGGGGAGCTGCAGGCCGATGCCGCACTCGTACCGGCTGTCGGAGCAAGTAAAGCTCCGGGGAGCGCCATCGCCGGAAAAGCAAACGTGCTTGTTTTTCCCACACTGGAAGCTGGAAACATTGGCTATAAGCTGGTCCAGCGGTTGGGAAAGGCCGAAGCAGTGGGTCCCGTGTTACAAGGAATGGCTGCACCTGTGAACGATCTGTCCCGGGGTTGTTCGGTGGATGATATTTACAAGATGGTGGCCATCGCAGCGAACCAGGCCATCGGGATAAAACTATATAAATAATTGAATATGAGTGAAATGATTATAGAGCCGATTGAAAAATACGGGCTCACGATCACTGCAGAGAGTAAAAACAAGCCGTTGTTCTCAAAGATCGGGGTCGTGGGCGCCGGCAAGGAGGGAAGAACCATTATTATCATGACTGCCACTGCAGGCATGGATGTGGTCTTTTTGGATGAATCGCAGGAGCGGGTCGATTTCGTGATGGACGAGCTGGGCAAAGTGATGGATCAAAAGATCAGCAGCTGGGGGTTGACCCCTTCTGAAAAGAAAATCATCATGAACCGCATCACCCCCACATTGGTGTATGAAGATTTTGCAGGGTGTGACCTGGTCATTGAATGCAGCCGCTATTCCGAGAGCGGTCGCAGGAGCACGCCGGTACGAAAGAATATTTTCAAGAAACTGGAAGAAGTGCTCGATACCGATGCCATCATTGCCACCAACGGATCCACCATTATTATCAGTGAACTGGCTGCGGAACTCGACCACAAAGAGCGCTGTGTAAGCCTTTATTTTCCGGTCTCACACCCCGATGCCCGCATCCTGGAGATCTCAAAGGGAATGTATACTTCGGAAGAGGTCTATCAGGAGATGGAAATATTTGCCAAACTCATCAACTATAAACCTCATCGCATCAATGAAAGCAATGGGAATGTAAGCCTTCGTCTTCTGGTGATTATGCTGAACGAAGCCTGTCAGATGCTGCTCGAAAGAGTCAGCTCCCTGGAAGATATAGAAGAAACCCTGACGATCATTTACGGGCAGCGTTTTGGCGTTTTCCGCATGGCCGATATTGTGGGTATTGAACGTTTGGTTACTCTCATGGAAGCCATGTTCAACGACTTCGGAGAGACGCATTACAAACCCAACCCACTGTTATGGAAACTATACCGCTCCAATCAGTTGGGTGTGCGTACAAGAAAAGGGTTTTATATATACGACGAAAACGGAAATCCCGTTTCGATAAATAAAACAGTATTTAACTAAGGAGAAGCAGATATAGCATGAAAATATTGGTTTTAAATTGCGGAAGTTCATCCATCAAATACAAGCTTTTCGAAATGGAAAGCAAAGAAGTGGTCGCCCAGGGAGGCATCGAAAAAATCGGAATGAAGGGTTCATTCCTCAAATTTACATTATCCGACGGACAGAAGGTGATGCTCGAAGGGGAAATCCTGGAGCATCGTGCAGGTATTGAATATATTCTGGGTGTATTGCTAAGTGAAAAATACGGATGTATCAAATCCCTCGACGAGATCCATGCAGTAGGGCACCGGGTGGTTCACGGCGGTGAACGGTTTAATGCGAGCGTGCTGATTACCGACGAGGTCATTAATATGCTGAACGAATGTATTGAGCTGGCCCCCCTGCACAACCCGCCCAACCTGAAAGGTATTTATGCCATTCAGGAACTGATGCCCGACACACCACAGGTGGGTGTCTTTGACACGGCATTCCATCAGACCATGCCTGATTATGCCTATATGTATGGCATTCCTTATTCTTTATATGAAAAATACGGCATCCGTCGGTACGGTTTCCATGGCACAAGCCACCGGTATGTATCCAGGCGAGCTTGTGAATTTCTTGGAGTTCCCTATGAGGAACAACGCATCATCACGGCACACATTGGTAACGGAGGATCGGTCACAGCCATAAAAAACGGAAAATCGATTGACACCAGTATGGGCATGACTCCTGTAGAGGGTCTCATCATGGGCACCCGCTCGGGTGACGTGGACCCGGGCGTTATTTCCTACATCATGGAGAAGGAACATATGGGTACCAAAGGAATTTCCACGTTGTTGAACAAATTCTCCGGAGTCCTTGGAATCTCCGGCATCTCCTCCGACATGCGTGAAATACAGGCAGGAATTGACAATGGGGACAAACGGGCCCAACTGGCAATGAACACATACAATTATCGCATCCGGAAATATGTGGGGTCATACGCCGCCGTGTTGGGTGGTGTGGATATCCTTGTGTTCACGGGTGGTGTAGGTGAAAATCAGGCGATCACCCGTACCGATGTATGTAAAAACATGGAATTTATGGGTATAGAACTGGATGAGGAGCTGAACAATTCAGTACGTGCCAAGGAGGTGGTCATCAGTAAACCCTCATCAAAGGTAAAAGTGATGATCATTCCTACCGATGAGGAACTTACTATTGCTAAAGATACGGTAGAGATTTTCCGGCAACATCACTGACACGGCATTACTGCCGGGCAGGCTTCCAAAGCGAATGAATTTGATATTTCATCTCATGACAACAAACTGACACTCACCAAGCTAAAGATCCGGGATATTACATTGGCAATCGCCTGTATTGGGAAGGGGAAACGTGAGTCAGTTTTTTAAAAATACGGGAAAAATATGCCAAATCATAAAAGCCGCACTCTTCGGCAATCTGTCCAATTGGCTTATCACCTGATGCAAGTTTCTTTTTGGCACAATTTATCCGAAGATTCATGATGAACAATGAAGGAGTAAAACCAGATACGGCACTCAGTTTTCTATTAAGCTGAGAGGTACTGATACAAAGTTTTTCGGCAAGGGTAACTGTCGTAAATTGCGGATTCTTCATCTCGCTGTATACGATATCGGTTGCTTTCTGAAGAAAATCGATGCCGTTGTCTTTCTCTCTGAATTCTTCATTTTTCAATATGATGCGCATGTACTTTTCCTTGAGTAAACGGCGGTTTTCTATAAGTGTTTCAATCTGTATTAAAAGCTCATTCAGGTGAAAAGGTTTACGGATATATGCATCCGCTCCCTGTTGTAATCCTTTTAACCGGTCTTCCTGTGTACTTTTTGCAGTGAGAAGAATCACCGGAATATGATTTAGTAACACAGAGGTGCGAATCTCGCGGCATAGGGTAAGCCCGTCTTTGTTGGGCATCATAATATCGGAAATAATGATGTCGGGCATCAACTCACCAGCACGTTCCAACCCTTTAACGCCGTCCCGTTCGGCAAATACATTGTAGCGGGCAGAAAGGAGGGCCTTAATATAAAATACCACATCCTCGTTATCTTCTATAATCAGGATCGTTGCTCTTTGCCCCCCTCCGGCAGGAAGTCCACCCTCCTCTGACTTATTCGGTCCTTTGTCCGGATATCCCATTTCCGGAATTACCCTGACAGGTGAAAAATTCTCGGGCTGATGAATATTCCAGATGGGCAGGTTGGTTTCGACTGACTGGTACATGGGTAATGTAACCGTAAATATGGTTCCTTTTCCTTCTTCACTTTCCACCTCAATTTTTCCATGCATCATTTCCACCAGCTGACGGCAATAACTTAATCCGATACCACTTCCGTTATTTTTACCGGATTGGGCGCCCTGGTAAAAAAGATCAAAAATATGTTCAATTTCATGCTTCGATATTCCTTTTCCATGATCTGCTACCGTAAGGACTACATCTTTCTGCTTCACGGTTACAAGCTGAATGGAAATATAGCTGCCCGAATGACTGAACTTGATAGCATTCGACAGCAGGTTCTGCATAATATCGTCCATATAATATGAGACGAACTCCATCTCTATGACCGGTTCATTATACGTAAAAAGTAACTGTATATTTTTACTTTTGGCATACAGACGGAATGAATCTATGACCATCTGCAGGTAGACAACAATATTACCTTTTTGCCACTCAGGCGTATCCATTCCTGCATTGATTCGGGACATGCTTAGCAATTGGTTCACCAGAGACAGCAAATGCGCACCCTGTCGGTCTATTGCTTTCAGATACGATTTTGTTTCGGACTGGGAGAGACGTTTCTCGGCCTGCATATGATTGCTCAGGCCCAGGATAACAGTAAGCGGGGTTCGAAACTCATGGGTTATGTTTGTGTAAAAGCTCGTACGTATACGGTTTAAATTTCGGAGGACTTTGTTACTTTTTGTGCGTTGCAAATATGCATACATGAGCGTGATCAGCAATAAAATCAACAATACAACAAAGATAAAAGATGCATACAGAATGGTTCTTTTCTGGCTGGCCTCCATTTCGTTTCTTAGATTCAGTTCTGATATAAACTGCCTGTTTTTATCCCGCTCATACTTTAACCTCATGTCGGTTACCTTGTTAAGCTTTTGTATATTCTGGATACTGTCCTGGAATGCCATGCTGATTTTATAATCGTTCAGTGCACCGGAAAAATTTCCCAACCTGAGGTTATATTCATGCAGTAAATTGTATACTTCAGAGAGATGTTCAGGCGAATGAATATCGTTAGCAGCTTTTTTTGCCAGTTCAATATACTTTTTCGATTCTGCATAATCACCTTTCCACATCTTTATGCGTGCTATTGCCAGCGTAGCTTCCAGCCAGTGCCATGTATCAGTAATGTCGTTCATTATATCGTAAGCCAGCAAATAAGCACGCTCCGCCTTGTCATATTGCCGTTGCAGCTCATACAGATATCCGAAATGAATATGGCATAAACCCACACCCATTAATGACTTTGCCAGTATATTCTGTTCCATGGAACGCTGATAATAGAAGAAGGCTGAATCATACATCTGTTTTTCTTCGAAAACAGCGCCTAAGTTGGCATAATTAATGGCCTGCCCCACGTGACTATTCAGTATCTTTTCTTCCTTCAATGCTTCCCGGAATGACCTCTCCGCTTCCTCATAGCTTCCCGAGGAAAGATGTATGTTCCCGATACCATTTATAGCCATGACCCGGTTCTTCCGGCCCGCAGATTCATTTCTGAGAGAAAAAGCTTCTGCCATCTGCAGTGCCTGGTAATGATAATCTGAAGCTTCAGGCAATGCTCCGATTCTTCTGAAATCGGTACCCAAATTATTCAGGGCCTGCGTGATCCCGAGAGTATCTTTAATTTTATAAGCAGACACCAACCCCTGCTGATGATAGGTAATGGCTCTTGAGAAATCGGATGATAAACGCATTCGTTCCCCCAATTCTTTATACAGGACAGACATGGCCAATTCATCCCCTTCGCTGATACTTTTTCTTAATAAAATATGAATGGAGTCAATTGAAAAACGATCTTGTGATATTCTCTCTTCAAGTTTTCTTTTCTCCACGCCGGAAAATTCATTTATCTTTCCATCCCGACTGCAGGAAATAAGCAATAAAATGAAATTCAGGGATATTGCTGTTAAAAACAATATATAACCAATTCCCCGGAAATAATATGCCTCCAATAGATTAATATGTTTTAAACGTAAGCACATAAATCTATATTTTGTACAAAAGTAATTAAAGATATTAATTTGCAGTATTTTTTTGTTCTTTTTTACAACATAACAATTTAAAAATAAGCAAGTTATTGTGTGTTTTGAGACATATAATTACAATTTATAGACAATATCTGCCAATGAATACGCATATAAGGCCTGAGAACAAGGTTAAAAGCAGAATGAAAGAAATCCGGGGTACCACGACAGAAAAAGAATAGTATTAAAATTAAAACAGCTCCGGGCAGTTTGCCCGGAGCTGTTCATATCATAATCAGATGTGATTTATTCTGCAATCACCTCGAAGGGTATCTCAACAGTAACCTCTTTGTGAAGCTTCACCACAGCTTTGTAATTACCTACTTCTTTCACGGCATCCTTGATGAGAATTAACTTTCTCTCTATTTCAAATCCTTTCGCCTGAAGTGCATCAGCGATCTGGATATTGGTCACCGATCCGAAAATAGTACCAGTAGAACTGGCCTTGGCACCGATGGTCAGTGATACACCTTCCAGTTTTCCGGCGACAGCCTGAGCATCCGCTTTTATCTGTGCAAGCTTATGAGCGCGCTGTTTTTGGTTTTCAGCCAATACCTTCTTGGCTGACTCGCTGGCTATGACGGCTTTTCCCTGTGGAATAAGAAAGTTGCGGGCATATCCTTTTTTCACGTTTACCACGTCATCTTTATAGCCCAAATTCAGCATATCTTCTTTCAATATTACTTCCATATCTATATGTCCTCCTTCTTATTTCATTAAATCGGTTACGTAGGGAAGCAGGGCAATATGACGGGCTCTCTTCACTGCTTGCGCTATACGACGTTGAAACTTCAATGATGTACCGGTAATTCTCCTTGGTAAAATCTTGCCCTGCTCATTCAGGAACTTCTTCAGGAATTCCGGATCCTTATAATCGATGTATTTAATACCATTCTTTTTGAAACGGCAGTATTTTTTCTTCTTTACATCTACTGACAACGGGGTCAGATATCTGATTTCTGATTGTTTAGCCATTACTTAATCCTCCTTTTCGTTTGATTCTACTTCTGTTTCAACCGGTTCTGCCTTTTCCTGTTTCTTTGATCTCACATTTTCTGCAGCTTGTGGATGGGCTGCATGTCTTTTGTCGCCTTTGTTGTTTCTTCTCTTCGCGGCATATTCCAATGCAAATTTATCCTGTTTCACGGTTAAGAAACGGATTACACGTTCGTCACGACGGAAATTGACTTCCAATTTTTCAACCACTGACGGATCAGCATTGAATTCAAGGAAAGTATAAAAACCGGTCGTTTTCTTGTCGATGGGATAGGCCATCTTGCGCAATCCCCAATCTTCTTCATTGACAATTTCAGCCCCTTGCTCTGTGAGGAGGTTCTTGAATTTTTCAACCGCTTCCTTCATCTGAGCATCAGACAAAACGGGAGTCAAAATGAAAACGGTTTCGTAATTATTCATACCAAATTAATTATTAAAGCGTTAAATAAATAAACTTATTTTTTCGAGGGGCAAAGATACAATAAATTATCTAACTATCAAAGTTCTAATCCTTTTAACTTTGCATGAAAAACCGATTTTTTCTTTGTCAACGGAGTCAGTCAACTTTTTATCCGTATATTTGTTTTTATATGTATCCAAAAGCATAGTGTAATGAAAAAAACAACCAACCAGGCACTGATCATTTTCGGTGCCTCAGGCGACCTCACATACAGGAAATTGATTCCGGCAGTGTTTGATCTTTATATGAACGGATCGCTTCCGGAAGGATATGCCGTATTGGGCGTAAGCCGGACCGAATTCACTGACAGCCAGTTCAGGAGAAGGATGAAAGAGGGCATCAGGTTATTTGCTCACTATAAAGATGCACCCAGAGAGAAGACCGATGACTTTCTGACCCGTCTTCATTACCTGAGTATAGACACCGGGAAAGGAGAAGAATATATACACGTAAAAGATAAGCTAGACTCACTGAATAAGAAACATAATCTCGGGTATAATTATATATTTTATCTTTCCACCCCTCCCTCTCTATATACCAGTATTCCCAAGTATCTTTATGGCCAGGGGCTTACGCAGCAGCAAAAGGGATTCAGAAGAATCATAATTGAAAAACCTTTCGGTCGCGATCTTGCTTCTGCCATTGCTTTGAACGAACAGTTGCTGGAGTTTTTTGATGAGGATCAGATATACCGGATCGACCATTATCTGGGGAAGGAGACAGTTCAAAACCTGATGGTCACCCGTTTTGCCAATGGAATTTATGAACCGCTCTGGAACCGGAATTTTATTCAGCATGTCGAAATTACAGCAGCGGAGCGCATAGGGGTGGAAGACCGGGGCGGCTACTATGACCACTCAGGAGCATTACGTGATATGATACAAAATCACCTTCTACAGGTTGCTTCCCTGGTGGCGATGGAACCACCCGCCAAGATCACCCCGGAGGATATCCGGTTCGAAAAGATGAAAGTCTTTCGCTCATTGCGTCCTTTCAGCAAAATCGATCTTAAAGAGAATGTGATTCGCGGGCAGTATACCGAAGCCACCGTGAGGGGGAAACAGTACAATGGTTACCGGGATGAAAAGAATGTAAATAAGGACTCCCGCACCGAAACCTATGCGGCCATGAAGATTTATATCGACAACTGGCGCTGGCAAGGCGTTCCTTTTTACATCCGTACCGGCAAAAGATTGCCCACAAACGTGACGGAGGTGGTGATTCATTTCAAGCCATCACCGCAAAAACTGTTCAAATTGGCCGACAACGCCACTCAATCCGACAACCAGCTGATTCTTCGCATCCAACCCGATGAAGGCATTCTGCTGAAGACCGGCATGAAGGTTCCCGGAAGCGGTTATGAAGTAAAATCAGTCAACATGGATTTCCATTATACAGATCTGAACGACCACTATATTCCCAGTGCCTATGAAAGATTGATTCTAGACTGTATGACCGGCGACAACATGCTCTATATGAGCAGTGAAGCAGCCGAAGAAACCTGGAGATTTGTACAGCCCGTGCTCGATTACTGGGAAAATGACAAAGAGGCACCGCTACACGGCTATCCTTCCGGATCATGGGGCCCCGATGTGGCCGACGACCTGATAGAAGGAAAAGAAAACACCTGGCGATACCCCTGTAAAAACCTGGCGGAAGACGGCATTTATTGCGAATTATAAAAACTCACAGATGAACGCCCACATCCATGCCACGGCCCCTTTTTAACTTGTTCCGGGAGAGCCGGCAGATGGAAGATGATATTAAAATTGAAATATGGATATTCGGATTTGTAAAACACCAGACGATTTGAGTCAATCGTTTACGGCCTGGTTCGAAGAAATACTGATGCAGAAAGAGATGGTGACCGTAGCCCTCTCCGGCGGCTCCACACCAAGATTGCTGTTCGACTATTGGGCAGGACTGCCCCCTGGAGAAATAGACTGGAAAAAAATAAAATTCTTCTGGGGTGACGAGCGTTGCGTACCGCCCACCGACGATGGAAGCAACTACAAGATGACAAAAGAGCACCTTTTTGATTTCCTGCCGGTGCCCCGGGAAAATATTTTTCGTATTCTGGGAGAGAACGACCCGGAGGCGGAGGCCAGACGATATGGAGACTTACTCAGTATTGAACTGGAATCGATACACGGTATTCCCTCTTTCGACATCCTGATGCTGGGAATGGGGGACGACGGACATACTGCGTCCATTTTTCCACATGAAATAGAGCTTTGGCATCATCCTGCAAATTGTGTTACGGCAACCCATCCCGAGAGCGGACAGATCCGGGTGAGCCTCACAGGTAAAGTAATCAATGCCGCCCAGCATGTGGCATTTCTGGTCACCGGAGAAAACAAGGCTGATAAGGTAGCTGAGATCATCGGTCACCCGCACAGGATTGAAAAAAAATATCCGGCAGCACTGGTACAACCGGATTCAGAAAATCTCATTTGGTTTCTGGATGAGAAGGCAGCCCAAAGGCTGACCGGGGAAAAGGATCAGCGCATGGGTTTAATCTTGTAATCACAGGCTACCTTTCCCTTTTCCATGTTGGAAAGTTTGCTCTTGATCATCCTTTTGCGAAGGGGAGATATCCTGTCCACAAACATAATCCCGTCGAGGTGGTCATATTCATGCTGGATCACCCTCGCCATATATCCCTCATATGTTTCATCGTGTGGTTGCAGGTTTTCATCAAGATATGATATCCGTATTTTGTCTTCGCGGGGCACTTTCTCATGGATGCCCGGGATACTGAGACATCCCTCCTCAACAAGCACCAATTCACCACTTCGCTCTGTAATGTGAGCATTGATAAACACCTTTTTAAAATTATTGAACTCAGGATGCTCCTCATTTGCGAGCGGAGCAAGATCTACAACAAAGATGCGATCCTCAAGGCCCACCTGGGGCGCAGCAAGGCCTACACCATCGGCACCATGCATAGTTTCATACATGTTGCCGATCAGCTCTTTCAAGTTGGGATAGTTTCCAGGATCAATATCCCTGGTAATCTTTCGCAACACCGGCTGACCGTAAATATAAACAGGTAAAATCATAATTTCATTCTTTTGCTTTCCATATATCCCTGCAGGATAATGGTGGCACTGATCTCATCCACCAGCGCCTTATTTTGTCGCTCCTTCTTTTTGAGTCCTCCGTCGATCATGGCCTGTTGTGCCATCTTCGATGAAAACCTTTCGTCGTAATATTCTACCGGAATGTGGGGATAAATCTTTTTGAATCTGTTCACAAAAGGTACCACCCTCTTCATATTTTCAGAGGGCTCATTATTCATCTGTTTGGGCAGACCAACCACAATCACCGCGACTTCTTCCTTTTTCAGATAGTCTGCCAAAAAATCAAACAACTTTGGGGTCTCTACCGTTGTCAGCCCGTTTGCAATAAGTTGCAACGGATCGCTTACGGCAATCCCCGTACGTTTTTTTCCGTAATCGATGGATAGCAGGCGTGGCATAATTTCAGTGTGTATCGAAATTACGCCTGCGCAGTTCAAAGTCTCGTCCCAGATACTTCTCCCGTACTACAGGATTGGCAGCCAACTCTTCAGCCGTACCCTGAAAGAGTACCTTTCCTTCAAAAAGCAGGTAAGCCCGGTCGGTGATACTGAGTGTCTCATCCACATTATGATCGGTGATGAGAATTCCAATATTTCTGAACTTGAGTTGTGCCACAATAGACTGAATATCCTGTACAGCAATGGGATCAATACCGGCAAAGGGCTCGTCGAGCATGATAAACTTGGGATCTATCGCGAGGCAGCGTGCAATCTCGGCACGACGCCGCTCCCCTCCCGAGAGGCGGTCACCAAGGTTCCGGCGCACCTTCTGCAAGCCGAATTCCTCTATCAACGTCTCCATCTTCTCCTTTTGTTCCCGGGCAGACATATTGGTGAATTCCAACACCGATTTAATATTGTCTTCCACCGTCATTTTCCGGAAGATGGAGGCTTCCTGTGCCAGATAACCGATGCCATTTTGAGCACGCTTGTAAACCGGATAACCGGTAATATTCTGTTTGCCGATAAATATTTCCCCTTCATTGGGAACGATCAACCCGACTGTCATGTAGAATGTGGTGGTCTTACCGGCCCCGTTGGGGCCAAGCAGTCCCACAATCTCTCCCTGTTTCACATTGATGGAGACATGATTCACCACGGTACGCTTGCCATATCGTTTCACCAGATTTTCTGTACGCAACATCAACGGTTCGCCCTGCAACTCCGTCTCATGTGAAGAAGCAACAGGCACTTCTGTATCAATGGAAGGCATTCTATCATCTACACGTTCATCCATGCGTTCGGAAATTTTTGCAAAGGTATGAAAAAATTGGCAGTTTACATTGACGCGGTGAGCACAATCGCCGCTTTTTCCATTTCGCCGCCCACAGGGGGGTGCATCTTCGCCACGCTTACCCTGGCATGCGATATACGCGGATATTTTTTCGTTAATTTAGAGAGAATACGTCCGGCTACATGTTCCAAAAGTTTGGAGGGTTGCTCCATTTCTGTTTTGACCAGATCAAACACCTCGGCATAATTGATGGTGTCATCCACCTCATCGCTTGTACAGGCTGCCGAGACATCAGCTTCCAACGTCATATTTACCACAAATACATTTCCGGTTTCCCTTTCTTGCGGCAGCACACCATGGTAGGCGTAAAACCGCATATTGGTTAGTTCAATTGTTGTCTTCATTCATCTTTAATCTCTTACTCTTGTTCGAACTCATGCTGATTCAAATATAAGAACAAATTTATTACATTTGTTGTTTTAAAAGCTAAATCATAAAGAAATGAAGACAAGTGAAATCCCTGAAAGGCTTTCATCCTTGAGACAATTCATGGAGGAAAAGCAGCTGGATGCTTTCATCATCCCCAGTACCGACGCCCATGTAAGTGAATATCCACCCAAGCATTGGGAATCCAGAAAATGGATAAGCGGCTTCACCGGTTCAGCCGGCACAGCCGTCGTTACCAAAGAACAGGCAGGTATATGGACCGATTCGCGCTATTTTCTTCAGGCTGCCGATGAGTT
Source organism: Proteiniphilum sp. UBA4977 (assembly GCA_002398565.1). Lineage (GTDB taxonomy): Bacteria > Bacteroidota > Bacteroidia > Bacteroidales > Dysgonomonadaceae > Proteiniphilum. Next base: position 77,739 of record DGZP01000052.1, read on the forward strand.
GGCTGACACGGGATTTGAACTTTTTAAAATGGGACAGGCCGGCACGCCCGATATGACGGAGTGGATTATTACTCATGTTGGACAAGGTGGTACGGTGGGTATCGACGGACTGGTCTACGCCGCCTCCGACGCCCTGACCCTGCAAAATGAACTTCAGTCCAAAAAGATCAAACTGGAGACCACTTTTGATCCATTTTCAGAGATACAGAGTGACCGTACCGAGATTCCTAAAAATAAAATATTTATTCTCTCCGACGACATTGCAGGTGAGACGGTGAAGAGCAAGATCGCAAGGATTAACAGCGAACTGAAAAAAGTGGATGCCGATGGCATCATCATTGCCACCCTCGATGCGGTAGCATGGACCTTTAACCTCAGGGGTAACGATGTGGATTATAATCCTGTGGCTGTAGCCTACGGATATGTTTCCGATAACGAGGCCATTCTGTTCATCGATAGGGAAAAGCTGGACGATGAGACTATCAATGCCTACACGGAGCAGGGAATCACCCTTAGGGATTATCCGGATATATTTGACTATGTAACCCACCTACCGGAAAACAGCAGTGTCTGCATCACCGGGAGCAAGATCAATTACAAACTGCGTCAAACCATTCCTCCCTCATGTCGCGTGGTGGATATCCCCTCCCCCATAGATCTGATGAAAAGCGTCAAAAACGAAACAGAACTAAATGGTTTCCGTAACGCGATGATCAAGGACGGCGCGGCTCTGGTGAAATTTTACATGTGGCTTGAGCAGGCGGTACCTGCGGGCAAGGTAAACGAGGTAACTGTAGCGGAGAAACTGATTGAATACCGTTCCCAGCAGGAATTGTTCGTGGGTGAAAGCTTCGGCACCATTGCCGGGTATGGGCCCAATGGTGCTGTGATACACTACCATGCAGTTCCTGAAACCTGCCTTCAGGTTGAACCGGAGGGATTGCTACTGATCGACTCGGGCGGGCAATACAAAGATGGCACAACCGATATTACCCGCACAGTGGCGGTGGGGGAGCTTACCAAACAGATGAAAACAGATTACACCCGCGTGCTAAAAGGACATATCGCCCTGGCAACGGCTATTTTCCCTGAAGGAACGCGCGGATCTCAACTCGACATTCTGGCCCGAAAGGCTTTGTGGGACAATGGCCTCACCTACTGGCACGGCACCGGACACGGTATCGGCCACTTTCTAAACGTACACGAGGGACCACAGAACATCCGCCTGGAAGAGAATTCCACGAAACTACAGCCGGGGATGGTTACTTCCAATGAACCGGGATTATATCGTGCCAGTCAATATGGAATCCGAATTGAAAACCTCATTGTGACACGGGAATTTCAAAAGACGAAAGAGTTTGGCACATTTTACAATTTTGAGACAATTACACTTTGCCCCATCGATACGAAGCCAATCTCAAAAAAGCTCCTCTCAAAGAAGGAGATTAAATGGCTGAACAATTACCACAAAATGGTGTACCGCAAGTTGAAAAATCATCTGAACAAAGAAGAAAAAGCTTGGTTGAAATATAAAACGAAACCCATATAACAAATTTTGTCCTCCGATTTAAACCGGTGGATTCATTATCAAAAATTAAATTTCTAAATGGCTTTAGTTAAATCTGTTCGCGGCTTCAAACCTCAGATAGGAGAAAACAGTTATCTGGCAGAGAATGCCACCATCATCGGTGATGTGGTAATAGGTCGCGATTGCAGTATCTGGTATAATGCCGTATTGCGCGGAGACGTAAACTCCATTCGCCTCGGCGACCGGGTGAACGTGCAAGACGGCACGGTCATTCATACCCTTTATCAGAAATCTGTTTCTGTTATTGGCGACGATGTCTCTATCGGCCACAACGTGGTAATTCACGGGGCGAAAATAGAGAATGGCGCACTTATTGGTATGGGCGCCATCATACTCGACCATGCCGTGGTGGGTGAAGGAGCAATTATTGCCGCAGGGGCAGTGGTGTTGAGTGGTACGCAAGTAGAGCCCGGCAGCATTTATGCCGGGGTACCTGCCAAATTTGTAAAAAAGGTGGATCCTGCTCAATCAAAAGAGATGAATCAGAAAATTGCGAGCAACTACCTGATGTATGCAGGATGGTTTAAGGAAGAGTAAAATTCTCTTTAATCTTTTAATACACAGGAGATATATTCATTTCCACTGCCATCGGTCATTATAGCCGGCTGATCGGATTTTGTCAGAGAGGCAGTATTTATTGGTCTCAATTCATAAGTGTGAACGGGATTGTACTTCATGGTCCAAAGGAACGGGAAGAGAAAGAAAATTCCACCAATGATGGCACCCACATCGGCACTTTCGTTTCTCGACAACATAGTGTACAACGGCTCATACCCCTCTTTTTCAAGACGAACCTCGGTTGTACTTCCTACAATCTTGGTGTCGGAATAGGAATAGGGCGTCACCCCTTTGTATTCGCCATTCATATACACCTTGGCTCCACTCGGATCTGATTGAATCAATGTGTTACTTGAACAACTGGCAAATAATACTGCTACAGCCACTAACAATGCGGCAGATTTCATGAAGAAAGGATTCTTGGACATATTGATTATTTTTAAGTGAATATGTTCCGCAAAGATAGATTTATTTTCACAATCTCACATAATTTCACTACACTTTTTCTCTTTCATATTTACCTGAAGAATTACAAGAAGCAGGCTCGATTTTTTTTCATTTATTAACTCACAAAACTGTAACTTTTTTCACATTTCCCATCTTACGATAAAACCATATCCGGCCCCGATGCTCACAAGTTTCATTTATCGGGTCACAAAATTTAATTTGTCATGAGATATCTCTTATTATTAATTTTAATCTTCTCCTTCGTACACACAGGGGCGCAACAACAGTCCCAGTCGCGCTTCCGCATCGGAATTGAATATGGCTCGTATAAGATGGCGGGCGAGATCAACGACCAATGGGAATTCCGCCAGGTCAAAACACGTTACGTTACCCAGGAGGATCAAACCGGGAGCGAACATGTAAAAGGTGAAGGTGAAGTGTATTATGCCGGGCTAAAATCGGAGCTCTCCGTATGGGAAAACCGGCTCACGCTTACATCTGGAATCCGATATTCACGCGTCAATGAGCGGATTTCGCCAAGCTGGGACGCTCCGCTTTATCTGTTTCATCCTTCGGACCAGGGAATTGAGCTTTTTCGTGTGCGCGGCATGAATGAGTCGCTCGGATATGTGGGAGTTCCTCTAGAGGCAGATTTCCTCTTATGGGGACGACTCAGTAATTGGCAGGGATATGTGAAAGCAGGCATACAGGCGGGCATGAAAATACATGGAAAAACCACAATCGATTTTGCCTCGAAGGAGATGGAAAAATACGGGGATGAGATAATCACTGCAGCCGGGAAAGCCCCTTCCAATTTCCTCCTGAATACATACGGCGGACTCGGATTACGCCTGATTCTCAATAACGGGATCCGTTTATCTATCGAAGCCTTGTTTCCCCAACACTTCCTCACAAAAGATAATTTCTCTCTGCTTGCTTCTGAATCTTACGGTGGCGCCCAACTCTCGGTTTCTCTTCCTGTGAATCTTTTTTCAATGAAATAGATAAATTTTAAAAAAATAATCATGAAGTATATCCACCTCTTAATGCTTACGTTCATTCTTGTCGCTGCGGCAGGATGTTCACGCAGTTTCGATTATCGCATCTCTGATTCGGTGTTTATTGAAGATGGGGAAAACCCCGGGCTTCCCATTTACTCGGAGAAAGGGTACAATAGCTTTGGTGTCTATTGGGGATTAACTCCCTGGAGGAGCGGGAGTGGCCATGATCCTTCCAAAATAGTGGTAAAAGATGATTCATGTCATATCCATCTCTCCGGCAGTATTGGAGGAGAATTACCTTACACGCTGGTACTGTCACTTCCCGATTATATACCCGGCAGCTTTACAGAATTACTCTCCCTGAACGGGAAAGATTTCGATCTGAGCGGAACGCAATGTACTCTTTCCATGTTTTCACACAACTCCCGGTACGATTTGAAAATTCTGGAAGGGAACTTCAAGATTAAGCGAGCGCAAAACCTATATGTAGATAAGGAACTGCAGGGCGCAGTCCTGTCCGGCATATTCTCGTTCAAGGCAATTGTGGGAGACGAACCGGCAACATTCTCCAAAGGACGGTTCGATATGCGGTTCGGTGAAGAAAATTTTTACTACCTGCAGTGACACAAACCGGAGACGGGCTATAATTGGCAAGATGCAGCTATTGACAAGATAAATGGATAAATAAAACAATTCGTACTGCCTGGGAGAATCACCTTTCGTGTGCAGTACCTCGGCGGTCGGCAACAACCATTTTGTAGAGCTGGTCGTTGGGACGGATCTTTTCGTTGACTTTAATGGAAAAATGATCACCCTTGAATGCCTCCGGCACAGTGGCCATATCCACGCGAATATCATCTGCCGTCAGAAAGAGAGCGCCGGTGGTAGGACCTGTGATCAACAACTCATCACCCTGTTTCACCGATTGCGTCTCTACCAGAAACTCTGTCACCCCCAGGTTTCCGAAATGCTTGACAGCCTTGCCCACATACACTTTCCTCTTCGCGGCACCCGACCCGTAACGATGCGTCCACTCGCCCAACCGCTGTCCAAGATAATAGCCGTCCCAGAAACCGCGGTTAAAAACGGTAGATAGTTTTTCGTTCCATCTCTCTATCTTCTCACCCGTAAATGTATCGTTACAATAGGATTCAACTGCCTCACTATAACAACTTGTCACAATGCGGACATACTCCGGGCCCCTCGCACGCCCTTCAATTTTGAATACCCGCACACCCGCATCCATCATCTTGTTAATAAAATGAATGGTTTTCAGGTCTTTGGGCGACATAATATATTCATTGTCGATCTCCAGTTCAATATCACTTGTTTTATCTTTCACGGTATATCCCCTGCGGCAGATCTGATTGCATTCACCCCGGTTGGCGGAGAGATTTTTCTCATGCAGGCTGAGATAACATTTACCGGAAACTGCCATACAGAGCGCACCATGAGCGAACATTTCGATCTGTATCAATTCTCCACCGGGACCTTTGATCTGTTGTTCCACGATATCTTTGTGGATGACTGCCACCTGCTCCAGATTCAGTTCCCGGGCCAGCACCACCACATCGGCATATTGGGCGTAAAATCGTAATGATTCTGTGTTTGTGATATTCAGCTGCGTAGACAAATGTACCTCAACTCCAATTGAACGGGCATACATTAGTACTGACACATCTGCAGCAATCACGGCAGACAGGTCCGCTTCCTTTGCTGCATCCACAATCTTGCGCATCAATGCCATATCATAGTTGTAAATAACCGTGTTCACCGTGAGATAACTTTTCAGATTGTTTTCGCGACAAATACGGGCGATATTATGGAGATCGTCTATTGTGAAATTATTGGAAGATCTGGAGCGCATGTTCAAACCCTCTATGCCAAAATATATTGAGTCTGCTCCACCTTGTATAGCTGCTGCAAGAGATTCATAGGATCCTACAGGAGCCATTATCTCATAATTTTTTCTGGATTTCATTGTTCAGCTCTGATTTCAAAGCACAAATGTACAAAAAAATCATCAAAAAAGGGTGGCTCGTGACGAGTCCACCCTAACACAACAAGTTATTGTAAATACAATAAGACTTAATCTATCGAAATCTTCCTTATAAAGTCCTCTGCATCGGTAAATGCACCGGACATCACCTCCTGCACTACTCCTCCCATTTGTACGGCGAGCATTGCCGAATTCATGCGCGACACGTATGTTTGCCCGTCGGCTTTCTGATGTATGGAAATCCGGCAGGGCATCATGTTTGCGTAAATACGCAACGCATCATCCGACAGCAGCCGATAGGCATAGTCGGGTTTACACAGTTCCATCACTTTTACCGGCAAAACCTCTTTACCATTCTTCCTCATTGTCTCCTGCAGATCGAGTATCTGAATTACTTTCCATCCGTTTTCAGCAACAATTTCGGAGAGGCGATTTACTGTTTCATCGAAACCATACCGACTTATATTTTCAAAAAACATAGTGTTCATCACAGGCCTCCTTTACGATTTCTTTAATAGTACTTCCTCTATAGCTTGTTTAAAGGCATCCTTCGGTAGTGCTCCCTGTGCCATTTGAGGGGCCTCGTTCATTGGCACGAAAAGCAGAGACGGAATACTCCGGATACCAAACTCAGCGGCCAGTTGCTGCTCAGCTTCAGTATCCACCTTATAGATATATATCTGACCATCATACTCCTCGGCCAGTTCCTCAAGAATAGGTGCGATCATCTTGCACGGGCCACACCAGTCTGCATAAAAATCTATGATGGCGGGCTTGTCGCCCAGATAGACCCACTTATCTGGATTTTTTTCAAAATTGGCCACTTTGCTTAAAAAGTCGGCTCTTGTCAAATGAATTGTTTTGTTTGTCGTTGTTGTTGTCATATTATTTTCTGTTTTTATTGTGTTAGTTTCCACCGGATCCGAACTGTTTTCTTGACTCTGATTATTACATGCAGCCAAAGTAACGGTCACTGCAACCGCTATTAATAGAATTCCTTTTCGTTTTAATTTCATAATTTGTTGTTATTTTCCTTTTCGTGATTGTCAGTTGTTCCAGCTACTTTCTTTGGACTGTTCTTTTGTGAAAACATGTCGAAGAGAAGGTATCCGAGTAATGCCCCGTAAATCAACATTCTGTACGGATTGGATGTAATGGGACAGGTGCCGCTGAGACAGCCCACATAATAATAATAAAGGTAACCTCCGATTGCTCCGACTGTTACTCCCGCTATTTTGAGCCAGTGTTTTAAAAAAAAATTTTTCATTGATTCACGTTTTATTATTCCTGCAATCAGTTTCCTGATTTTTAATCTATATTCTAATTTAATTTTTCTCGTTCATAATCGATAAACCCAAGCTGTTATCCATATTATTGCATTGCATTATACACTTTAACACATTTGTAGTACGCTTGTCTTTCAATGAATAAAAACTGTTTTTCCCTTCTCTACGGCAGTTCAGAATTCCTTTTGCCCGCATATCGGTAAGGTGGTGAGACAGTAGCGACTGTTCACAATTCATACCTTCCATCAACTCAGTGACCGACTTTTCAGCAGTTTTTGAAAGCTGTAGAATCACGCATAAACGGGTTTCATTCGCCAGTGCACGCAATAAATAAGCAGCTTCCTCAAACCGTGACTTGTCTATTTTGTTATTCTCCGACACTATTTCAGTTTTCTCCATCTTTTATAATCAATCTTCAAAACAATACATGAACATATATTCATATATTTTTGTTCAAAAGTATAACATTTTTTTTGCAGTACAAAATTTTAGCGGACTTTTATATAATAGGTGAGCCTTGTTTCAATCAGCCTATGTGCGGAACGGGAGAAATAGGCATTTTCACTGCGGCGGCTCTCAAACACATCTCCCAGTCCGAAATAATAACGTCCTTCCAGATTGAAGACGCCAAGAAGGGTTTGCAGTTCAATGCCAGCTCCGCCGATCAATCCGTAATCCACCCTTTTTAATTCACTGAAGGGGCTGTACTGATAACCGATTTTTGCATTCGGGTCAGCAGCCTGTTTTTCCGCCATATCTTGAGCCAAAGCCTGGCTCATCTTGGGGTTATCGTTCAACAGAAGACTAATCTGCGGACCTGCATTTATGATAAAACGGATTTTTTTTCCGAAGTAGACGTGGGTCATGAAAGGAATCTCAAGGTAATTCAACGTTCTGCTGTATGCAAAATCCTGTTCCGTATTAAATTCTTCCTTCCATCCCCTTTGTGCATAATTTAATTCGGCGATCAGCCCCAGATGTTTTTCCGTAATATATCTGGCAGATATGCCGCCGTTAATTCCCATCAGGTACGATTGTTGAACGGTGGGCATAAAATCAAGGCTTGACGACATTACACCCCCACCCGCACCAATATAAAGCTCGCTCTTAAATACATCTTTCTTTTGTGTATATGCGGAAAATGTACACAGCATGGCGAAGATAATTGTCAGTAAAAGGGGTCTCATTGGTTTCTGCCTGTTTTTGTAATCCTCCCGTTGGTATCGTAATGGACAAAATACAACCCGTTGTTAATAAAGCCTCCCCAGTTGTTCATCCGCTCAAAGTGAAACGCAAACTGCAGGGAGCTCACTCGTATCTTTCGGATCTCCTGCTCGAAACGGGTCCCGTAGCGATTCAGGGCAGTCATAAAAAAAATACCGGTATCATATCCCCATAAACCGTAGGAGGGATGTGTTTCCATCAGGTTCCGCCCATACCATTTTCTGAATGTATGAGCAAACGCCTCCGTGGCGGGATCGGTTTTATCAATGAAAAAGGGTGTATAAATGTAGGTTCCAAAAAAATGATAATCATCAATCAGCTCCGTGTATGTCTGCCATTCCGGATAACCAAAAAGACGTATGACGGAAGTGGAGTCTGTTCCTCTCACCTCTTTCAGTTCAGCAATCAATTGTCTGAGAGTGTTTGAATTGGCAGAAGTAGGAATGATCACATTTTCTTTTCCCTTCCGTAGCAACGGTATAATGGCACTATCCAACGTCCCCGTCAAAGGAAGTGATCCGAATTCTATCCGATTTCTCCCAAGATTGTGTTGCAGTTCAGAAATAAACTCTTTCTTGTCATTTTGTCCCTCTGTGACAAAAATAATATTGGTATTCCCGAATGTACTGGTAAAAGCAGAGGATGCTTTTGTCTGAGTAGCACTGCCCACGGGGTTCACTTGAAAAATGTTTCCGTTATTTAAAACTTCACCATTACTTTGTGAGAAGGGTACTACATACTTGATGTTGTTTGCTTTTGAGAAGTCCGAAATCAACCGGATCTGTGCATCGTTCACACCTCCTATGATCAAGTGTAGAGAACGCATCTCCATGGTTTCGAGCAAACTTGCCAATTTCTGGGTATTATCTCCCCGGCCTATCTCAAAAACATATAGCTCCAGATTTACACCGCTGTTTTTCATCGCTTCCACAGCCAGTAGAAAGCCCTCATAATACTCCTGAAGACGAATATGACCTCTGCCTGTTTCATCGAGAAAAGGTAATAAAAGGCCAATTTTCATCATATCAACTCTATCAGAAACAAGGTTTTGTGTCAATAAACGGTTCGTCTCTTTTTCCTCCACACGGGAGTTCTTTTCGACAAGACTTCTTTTCACCGGAATAATAAGTTCCATATTCGCTTTCAATCCTCCACCGAGCATCGGATTCATGCGTTCAATGTCAGACACCTTCACCTCGTAATTACGTGCAATACTATAAAGCGTTTCTTTCTTTTGTACCAGATGAATGACATTCGTCGTCTGATTTTCATAAGGCACAATTCGTTCATACGATTCAAAAAATGGAATCCGGATTGTTTTTCCGGTACGAAAAGTATCCGCAGATAGTCCGGGGTTGGCCAGCATCAGATCAGCAGCTTTCAGCGAATAGGTCCGTGAAACCGAATAGAGTGTCTCTCCGGGAAGAATGGTATGGTAACGGTAGTTTTCCTCTTTTGCTTCGCTGATCACACGACGTTGCGGAATGGTAAGGACTTGCCCCTCGGTGATATCTTCACTGATACCCGGATTATAACGTTTTACCTCATTTACCGTAGTCTGATACATTTTGGAGATACTGTAAATTGTCTCTCCACTTGAAACTGTATGTCTGAATGTGCTGTTTTGATCCACCGGCACTCCTTCAGTTGACGGGGCAGTTGAAGCTGAAATAAGTTCTGCATTTTCTTTAGTTACAGGGATAAGCAGTTCCTGTCCGTTTTTAAGGCCGGTATTCGACCCTGGATTATGACGAATTATTTCTGTGATTGGTACCGAAAAGGTGCGTGAAATGGCATAAAGTCCCTCACCCGACTTCACCGCATATTTAAAAAAACGCTGCCCCTCCACAGTCACCGTCTCATAAGGAGAACCCTGTGCCTGTACAGGTTGAAATCCAATCCCCAACAAAAAAACCAATGTTAATATCTTGGTGAAACAGAATATATTATGCATTTCAATAAATTTTCTCCTAAAGTGCCTTTTACTGCTTTTAGCGCACAAAAATAGGAAAATAAATTGTAATAGTACCTTTCCCCCCATATCTCTTACGCTTTGTTTGACAGTAATTAAACTATTTAAACAGAAATACAGACAAGGATACGGAACATTTTCATTCGCTAGAAGGGGAGTGGCTCTTTATTTTGAAGAGGAAAGCCGGATGCATCCACCGCATCGCTTGATGAAACGGTATTTTTAGCCTGACTGTTCATTCGAGACGGTCTTTCCACATACTTCTGTCCCACCGCATAATCATCCAGATTTTTGAAACGGGCATATTCATTGTCGAAACGCATACTGGCAATACCGGTGGGTCCGTTACGATGCTTTGCAACGATAATCTCCGCAATACCTATCAACGAGTTTCCCCGCTCGTCCTCGGTAATACGGTAATATTCGGGACGGTGAATAAAGCATACAATGTCAGCATCCTGTTCAATGGCACCCGACTCGCGCAAGTCGGCAAGCTGCGGTCGTTTTCCTTCTGTTCCCTGACGTGTCTCCACACCACGGTTCAACTGCGACAAGGCAATAATGGGAATGTTTAACTCCTTGGCAAGTCCTTTCAGGGATCGGGAGATCATGCTCACCTCCTGTTCACGGCTCCCGAAACTCATGCCACTGGCATTCATCAATTGGAGATAGTCGATAATCAACACTTTCACCTTGTGTTCACGCACCAGGCGGCGGGCCTTGGTACGTAATTCAAATACGGATAAACTGGGCGTATCGTCGATGTAAATAGGGGCATTGTACAAAAATTTATGATTTTTATCCAACCGTTCCCATTCATCTTCCGATAGACGGCCGCTTTTAATGCTTTCTCCCTTTATTTGGCATACGTTGACAATCAATCGGTTCACCAGTTGCACATTCGACATCTCAAGCGAAAATATGGCAACAGGTTGTTCAAAATCGAGGGCGATATTTTTGGCCATGGAGAGCACAAAAGCAGTTTTACCCATGGCAGGCCGGGCAGCAATAATCACAAGGTCGGAGTTCTGCCAGCCCGATGTTAGCTTGTCCAATTCTTTAAACCCTGTAGGCAATCCGCTCATACCGTCTTTCCGGTTCGCTGCAAGCTGAATATTGTGCATTGCCTCCCTGATGACCGGATTGATCTGGATCACATCCTTCTTCACATTCCGCTGGGAAATCTCAAACAAACGTCCTTCGGTTTCCTGCATCAGATCATCTACATCCACTGTTTCATCAAAGGCATGCTGCGAAACCTCAGAAGAAAAAGATATCAACTCCCTGGCCAGATATTTCTGTGCGATAATCCGCGCGTGATACTCAATGTGTGCCGCAGAAGCAACCTTCTCCGAAAGCTCGGCCACATAAACAGCTCCACCGGCAGCATCCAGTTCACCCTGGCGCTTAAGTTCCTCTACAACGGTAAGCACGTCAACCGGCTTTTGCTGCATAGCCAGACCTTGTATTGCACCATAAATGAGCTGATGTGTGGGATCATAAAAACTTTCCGGCCTTAATATCTCACTCACAATGGAATAAGCATCCTTCTCAAGCATAAGCGCACCCAGCACCGCCTCCTCCAACTCCCTGGCCTGTGGGGGCAGTTTTCCAATATCGGGCGCTACAACTGTTTTTTCAACTACTTTGACAGCCGGTTTCCGTTTTTGTTTCTCCATTATTAATTTAGCATAATTCGAATTAACGGTAAAGTTAGGGAACTTATTCATTACCGAGGAAAATTCGACTGCTCTTTCTTTCCTTAAGTTATGAACATCGAATGTTGATAACTTTTAAGAGTGTGAACTTTTTTAATCGTGAATTTGTTCTATATGAGATTTATTCTTATTAAACAATGATTCTATAATTCCTGAATAACATGTATACGGAAAAAGAAATAAAGGAAAAACTACGTAATAAAGGCTTGAAAATTACTCCGCAGAGAGTCGCGGTTTTAAACGCAGTTTATACACTTAACAATCATCCAACAGCTCAACATATCATGGATTTTGTTCATAAAAAATATTCAAATGTATCTGCGGGAACCATTTACAAGACTCTTGACACCCTGGTGGAAAAGGGAATGATCACAAAAGTCCGGACAACTCACGATGCTACGCGTTACGATGGTCGCACGGAGAACCATCACCACCTTTACAATAATGAAAACAACAGTATAGAAGATTATATCAATAAAAAACTAGACCTTATGCTGGATGTTTTCTTTAAAGAAAATAGCATACCCGGTTATGAGATAAGCTCGATAGATGTGCATATAAACGGGAAATATCAGAAAGGGGTTGAATGAAAGAAGAGTATTTAATATTATAAGTATATGAATGCAGAAGAACTGAAAAAACAAGAAAACAAGAAAAATCAGGAAAGAATGACCACCGTTTCCGGTGCACCGGTAGGTAACAACCAGGACGTGATGACCGCAGGTCCGCGTGGTCCGATGATGTTGCAGGATGTGTGGTTTCTGGAAAAACTAGCCCACTTCGATCGTGAAGTTATTCCTGAAAGACGCATGCATGCCAAGGGATCGGGCGCATTTGGAACTTTTACCGTAACACACGACATCACACAGTATTCCAAAGCTAAGATTTTCTCTGAAATCGGGAAAAAGACGGAAATGTTTGTCCGCTTTTCCACGGTTGCAGGTGAACGTGGAGCTGCAGATGCCGAGCGGGATATTCGCGGTTTTGCCATGAAGTATTATACTGAAGATGGAAACTGGGACCTTGTAGGAAACAATACTCCGGTCTTCTTCTTTCGTGATCCGCTGAAGTTTCCCGATCTGAATCACGCTGTAAAACGCGATCCTTACACCAACCTGCGCAGC
>DGZP01000052.1:90864-134063 GCA_002398565.1 Proteiniphilum sp. UBA4977
ATCCTTACACCAACCTGCGCAGCCCCAACAATAACTGGGACTTCTGGAGCAGCCTGCCTGAAGCGCTTCATCAGGTTACCATTACAATGAGCGACAGGGGGATTCCACGCAGTTACCGGCACATGCATGGTTTTGGAAGCCATACCTACAGTTTCATCAATGCCGACAATGTACGTTATTGGGTGAAATTTCATTTCGTGACCCAGCAGGGCATTGAAAATCTTACTGATGAAGCGGCCGGCGAAGTGATCGGAAACGATCGCGAGAGCCATCAGCGTGATCTGTTTGAAGCCATAGGCAACGGCGACTTTCCAAAGTGGAAAATGTACATTCAAATCATGACCGAGGGGCAGGCCGGACAGATGCCCTACAATCCGTTCGATCTCACCAAGGTATGGTACAAAGGTGAGTTCCCACTTATCCCTGTGGGTGAGTTTGAGTTGAATCGAAATCCCGACAACTATTTTCAGGATGTGGAACAGGCTGCCTTTAATCCGGCCAATGTAGTACCCGGCATTGGCTTCTCTCCAGACCGGATGCTGCAGGGACGACTCTTCTCCTATGGTGACGCACAGCGTTATCGGCTGGGAGTGAACCATCATCAGATTCCGGTGAATTATCCAAGGGGTGTAAAGGGAGGTTATAACTCCTACCACCGCGACGGACAAATGCGTGTGGATGGCAACCATGGCGCTACGCTGCATTATGAACCAAACAGTTACAACGTCTGGCGGGAACAACCGGAACATGATGATCCTGTTCAGAAAGTGAACGGCGACATCAAGCGATGGGACTTCCGCGAGGATGATGATAACTATTACGAACAGCCAGGCAAACTGTTCCGTTTAATGAAACCGGACGAACAACAACGTCTCTTTGCAAACACGGCACGCAACATGGGCGACAGTGATGAGATCATCAAGATCCGTCATATTGGCAACTGCTATAAAGCCGATCCTGCCTATGGCAGGGGTGTGGCCGACGCCTTGGGAATTTCCTACGATAAAGCGGGAATACAATAGACATTTGCACCCCCGGTTTATTTACGTTCGGGCAAGCTACGCAATCAAAAATATGATTGCCCACATTACCGGCGTGATCTGCGAGCATGCCAAGCCAAGTCGTGCATTAAAAATTGCCGGTGCTATCTCCGCAGTCACGCTCTCCGCATTAATGGCAATGAAAAATGAAGAGGTCGCCTTCCAGGAATGAATTATCTATAACGAGATAGATCAGACAATTCGAAATCTGATATGCATCGTACAAAAGGAATGGTCGAAACTGATAAAATCGCGTTGGATATTCTTACACACAAACAATAGAATCATTTAACGCAACAAAAATCTTTATAACCCTTATTAACTTAGGTTTTTATCCCTTGATTATTAACTTTGCAGATTTGTAAGGAAATAGATAAAAGTATGCATATAAAAAGATCAATCGCTTTATTCGGTTTGTTGTTTCTTTGCCTTACCATGGTTTTTTCTCAGGACGAAGTGGTCTGGGCCTTCTCGTTAAAAGACGTGGGAAACGGTGAAATTGAACTTGTTGCAGATGCTCAAATAAAGCAGGGATGGTATCTTTATGATACAAGTATTCCCGACGGCGGACCTACCCCCACGCAAATCAGCTTCGACCAAATTGCCGGTGCAGAGGTGATTGGAGATTTTCATGCCGAAACAAAGGCAAAAGTGAAATACGACGGCATCTTTCAGATGACTATTGGCACATTCCAGAATAATGCCCGGTTCATACAACGGCTGAAGGTGACCGAAAAAGCCGGGTTCATACTTCAGGGTGACGTAAGGGCTCAGGCATGCGACAACAGCAGTTGTACCCCTCCCCTGCCGAACGATTTTTCCTTTACGGCAGCACAATTACCGGCGACAGTGACTGCGAAGGCATCTGCGCCAAACACACCCGTTCCATCAGCCACAAGCGAAACAAGTCTGCCGCTCATACCCTTTACACCTGCACAAGTTACGGACAGCCTGCAAACCATCTCGCCCGTCGCTGTCTCCTCAGACGGTATCGATAGTGATCTGCTCTGGACACCGGTAACCAAGGAACTCCAAGATTTCGGGATGAAAGGAAGTACTGCCGGCATGTCGCTGTTCTGGATTTTCATCTCCGGCTTCATCGGGGGTCTCATCGCATTAATTACCCCGTGTGTCTGGCCCATGATTCCTATGACAGTGAGTTTTTTCCTGAAACGTAATAAAAAGGAGAAAAAGAAAGCTGTCACTGAAGCAATGGTCTACGGTGCCGCCATTATTATCATCTATGTGATACTGGGACTGCTTATTACCGGCATCTTTGGTGCCAGTGCACTGAATAATCTGGCTACCAGTGCCCTGTTCAATCTTATTTTCTTTGCCCTGCTGGTGGTGTTTGCCATTGCCTTCTTCGGAGGCTTTGAAATGGTGCTGCCTGCAAAGTGGACCAATAAGATGGATGAAAGGGCAGATAAAACATCAGGAGCACTGAGCATTTTCTTTATGGCATTCACTCTGGTCCTGGTATCCTTCTCCTGTACAGGCCCCATCATAGGTACATTACTGGTAGAGGCAGCCCTGTCGGGCAGTATCCTTGGCCCCGCTATTGGTATGCTCGGATTTGCCATAGCTCTTGCCGTCCCCTTTGTACTCTTCGCCATCTTCCCGTCATGGTTATCCAACCTCCCCAGATCGGGTGGTTGGTTGAATTCGGTAAAAGTGGTACTGGGTTTCCTTGAATTGGCTCTGGCACTTAAATTTCTATCCGTGGCCGACCTTGCCTACGGTTGGGGAATCCTGGACAGGGAAGTCTTTCTCGTATTATGGATTGTGATCTTCTCTCTGCTGGGAGTCTACCTCCTGGGTAAAATTAAATTCCCGGGCGACAGTGATGTGCCACATGTCACCATACCCCGTCTTTTTCTGTCAATCATCTCGCTTGCCTTTGCCCTCTATATGATCCCCGGATTGTGGGGCGCTCCGCTAAAGGCAATCAGCGCCTTCTCACCTCCTCTCTACACACAGGACTTCAATATGTACGACGGCGAGGTACATGCCCAGGCAATGGAGTACGAAACCGGTATCGCGCTGGCAAAACAGCAAAATAAACCGGTGCTGATAGACTTTTCCGGTTACGGCTGTGTGAATTGCCGAAAGATGGAGGCATCGGTATGGACCGACCCCCGAGTAAAAGATATTCTTGATAATGAGTATATCCTCATCACACTCATGGTGGATGATAAAACCAAGCTTCCCGAGGTTGTCGAAGTAGATGAAAACGGCAGAACAACCCGGCTGAAGACCATCGGTGATAAATGGAGTTACCTTCAGCGTCACAAGTTCGGGGCCAATGCTCAACCCTATTATATCGCGCTCGATCATGACGGAAAACCATTAAGCCCCTCCTACGCATACGATGAAAATGTGGAGCGTTACATTGAATTTCTCCAAACCGGATTGACCAATTTTAAAAAATAAACACGGGTAAAGAGGTCATGCCGACCTCTTTGCTTTTTTTCAGATATGAACACCAGAGTACAAAAAATGGAGGCTTTCGGGCGGCTGCTCGACATAATGGATGAACTGCGGGAGAAATGCCCGTGGGACAGGGTACAGACCAACGAGAGCCTGAGGGCCAACACCATTGAAGAGACCTATGAGCTGATAGAAGCCATTCTCAGCAACGACAATGATGAAATAAAAAAAGAACTGGGCGATCTTTTGCTCCATGTGGTCTTTTATGCAAAAATAGGAGAAGAAAAACAGGCATTTGATGTGGCTGATGTCTGCAATGCCATCTGCGACAAACTTATCTTCCGTCACCCACATGTATTTGGTGATAAGAGCGCCGACAGCGCAAGCATGGTAGAAAAATCATGGGAACAGATCAAGCTGAAAGAGAACGGAGGAAATAAAACGGTACTCGAAGGTGTACCAGAATCACTGCCCTCAATGATTAAGGCATACAGGATACAGGATAAGGCCCGCAATGCGGGGTTTGATTGGAATAAGCGGCACGATGTGTGGGATAAGGTAAAGGAGGAGCTTGGAGAGTTGGAGGTAGAAATTGAGAAGATGGAGGCCGACAGGATGGAGGCCGAGTTTGGAGACCTGCTTTTCAGCATCATCAATGCAGCCCGACTCTACAAGGTGAATCCCGACAATGCGCTGGAACGTACCAATCGGAAATTCATGTTCCGCTTCAATTACATGGAAAAGAAAGTAAAAGCACAGGGACACTCACTGAAAGGTATGCCACTCGAAAAAATGGAAGAAATATGGCTGGAAGCAAAAAGCATTGAAAATAAAAGTGACGTATGAGTAAAAATCGGCTCTGCCCGCAATGCAAGATACGGCGTTTCTACCTGCTTAACAGTGCAGGAGAGCGGCTGGTTGTGACAGTCTCGGAAGATAAGAAAATCCATCCGATTCACGCGGATGAATCGCTGGATGGATTTGACACGACACTTCTGTATTGTCTGGGCTGTTCCTGGAAAGGGACAGTCAATAACCTGTACTGAAAATTACTTTCCTGTTCTCCAACGGGTAAGAATGTTTCTCCGTTTCGGGAAAATGCCGTTTTGTTTGGTACGGACATCCTCTACCACATAAAAAATATTGTTGTCAAAATCGTTGAGTGTACCCTCCAATGTTTTCATCTCCTTGCGATCTACCACCGTCTCAATAATATCTACTTCGTCTGTTGATCCTGTTCCATGCGTCAGGGTAGCTCCTATATTCAGCTTGTTAAGCTTCAGCACCAGCTCTTTCCCGTTCTTTTGCGTATAGATACGGCATAACACGATGCCGTAAGCAATTCTGTTTTCGAGTAGGATACCCATATAGTTGCCTGTTGCGTATCCGGCCGCGTAGGAGAGGTAAGCCACCATATCATTGGCTCTTGAAAGTATCTGAGAAATGACCACAACCCAGATAAATACCTCTATAAAGCCAATTAAGGGCGCTTTATATTTTTCGCCTTTCGAAACAAAAATAATTCGCAGGGTACCCAGCGACACGTCAATCACACGTCCAAAAAATATGATTACAGGCAGCAGCCAGGGGTAAACATCTAAAAAATCAAACATAAGAATCAAATTCAGTAATTAGAAGTCAGCACCAGAAATCCGCCTTTTCTACGCAACGATGCGTGATAGATGGTTACAGTACTTTTGCAAAATGTATATCTAATAAGTCAAGCCTCCGGAATCAGGGTCCGCAGGTAACCGATAAAATCCCGGATATCTTCTTCCGTGGTATCCCACGAACAGACAAGTCGCATTTCGTTACGACTTTCATCCCAGTCGTAAAAGAAATAACGCTCACGCAACTTATCGGTAATCTCTTTGGGAAGAATGAAAAACAGGGCATTTGATTCCACAGGTTGTGTAATCTCAATTCCTTTCACATGTTTCATCTCCTCCCACAATAAGCGGGCTGAAGCATTGGATTTTCGTGCATTCTCCAGCCACAGGTTCTCACTCAGGTAGGGAATAAACTGCGCTGTAATATATCGCATCTTGGAATAGAGTTGCGTGGTTTGCTTCCTGTAATATTTGAGATGTCCGGCCAGCTCCTTCCGCAACGGAACAAGTGCCTCACCAAACATCAATCCATTTTTTGTGCCACCCAGTGTAAAGATATCCACACCGCAATCCACAGTGATTTCTTTGAGCGAGACATTGAGGTATGCACAGGCGTTGGCAATGCGTGTACCATCCACAAAGAGATACATCTCATGGGCATGAGCCAGGTCGGCAAGCATCCTTATTTCATCGGGTGTATAACAGGTTCCCAACTCAGTTGTCTGCGAGATCGCAATTACTTTTGGCTGGGAATGGTGTTCAAAGCCGAAGCCATGCAGGTGCGGGCGGACCAGTTCAGGGGTTAGCTTTCCATCGGGAGTAACGACCTCTTTTAACGAAGCGCCGGTCGACTTCACCGGTGCGCCGCACTCATCCACGGCTATGTGTGCCGTAGCCGCACAAATGACGGAATGAAAGGGTAATGTACAGGCCTGCAAGGCCACCACGTTCGCGCCGGTGCCGTTGAAAAGGAAGGAAGGCTCTATGCTGCTATCTTCGAGCAAGACGCGTATTTCCTCCTCTGCCTGCCGGGTCCATATGTCATCGCCGTAAGCGATGGTATGATCTATGTTCGCTTCCGTCAATGCGCGGATGATGCGCGGATGAACTCCCGAATTATTGTCGCTTCCAAAACTCCGCATGAATTATTTTTTTGTACTGCAAAGATACGAAACTTACCCCAGATTTGCGAGGAGGAATTTCCTTATCTCTTCCGGCTTCACATTTTTTCGTTTGGCGTAGTCGATCATTTGCTCTTCACTGATCTCACCAATAGAGAAATATTTCGACTCGGGATGAGCAAAGAAGAATCCGCTGACCGATGCGTTGGGATACATCACGCCATTCTCGGTAAGGGATATACCTATTTCTTCTGTTTTGAGGAGCCTGTGCAGCAGGAAATTGGTCGTCTGATCAGGAATGGAAGGGTAACCCACTGCAGGGCGTATACCCTGGTACTTCACCGCAAACAATTCTGCTATAGAAAGCTTCTCGTCGGCCGCATATCCCCAGTATTCCCGTCGTACCCTTTCGTGCACCCATTCGGTGGCAGTCTCGGCCAGCCTGTCGAGTAATGACTTCATCAGCAGTGCTGAATAATCGTCGCCTTCCTTCTCATACCGATGCATTTGCTCATCTGCCCCATCACCGGCGGTTACAGCAAAAGCACCCAGATAATCCCTCTTCCCCGATTCACGGGAAGCGACAAAATCGCTCAGGCAGAAATATTGATTCTGGTCGGTTTTCTTCTGCTGCCGCAGAAAGGGGAAGAGCGTTTCACCGATGAAAATATTGTCATTCTCACTGTATGCCTCATACAGCCCGAAGACCGCTTTCACATAATCCACCCGTTCATCTGCAAAACGGTGCAACATATTCTGTGCGTCGTGATACAGCTTTGCAGCTTCCACCGCCTTCTCCTGTTCATCGTCGCGATAGGATGCTTTCCATTTTTCATAGGCAGCGGCATTATTCCGATCAATGCGGGTGATGGTATGAAATTTGGCGGACAGGTTCCAGGCAGGAAAAAAGAATTTCCAGTCGATATAGGGTATCAATACATCAATTCCTATCTTCTCCAGTTTCACCCGCCCCATAGTTCGGGGGTGTACCGGCTCGTAGCTGCCTGTAATCCGGAAAGGGTTTCTGCGGGCTTCTTCCAATGGAACAAGCTCGGTTACCTTCATGGCATGTCCTTCCCGCAAAAGTGCATACTCGCTACGTACTTTCCGGACGTAGGCATCTTTATTCTCTGAGCTCATGAGATTGGCTACGGCAGAAGGACTTTGTGAGGCGTCCTTCACATAA
Source organism: Proteiniphilum sp. UBA4977 (assembly GCA_002398565.1). Classification (GTDB taxonomy): domain Bacteria; phylum Bacteroidota; class Bacteroidia; order Bacteroidales; family Dysgonomonadaceae; genus Proteiniphilum. The sequence continues at coordinate 98,252 of DGZP01000052.1, forward strand.
ACTACAGCACCATGCTTATAGCGATGCTCAATCTTCAAGGCCGTATGTAGCTTGGAGGTAGTGGCACCACCAATAAGCAGGGGCATATCAAAGCCGGCCTTTTCCATCTCTTCAGCCACGATGGCCATCTCTTCAAGGGAAGGAGTAATGAGTCCGCTCAGGCCCACGATATCGGGTTTTTCCCTGATCACCGTGTCGATGATCTTTTCGGGAGGCACCATCACGCCCAGGTCGATGATCTCATAGTTATTGCATGCCAGCACGATGGAGACGATATTCTTGCCGATGTCGTGCACGTCTCCTTTCACGGTGGAGAGCAGGATCTTACCTGCTTTCTGTGATCCACCCGACGTGGTCTTTTCTGCTTCGATTGTGGGTTGAAGGATGGCTACCGCCTTTTTCATGGTGCGGGCCGCCTTCACCACCTGTGGCAGAAACATCTTCCCCGATCCGAAGAGGTCGCCTACCCTGTTCATGCCATCCATCAGGGGTTTATCGATGATATCCACTGCACGCGGGTATAACTGTAGCGCCTCAGCCAGATCTTCCTCCAAGTAATCGCCAATACCCTTCACCAGCGCGTAGCTCAGTCGTTCGTCGAGCAAAAGGGTGCGCCATTCCTGAGTTTTAGATTGTTCTGTTTCGGGAGTTTTCTCATTTTTTATCTTCTCGGCGTAGGCCATAAGTCGTTCCGTGGCATCGTCGCGTCTGTTTAGTACGGCATCTTCCACAAGCTCTTTCACCTCCGCCGGGATGTCCTCATAAATGACAGACTGGGCCGGATTCACTATTCCCATGTCCATTCCGGCCTGGATGGCGTGATAAAGGAAGACCGAGTGCATCATCTCACGAATAGAATCATTGCCACGGAAGGAGAAGGAAAGGTTGCTCACACCGCCACTCACTTTGGCATGCGGGAGATGTTCCTTGATCCAGCGGACCGCTTGTATATAATCCACTCCGTAGTTTTTGTGCTCGTCGATTCCTGTAGCAATGGCCAGCACATTGGGATCGAAAATGATATCATTCGGATCGAATCCATTCCTGATGAGTAACCCGTAAGCTCTCTCACAGATTTCTATACGGCGTTCATAGGTATCTGCCTGTCCCGTCTCATCGAAGGCCATCACGACCACCGCGGCACCATAGCGCTGTGCCAGCCGGGCATGATGCAGGAATTCCACTTCTCCGTTTTTCAGTGAGATGGAGTTGACAATTGGTTTGCCCTGCACACACTTAAGCCCTGCTTCCAGTACTTCCCACTTTGAGGAGTCGATCATGATGGGCACACGGGAAACATCGGGATCGGAAGCCAGCAGGTTCAGAAAGCGTGTCATCTCCTCTACACCATCCAGTAATCCCTCATCCATGTTGATGTCGAGTACCTGTGCACCGTCCTCCACCTGTTTGCGGGCAATCTCCAGTGCTTCCTCATATTTTTTCTCCTGGATTAAACGCAGGAACCTGCGCGAACCGGCCACGTTGCAGCGTTCACCAATATTGAGAAAATTAATCTGCGGGGAGACTTCCAGCAATTCCAGTCCTGAAAGTTGCATATAAGCCGGATGGCCAGACTTCCTGTGTGGCGTCCCATGTTCCACCATCTGCGCATATTCGGCTATGTGTGCGGGGGTGGTGCCGCAGCATCCCCCTACAATGTTTATCAACCCTTCATCGATAAACTCCTTAATCTGTGCAGCCATCTTCTCAGGTGTCTCATCGTACTCACCCAGCTGATTAGGTAAACCGGCATTGGGATAGGTACTGATAAAGAAAGGTGCTATTTTGCCCAGTTCCTTCACATAAGGTTTCAGCTCTGCGGCTCCAAGGGAACAATTTAAGCCTATTGCCAAAGGGTTGGCATGGCTTACGGAGGCGACAAAAGCAGCTAATGTTTGTCCCGAAAGTGTCCTTCCGGCCTTGTCGGAAAGTGTGACTGAGAGAATGATCGGGAGGGCTTTCCCTGTCTCCGCGGCAACTTCTTCGGCTGCAAAAATCGCAGCCTTGGCATTGAGGGTGTCGAAAATGGTTTCAATCAACAACAAATCTACTCCACCGTCGGTCAGTGCCAGCATCTGCTCTTTGTAGGCCATCTTGAAATCGTCAAAAGTGGCGGCACGAAACATCGGGTCCTCCACCCGTGGACTCATAGAGGCAGTTTTGTTGGTCGGTCCGACAGAGCCTGCGACAAAGCGGGGTTTTTGTGGTGTGAACCGGGTAAACTCATCGGCAGCTTCACGAGCCAGCCTGGCAGCTGCCAGATTAATCTCGGCAGCCATGTGGCTCATGCCATAATCCTGCATGGAGATGCTGGTGGCATTGAATGTATTGGTTTCAATGATGTCGGCTCCTGCCTGCAGGTACTCCCTGTGAATCTGCCCGATCACATCGGGGCGCGTGAGGGAAAGCAGATCGTTATTTCCTTTCAGCAATGTAGGTGAATCTTTGAACCGCTCACCCCGAAAATCGGCTTCCGTGAGTTTATAACGCTGTATCATTGTACCCATCGCACCATCGAGTATCAGGATGCGATGGGTTAAAATCTCTTCTAACTTCATTTCGTTTGTTCTCTCAATTTATTATTCCGCCCAAAAATAATCAATAAAATTGATCTTCAGCTATGATCCGGTTTTTAAGCGCATGTGTCCGAACCGTAATTTCAATACAAGCCTTCTCAACCAGACCACCATCCAGGCAATTGCAAACCTCACCCCCAATATCCACCAGATGGAGACGCCCAGGGCGGCAAACAATATATTGTCTTCCAGCACAGAGTGAGACACAGCAAGATGGTAATTCAACAGGCTGGCTTCAGTTTTGGTAACTTTCCCCTCTTTCATCTGATCTATCATCAGTGCGCCACCATAAGCCAGGCCTACAATATAACCGATCAGCCACAGAAAGGCAGTGCTCGTTGGCAAGCCAAAAAAACGGAGAAGCGGCCCGATTGCCCTGCTCAGCTTCGGAATCAGCCGATAGGCCTCAAGCATATTGTATAACAAATTTAAGGTGAAAACGATCACAACAATCAACAAGGCGATATGTAGCGAGCTCTTCAGCCAGAGCAATATCACATCTGCTACTGATGTCATGACAACTATCTCTGTCTGCATAAAGATGGGCATCCCCATTTCCTTTGGCAGAATCAGGTTTAATACAATGCCCGTTAGTATACTTGTTACAATACGCAGAACAGACATTGCACGGAATGAAGTTCCCGTCTTGGCTTGTATGGCACTCTCCACGGGCAGATTATGCGATATCTGACACATCAGCGCAAGGATGGTCAGCTCACGCAGGGTGATGGTCATGGAAGTGATGATGGCCAGCGGGGCATAAAGCGGCAGAAAGATACTGGTAATAAATATGATGGCCGTACTTCCCGGTAATCCCATATATACAAAGACAGGATCCAGAAAATCGGCCATATAAGCCAATCCTCCGTAATAATCCAGAAAGCGCACCAGTAACGATATGGGCAAAATGATTTTCAATAACCAGAGCGTGGTGCGGGCTGATTTTTTTAATGCACGAAAGATAAGGTGGTGCAAAAACTGCATATTGCAACGTTTTGTAATAACGTAAACCTAAAACAATAATTTAAAACTACTTCTTAAACATGCGATCCATATCACGTTTGTCTTCTTTTTCTTTCAACGACTGACGTTTGTCATACTCTTTTTTCCCTTTTGCCACGGCAATCACCAGCTTGGCCAGTCCCCTTTCGTTGATAAACAACCGGACCGGGATGATGGTGAAGCCGGTCTCGCGGGTCAGCCGCAAAAGCTTATGCAGTTCCTTTTTGTTGAGCAGCAATTTTCGGTCGCGGCGTGCATTGTGGTTATTATAGGTACCGTAGAAGTATTCGGCAATATGCATGTTACGGACCCACAATTCACCCTTTTCAAAAAAACAGTAGGTATCTACCAGGCTTGCCTTGCCCTGCCGGAGCGATTTGATTTCTGTACCGGTAAGTACAATACCTGCCGTGTAGATATCCAGGAGTTCGTAGTCGAACGTGGCGCGCTTATTTTTTATGTTGACTGCCGTTTGCTGCATTATTTAATCATAAATGTAAATAGCCCTCTTATCAGTGAAGGTGTCAGAATAATAAGTGCTGAGGCAAAGATAGTGAAATTCAGCCGCTTTCCGGCCGGCACTTTCAGGTAATACATCGCACCTGTCTGCACAATATAAAAAGTGTAAAGGGCAAGCAACCAGAGTATAAAAAAATCGGAGAGAAAAGGGATTATAATGTATAACAAGTAAATCACTACTGAAGCATATCCCGTAAAAAGCTGATAAATAATCGGATTTTTAACGAGGCCAAAACGGGGCGCCATCTCATTCAAAGTATAGGAGACGATATAAAATCCACCATACACAGCCACAATGCTGACAATGGTATTCTTTAGTGCACCGGGCAGTCCGCCTTCACGGGCAAACCACAAGCCGCCCACGAAAGCCGCCAGGGCTATTATTCCGATTAAAGGATGAAAAAAGCGGCCGGTAAAACTGTTCAGACTTCTCTCCTCCTTTGTTATTTCTTTCCATGCAATTGGGGAAGCGACTATTAATTGTATTATTGTAACAAAAATATCTCTCCACATTATCTTTTTATTTTGGATTGCAAAGGTAACGAATTCCTCTTAATTAAGGGAATAAGAGAGAAATAAAAAAAGCAGCTCCAAATAAGGGCTGCTCTTCGATTGATGAAACGGGTAAAAATCAATCACCCTTTACTGTCATCCGGTAGATTTGTGAATCCACGATCTGGCTACTTCCTTTCATATAGTATTTAAACTTGATTTTCAACTCCTTGGTACTTGTCGTACTTGTTCCTTCGTACATTGCTCGCAAATCGGACATGTCCAGCGCGATCAGATCGGATTTCGTACTCACGGTGGTACCCTCAGGAGTTCCCTCTATGTTTATATCTATCACAATGGAGATCTCGTTGTTAGTGGCGTCGGAATTTTCCACATGATAGAAATCCACTACGGCCGATTCTCCTTTTTTGGCTTCGTAGGCGTATTGAAAAATCCAATGATCTCCTAAATAGATGTTGTCACCTGCATAAAACGGTGGATCAATTGCCACAAATTTTGTCGGGGTCTCCACCACAGGGGGTTGTTGACCCATCCGCAGGGAGACACTGTTTATTTCTACCGGCTCGCCGGAAATTACTACATTATCGGCATAAATCACATCGGTTGAAGATGCACCGGTACGAACAGGCGTGCTTCCTCGTTCTTCAGTCCAGCTATAACGGAAGAATTGTAATGTTCCCGGACTCATCAGTTGCATTTGCGACGAAGTTATAAAGCGTCCGGAAAGTGTTCTGCCGTAAATATTCCCCGTTGCGTTATCTTCAGCTATGTAAGCTACGGAAGTTTCTTCGTAATTCCGGCTTCCTTCTTCAAGACAGGATGACAATAAAAGTGTCATGCCGATCATACCAAACAATAAAATTGTTTTCTTCATTTTGATTTTATTTTATGATTATTTAAATTCATATCTCAAACCCACATTCAGATCCATCACGATCTTACTGTCGGAATAGATGGTTTTATATTGGTTGTTTGCATCGAAGTAATAGGCTCCTCCAATCTTACCGTATAATTTAAAATTTTGCCAGACAGGATAAGAAATACCCACGCCCGCATTGACGGAGATTTGCGGATTATGTTGTGAGATTTTTGTTATCTCCTCTTCAGAGGAAATATTCAATTCAGTAGATTTCCCTTCTCCTTTTCTCCGGTATTCACCATACACATCTTTTTCAAGCATCCCCCCCACAGAAGCATACACATCCAGTTTTTTCAGAGAGAAAAGATTATAATTCACATTCAGGGGAATGCCTATATAATGTAAATGCTGGGTCTCCTGTACCTGAAAATTGGTACCGGAATTTCTTACTTTTGATGAGAGATAGGTATACAGGAGTCCGGTTTCCAGAGAGAGATCATCGAAGAGCGACTTCGACACTGTTATACCGAAAGAAATAGGCTGATCATGTTCCATTTCAGAAACATTCCCGGCTGTATTATTTGCTGTAAACATCCTGGAATCGTTCATCGGAGGGATGTTGTCTGCCATCTGGGCAGTTCTTAATGTCATGGGTGAGTTTACCGTTTGTTGAAAAGGAGCAAGGCCGCCACGACCATTCATCGCCAGAATTATCCCTCCCGTGCCTGTTTGTTCCGGTTCTTCTCCGTTGATCAGTCCGGTCTGTTCTTCGCCTACCGTGATAAACTCATCATCGCCCCTGTTCCTTGTCAGAGGCTCCCCAAGTTGCAGTTTGGACTGTTTAATGACAGAGCGGATATCATTTTCGCTGATGTTTCTCTCCGCCTTAACCAGCAGGGTTCGTTCACGATGTAACATCTCTTGTTTTTTTTCAGACACTGCATATTCGCCAATACCGGATTTTCTCTGTTTCTCCTGACCTGCATGTGATTGTAGGGAGCCCGAAGGAGTGGTGGTAACAACTGTACCGGTATGCGTTTGCACTTCACCCTTAGCTGTTCCGTCATACTGAGATTCCCTGCCGGAGACCGATGGTTTCGATTCCGAAACAAGCGGAGTGGATATATCGGCCGCGGGCCTGTTATAAAGCAACCCTCCCACGAGCAGGATTACCGCGGCGACAGCCGAAGCAGCATACCACCGGCGACGAACTATCCGGCGTGCTGCCATGGCAGCATTCAGCGATTGCTCTAACCGATCCCATCCGTCGGGCGGTACCGGAACTCTGTAATCGTTGAATTTTGATTGTATTTCTCTTCTTATCTCATTATCTCTGTTCATTGTACTTGCTTGTGGTGTTGAAGAATAGTGCTGATTTTGTTCTTTAACATTTTCTTTGCCCTGAAAAACTGGGAACGCGAAGCAGCTTCTTTGATACCCAGCATTTGCGCAATCTCCCTGTGTGACAATTCCTCAAAAATAAACAAATTGAAAACCATTCTGTATCCGGGCGGGAGGTCTCTGATCATTTCCATGACTTCATCGCGTGGAATATTTTCTATGTCGAGCATATCATCGTTATCACCGCTATTTTCTGTTTCAGTAGCCAGAAGGTAACTATATTCTTCCAGAAACCGGTTCTTTTGCTTCTCTTTCCGGAAACTTTCCAGCGCCAGATTTACAAAAATTCGTCTCAGCCAACCTTCAAAAGAACCCTTGCCCGAATATGAGCCAATTTGCGTAAAAACACGGATAAATCCGTCATGCAACAGATCGAGAGCCGCTTCTTCCTCTTTACAATAGCGCATGCACACGGCCGTCATTATAGGTGCGTACCGTTCATATAATGCCTTCTGAGCACTACGGTCCTGTTTCTTACACGCTATTATTAGTTGCGAATCGTCCATTCTTATCGCAGTTCAAATGATAGATGGTTAAATCGTAAAAACGTTGCACCCGGTCAACAGTTTTTATCCAAATTTATATTTTTTTAAACAAAAAGCAAAATGCAATTCCATTGTCAATATATTTCATTAATCAAATATACTATCAGCCTTAAAATAAACCAAGTGAAATTAATTAAGAATGTGTAATTTTGTATTGTAGCATAACTGTTTTTTACTTATTTTTGTCCAACCAATACACTAAAAGTCCTCTTTATGAAAGATTTTATAAAAATCATGTTCGCCTCAGCCGTAGGATTTCTTATTGCACAGGTGATTCTTTCACTCATCGCAATGCTGCTGTTTTTCGGGATGATAGGATCTGCTCTCAGTTCTGTGACGTCTACCAAATTTACACTTCAAGAAAATTCAGTATTGAATCTGCGTTTGGAAGGCTCCATCGCGGAACGAACACCGGAAGAAGATCCCTTCACTTCGATAATTGGCAGCGACTATTCTTCCGTGACAGGACTAAACGATATTGTAGGTGCTATCCGTAAAGCGAAAAATAACGACAAAATAAAAGGAATATACCTGGATTCACGCATGCTTTCGGCCTCGATGGCCACCCTGGCAGAGATCCGTCAGGAACTGGCCGGGTTCAAGGAGAGTGGTAAATTTATCGTATCTTATGCCGACACCTATACACAGGGTGGTTATTACCTCGCTTCAGTGGCCGACAAGATAGCCATAAACCCGCAGGGAATGCTCGACCTGCACGGTCTGGCCTCCACACCTCTCTTTTTCAAGGATGCCCTCGACAAACTGGGAATTGAAATGCAGGTTTTCAAGGTAGGGACCTATAAATCGGCCGTAGAACCGTTCACTCAAAATGAGATGAGCGAGGCCAACAGAGCACAGGTAGCTTCCTATCTGAACGATGCCTGGAGTTTTCTGCGGCAGGATATAGCGGCATCGCGTTTCCTCGACAATGCGACTGTTGATTCGTTGGCCAACACGATGCCTGTGCTACAGTCTACTGAATACTTGCTTTCTGCAAATCTCGTAGATACGCTGTTATACGAAACCGAGATGAAGGATTATCTGCGAACTCTGCTGGATATCGAACAAGAAAATAAAATTCCCTCTGTCACGGTTGCAGAAATGAAGTCAGTAAATACAAGGCCTGTAAAGAAAACCGACAACACGGTCGCCATCCTCTATGCCAGTGGCAACATCGTTTCGGGCAACGGCTCTCTGGAAATACAGGACAAGTATATGGTGGATCAGATCGAAAAGCTGAGAAAGGACAAAGAAGTAAAAGCCGTGGTTTTTCGTATCAACTCCGGCGGAGGCAGTGCGTATGCTTCGGAACAAATCTGGAAAGCAATAAGCTCGCTGAAGGAGGAGAAGCCGGTGGTTGTTTCCATGGGAGATATGGCCGCCTCGGGAGGTTATTACATTGCCTGCAACGCCGACAGAATTGTGGCGCAACCCACCACGCTCACAGGCTCCATTGGAATATTCGGCATCTTCCCTAATATGGAAGGTACTTCCAAGAAAATAGGAGTCTATACCGATGAGGTGAAAACCCATGAGTTTGCCGATTTCGGAAACATCACCCGCCCCGTGAGTGCAAGGGAAAGAGAGATGCTTCAGGCCTATATTGAAAAAGGATATGACCTTTTTCTCACACGTTGTGCCGAGGGACGTAATATGCCGAAAGACTCCATGGCACTTTATGCCGAAGGACGTGTATGGACGGGGAATCAGGCAAAAGAGATCGGCCTTGTCGATGAGCTTGGCGGCGTTGAAAAAGCCATAGAAATAGCTGCTGAGCTGGCTAATCTTGGTAAGAGTTATGTCATTTTCGAATATCCCAAGATGCGGTCCCGCATCGACGAACTATTGAAACCAGCCAAGGAGGAGCTGGCAGCACGTACATTGAAGGAGTATCTGGGCGATAGCTATGAGTTATTCACGATTTTGAAAGATTTGAAAGACCAGGATTATGTTCAGGCGAGAATTCCTTTCGATCTGAATATCAAATAATAAAATGGACAAACCAGCCGTTGAAATACATCGTGCAATGCTGCCCCTATCGTGGTTGTACGGGATTGGTGTGGATTTACGAAACTGGCTTTTCAACAGGAAAATACTCAAACAGCATACTTTTGACATCCCGGTCATCTGCGTGGGTAACCTTACTGTAGGTGGTACCGGTAAGACTCCACACATAGAATATCTGATCAGGCTCCTGACACCAAGATACAAGGTGGCAGTATTAAGCAGAGGGTATAAACGGAAAAGCAAAGGTTTTCTTATCGTGGATACCGACTCGAAAGTGCAAGATGTAGGAGATGAGCCGCTGCAGATTAAACAGAAGTTTCCGAATACATTGGTGGTGGTGGACAAAAACCGGGTATCGGCCATTCAAAAAATTCTTTCCATCGAAAAATCGGAACGACCCGACGTGATTTTACTCGACGACGGTTTTCAGCACCGCCATGTATTGCCATCACTCTCTATTTTGCTGGTGGACAGCAACAGACCCGTATTCGAAGATAAATTACTGCCTGCAGGCCTGCTGCGCGAGCCGCTCAAAGGAAAAGACCGGGCCTCTATTGTGATGGTCACCAAATGCGACCCCGACATGCAACCCATCGATTTCAGGATCTACACAAACGGGCTGGACCTTTTTCGCTACCAGAAACTCTTTTTCACCACACTCGACTATGACTCAGTGAAACCGGTATTTCCCGACATACAATCTGAATCGATCATGCTGAATGAGTTACGCAAGAAACATCTTTTTCTGGTTACCGGCATCGCTTCACCCGCTCCATTGGTGGACAAGCTGGAGCACAAGACGTACAACCTCTATACAAAGTTCTTTCCCGATCATCATATGTTCACGAAAGAAGATGTACAGGCTGTCCGTCAAATGGTAGAATCTGTAGACGATGACAATAAGATGATCATCACCACCGAAAAGGATGCCACGCGATTCCGCGCATTACCCTTTCTGGATGATGAGTTAAAAAAAATACTTTATTATATTCCGGTGCGTGTTACCTTTGTGGATGACACCGAGAGGAACTCTTTCAATCATAAAATACTTGAACATGTTAGAAACCATCAAACAAACGGCTGACTACTTAAAGAACAGGATCGGAGAGATCCCGAATACTGCAATTATCCTGGGCACCGGCCTGGGAGAACTGGCGCATGAGATCGCCGACAAAGAGGAAATACCCTATACCGGGATACCCAATTTCCCTGTTTCCACCGTGGAGGGTCACAGCGGAAAGTTGATTATTGGTACCCTGGGTGGTAAAAAGGTGCTTGCCATGCAGGGACGTTTTCATTACTACGAGGGATATGACATGAAACAGGTTACTTTTCCCGTGCGTGTTTTCCAGGCACTGGGCATTGAATATCTGTTTGTGTCGAACGCGGCCGGAGGGATGAATCCCAGCTTCGATATCGGCGACATCATGTTGATTGAGGATCATATTAACATGTTTCCCGAACATCCGCTTCACGGAAAAAACTTCAACGAGTTGGGAACCCGTTTCCCCGATATGAGTGAGGCCTACAACAAAAGTCTGCGCCTGATGGCCATGGAGATCGCCAAAGAAAAAAATATCAAACTACAGCATGGAGTATATGTTGGAGTGCAGGGTCCCACGTTTGAAACACCTGCCGAATATAATTTCTTTCGTGTAATCGGGGGAGATGCCGTGGGGATGTCTACCGTGCCCGAAGTAATCGTAGCCAACCATGCCGGCATGAAAGTACTCGCCTTCTCCATTATAACCGATCTGGGTGTAATCGGAAAAATTGTGGAAGTATCGCACGAAGATGTACAGGAGGCTGCAAAAATTGCACAGCCTAAGATGGCGGAGATCATGCGCACCATCATCGGGAGGATTGAATGAAGAGAACGGAAATAGCGACATTGGGAGAGTTTGGGCTGATTGATTATTTGACCGGTGATGTTCAGCTCACACAGCCCACATCCATTAAAGGAGTAGGCGACGATGCAGCCGTTCTGGATTACACTGGAAAGAAAATCCTGGTGACTACCGACATGCTGCTGGAAGGAATCCATTTCGATCTTGTGTATACTCCGTTGAAACATCTGGGATATAAGGCTGCTGTTGTCAACTTCTCCGATATTTACGCAATGAACGGTACACCGCAACAAATTACTGTCTCTCTGGGCATATCGAAACGGTTTTCGGTGGAAGACCTCGAGGAATTTTATAAGGGACTGAAACAGGCCTGCGATATTTACGGGGTAGATATTGTAGGCGGAGATACCACCTCATCGCTCACCGGCTTCACTATCAGCATCACCTGTATTGGTTCAGTCGACGCAGATAAGATCGTTTACAGGAACGGGGCAAAGGACACTGATCTTCTTTATGTTTCTGGCGACCTGGGAGCCTCGTATATGGGCTTGCAGTTACTGGAAAGGGAAAAAAGTGTGTTCAACGGCAGTAGTGACGTGCAACCCGATTTCTCCGGAAAGGAATATCTGCTGGAGCGGCAGCTTAAACCGGAAGCGAGGAGAGATATCGTGGTCCTGCTGGCTGAAAACGGTATCATTCCCACAGCAATGATCGATATTTCGGATGGGCTGTCATCAGACCTGCTTCATATCTGCAAACAAAGTAATACGGGTTGCCAGCTTTTTGAGGAAAGACTTCCCATCGACTACCAAACGGCCATGATGGCGGAGACATTTAACATGAACGTAACTACAGTGGCGTTGAACGGCGGTGAGGACTATGAGCTTCTTTTCACTGTTCCGCTTACACTTCATGAGAATATGAAATCGGTGCCGGGGGTGCATCTGATCGGACATATATCCAAACCCGAACAGGGCTGTTTCCTGGTTACCCGCGACGGTCAGGAGATGCAGCTCCGTGCGCAGGGGTGGAATCATCTGGACGAAAGATAGGCGTCCACATTAGATGTTGTAATATCCGTTTCGTTATAGAGGAACCGCAGAACAATTATTTTTCGACATTTTCTCAGGCAAATTTTGCATTTCACGAAAATGCGCTTATCTTTGCACTCGCAATTTAAGCAATGTTGGTGCCATAGCTCAGTCGGTAGAGCAACGGACTGAAAATCCGTGTGTCCCCGGTTCGATTCCTGGTGGCACCACCCAAAAAACACTTGAATATCTGATTTCAAGTGTTTTTCTTTTTTATCCACCCATCAATTCAGCAGATAATGGAGGATCCGGGATCAACGGAGCACATTTTCCGGCACTGCACTACACTTTCTCCTTTACTCGCTCGTATAATACTCCAAATATTCAAGACGTAGCATCGACTCAGATTAAAAGGAAATACGGGTTAAAAAAGGAAACATCAGAGTTGTGGTAGCACGGCAAACTGCCGTTTGTTATATCAACGACCGTGAAATGACTGCAGATACTTATCGATATAGAGCTGCCTGTCTTTCGATTTGTATTGCTGTATAAAGCGGGGATGTTCCAGGGGAATCATTTTGCCGAACAATTTCTCTCCTGCATTTAGTTTCATGATAAAATCCGCGTTCTTTTTCCCGAGAACGAACACCTCAGCAGTGTCAAGCCCCAAATCAATGTGTTTCTTAAGTGATTCTATCATAAACCCTTTTATCATTTTAAAGAGCTGCGGGTCATCATAATAGTTTGCATTCAGCCAGGCTCCTCCTGCCGTTTGCCGGATAATTGCCAGTGGAAAAGGAGAGTTGATATAAAATTCATGATAGAAATGCTCCACGCCTCCATAAGCTGCAATCATATCATACAAAAATACGGAGGATACCTCGTGGGTACGTGCCGATTTCATTGAAATTCCACAGGCACTCTCCAGTCGTTTCGTGTCGGTAAAGGGCACGCCGGTCACCCCGGCCCCGTTACGGCTTGGGTTTATCCCGATAATAAACCTGCGTTGCCGGGTATCGTGATAGTACTTGTGATAAAACGCTTCCATCACTTTCATTGTTTCCGGATTACCCAGAAAGGGGTTCATCACCTGAAAACCTTCAGGCAATTCACCCGAGTACACCAAATGACGATTAAACTCGATCACTTTATCTGCGAATGTTTGCATAATTCAAAGATAACATACAGAAATTGATTTCGGGACAATGCATTTAAAGCATTTTTTTCAGCGCTGCCCTGTCGTTGATTTGAATATCACGCCGGTCCACATTAATCAGCCCCTCCTCTGCCATCTCCATCATCACTTTTACCAGCGCAGGCCGCGAAACGCCAAATAGACGTGACATGTTTTCCTTGGATGTCTTCAACCGAAATGATTTTTCACCTTCCGACTCTTTCAGCAGGTAGTATGCAAGCTTCGCACGGATGGTCCGAAAGGAGACAAGTCTCAGTTTTTCCGAAAGAAAAGATACCTTATTAGATATGTAAGCCAGAAAAGCCATCATAAAACCTTCATATTTCCGCATAAGAAAGTAGACATTCTCCCGCGGTATTACCACGACGGTACATACTGTATGACAAATCGCGGAAACAGGGGAACGATTATCCGAAGAAAACAGAAAACCTGTCGCCATCGGATTGGGAGCCTTGAGCTGTTCCACCTTCATAAAATCACCCTTCTCATCGGCCATCTCTGTTACAACTTCTCCATTGATAAGGATATAGAGCGAATCATAATGCGTTCCCTGTGTCACAATGATTTCTCCCTTCTGGTAACTCCTGACTGAAAACCGCACATCCTGCAAAAAGGAATCCTTTTGTTCTTCAGGTATCAAACTGCACAATGGGCATTGAAAGATCATACGGCGATAATCAGGTTCAGGTTGCTGCTGTTTCATTCTTTCGTTCCCGTTTTTTATTATTATTTGATAACAATCAGAGTCAGACAAAATTATCTGCTTACTCCCCTTCGATTTTTCAATTGTATATTTCTCTTCCTCATTTTTTACAAATGTCATAATTATTACAGTTTTTTGCAAATATTATTCCTTTCTTTGTTATTGACAGATATATTTAAAGCGTTTAACCATGAGCAAGCTGCGGTTCTTTTGGAATGAAGTCAGGCCCCGCGGGGGATGGAAATACCCTGCCATCATTATCTGTGGCGCTTTCGTGGGGCTCTTCGTGTATACTTTTTTTGCTTCCCGTGCTTACAGCTATCTGTCAAACGATCCGGCCACATGCGTAAACTGCCACATCATGGGGCCCTACTACGCCACCTGGATGCACAGCTCACACGGCAGAAATACCACCTGCAACGACTGTCACGTACCCCAGGACAATAAAATCAAAGGGTATTACTTTAAAGCGACAGACGGATTACGCCATTCCGCCATTTTCACTGTACGCGGCGAAAGCCAGGCCATCCAGGCCATTGAAGCCAGTTCTCAGGTAATCATGGACAACTGCATTCGCTGTCACACCCAGCTCAATACCGAGTTTGTGAATACAGGGCGCATGGGTTACAGAGAGATGAAGGATACCGGCGGAAAAGCCTGTTGGGACTGCCACAGAGATGTGCCTCACACACGGAGCAGATCGCTCTCCTCCACTCCGAATGCACGTGTACCGATGCCGGCAAGCAATGTGCCGGACTGGTTGCTGGATATGGTAAAGAATGCCGAAATGAAAAAATAAGGGCCAAGAGCCAAAGTGCAAGAACCAGGATATAACGAACAAGAACGAAAAGCCGGACACTGAATTCAATATATACAATAATAACACTATGAACAGGAAGAGGAATAACAACAGGATGAAGCCATGGGTAGGCTGGCTCCTGTTTTTCGTGACAATGGGTGTGGTTTTCCTCCTTGGAATGCTGGCAGCATCCGTGACGCAACGCCGGGCAGAAATTGCGAGCGTGATGAACAACAAAAAGGTGGAAATCACCGGAATCGAATCGCGCAATGAACTGTTCGCCGTAAATTATCCCCGCGAATACGAGACCTGGGCAAAAACAGCCGACACCACTTTTCAAAGTGAGTTCAACGGAAGCAGCGTGAGAGACGTCCTCGAACAGCGCCCGGAAATGGTTATCCTTTGGGCCGGATATGCCTTCTCGAAAGATTACGGTACCCCAAGAGGACATATGCATGCCGTGGAAGATGTGCGCCATACCCTGCGGACCGGCGCTCCCATGACGCCGGAAGAAGGGCCGCAGCCTGCCACCTGCTGGACCTGCAAAAGCCCCGACGTACCCCGCTTGATGGACTCTGTGGGAATTGCCGAATTTTACAAAAAAACCTGGGCACACTGGGGACAGGAAATAGTGAATCCCATTGGATGCGCCGACTGTCACGATGCCGCCACAATGGATCTGAAAGTAAGCCGACCCGGATTGATTGAGGGATATGAGGCCATGGGTCTGAATATCCGGGAAGCAACCCATCAGGAGATGCGTTCGCTGGCCTGTGCACAATGTCATGTGGAATATTACTTCACTCCCGAAGGGAAATACCTGATCTTCCCCTGGCACAACGGCATCACCATGGAGGGAGCGGAACAATATTACGACAGCATCCGGTTTACCGACTATACACACGCGTTAAGCAAGGCACCCATCATCAAAGCACAACACCCCGATTACGAAATATTCAAAACAGGGATCCATGCACAGCGGGGTGTTTCGTGTGCCGACTGTCACATGCCATATATTTCCGAAGGAGGAATCAAATACAGCAGTCACCACGTGAGAAGTCCGCTGGCAAGCATGAACAACACCTGCCAGGTATGCCACCGGGAAACAGAGGAAGATCTCCGCAACTCGGTTTACGAACGGCAACGCAGTGCCAATCAGATTCGCAACCTGGCAGAGCAGGAGCTTGCCACCGCCCATCTGGAAGCACAGTTCGCATGGGAAAGAGGAGCCACAGAGACACAGATGAAAGAGGCGCTGCAATTGATTCGTCAGTCGCAATGGCGCTGGGATTATGCCGTGGCATCGCACGGAGGAGCGTTCCACTCGCCGGTAGAATATCAACGTATTCTTTCCCTGAGCCTCGACAGGGCCCACAAAGCCCGTTTTGAGATATCCAAGGTGCTGGCGGCACTCGGCTTCACCGGCGACGTTCCGCTGCCCGACATCTCCACGAAAGAGAAGGCACAGGCATACATCGGGTTGGATATGCAAAAAGAAAGAGCCGACAAGCAAAACTTCCTGCAAACGGTCGTTCCCCGTTGGCTCGAAACAGCCAAAGCCAACAAACGGCTGGCAAGTCTGAACTAACATAATGAGAAACAGATTCGAGTCCGGATTTTGGAGGACACAAAAACATTTTATATTGATTAGGCTGAGCGCATGAAGAGTAGATCCCGCAAAATATGGGAGCAGCCATGGGGGTATGCAGAAGGTTTCATCGTGGCAACTGGCATCCTTTTAACGGGCTTGATGCTACAGTTGACCGTCGGGAACATCGAGCCTGCTCTCTTTGCATCGCCGGTCAACGTGATCATGGGAGCCTCTTTGACGGCAGGGCTGATTGCTGTCTACTTTCTTCTCCCGCAAAACAAGGCAACAAAGTGGCTATCCGGCGTTTATGCTGCCGTGCCGGCCATCGTTCTCCTGCTTCTTCTCTGCATGATACTGGGACTCACTCCGCAGCTTCCACTCAGCACAGGTCGCATGCAGGCAAGCGACAATCTGTTCTCCCGGCTCGGATGGGTTCAGATGACCACCTCCTGGTCATTTATATTGCTCTGCTTTTACATTCTGATAATTCTGGAACTCACTTTGCTCAGAAGGACCCGCAAGAAACAATCGTGGCGCGATATCGGCTTTTACCTGAACCACCTGGGATTGTTTGTTGCTCTTCTGGCTGGCTTATCGGGCAGTGCCGATCTGAAGCGGTTCACAATGAGTGTGCAGAAGGGGCAGGTAGAATGGCGCGGTACCGGACAGTCCGGAGAAACCATAGAATTACCGGTAGCCATCCAGCTGGACACGTTCCGGATAGAAGAATACCCTCCCAGGCTGGTCGTCGTTGAAAACATGACAGGGAAAATACTACCCGCAGCACATCCCGAAAGCTATCATTTTGTGGAAATTGGCAAAACAGCCCGTCTGGCAGGCGTATCGCTGGAAATTATGGATTACCTGCCTCATGCTGCCATATTGCGGGACTCCACCTTTGTCAATGTAGTACCCATGATGATGGAGGGCGCCGGCACCGCCATCAAGGTGAAAGTAGCCAAGCCAGGGATGGAGCAGCCAGTGGAGGGTTGGGTCAGCAGTGGCAGCTACCTCTTTCCCCATAGCACATTGCCGGTTGATGAATTCACAAGCATTGTGATGCCACCGCAGGAGGTAAAAAAATACAAATCGTTTGTAACCCTGTATTCTGAAAAGGGAACCAACCTTCAAGCCGTGATTGAGGTAAACAAACCTCTCTCTGTGGAAGAATGGATGATTTACCAGTATAGCTACGACAATTCGAAAGGGAAATATTCAGATGTCTCTATCTTTGAACTGGTACGGGATCCCTGGTTAAAGGTGGTTTACACCGGTATCTTCATGCTGCTCGCCGGGGCGCTGTTCCTGTTTATTGCGGGACCTAAAAAGAGGACGGTATGAGTTGGGAACTATTTATATATTTTGCTGCAGGGGCACTGTTATTCTGGATTATGGGCGCCATCGCGGCACTTGGAAACAGACACAGGGCGCTGTCCATATTATGTACGACTGCCGGACTGCTGGTCTTCGCGTTTTTTATTGCCGCACTCTGGCACTCATTGGAAAGGCCACCACTGCGCACCATGGGAGAAACAAGACTCTGGTATTCTTTCTTCCTTCCCATAGCGGGACTACTCACCTATCTGCGCTGGAACTACAAATGGATACTATCCTTCACCACGCTGCTCTCCGCCGTCTTTATCATGGTGAATATCAAGAACCCGGACATTCACAACAAGGTACTGATGCCGGCACTGCAAAGTCCCTGGTTTGCCCCGCACGTCATTATTTATATGTTTTCCTATGCCATACTGGGCGCAGCTACACTGGGCGCCCTCTACTATCTTGTCAAAGAGAAAAAAGTCAGCAACCCCGAACGACTCATGCAGATGACCGATGAGCTGGTATATGCCGGAACGGCCTGCATTACGCTTGGCATGCTGATGGGAGCCATCTGGGCCAAGGAAGCATGGGGTCACTACTGGAGCTGGGATCCGAAAGAGACATGGGCTGCTGCCACCTGGCTGGGATATCTGCTTTACATCCATTACCGGCTGAAAAAAAATGCATCCCATAAATTATCGATGATCCTCTTACTCGTAGCTTTCATGTTGCTGCAGATATGCTGGTATGGCGTGAATTATCTTCCTTCGGCACAACAAAGTGTGCATGTCTATTCGTAGCTGACAACCCGGTTCGATCGCCAAGCCCCTTCTGTCTCCTGCCCGGAAACCCTACCCTGCTGAGCAGGTATGCCACAAAGCCCGAAGACGGTTGTATTTCCCGGTAAAAATACTTTTGTGATGCAAAATAGGACGATAAAATCAAATTGTTTAATTTTGCAGTGATTTTCAGTGCACCATTGAAGCAACCGCATGTTTGGAATATAAAGCGAGAGCGGAGAAAACAAAGAAAAGAACGGATTACCATCTTTCTGGTTTTTTGACATTATTTTTCCTTAAAAACGATCATAATGTTAAATATTTCACGATAAAGTAACATTTTTCTCTTTTTTGTTTTGTATTTAAAACAATGTGCTTATATTTGTACCGGAGTTTGTTTTGCATATCATCCCAAAGGTTATCAGAAACCTCCACAATAAAAAAACGTGTAATATGTCAACATTACGATTTCAAGCTGTAGTAGAAGCATTAAAGAGAGTTCCCGTAGAGATTCCCGTTCCCGGTCAGTTACCTTCGGAGTATTACGGAAAGTATGTGTTCAACAGGACACAAATGTCGAAGTATCTTTCGAAAGAGACAATGAAAACCGTACTTGAAGCCATCGACCAGGGTACTACGCTTCATCGTGAGATTGCCGATCACGTGGCCGCCGGCATGAAGATGTGGGCCATCGAAATGGGTGCAACACATTACACACACTGGTTTCAACCCCTCACCGAAGGTACTGCGGAAAAACATGACTCCTTCATTGATTACGTAAATGGTCCCGACGGAGGTATCATCGAACGTTTCTCAGGCAAGTTGCTGGCTCAGCAGGAGCCCGATGCTTCAAGCTTTCCCAGCGGAGGCATCCGCAATACTTTTGAAGCAAGAGGGTACACCGCATGGGATCCTTCTTCACCAGCTTTCATTATAGATGACACACTCTGCATTCCCACAGTTTTCATTTCTTATACCGGGGAAGCGCTTGACTATAAGACCCCGCTACTCAAAACGCTGTCGGCTGTGGACAAAGCCTCAGTAGAGGTATGTAAACTGTTGTATCCGGATGTAAAAAAGGTATATTCCTTCCTGGGATGGGAACAGGAATATTTTTTGGTGGATCAGGCACTCTATGCTGCACGGCCCGACCTGAGCCTGACCGACCGCACTTTGATGGGACATGAAAGTGCAAAAAACCAACAGCTCGAAGACCATTATTTCGGTGCTGTTCCCCCACGTGTGGCTGCTTTTATGCGGGAAGTGGAATTTGAAGCCTATAAATACGGCATTCCCCTGAAAACCCGTCACAACGAGGTGGCTCCCAATCAGTTTGAGATTGCGCCAATTTTTGGGGAAACCAATCTGGCGGTCGACCAGAACCTGTTGGTGATGTCGCTGATGCACAAGATAGCCGCCAAACATAATTTCAAATTGCTGTTGCATGAAAAGCCATTTGCCGGAGTGAACGGCTCGGGCAAACACAACAACTGGTCGCTCTGCACCGACACCGGCATCGGGCTGTTTACTCCTGGTAAAACCGCCAACGAAAACCTCCTGTTCGTCACATTCCTGGTGAATACGCTAATGGCTGTTTACAAACACAATGCCCTGCTGAAAGCATCCATCATGTCGGCCAACAACGCACACAGGCTGGGTGCCAATGAAGCGCCCCCTGCTATTATTTCGATTTTCCTCGGAACACAGATATCTGCCGTGCTCGATAAAATTGAGCAAAGTTCGGAAGATGATGATATCACCGTGGATGAATTGAAAAAAATGAAATTAGGCATCTCCCATATTCCGGAAGTACTGATTGACAATACGGACAGAAACCGGACTTCACCGTTCGCATTCACCGGGAACCGCTTCGAGTTTCGGGCGGTGGGTTCATCGGCCAACTGTTCGTCGGCCATGACGGCATTGAATGCCGTGGTTGCCGCGCAGCTAATCGATTTCAAAAAGGAGATCGACGCGAAAATAAAAAAGGGAATGAAAAAGGAGCAGGCTATGTTCGATACCCTTCGCCTCTATATCAAGATGTCGAAGCCGATCCGTTTCGAAGGAAACGGTTACAGCGACGAATGGAAGGAAGAAGCCAGAAAACGGGGACTCGACTGTGAGACAAGCGTTCCGGTCATTTATGATGCATACACATCGGAGCAATCGGTGAAGATGTTTGAGAGTATTGGCGTATTGAACGAGAAGGAGCTTCACGCCCGCAATGAAGTGAAATGGGAAACCTACACCAAGAAAATTCAGATTGAAGCACGCGTATTGGGCGATCTGTGCATGAATCACATCATTCCGGTGGCCACGGAATACCAGTCTATGCTGCTCGACAACCTCTACAAGATGAGAGCCGTCTTCGACAAGGAAAAAGCCGATAAATTATCGAAGGAGGATGCCGCACTGATCGAAGAAATTGCCGATCATATCTCTGCAATAAAAACGAATGTGGATGACATGGTAGATGCCCGCAAGTCGGCCAACAAGCTGGAGGATGCACGTGAGAAGGCCGTGGCCTACCACGACACTGTAGAAGTCTACTTCAACGTAATCCGCTATCATGTAGACAAGCTGGAACTGATAGTGGATAATCAGATGTGGACGCTGCCCAAATATAGGGAGCTGCTGTTCATCAGCTAAAGTGCCATATCATTAAATATCGGACAAACAGCAAAAGAATAGCGGGTAATGATTATCTGCTATTTTTTTGGCTCAAAACGAAAAAAAACAAGACGCTATGAATAAAAATAATATCTTCCGCCATCTCAGGATACAGGAACAAAAAACACTCTATTCTTTTGATAACGAACACGATGCCTGTGGAGTAGGTTTGGCAATCACCCTGAATGGCGAGAAATCACACGATATCGTGGAAAAAGGGCTCTGCGTCCTGGAAAACATGGTACACCGCGGGGCGGAAAGCGCTGACAATATCACCGGTGACGGTGCGGGCATACTGGTACAGATTCCGCATGAGTTCATTCTTTTACAGGGAATCGCGGTTCCCGCGGAGGGGCGATATGGTACCGGACTTGTTTTTCTTCCCCGGGAGAGGGAAGAGAGGGAATTTTGCCTGAATGTGATCCGGAATAAAATAATCGAGGAAAATCTCACCCTCCTCTTTATTCGCGACGTACCCGTACAGAGTGCCTGCCTTGGAAAGATAGCCCGTTCAAATGAGCCCGTCATCAAACAGTTGTTTATTACCGGCACAGGGTCTCCCGACGAGTTGGAGAGGCGGTTTTATATATGGAGAAAGAAGGTTGAAAAGTCTCTTTCCGGAACCAGGATGGCGGAGGAACGCAGCTTTTATATTGTAAGCCTCTCAGCCCGCCAAATGATTTACAAGGGGATGCTGTCATCAATGCAACTGCGTCAGTACTTCCCCGATCTTTCCGATCCCAATTTTACCAGCCGGGTTTCCCTGGTCCATTCCCGGTTCAGCACAAACACATTTCCCACATGGGATCTGGCACAACCTTTCCGTATGCTGGCCCACAACGGGGAAATCAATACCATCCGCGGAAACCGTCAATGGATGCAAAGCCGGGAAAGTGAGTTGGAGTCGGACCTGCTGGGCGACCTGTCACCCCTCTATCCCATTGTACAGCCGCGTATGAGCGACAGCGCCTCGGTGGACAATGTGCTGGAGTTTCTGGTGATGTCTGGCAAGACACTGCCTCATGCCATGGCGATGATGGTTCCCGAGAGTTTCAACGACAAGAATCCTATCTCCGATGGGCTGAAAGCATTTTACGAGTACCACAGCATGCTGATGGAACCATGGGACGGACCAGCGACATTGCTCTTTAGCGACGGGCGCTTTGCGGGAGGCATGCTCGACCGAAACGGGCTTCGTCCCGCACGGTATACGATCACCCACGACAACATCATGATTATTGCCTCCGAAACCGGGACAATTGAACTGGACGCATTTAACATCAAAGCGCGGGGAAGGTTGAAGCCGGGAAAAATGCTCATTGTGGATACCTTCACCGGAAAAATATACTCCGACAATGAACTAAAAGAAGGACTGGCAAATGCTTTTCCGTATCGGGAATGGCTCGCTAAAAACTGCGTGAATCTCGATGACATCTCTTCGGGCAGAAGTGTGAATAACGACATGGCTGATTATGAGACACAGTTGAAAGTATTCGGATACACCACAGAAGACCTGGAAGTACTGATAAAGCCCATGGCAATGGAAGGAAAGGAACCGGTCTCTTCCATGGGAAACGACGTCACTCTGGCAGCTTTGTCCGAAAAACCGCAGCGGTTGTTCAACTATTTCCGGCAACAATTTGCACAAGTGACCAACCCTCCCATTGATCCTATCCGCGAGGAATTGGTGATGTCCCTCACCGGATACCTGGGAGCTATCCATCAAAACCTGCTTAAGGAGATACCCGCGCTCTCGGGCATTGTAAAAATAAAAAGTCCCATCCTGACCAATACCCAGTTCGACATCCTGTCGAACCTGCGTTACAAAGGATTCTCCACCACAGTGATTCCAATGCTCTTCGATCCTGCGAAAGGTGCTGAAGGTTTGAAGGAAGCGGTGGGTAACCTCTGCCGGTCTGTCGAAAAGGCAGTGGATGACGGCAAGAACTATATTATACTCAGCGACAGGGGCGTAAATGACAAAAATGCGCCCATCCCTTCACTACTGGCTACATCAGCCGTACACCTTCATCTGGTGGAGAAAAGAAAAAGAATGCAAATAGACATCGTGGTGGAAAGCGCCGAGCCACGTGAAGTCATGCATTTCGCACTTTTGTTCGGTTTCGGGGCCAATGCAGTCAATCCATATCTTGTCTTTGCCATCCTTTCGCAACAGGTAAAATCAGGTGAGATACAACTCGATTTTGATACTGCAAAGAAAAATTACATCAAGGCGGTGAACAAAGGATTGCTAAAAGTTCTCTCAAAAATGGGCAACTCCACCCTCCGAAGCTATCGCGGTGCACACATCTTCGAAGCCCTTGGCATCTCCTCAGATGTGTTGAACAACTATTTTAAGGGTATCTCCTCCAAGATAGAAGGGATAGACATGGATGATATCGCCCGGGAAGTGTTACAACCATTTAATGAGGCTTTTGAAAAGGAAGACAACGAACCTTTCAGGCTGCGGAACCAGGGATATTATGCCTATCGTATGGAAGGGGAATATCATGCATGGAATCCGGAAAGTATTGCCAGACTACAAATATCCACAAAGACAGGAGATTATCGCTTGTTCAGGGAATACACATCGCTGGTCAATGGGAAGGAAAATCCTGCATTTATCCGGGACTTGCTCGACTACCGCCGTAACCCTGTCGATATTGCAGAAGTAGAGCCGGTAGAACAGATAATGAAACGCTTTTGTACCGGTGCCATGTCCTACGGTTCCATCAGTAAGGAAGCACATGAGGCACTGGCCATCGCCATGAACATCATCGGCGGCCGCAGCAACACGGGCGAGGGTGGAGAAGATTCTCTCCGTTTTAAGCCCGGTGAAGACGGGCTGTCGCGCAGAAGCGCCATCAAACAGGTGGCCTCCGGCCGGTTTGGCGTCACTACAGAATACCTCGTAAACGCCGATGAGCTCCAGATAAAAATTGCCCAGGGAGCAAAACCGGGAGAGGGAGGTCAGCTGCCCGGTCATAAAGTGGATCACATCATTGCAAAAACCAGGCATTCCATTCCGGGAATATCCCTGATCTCCCCCCCTCCGCATCACGACATCTACTCCATTGAAGACCTGGCACAACTTATCTTTGATCTCAAGAATGTAAATCCAAGGGCCGTCATCAGTGTAAAACTTGTATCGGAAAGTGGCGTGGGAACCATTGCTGCAGGTGTGGCCAAGGCAAAGGCCGACCTGATCGTGATCAGCGGTTCGGAAGGAGGTACCGGAGCCAGCCCGGCCAGTTCAATCAAGCATGCCGGCATGCCACTCGAAATAGGGTTGGCGGAAACACAACAAACGTTGGTTTTGAACAATCTGCGGAGTAAGGTGACATTACAAACCGATGGCCAGTTAAAAACGGGTCGCGACATCGTGATCGCTGCCATGCTCGGTGCAGAAGAGTTCGGATTTGCAACCAGCGCCCTCATTGTACTGGGATGTGTAATGATGCGCAAATGCCACCTGAACACTTGTCCTGTAGGAGTAGCTACACAAGATACGGAACTTCGCAAGCGTTTTGTGGGACGTTATGAATATTTGGTGAATTTTTTCCGCTTCCTTGCACAAGATACACGGGAACAACTGGCAGCGATGGGATTCAGGTCACTGGATGAAATTGTAGGGAGAGCCGATTTGCTGGAAAGGAAATACTATCCTGAACTACCAAAGACAGAGAAGATAGACCTCTCAAGGATAACCTCTTATCCCAAAAACCCGTCCGGATTCATATTCCGGAGAAAGAGCGGACAATATCACAGGATAGACGATATATTAGACAGAAGACTAATTTCCGAAGCATTGCCAGCCATCGATTTCCTGCAACCTGTCGGCATTAAATCGAAAATTAAAAATACCGACAGGAGCACGGGAGCAATGCTTTCGGGACAAGTAGCCCTTCGTTATGGACAGGCGGGTCTGCCTGATCATACCATATCGGCCTACTTTGAAGGGTCAGCCGGACAAAGTTTCGGTGCCTTCCTGGTACATGGGATCACTTTTTATCTGCACGGCGACACCAATGATTATCTTGGAAAAGGGTTATCAGGGGGACGGATCATCGTGACGCCGCCAAAGGATAGCACATTCCGCCCCGAAGAAAACATCATCTGCGGCAATACATCGCTCTACGGAGCCACGGCAGGAGAAGTTTACATCAATGGCATTGCCGGTGAGCGGTTTTGTGTGCGTAACTCCGGAGCTACTGCGGTGGTAGAGGGTGCAGGTGACCACTGCTGCGAATATATGACTGGGGGCCGTGTAGTGGTCCTCGGTAGTACCGGACGAAACTTTGCCGCAGGCATGAGTGGCGGTGTGGCTTATGTACTCAATGCTGAAAATGATTTCGACTACTATTGCAACATGGAAATGGTAGAACTGTCGCTGGTGGAAGATCTATCCGACAGCAGGGAGCTGAGAGACCTCATCTTCAAACATCAGCAATACACCAACAGCACACTGGCCAAACAAATCCTTGAGCACTGGGAACACTATGCAGGGATGTTTATCAAGGTGGTGCCCATTGAATACAAGAAAGTATTTCAGGAAAAGAAGATGGATGAACTGAACCGTAAGATAGCCGTAGTGGAAAGAGATTATTAAAATTAAACAACAAAAGAAATGGGAAATCCAAAGGCATTTATGACGGTAACGAGAAAGGAAGCCGGCTACCGTCTCATAAGCGAAAGAATATATGACCACGCAGAGGTAGAACAGACGTTAAACCGGGAAGACCGCATGCAACAAGCTTCACGTTGCATGGATTGCGGCATTCCTTTTTGTCACTGGGCCTGTCCGTTGGGCAACAAGATGCCCGAATGGCAGGACTACATTTATAAGGGCAATTGGAGAAGAGGCGTGGAGGTATTGCATGAGACCAACAACTTTCCGGAGTTTACCGGAAGAGTTTGTCCCGCACCCTGCGAAAAATCGTGTGTCCTGGCACTGCACGACGTGCCGGTGACGATCCGGGAGAACGAAGCTTCCGTAACGGAAGTAGCTTTTATGGAAGGGATGATCAAGGCCCGCCCCCCAAAATACCGCTCGGGCAAGAAGGTGGCCGTCATTGGTTCGGGACCAGCCGGACTTGCGGCTGCACAGCAGCTGAACCGGAAAGGGCATTATGTCACGGTGTTTGAAAAAGACAACAAACCGGGCGGACTACTCCGCTATGGAATCCCCAACTTCAAGTTGAGTAAGCATGTCATCGACAGGCGCCTGGAAATCCTTATGGAAGAAGGCATCGAGTTTGTGACCAACACCGAAATAGGCCGGGACATACCGGGCAAACAAATCATGCAGGAATATGATGCGGTATGTCTGGCTACAGGAGCAGGTAAACCAAGAGATATCAACCCTGTGGGGCGCGAACTGAAAGGTATCCATTTTGCCATGGAATTTCTATCGCAGCAGATACGGTTGCTTCAGGGAGAAGAAGCTTTTACAGCTGAAAAGATATCTGCCAAAGACAAACACGTGCTGGTCATCGGAGGAGGGGACACGGGATCTGACTGTGTAGGTACTTCCATCAGGCAGGGAGCAAAGAGCGTAACACAGATAGAGATCTTGCCACAGCCCCCCCTCGGAAAAAATCCCGCTACACCGTGGCCCCACCCATATCCGCAAATTTTAAAAACCTCCTCCTCACATGAGGAGGGATGTATCCGCAGATGGCTGTTGAACACACTCTCTTTCGTTGGGGAGGATGGCAGCGTAAAAGAGGCCACGGCAGAGGAGGTGGCATGGGAAAAGGATGAAAACGGCCGGTTCAGGATGATTTCCCGGGGACAAAAGGAAACACTAAAGGCCGATTTGATACTGCTGGCTCTCGGTTTTGTACATCCCGTACATGAAGGGTTGCTCGATGAACTGGGCGTGGACTATGATGCCCGGGGAAATGTAGCGGTGGACAAACAACACGGAAGCAACATACCTGGTGTATTTGCAGCCGGTGATACCATTATGGGAGCAAGTCTGGTGGTAAAGGCAATTGCCTCGGGCCGCAAAGTGGCGGAAGATATTCACCGGGTGATCAGCACCCGGTAGTCCGCTGTCACATGATCCGGAGATTATGCCCTTGTCACAATTTCTGATTCTTAAAAACAAAAAAATATGTGTGGAATCGTCTGTACTTTTAATCTAAAGAAACCTGAGGATCAATTACGCCCTCAGCTGTTAAAGATGTCAACAAGACTGCGCCATCGCGGACCGGATTGCTCGGGAATTTTCTCATGCGACAAAGCCATTCTCACGCACGAGCGACTTTCCATTGTCGATCCGGCATCAGGGAAACAGCCATTGGTAAGCAAAGACCGCAAGCTAATCCTGGCTGTAAACGGGGAAATATACAATCATCGCGAGATCCGAAAGAGATATGAACAAACCTATGAATTCCTCACCCAATCTGATTGCGAAGTAATCCTGGCACTTTACCGTGACAAAGGGCCTTACTTTATGGAAGATCTGAATGGTATCTACGCCTTTGCCCTCTATGATATGGAAAAAGACGTCTATCTGATCGGGAGGGACCATATTGGAATTATTCCGCTGTATCAGGGATGGGACCAGGACGGAGCTTATTACGTAGCTTCCGAACTGAAAGCGCTGGAAGGATATTGCAACAGGATTGAGGAGTTTCTCCCGGGACATTATTATTACAGTCCTGATGGTAAACCTGCAAGATGGTATACACGTGACTGGATGGAATATGAGCATGTGAAAGACAATACTTCCAACGTGGACACATTACGTAAGGCAATGGAGGATGCCGTGCAACGACAGCTCATGAGTGATGTGCCGTACGGGGTATTACTTTCAGGAGGATTGGATTCATCCATTATCTCTGCCGTGGCGAAAAAGTTTGCTGCCAGGCGTGTAGAGACAGATAACAAAGAGGATGCATGGTGGCCCCGGCTACACTCATTTGCGATCGGACTGAAAGGATCACCTGATCTGGCTTCAGCCCGAAAAGTGGCCGCTCACATCGGCTCCGTCCATCACGAGATAGAATTTACCGTGCAGGAAGGCCTTGACGCCATTCGTGATGTGATCTATCACATTGAGACCTACGACGTGACAACGGTACGTGCCAGTACACCCATGTACCTGATTGCCCGCTATATCAAATCGATGGGCGTGAAAATGGTACTCTCCGGCGAAGGTGCCGACGAAATTTTTGGAGGATATCTCTACTTCCATAAGGCGCCCAATACGGAAGAGTTTCATAAGGAGACTGTCAGGAAGCTGAGCAAATTGTATCAGTACGACTGCCTGCGTGCAAACAAGTCTCTCGCCTCGTGGGGGGTGGAGGGACGTGTTCCCTTTCTCGACAAGGAGTTCCTGGACGTAGCCATGAGGCTCAATCCAAAAGACAAGATGGCAGGAAACGGCAAAATAGAAAAACACATCCTTCGGCAGGCATTTGAGGATTACCTGCCCAAAGAGGTGGTCTGGCGACAGAAAGAACAATTTTCCGACGGCGTGGGATATAGTTGGATAGACAGCCTGAAAGAAATTGCGAACCGGCAGGTGAGCGACGAACAGATGACAAACGTGCACCATCGCTTTCCCGTAAACCCACCGCTGACCAAAGAAGAATATGTCTACCGCACCATCTATTCCGATCTATTTCCTTCAGATAGTGCCGCTTCGTGCGTACCCTCCGTTCCTTCAGTTGCCTGTAGCACACCAGTGGCGCTCGCCTGGGACGAGACCTTCCGGAAGAATGCCGATCCTTCTGGAAGAGCAGTAAAAACAATACACGAACACGGCTTTGGATGATCAGACATACTCATCTCCGTACCGGAATTTCACATCCGTCACAAAGTGTTTTATGCGTTGTTCTTCGCTTTTTTTACATATCAGCAACACATTGTCCGATTCGGCCACGATATAATCCTCAAGCCCCTGTATTACCACAAGCTTATCTTCGCTCATCGCCACAATGTTGTCGGTACTTTCAATATACAATGTTTTGCAATTCAGCTGTGCATTGTTGTCGCTATCTCGTTGCGACACATCATGCAGTGCACCCCAGGTACCCAGATCACTCCAACCGAAATTGGAAATATTTACATATACGTTGTTCGCCTTTTCCAATATTCCGTAGTCTATGGAGATATTCGGACAAAAGGGAAAGCTTGTGTCAATAAACTGCTTCTCGGAAGGTGTATTAAAAAGTTCTTTACCCTCATTAAATTTCTGCACAATGTCTGGCAGATGTTTTTTGAAAGCATCAATGATGCTGTTCACATTCCAGAGAAAAATACCGGAGTTCCACATAAACTCACCGCTTTCCACAAATTTTCTTGCCAGGTCGAGATTAGGCTTTTCGGTAAAGGCTTTCACCTTTTGAATTCCATCCATATCTTTCTCATCCACCTGGATGTAGCCATAACCCGTTTCGGGGCGATTAGGTTTGATTCCCAGCGTAAGCAGAACCGGGTTTTGACCTACAAACTCCAACCCTTTCTTCATATCGATCTCAAACTGCTCTTCATTCATGATGAGGTGGTCGGAGGGTGCCACAATGATGTTGGCATCCGGGTTTACAGCTCTGATTCTGAACGAAGCATAGGCTATAGCAGGGGCAGTATTGCGTCTTATAGGTTCCAGCAGAAGCTGATTTTCTTTAATTTCAGGCAACTGCATTCTGATTGTTTCAGCGTACGCGTCATTGGTTACGAGGTAAATATTTTCTACGGGAACTATTTTTTTAAAGCGGTCGAAAGTACTTTGCAGCAGCGATCGTCCTGTGCCGAAGAAATCAAGGAACTGCTTGGGTTTATCCTCCTTGCTAAAAGGCCAGAAGCGGCTTCCCACACCGCCACACATGATCACACAAAAATTATTATTGTTTCTCATTCCTAAGATTATATTAATAAAATAAAATTTCCATAGGGTGCTAAATGACTATTTTCCGCGGGTTTATGTCATAAATAACATCTTATTTTTACAATTTGTTTTAAATCTTGCTTTTTGCACCCTTAAAGATACAAACAAAAGAGCATCCGGAGGGAAAAGGGTGGTTAAATTGCATAAAAATAAAGATAACTTTTTCGTAATCCCGAAAATATATGTACTTTTGCACTCACTTTTCTACAGAATGCCCAGATGGCGGAATTGGTAGACGCGCTGGTCTCAAACACCAGTGGATTCACTTCCATGCCGGTTCGATCCCGGCTCTGGGTACTCAAAAACCCTGACTATCAATTGATAATCAGGGTTTTATCTTTTTAAAAAGTGTACTAAAAGCGTACTATTTAACCGATTTTCTGAAAATTACGGAAATGTATTCCTTTGCTTTCTCATATTGTATATAATTCCTATTTTTGTCGGTATAAGCCAAAAATCAATGATATGCAACCAATATTTCAACGTCTTCAAAAATTCATCAATGAATTTACCTCATCACGGTTGAAAAAATCAATCGACCTTTTTGAGTTGAAATCCGAATATTGGGATGATAAAACCCTACACACGCATATCCGTGAAGAAATTTACAAGGCGTCATGCGAGTTGGTAGAGTTACATGAGAAGTACCCCACACTTCACGTCATTACAAATTATCCCGACTTGAAGAATATCCTTTGGGATAGCACCTTTATCGAATCCATCTCTCCCGATGAAAGGAAAAAGTACCACAATTCCGAAAGTACCAGTTTAAGCCATGACAGGCTGAAAGACGATCCCGAAATATATGACGGGCAGTTACCCTATTTCTCCGGTATCATCTCATCCATTTACCTTACCGGATATATCGCATTCCTTCAATCCAAGTTACCCGAAGAGAAAACGACCAACATTTTAACCGAAGGAAAATCCACTTTTGAAGCGCAGCTCAATACCGCACAAATCAAATTATTGTCCGAATGCCTTAACGATGTACGTATGTTTCCCGAGAATATCACAAGCCAGACACTTGAAAATATATTTGCCTGTAACCTTTCACAACCATTAAAGGCACGCAATAACCGCCTGTTGGCCTATTTCTTCTCGGCATTGGACGACCGCAGCCCGATCACACGCAACTGGCAATCGGTGATCGATAAAAACCGCCTTTTCCTCTCTTCGGGAAAAAGCAAACCGCTCAAACAATCCGACCTGTCCACGGCAAATTCCGAAATTAAGTTCACTCCCCCCATCGGTTCGGCAACCATTGCGGTTATCGGTATCGGTGCAAAATATGACCTGAAAAACATACCCGTGGGATTGTTTGTCAATCCCTATTTCAACATACATAACCTGATCCCGTTTTCTATGGAAAATTATCATGAGCGTACATCCGAGGAGGGCTTCCGCTTTGGTGTTGTCTATTATCTTCATTGAGAATGAATCCGTATCAAAACATTTAGCTTTATCAGGATATGTAAGTTAATTTGTAAAAGTAATTGTTTGAAAAAAGTGACGAAATGAAAACAAAATTTTTATTCGGAATATTGGTTTTATTCCTTGGCACAATCAACTTTGTGGGTTGTAATGATGATGACAATTTGAAGCCTATAGAGTTAAGAGACAGAGAAGGGACATCAATCTCTATTTTCTATCCTCCTGCCTCAGGATACAGTTTTTCTCTACAGGGTGGTGACGGCAACTACAAGATAATATCAGAAAATCCTGAAGTAGTTACCGCGGAAATGATTTCTTCTGTCGATTTTCGATTGGAAGCAAAAAGTATAGGTGAAGCCAAGGTGACAATAACCGATAATTCACAAAATATATTGACACTAAATGTGAGTATAATATATGAAACAATTAATATTGTCATAGAGGCACATGATGTTTTTACAGATGGGGGTGATCTGACCGGAAATGAGAAAAAAGCGATCCAAGAGAAACAACTTGTTGAAATTCCAGTAAAAGTCGGAGGCGGCTATAAGTTTATTTATACTGATTACGAAGACGAAGATAGAGGAGGGAAAGCGATTGTTTATCCGGAGAAATTTGGCTCTAACGGCATTGAGACAACTTTTAAAAAGAAAAGAATAACAATCGACGAAACGACCAATAGTTTCACAATAGGATTTGAGATTGATATTAATAATGAAAAAAGACTTCTAGTCTTAAGTAGATATTATCCATCTACCAAATCTGAAGCACTCGTTCCTATAGCGTTATTCGAGGATGTTACCTCAAAAGTACAAGTTGAATATCCTAAAGCGGAATCAGTATTCACAGCTCAAGTCATAGAGAAGTAGTAAAAAATCCATGTTTACTCAATAATTAAATGCAACATCTCTCAAGATAGAAGAATTATTTTCGGAGATGTTGCAATCTTATGCCTACCCCATTAAAATCACATCAACCTTCTCAATTCCTCTTCATCGGGCAAAATATCCCTATATTTCTCCGGCAATTCTGTTGCCAATTTGTATGTGGAAACGCCCATCGGTTTAGACGTATCCCTAAAAGCGTATTCCACTATTTTTTCTTTCTTCGATTTGCAAAGAATAATGCCGATGGATCGGTTTTCGTGCGGCAGGCGAACCAAATCATCGAGAGCGGAAAGATAGAAATTCATTTTTCCAAGATATTCGGGTTTAAATGCGCCCCGTTTCAACTCAAACGCTACCATACATTGCAGTTGGCGATTGAAGAAAAGTAAATCGACAAAATATTCCTGTTCTTCAACAATAAAACGATACTGATTGCCGATAAAGGCAAAATCTTTCCCCAAAGACATGATAAAGTTTTTGATATTCAACATGATTTCACTTTCGAGAACCCGCTCATCAAATTCTTCATCCGGCGATTCAATATTAATGTAATCCAACAAGTATTCATCTTTGAACGAAAGGAGCGCTTTTCGCCTTAAGTCGGCATCAGAAATGGTTATGGAGAAGTTGTTAGCGAGTTTGCCTTGTTGGGAGAAAAGATTCTCTTTCAAGCAGTATTTTAATTTTTCCACACTCCAAAAATCAGTTGCGCATCGGTCAATGTAGAACAGTCGCTCAGCCAACGATTCAGTTTTCTTGACAATTTCATTATGATGCGTGAAGCCAATTAACGTAAAATTCGGCGTTGGAAGCAAAGATGCGTTTGCTAGCCAATCTGTTTTAATCTGCAAATCGTCCGATACTGACGAACGAGTTGTAATGTGCTCGAAATTAGACCGTAATAAATCGTCAGTTGCTAACTGACGATTTAGGATGTCGCACCACGCTTCGTAAAAAAGCCGCATATTCTTGATGTTCGCAGCTGAAAAACCGCGCAAGCCGGGTAATTCTTGTTGTAGTTGATTCGAGATTTGATCGATAGCTCCCGTTCCCCAAGTCCCTTCGCGCGATTTTCTCGATACAAATTCCCCGATACCGTAATACAGCGACAATAACTCTCTGTTGGCTAATGCTGCAGCCTTATAACGGCTTTGCAAAATGGCACTCTTAATGGCTTGTATTGCTTGGTTAAAATTTGTGCTGAATTGTTGTTGCATATCCTTTTCGTTTTAAGCAAATTAGGAAATCAGTCGTTTACAAAGATAAAAAATTCCCGGTTTATAATTTCAATTCCGGCAAACTGTCAATCGCTTTCTGTTTCAATTCATCCACGGCACGAGTATATTTTTCCATATGCTTTAACCCGCTATGCCCCAATAGACTGGCAACGGTTTCAATATTTGCCCCATTATTTAAGATATTCACAGCGAATGAGTGCCGTCCGCAATGCCAGGTAATATGCTTTTTAATTCCGGCACGTGCCACCCAACGTTTCAATGCTTTGTTGCACATGGTATGGCTGGGGAGAGTGAATGTGTATTCATCCTTATTGTCTGAATCCTCAATCAAGCTCAATAGACCGTCATTCAGAGGAATAACAACCCCACTTGATGCGTTTTTACCCTTTGTCTTCAATTGCTCAAATTTTAATAACCGATTAGAATAATCGACATTCCGATATTTTAATTCGATCACTTCACAATGGCGGATACCATTGTAGAGCCTGTTCATCGATTTTACAGACAACTCCCTTACAGGGATTTTTCACCATAACATCATGATCTATGGCATAATGTATCACTTTTTTAAAGCGTTGATAGTAACCTTTCGCCCCCTCTTCCATACTCCTACTTTGCAGATACTCCACAAAATCGATCATCATATCTTTTGTGAGTTCTTCGGGTCTTATGCGACGTGAATATTGGGGATAGCTATCATCCAAAAAATCTTTGAACCGTTTGAATGCACCTTCCATCATCCGGATATCTTTCTTCGTATAACTATCAATATAGGATTGGAAATAATCCAAAAAGTTGACATTCTTATCTTTCTTCAGACGATAACCATGAATATTTTGCTTTAACTCTTGCTCACGCTCCGACCTGATCTTCAAAGCCAGCTCCAATGTTTCTTTATTTGTCTGGCGTTCAATGGGTGTTCGAGGTTTTTCCAATAGATAGAGATTCAGGTTTTCTTTTCTCCGGTTATGCCTAACTGAAAATTTTGGTTTTCCCGCCATTGCTCCCGATGTGTAATATACCTGATTACCCTCCCTATCTAAAACAGGGTTTTGCTCACGTCCCAAGTAGTAATCGAGATACAAACTGATCCTACCATCGGAGAGGATATTTTGCTGTAATTTCGGGTTTTTCTTTGGTTTTTGCCTCTAACTTTGCCATAATATTCAATGCTTATGGTTCTATACCGGATTGTGTACACAACCGAGTTAAACTTATAAATATCTGATTTTCTACTTGTTTCTCTTTTTGGTAAAGATACAAAATAATTTTATTCGAGGTGTACTAATAGTGTACTAAATGACAAAATATAGGCAATAATGGAGAATTTTATAAATTATAATTATTTGAATTTTAGGTTATTATTTCTTTTAGTTTCCAATTTTTTCACGGTTATGTATCGGCTCTGGGCACTATTTCAAAACGCTAAATCATTAACAGTAAATAATTTATCGTTTTTATTTTGCTTTCCGTGTCCGCAATTGTCCGCATTTTTAGGGAAGTCTAAGAAAAGTTTATTTTTTTATGATATTCTATCCCTCATTATTTGTTTGCAAATCTACAATCTCCCAACCTGCATTTCTAAATAATTCTATATCGTCTTTCACATTTTCCTTAAGACATGCAAAACAAAGCAAATGTGTTGGACGAGAAAATCCGACATACATCATTTTCATTGTTTCTTTGGCTCGTATATCCTGATTCTTCCGATATTCGTGTTCTTGTTTGTACAAGGGATTATTAAGATATGGCTGTTGATTTTACGATAATCCATCACTGTAGAATTACTTTATTCTCCAGTACCCCCCTTTGTTTCCTCCAATACGTTCAAGTTTCCCAATCTTTTTTAATTTCTCAATATCACGATATACAGACGAATCGCTCACCTCTAATTGTTTAGATATGGCTTCTCTTGATAAACTATTATCTTCTCTAATTAGTTGAAGAATCTTCACTTGCCTCGAGGTTATTTTTATTGCTTCATTTTCTGCTTC
>DGZP01000046.1:0-1905 GCA_002398565.1 Proteiniphilum sp. UBA4977
CTGGACGGGCTCATTGCATCACTGCGCGAAAAAATTCAGGTTCAAGATCAAAAGCTGAAAGCGCTCGCAGCAGAACTGCCTTCGCTGAAAGCAGCGATAAAGGATATCGAACAAAGGATGAACTATACCCGGGTCCGCCAAAGCGGCACTTCACTGGCCGACGACAAATTAATGTTGTTACAGGGCTGGGCACCGGCAGACAACCAACGGGAAATATCGGATTACCTGGAATCGAAAGCGGTATACTTTGACGTTGCCGATCCCACTCCCGACGATGAGGTGCCCATCAAGTTCAAAAACAACAAGTTCGCCCGGCTTTTTGAACCGATAGCCGAACTTTATATGCTTCCGAAATACAATGAAATTGACCTGACTCCCTATTTTGCACCGTTTTACATGGTGTTCTTCGGCTTGTCGCTCGGCGATGTCGGTTACGGACTTTTTCTTTTCACGGCAGCCACATTGGCTAAAATACTTCAGAAAAGCAAACTCAGCACTTCCATGAAGGCGATCCTGTCGTTGGTACAGGTGTTGGGTGCGTCCACCATGGTAACAGGCTTGCTGACAGGCGGATTCTTCGGATTTGCCTTATACGATCTCGACTGGCCTATTGTTCAGGCATTGAAAGAGAAAGCCTTTTTCGACAATAACCGCATGTTTATGTTGTCGCTCGTGCTCGGTGTCGTTCAGGTTTTATTCGGTATGTGCATGAAGGTTTTCAACCGCATAAAACAGCAAGGATTCAAGTATTCGCTATCCACCGTGGGATGGATTGTACTTCTGGTGAGTTTTATTGTCGCGGCGTTATTGCCTAACGCGTTACCGATGTTCGGAACCGTTCACCTTATCGTGCTCATTCCGGCAGCGTTGCTCATTTACTTTTACAACTCACCGGACAAGAATCCGTTCCTGAATCTGGGGATAGGTTTGTGGGACACCTACAACATGGCTACCGGACTATTGGGTGATGTGTTGTCTTACGTCCGCCTGTTTGCCCTGGGGTTGTCGGGAGGAATCCTGGCAAGTGTATTCAACAGCCTGGCAGCAGGCATGAGCCCCGATAACGCTATAGCAAAACCCATTGTTTATGTGTTGATATTTCTTATCGGACACGCCATCAATATCTTTATGAATACATTGGGAGCTATCGTGCATCCTGTGCGCCTTACATTTGTTGAATTTTACAAGAACTCGGAATTCGAAGGAGGAGGAAAAAAATACAGTCCGTTTAGAAAATAGCAATCAGAAATTAATAAACACAATAATTTAAAAACAATTTATGGAAACTAATTTATTTATTGCCTATATCGGCATAGCGATTATGTTGGCTCTCACAGGTATCGGAAGTGCTTACGGGGTTACGATTGTGGGAAATGCAGCCATTGGCGCTGCTAAAAAAGTGGACGGAAAATTCGGTAACTTCCTGGTTCTAACAGCCTTGCCAGGGACGCAAGGATTGTATGGATTTGCCGGATACTTTATGTTTCAAAACATCTTTAACGTGCTTACACCCGAGATCACATTTTTCCAGTCAATGGCCACGCTTGCAGCCGGACTTGCACTGGGCTTTATCGGCTTGTTGTCGGCAATCCGTCAGGGGCAGGTTTGCGCTAACGGTGTCGTCTCGATTGGGCAGGGACACGATGCTTTCGGTAACACCCTGATTCTTGCCGTATTTCCCGAGCTTTACGCTATTGTGGCCCTTGCCGCTGCATTCCTTATCGGAAGCGCAATTGCGGTATAAATACAGTTCATTATTCTTCAAAAGCCGTCCTCCGATACAAGGGCGGCTTTTTTGTATCCAATTAATCCAATGGCTAAAAATGTAGTCTGATCAGAAAACAAAGGACCAAAACAATGAAAAAAATACTGTTCTCTTTCCTGATTATTTTTCCTGCTTTTTTG
>DGZP01000046.1:2167-3727 GCA_002398565.1 Proteiniphilum sp. UBA4977
AAGTACCTGATAAAATTAAGCCACAAAAATGCTCCCGACCTGGTGATATCGCAACCTTTGTCCTTCGGGGAGTATACGGTGGAAGATAACGGCAACTACACGCTGACCGACGGGACAAATCAATATGTCATTACCCTGGAACCTGTTACGGGAAACAAGATTTTTATGGTGAAGGACGGATTCAGATGGATGCAATTAAATTATTTTGTAAAAAGCTCGGATAAGCCCTCGTCCCCCGTATCAATTTCAAGTGATTTCCTGTCGCGCAGTGAGCTGCTCAGTTACAGGGAAAAGATAAGGATAGATAAGAATACTTACAAAAATAAATTCAGAAATGGTTTTTATCAATCCGATTTCAATCCGGAGTTTACGTTTCGTGCGCATGATGACGGAACCTATTCCATACGGTTTTATTCGTTGGAACTTTCCAATGGAACGTGGGAAAAAGAGGATAATTTCCTGAAGCTGAAAGACGATAACCTGGCAGCATACTTTTTCGTGGCGGTGGAGCCGGAGGATAAATTAAAGAGCATATTGATGCCCGGGGATTTTTCCCTGACCCGGTTTTCAAAAGTCAGTTGATCAGGTATCAAAATCGTCATCGTCGGAATAATTCATCCGGTCGATTTTGATGTCGTTCAGCGACAATGGATCTTCAATGGGCTCAATGTGGGTGGTGACGGTAACCGTATCGTCGAACATATTTTCGATGCGCTGTTCAATTATTTCGGCGTAGTCGTGGCCTTCTTTT
Source organism: Proteiniphilum sp. UBA4977 (assembly GCA_002398565.1). Lineage (GTDB taxonomy): Bacteria > Bacteroidota > Bacteroidia > Bacteroidales > Dysgonomonadaceae > Proteiniphilum. The sequence continues at coordinate 2,919 of DGZP01000046.1, forward strand.
ACTGTCCAGTCTCCCGGAACCAGCAAATGAAACGATATGAATTTCCGGTGTCCGGCCTGACGTGTCAACAACGAATGATAATCGATGTTCTTTCCTTTCAGTGAATCGAAATAACCCGTAATCTGTTTGATTTCTTCCTGCGGGATGGAAGCATCCATCAGTCCGCTTGCCGACCTGCTGATGAGTTTATACCCTGTGTAAACAATGTTCAACGCAACAAGAATAGCGATGATGGGGTCGAGTACCAGAAGCCCTGTAAATTTCACCACCAAAACCCCCGCAATAACCCCTGCTGAAGTCCACACATCTGTCATCAGGTGCTTTCCGTCAGCCTCGAGCACCATTGACCGGTGTTTCTTTCCGTTTTGAATCAATAGAGTTCCTGCAAACAGGTTCACCAAGGATGCCCCAACAGAGAACAACGTTCCTATACCCAGGTTTTCCAGCGGTTGCGGATGGATAATCCGCGGGATTGACGTGTAAATAATGCTGAAGGCCGCAATCAGGATAAGCGCACCCTCAATGGCGCTTGAGAAATATTCGGCTTTTCCGTGCCCGTATTCGTGACCCTCATCGGCAGGTTTTTCGGAAATATGCAGGAGAATAAGGGCTATAACCGCGGCAAAAAGGTTCACAAAAGACTCCAACGCATCGGAGAAAAAACCCATTGACCCGGTTTTTAAATAAGCCGTAAACTTCAAACCGATAGTTACCACTGCTGCAGCAATGGACAGATACATGAATTTTTTCAGCGACCGGGTTTTCATTTTTTTACAAATAAGTGTTGCAAAATTAATCATTTTAAATAT
>DGZP01000046.1:3972-4135 GCA_002398565.1 Proteiniphilum sp. UBA4977
AAAATCGGAAACTGTTCGATCTTCCCGGATTTGCAGTATTCCAAAATAAAACGTATTTTTGTCAACTTTCTTGAGCAGTTGTTGTTCATACCATAATAATTGAAGGAACTAAAATGAAAAAAGGGTTGGCTCTATTTTTACTGAATATCATGGCGCTGGTTGC
>DGZP01000046.1:4480-4712 GCA_002398565.1 Proteiniphilum sp. UBA4977
ATTGCAGTTTGAATAAAGCCCTGGATGATTGCTGCGACTTTGAAACCATTCAGGTTGCAACAGACGATTATCAGAAACAAATACAGGAGTTTAATTCAGATAAATTGTCCCTCACGTTTGAAAATGTATGGCTTACCCTGTATAACCTGCTTGGGGGGACAATTGCCGAACCCAATACCCTTTTACTTCAAAATGACTTTCCGCCCAAAGGGCTTTTTCTGCAAGATGTAAG
>DGZP01000046.1:5073-11819 GCA_002398565.1 Proteiniphilum sp. UBA4977
TTATGCTAAACAAAATAATCAAGTATTTCCTTAATAACAGGTTTATTACAATCCTGTTATTAATAACTATTATAGTATGGGGAATATCAGTTGCACCTTTTAACTGGGGTAGCATTCTGCCAAAGGATCCGGTTCCTGTAGATGCAATCCCCGATCTCAGTGACAATCAACAGATTGTTGCGACAGAATGGATGGGACGTTCTCCCAAAGATATACAAGAGCAGATTACCTACCCGCTGACTACTTCATTACTGGGTGTCCCCGGGGTTAAAACCATCCGAAGCACATCCATGTTTGGGATGTCTTTTATCTACATCATCTTCGAAGAAAATATTGAATTTTACTGGAGCCGCTCGCGGATTCTGGAAAAATTGAACTCATTGCCTCCCGGCACATTGCCTCAGGGCGTACAACCGAGCCTGGGGCCGGATGCAACTGCTTTGGGACAAATCTTCTGGTACACCCTGGAAGGGAGAAACCCTGAAACAGGTAAACCTTCAGGTGGCTGGGATCCGGATGAATTGAGGACAGTGCAGGATTTCTATATCAGATACTCGTTAATGTCGGCAGAAGGAGTGGCTGAGGTGGCTTCGGTGGGTGGTTTCGTGAAAGAGTACCAGGTAGATGTAAATCCCAATTCTCTGCGCGCATACAACCTCACTATTATGGATGTAATGAACGCCATACAGAAGAGCAATCTCGATATCGGTGCCGAAACTGTTGAAATCAATAAAGCGGAATACCTTGTTCGCGGACTTGGTTACATAAAAAAAGTATCCGACCTGGAAGAAGCAGTGGTTACCGTAAGAGATGGTATTCCGGTAAAGATTAAAGATTTGGCATTCGTCACCCTTGGTCCTGCTACACGTCGGGGCGGTCTCGACAAGGAAGGGGTAGAGGCCGTGGGTGGTGTGGTGGTGGCACGCCATGGTTCCAATCCGCTTCAGGTTATCGACAACGTGAAGGAGACAATCAAAGAGATGGACGCAGGATTACCCCAAAAGACACTTGCAGATGGATCTGTTTCTAAAGTGACCGTTGTTCCTTTTTACGACAGAACTGCGCTGATTCACGAAACGATCGGTACGCTGGAGACTTCGCTTACCCATGAAACGCTTATCGCCATCATTGTTGTAATTGTTTTGGTCTTAAACCTCAGGGCTTCGGTTGTTATTTCCAGCATTTTACCTGTGGGAGTACTGGCCACTTTTATCATAATGAAATATGCGGGAATACAAGCCAACATAGTAGCACTATCGGGTATTGCAATCGCAATCGGAATCATGGTTGATGTGGGAGTGGTATTTGTCGAGAATACGCTCAGACACATGGACATGGAAGAGAATAAGGGCATTAGAAAGGGTAAACCATTTGCAAATTTAATTTACAATAGTGTAAAAGAAGTGTCCGGAGCAGTTCTTACCGGACAACTTACCACTATCGTAAGTTTTATTCCGGTTTTCATGCTGGAAGCACAAGAAGGAAAACTTTTTGTTCCTTTGGCATTCACCAAGACATTCGCACTCGTTAGTGCATACATGCTCGGTATCATGGTGATACCTACATTGATGTATTATTTCTTCTCGATAAGGATTACATCAAAACAGGTTCGAAAAATATCAAACATCATACTGATTGTTGCGAGCATCGCGCTAATTATTATGACAGGATACTTTCTATTTTTCGCGCTTACGTTATTGGGTCTGAACAACCTTTTCGCGCACAGGTGGAAGAACCAAAAAACACCTACTTATATCAATTTAGGAATTGTGTTGTTTGCCGTAACATATCTTCTTGCAACTGACTGGCTTCCCATGGGGACACAGGCCGGGACACCACGGAATTTTTTCTTTGTTATTGTAATAGTTGCCGCTATCCTGGGAGCATTGTGGCTGATGGTAATCTATTATGAGAAAATACTCAGATGGTGTCTTGCAAACAGGTGGAAATTTATGACCATTCCCATTTTAACCATTCTGTTTGGTATTGTTATCTGGCAAGGTTTCGACAAGACATTCGGTCTTGTGGCAAAAGGGTTCGAAACTGTTGGATGGAGGTCATTCCAACAGACTGGTTTCTGGCAAAGTGCAAGCACCCGGTTTCCTGGAATCGGTCAGGAGTTTATGCCTACTTTGAACGAAGGTTCTTTTCTACTAATGCCCACCAGTATGCCTCATACCGGAATAGAACAGAATCAGCAATACATTGAAATACTGGATAAAAGGATCAGCAATATTCCGGAGGTGGAAATGACCGTTGGCAAATGGGGACGTGTCAACTCGGCACTCGATCCTGCACCCACTCAAATGTTTGAAAATACCATCATCTACCGCCCGGAATATATACTGGATCAAGACGGTAATAGAAAACGTTTCAAAGTAAACAGACATGGTGAATTTATTCTGACCAACAATACTACGTATAATCCGGAAGATGGTTTTCGATTGATATCTGAAGATAGCCTCGTTCACGACAGACGCGGTAAATATTTCAGACAGTGGCGCCCGGAAATAAAGAATGAAGACGATATATGGCAGGAGATCGTCAACGTATCACATCTACCCGGGCTTACTTCAGCACCAAAGTTAATGCCTATTGCTGCAAGAACAGTGATGCTTTCTACCGGTATGCGTGCACCAATGGGAGTAAAAGTATCCGGTCCCGACCTGGAATCAATAGAACAGGGTGGTAAAGCAATTGAAACAGCATTGAAAGATGTTCCTTCAGTACTTCCATCTACTGTGTTTTACGATCGGGCGGTGGGAGCTCCCTATATTGAGATCAGCTTAAACCGGCAAGAGATGGCTCGATACGGTCTCACCGTGGCCGATCTGCAGGAGGTGATCAGTGCCGCTGTTGGCGGAATGTCCCTGACCACCACAGTGGAAGATCGCGAACGTTTTCCGGTACGACTGCGTTATCCGCGTGAGTTAAGAGAGAATCCGGATGAATTGGCACGTCTCATCGTGCCTACTGCCACGGGGGCGCAGATTCCATTGGGCGATGTAACAGACATAACCTATAAACGGGGAGCGCAGATGATTCAAAGTGAGAATACCTTCCTGATTGGATATGTTATCTTCGATAAGGTAGAAGGTAAAGCGGAAGTCGATGTGGTTCAGGAAGCCCAGAGGGTGCTTGATGAAAAAATAAGAACCGGTGAAATGCAATTACCAAAAGGAGTTTCCTACACTTTCGCCGGAAATTATGAACAACAAGCCCGTGCATCGAAGCGGCTGGCTATTATCATACCGATTAGTCTTCTTGTTATCTTGCTCATTCTATATTTCCAGTTTAAAACAATCACAGCCTCGCTCATTCACTTTTCGGGTATATTTGTCGCGCTGGCCGGTGGGTTCATTCTCTTATGGCTCTATGGTGAACCCTGGTTTATGAATTTTGATATTGGCGGAATGAATATGCGCGACATGTTCAATATGCAACCTATTAATCTGAGCATTGCCGTGTGGGTTGGATTTATAGCGCTCTTCGGTATTGCTACAGACGATGGGGTGCTGATGGGAACCTATATTCATGACGCCTTTCTGGAGAAAGATCCACAGACAAGGGAAGAAGTGAGGGAAACGGTTGTTTATGCCGGTAAAAAAAGAGTACGACCTGCAGTAATGACCACAGCTACTACTTTGATCGCACTTCTTCCGGTGCTCACTTCCACCGGCAAGGGTTCAGAGATCATGGTACCCATGTCAATCCCTACTTTTGGCGGAATGGTCATTCAAATGATGACCATGTTCATCGTGCCCATCCTGCAGTGTTGGTGGAGAGAAGGTGTTATCCGAAAAAAAGAGAAACAACAAGCTAAAATTGCAGATTATGAAACAATATAACGTCAACCTCTTATTCATCATATTGCTGGGTTTTATTATTACACTCCCAGTCAAAGGCCAAACGGCAGATTCACTCGCCCGATACCTTGAGATAGCGGGTAGAAATAATCCCGGGTTGAATGCCGATTTCCTGGCTTACAAAGCATCACTGGAAAAGGTACCACAGGCAGGTGCATGGCCAGATCCCAAACTGGATATCGGCTTTTTTCTTAAACCGATGGACATTGTAGGTGGTCGACAGATAGCTGATTTTACCCTTATGCAGATGTTCCCCTGGTTTGGTACCAAGAAGGCGGCACAAACCGAGGCCACCCACATGGCCAAAATGTCGTATGAACAATTCAGGGAGACAAGAGATAACCTCTACCTGGAGGTATATACCCAGTGGTATGTCCTTTCTACACTGGTACAGCAACTGAATAACAACCGAGAGAACCTGCAGCTGTTGAAACAACTCGAGGAACTGGCCATTCGCAAGGTATCATCGCCATACAGCGGTTCTTCTTCGGGTTATTCAGTACCTGCTCCTTCTCCGGCAACAAAAAGCAGCAACTCATCACCAACCGGCGGTGGCATGTCTGGGATGGGTTCGATGGGAGGATCCACAACTTCTTCCGGCACCTCCTCTTCCTCGATGTCCGGCATGAGCAGTTCAGGAGGCAGTATGTCTTCGGGTATGGGCAGTACTGCCCCGGGTATGTCGGATGTACTCCGTGTGCAACTGGAAATGGTTGAAATTGAAAACAACATAGAGAGCCTCCTGTCGGATATTGCAGCTGAAAAGGCAAAATTCAATGCTTTGCTGAACCGCCCCGTGGATATTGATGTAACCCTGCCCGATTCAATCACAAAAGTGCCCTTTATTTTCGATGAAGGAATGTCCATAAGTGAAATTGAGAGCCAAAATCCAATGCTGGGCATGTTCGAAGAAGAAGAACTGGCTTACCGTGCAAAGAGAGAGATGGACCTGAAAATGAGTTATCCCATGTTCGGGATCGGATTGCAATACATGCTGATTGGCGAAAGCAAGACAGCGCAGATGGATCAGGGCATGGCACCCGAAATGACCGGTATGGATATGGTGATGCCCATGTTTTCCATCACCCTCCCCTTATATCGGAATAAATACGGAGCACAACAGCGGGAGAGCCGCTTTATGTGGCAATCGGCCCGGGAAAAGTACAATAACACAATAAATATACTTCAGTCCGATTTGTTTAAACTGAAACAGCAACTCGACAATACCGAGCGTAAGATTGCACTCTACCGAAAACAGGAGCAATTGGCCAGAACAACCTACCAGTTGGTTGTACAGGAATTTGTTACTGCAAAGAGCGATCTCACCAACGTGATTCAGGTGCAGCGGCAGTTGCTCGATTATCAGTTGCGGCAAGCCGAGGTAATTGCCGAATACAACACAATTGTGGCATCCATCCAAAAATTACATTCTTTTGATACAACAAACAATTAAAATATAACTATCATTATGGATAAGAATAAAATTAAAGAGATTGGCAAGCATCCCTATTTAAGGTATGGATTGATCCTGCTGACCGGCTTGCTTCTCGGCTGGCTTATTTTTTCGGGAAACAATCGGAATCAATCATCAAATCAAACAACAGTTGAGGAGGCACATGATCATAGCGCTGAACCAACCGTATGGACCTGCTCCATGCACCCACAGATAAGGATGGAAGAACCGGGTGACTGCCCCATTTGTGGGATGGATCTGATTCCACTACAAACTACCGGCTCGGGCGATGCGGCTATCGATCCGAATGCTATTCAGTTATCTGTTGAAGCGGCTGCACTCGCCAACGTACAAACGACCATCGTGAGCAGACAGAATCCGGTGAAGGAGGTACAACTTTATGGCACCATTCAGGTGGACGAACGTCTCTCTCAATCGCAAACATCGCACGTAAGTGGGCGCATCGAAAAGCTGTTTGTCACCTTTACCGGTGAAAGCGTACGCCGAGGACAACCTCTCGCTACCATCTACTCTCCTGAGCTGCTAAATGCCCAGCAGGAGCTCATTGAAGCTGCAAAAATGAAAGATTTACAACCCGCTCTGGTACAGGCGGTAAGAGAAAAACTACGTTTATGGAAGCTCACCGATGAACAGATCGCTCGCATCGAACAGTCGGGTGAAGTCTCACCGCTGATAGATGTTGTTGCTACCTCAAGCGGTATTGTAATTTCAAAAAATGTAAACCAGGGAGATTACGTGAATACCGGCACCATATTGTTCAATATAGCCGACTTATCACGGGTATGGGCTATTTTCGATGCGTACGAGTCCGACCTTCCTTTTCTAAAGGTGGGCGATCGGCTGGAATACACACTTCAGTCGCTTCCGGGTAAAACTTTTTCGGGAAGGATATCCTTTATCAATCCCATTCTGGATCCTGCCACACGTACCGCCAAAGTGCGCGTGGAAACAGCCAACCCGGGTATGGAACTGAAGCCCGAGATGTATGCCAATGCCCTTATCGATGCGCCGCTTAAACAATATAACAATGAGGTTGTTATTCCTAAGTCGGCCATTCTCTGGACTGGAAAGCGTTCTATTGTCTATGTGAAACAACCTGATACAGAAACGCCCTCGTTCCTGCTCCGGGAAATAGAGCTGGGCCCGTCACTCGGCGACGCGTACGTGGTACTGTCCGGCATCAACGATGGTGATGAGATTGTGACCAATGGCGCCTTTACCGTCGATGCGAGTGCACAGCTGGCCGGAAAACGAAGCATGATGAACGATGAAGCGGGCCGGGCCGTTACGGGGCATGAAGGACATACAATGAATGGATCCACTCCTGCAACCACGGCACCAGCTACGGGTTATGAGGGTCACAACATGCAGGCCGCCGCTTCGGGCAGTGAACATGCGATGCTGGC
>DGZP01000096.1:0-674 GCA_002398565.1 Proteiniphilum sp. UBA4977
TCTTCAATGACTTTTCCGTTGTTTTCGAATCTGGCCAGTGTGTAAATGTCGTTTTGGCTCCCCATTGCGATTGAGTTGACATAAGTAGGGAAAGAACCATCTTCATAAAAGACCGGTCCCAGGTCTTTGTATTTCTTTTCGGGAATGTTATATGTTACCACATGCAGGTGTTCCAGGCCTTTAGCTGCACCCATGTTAATTTTATCAAGACCGGCAACTCTAACGCCATCCTTGTAGATAGGAGCTCCGGTAAGATAATAGATAACGCCGTCTTTAATTTTGAATCCAAGATAACCATAGCTGAACTGGTCGGACATTCCACTTTTTCTGGACGGTTCCGAAGTAATTCTATCCACAATCTCCACTTTCTTGTTAAGGGGATCAAAGGTGAAAAGATAACCGGAGTTGCCATGCACGCCGTATGCTTTATTTTCCGGTTCGTACCAGTATATTTTTCTCCAGTTATATCCCATACTGCCGGCATCACTGGCATCAAATTTCCCAAAATAATCGAGTCTCAAATCCACTCCATCCATTTTTTTCAGTTGAGGATCGGAAGGATGGTAATAATAGATGTCTCCTTCGGCAACAGAATAATAGACATTGCCATCCCTTGGATCTACGAACATAGAGCGGCAGAGCACCCTGTAGTCTTTCCCGATTACACCGTTTTC
>DGZP01000096.1:1030-4056 GCA_002398565.1 Proteiniphilum sp. UBA4977
GTGCTCATGTCATAATAGAGAAAATGACCACCCGGGTAAAGCTTGTAGCCTTCCGGTGCATTTTTCGGCAAATGTTCCGCACCGTCAATCATTTCGTAGTAACCTACATGAGTTGAGAAGTACAGTTTATTGTCATGTTCGTAAAATTCGGTATGACTTTTTCCCTGCGCAATGTAGTTTTGTTCTTTCTCTCCCAATGCTTCAGATAGGTCGGCTATAAACTCTGTTTTATCTAGCTGAGGATCATATGAATACATCTGGCCGCCCACATCGTGACGAGTAGAGGAGAGGATATAGTAAATCTTTCCGTCGCTTGCTTCCGTAATTGCATTATAGGTATCGTGTGCATCCTCAAAACCTGAAAAATACCGTTTGGCAATCATTGTATCGGTTTGATTCCCAGAGGAAATTTCACTTAGATTTGCTTGCTTGTTTTGTTGAACGCATTGAGTAAAAAACAACGCTAGTAATAGTATAGCACTGTAAAACAAATAATTTTTCTTCATGATGTTAATCTTTTCAAATGATAATGATTTTATTTTGTTGTAATATTTTTTAATTCGCTAATAATCTTTGATTCTACTGATTTACTCCATTTGGAAGGTAAACCATAAACCCGTTGTGAGGTGTCACCCTCATATCCTCCCTCTTCGAGGATCACTTCGGAAGGTATATAACCCATAACATCGTTGGCATATGACATCACAAAAATCTGCTCCCCGTAAGTCTGTTTCAATTTCACGCTGTATGCAATCACAGATTCTCCTCCGAGAATAAACAGTTTCTGTTGGCCAATTTGCCAGTATCCAACAGGAAACGGGTAAGATTTAATCAAATGGCCCTTAGTTTTCAGTTCACTGATGATGCCATTAGCCCATCTGGCCTGATAATCACTACCTTTGGCTATAACTTGTAGTTCTTCTGTTGGAAGAGGGTCATCGATCAAAAGATCTATTTCGGAATACCTTGTGATCAGATTGCTCTCCTGCTGAGGCATCTCTTCAGAAAGAACCCGTTCGACAGTGGCAGCAAGTTGCTTGCCATACTGAATTGCCAGAGGAACGGTTCTTCGGGGAAGAGGATTCTGGTCAGCACCGGCGCCCTGAAAGAACATGGCTGTTACACCCGGATAGCGTTTCTCCAGTTCCAGCTGGGCAAACCCGGCATAATCTCCGGAGAACATATTGATGGACAATGTTGTAGGGTGGCAGGCATAGCCAAAAACTACAGCCAGTAATTGTTTGTCCGGTGATTCGATCTTAATGACCGGCACAGCATAATCGTTGGGGCCTTTCAGTTCAGTGGTAGGTGTAATGCTGTTTTCCCTGTTGTTACGCCTGTTCACCTGAAAGCGTGTAATACCGTTTTGCGTATAAATGTGCGCCGGTTGTAGATTTTTTATCGCCTGGTCAACCAATTCAACCAGCTTCTCTTTCAGTTGTTCCGTATACTTGTCCACAACCTTCCAATCCTGCTCAGTCATTGGATAGATATACTGCAATGCGCGAGAGATGACAGGTCCGGAGTGTGTATGGGAACTGCTCAGAATTATCTGCGAATTGTTCAGGTTGTATTTACGGTTTATCAGATTTCTCACCTCATCCGAGAAATCCTTTGAAACACCCAGTATGTCCATCGTAATAAGCAAGGAACGATTGCCTCGTGCATCTTCCAGCAGGAGAGCCTTAGCCCATAAGTCATGCAATTTCCCTTCCGACGGGGAAGTGCGACTGGAATAACCTGCCATCCATGTGGGTTCGTTTGGGGTAATCACGGTTCGTCCCGTGCCGATTTTCCAGGTATATTTTTCCTCGTTATCATTCACAGCTTGCAACTGTAATATAAAAAACGACAGGAAAAATAGTTGTAATCCAATCCGTGTAATTATTTTCTTCATCAACGAGTGGTTATTTTGTTTTAGCTACTATAAGCTCTGCATGTTTTTGAATTTTCTCTATTGCTCCCGCAATTTTATCTAAGTCTGATTTTGAACTGAGAAGTAGACTCTGGGAAATCCATACCGCTTCTTCATTACAAAGCTTCTCATTCAAAGGACATTTATTTGCTTGCGCATATTTTTCATAATTCAACCGTTCTGTTGGATAAAATTTCTGAAAATATTTGCTCTCAAAAGCGTTTTTCAAATAAGGCATTTTGTTCAACTCACTATACCCGGCAGAACAAGGTATGCCTTCAGCCTGCAATGCTTTCAGGAATTCAGCTCTCGATAATCCCTTGAAATATTCCTTGTGATATCTGAAGGGAAAAAGGTGGTATGCAGCTTTTGTTACATTTTTATATAACTTATAAGGGGATATACCGGGTATATCACCGATGAGTGATTGGAGGTAGGTGGCATTTTTGTTTCTCAATTCAGTCTCAGCTTCAAGCCGTTTCAACTGTGCCAACCCAATTGCTGCCTGATACTCCGTGATACGAAGCTTGGTGCCGATCATCACAGTGCCGGCTCCAATTTGTCCTGCCGTGGTTCCGTGTGGATTGCCATAATTGTGATAGGAATAACAGCGATCCATAAACGCATCATCATCACTGATGATTGCGCCTCCTTCCCCCATTGCCATATTTTTGGAATTTTGGAAACTGAAACAACCTGCTTTTCCGAATGTTCCCACCTTCTTCCCGTTAATTTCGGCCAACCATGCCTGACATGCATCCTCCACGACCAACAGGTTGTGTTTTGCAGCAATTTTCATGATTCTTTCCATATCACACGGGAGGCCGAGAATATGAACCGGAAGAATTGCCCGGGTGTGAGGTGTTATCTTCTCTTCAATCTTATTGGGGTCCATCTGGAATGTTTCAGGATCTACATCCACGAATACAGGTATTGCGCCATTAAACAGAATACTGGATACAGAAGCAATAAAGGTATAGGGCGTAACCAACACTTCATCGCCCCAACCAATCTCCAACTGGGCAAGAGAAGTGTTCAATGCATTGGTTCCATTGACAACTGCCAGGCTACGTTTGGCACCCAGCAACTGTGCCCATTTTTTTTCAAACTC
>DGZP01000112.1 GCA_002398565.1 Proteiniphilum sp. UBA4977
AGCGTGTATTGTGACTCTTGAATAATAAGCGGTGCATCGCCCGGTAAAATTTTGGCGTCTTTGTTTTTCCAGGGATACATGCCGGTCATCAACGCATAACGGCTTGGCGTGGACGTGGCTGAAGTGGCGTAACCGTTCATGAATTTTACCCCCTCATTGCCCAAACGGTCAATATTCGGGGTATGGATCGTTTGCGCACCATAAGCACTCACATCGCCGTAACCCAGGTCATCTGCCAGAATAACAATGATGTTCGGCTTCACCTCTTTCTCCTTCGCACAACCGATGAAACTCAAAGCTCCGGCAGTGCATAATGTCAATTTTGATCTGGTGTTCATTGTATAGATATTTTTCTGAAATATACTTGTTTTTTGAAAGAATTACAACTATAACTCCGATTTATTCTATTTACCTTCCTCCTTTTTGTAAGTCTCATAATCTGTCGGATTTACCCATGGTGTTAGTTTCCATGGCTCCCTGATCGTACCGTCCATCACGTCCTCATAAAAATTCCAGAATGAAGGGTCGCTATAAGGATAACGGTCAAAAACATCACCATCCCCTGTCACTCTTGGGTCTTTCTGCTCACGTAATTGCAAAAATAACAATTTCCGGAGTTCTTTTTGTTTTGCGGCATACTCTTCTTCACCGGCAAGATTTTCCACGCAGAAAGGATCCTCCCGAAGGTTATAAAGTTCTTCCGCCGAACGCAAACCCATGGAAAGTTCGTAATACGAACTGTCAACACCACCGCGCATCATTTCTAAAATGAGTGTCTTGGTAGGGGAACCGTCGATATCCAGATAACCCGTTTCAGGATTTCCGGCGGGCATCAAATGGGGTTTCAGGTTTTTAATATACAGAAAATCATCTGAAATAATAGCTCTTATGGGATAGCCCTGATTACCGGGCCGGCCAATATCGTCACGTTCCCGTCCAAGCAATGTATAGGTTCTTGCGGGATCCACATGGCCATCCAATGGACTTTTAAAAATATTCACAAGGCTCTTGCCGGGTGAGGGATGCATCCCGGAGAGGCGCCATGGTATTCCTGCCACTTCAAGGATTGTAGGCGCGAAATCGACAAAATTGACAAGGTCGTTAATTTTCCGTCCGGGCCGGTTTATTCCGTTTTTCCACATGACCGCCAACGGAAGATGATGCGAATATTCATAATTATTGGCTTTAGCGCGGGGAAAAGGCATGCCGTTGTCGGAAGTGATGATAATGATGGTATTGTCTAGAATTCCTCTTCTTTCGAGTTCCCCAATCATCTTCCCGATTTGTTTGTCAAAATATTCTATCTCGAATGCATAATCGAGCATGTCGGTACGGACTTCCTCCGCATCGGGCCAGAAAGGGGGCACTTCGCCAATCATCTCCTTTCTTTTTCCTCCTTCAGCGATACCCGAACCATATTCGTAGGGCCTATGTGGCTCCCGGGCTCCGAACCAAAAGAACCATGGTTTTTCCCCGGCCTCACTTCCATCAAGGAAATCGATAAAATTGGCAGCATAGTCTTCTTTGCTTATTGAAGCTGTCGGGGGATTCGTATTACGTTTATTGTAAGGTTTTCCCGTCAACAACCTTCGTTGTCCGCCGACCATACCCGGATTGCCGGGCGCCCATCCTTTACCCGTATAACCCACTATATAGCCGTTATCGGAAAGGGCTTCGGTGAAGACTTTGAATTCGGCGGGAAAATTGGTGATATGATTTCCCCCGTCTTTTAACTGCCATGAGTAGCGGCCCGTAAGGATGCTCGCTCGTGATGGAGCGGACTTCGCATTAGACGTATAACAATTATTGAAGAATAGGCCTTCTGAAGCTACTTTATCAAAAACAGGCGTTTCAACCCATGTACAGCCTGCCGCACCAAAGTGATGGAATGACGCGTCGTCCGCAATGCAGAATAAGATATTGGGCGTCTGCCTGTTATTCGTATCTTTCTGGGCATACATAAGCAAGTGCCCGGGAATGAACGCTGATACAGTCAGTGTTTTTATCATTGTTGATTTATAATTTGCTCTCATATGACTGATTTATTTTTTATTCCGGGAAATAGGCAATAACCGTCACTTCGTCACCTTTAATATTATCCGAACTGATTTTGACTCCGATATCTTCCTTTTTACCAGTAGCCTGTACTATTACCAAGGCCAATCCGTTGAACAGCGTTCGCTGTCTTGTTTCCATGAATGATCCCACATACTTGGGGTCACCGTTGTCAATTCCCAACAGCCGTCCTCCCGACACTTCCACGTTAAAGGCAGTATTGGCGTTTGGCACCGGACGTCCCTGCCCGTCCTTTACACTGATGACAAAATGGACCACATCCCGGTTATTCGCCCGGATAGTCTTAGCATCGGCTTCGATTGAAAAAGCTGCAGGCTCTCCTGCTGTAACAACCTCTTTTTCCGCCACTTTCTTTCCTTTCCTGTATCCTACGGCTTTCAATATCCCCGGCTCATACCTGATATCATTCCATTCCAGATGCATAATATCACCGTTAAACCGTTTTCGTCCCTGCGATTTTCCGTTCAGGAAAAGCTCCACTTCGTCACAATTCGTGTAACACCAGACAGGAGTGATCTCTCCCTCGCGTCCCATCCAGTTCCAATGAGGCAGGAGGTGTAAAGTAATATCCTTTTCATTCCACACACTCCTATAAAAATAGTAGGCATCCTTGGGAAAACCACACGCGTCAATGGCGCCGAAATCGGAATATTTAGTGGGCCACGGCCACGACGTTTCCCCCAGATAATCAATTCCTGTCCAGATAAACATTCCTGACACATAATCCAGATCCCGTGTCACTTTCCACTCATTTTCCTGTCCATATATTCTTGTCCGGGCATCATAGGAAGAGAAATACTCATCCTTGGTCCGGACTATCCTATAGTTGTCAGGTACAGGGAAAGAATAGTATCCCCGTGTGGAATTTCCACGGGTATTTTCTGTCCCGATCACCCTACGGTAAGGATATTTGATCCTGTCGGGCTCATACATCTGAAACTGATGCCCGTAGTTGTAACCTACCACATCAAATTCATCGGCAAAACCGGTTATATTGGCTTCTTTATGTTTATTGTTTCCACAGGTAACAAAACGGGATGGATCTTCCTTATGGCATATATCGACCAGTTCCCGGGCAATATCCTTTCCATTGGGAAAAGCCTGTTCCATAATTTCATTTCCTACGCTCCATAAAATTATAGACGGATGGTTTCTATCCCGGCGAATTATATCTGTCAAGTCCCGGGCATGCCATTCATCCCAATATTGATGATAACCAAAGGGAACCTTATCTAATTTATGGACAGTCCATTCATCAAAGATTTCATCCATCACCATCATGCCCATGCGGTCACACAGTTCGTAAAAGGCAGGGTCAAAGGGATTATGCCCCGTACGGATTGCATTACAGCCCATCTCTTTCAGCAGTTTGATACGTCTTTCCCACACCATCGGGGGAACAGCCGCACCCAGCATGCCGGCGTCGTGGTGCAGGCAGACACCTTTCAATTTCATCCTTGTGCCGTTCAGGGAGAACCCCTTATCCTTATCGAATGTAACTGTGCGTATGCCAAAATTATTGAGCATGTTGTCGTATTCCTTTTCCCTGTTCCCTACGATGGTCTTTAAAATATATAGATTGGGGTTATCAATATCCCACAGTTTGGGGTTCTCTATTTTCACCATTTGGGAGAATTCCTGCTCCTTGTTCGCGGCAACCGAATAATCATCCTGTTGCTCTGCCACGATATTCCCTTTTTCATCCAGAATCTGCTGGACAATACTTATATGTTGGACCTCCGGATAATCATTCGTCAATGTGGTATTGACTTTAGCAAAGGCGTATTCCTTTTCCACGACAGGGGTTGAGACGAATACACCCCATTGTTTTATGTGCAACGTATCGGTCAATACTATCCTGACAGGGCGGTAAATACCCGAACCTGAATACCAGCGGCAGTTAGGCATATCCCTGTTGGTAACGCGAACGGCTATTAAATTTTCCTCCCCGTAGTTAAGCCACCGGCTTATTTCATAGGAGAAGCTCACCCAGCCATTGGGACGTTTCCCTAGCAGTATCCCATTGATAAAAACCTCACTATTTTGGTATACACCGTCAAATTCTATAAATACCTTTTTTCCCTGCCATTCCCCGGGAACATCCAGGATCTTCTGATACAACGCCCGTCCTCCCGGCAAGTATGCTCCCGAAGATCCGGAGGTGTTATTCTCGTTGAACGGGCCTTCTATACTCCAGTCATGGGGAAGATTCACAACCCTCCCTCGTTTATTTGGACGACCTTCACTCCATGGGGTATAGGGATTAAAAAAATACCATTCTTCATTTAAATCAATCACTGTCCGTGAGTTTGCATTCATATTTTCCAAGGGGAAAAGAACAGATAATAACAAAAACAAAAAAGCGTTCCTACACATTGTCATATTCTATCAATTAACCATTAATTTACTTTAGTTATCGCCAGCAAGTACTTCCTCTTCCCACTTAGTCAATTCCTTTTTTAACCGTTTTGACATCTTCGGGGAGGAATCCATCAAGTTATTCTGTTCCCCGATATCCTTCCGAAGATTATATAACTCAAATTTGCCACTATGGTATGTCTTTAACTTCCAATCTCCCTGAATGACTGCTGCGTACTGGTCTTCATAGCTTCTAAAAAAATACAGGTTACGGTCTTTTATTCTCCCGCCTTTTAATAAGGGTAGCAAACTGACACCATTGATTCCTTTATCCTTACACTTTTTTCCAGATGCAATTTCAATCAGGGTTGGATAAACATCGATGGATTGAACCGGCACATCACATGTAGACCCCCCTTTTGTTATATTTGGATAATACACGATAAAAGGCACCCTTGCCCCTCCTTCTCCAAGGGTATTTCCTCCAATTTTCCCTCCTGAAAGCGGACCGTTCTCAAAAAAACCACCTTGATCGGATAGAAACAGAATAACGGTATTCTCATCCAATTCTTTTTCTTTCAGAACCTTTCTGATCCGTCCAACCGATTCATCTACCGCACTGACCTGAGCCGCATATTCAGCATATTTTCCTTCCAGTCCCTCTTTTTTATACTTTTCCACCAAATCTTTCCGACCGACAAACGGACTATGGACATTGTAATACCACAACGAAATCAAAAACGGTCTATCCTGATCATAGGACGTAATAAACTGTTCCGTCATATCAGTCAGCACATCCGTCAAATATGCATCTTTTCCCGTGTTGGCTAATGGGTTGAGCGGAATAAAGTAGGGCTGATAATAACTCTTTGGATGCCCATAATTACTTGTGCCGAGTTGCTCGTCAAATCCCTGTCGTACCGGGTGAAACTCTTCAGATCCCAAATGCCATTTGCCTACATGCACGTTATAATAACCTAATTCCCTTAGCCGTTCAGCATAGGTGATCTCCTCCAATGGTAACCAATTTCTTGATGGCATCCGAGCAGGATCATCCTCCCACAAATGAAAAGGCTCTTTGGTACGGCCTTCAGAATCAAAGTCATATTTCTTCTCTTCCGGAATATGGCGTACCATTCGAAACCTCACAGGTTCCTTACCCGTCAATAGTGAAGCGCGGCTTGGACTGCTCGTGGGTGTAGCAATGTAAGCACGGCTAAAATCCATACCCTCTTCCTTTAACTGGTCGATATTTGGTGTATGAAAAACCGGGTTTCGGTAGCCAAGATCCGCCCAACCCAGATCATCCACAAAAAAGATAAGTATGTTGGGTTTATCTTTTTTTCGTGATTTATCATCTGCAGATGGAGATGCAGTGACCTTGAAAAAATTTAGTGGTAGCAGCACTAATAATATTGTCTTGAGTGAACGCATAATTTTCATTGATTCAAATTAAACGATTTTATATGCAACCAATCTCACATGTATTTTCCTACATCTGCCACAACGTACTATTACACACTTCTATTGTGTGTAAAAATACCGGTTCGGATTTTCAATTATTTTATCGAGGAAGCCGCGTTGTCTTCCTAATCGTATATTTCCACAATGCTCGGCACTCACCTCTGCATCTCTTGTTCCTTCAAAAGTATTACCTTGTATATCCACTCTTTTACAATATTGGAAGTCAAAGAATGAAAGTCCCTTAAAAATAGGCTCATAATCCCTGCTTTGGATAAAAGTATTATTTCTTATTATCAGATCTTCCACATTTAGTCCGTAGATAACCTGATTATCAAAGGTACGCACCGTGTTATTTTCAAAAACTATACGGCCGTGGTAATACCCCCTGCCTCTATATTCCGGTGCAATTTCCGGTGATATCTGCAGTACCGATTGGGGTTTACCGCCTCCTTTCCCCATATTAACGAAGGTATTGTTACGGATAACCACATCCGACACATTTCCGGACTCACACCATTTATTGGCATCCCCGGCAATCAATACCCCGGCCATCATGGAATCGAAATAATTATGCTCGATCATTACAGGTTTATTGGTCGAAATCAGGATACTTCTGGCACGGTTATTCCTCACGATACAGTTTTGCATTACCACGGAGGCGCAATTACTCAGGTTTTCCACTGCCAGGCTTTTTTCCAGATCGGGGAAACTGTTATCGGCATAGATCAACCCGTAATTATGGTTCACCCATTGTATATCTTTTACCGTAAAAGTATGCACCGGCAGTAAAGTATTGCTGTCAATCAGACGCAAGGTATCCCCTTTTTGTGCAAAGCTAAATCCCTCCTGCTGAAAATGGCCGAATTGCACCGCTAAACAGTCACCGGACAGATCCACCACTTTCATATAGGTTCCATGCACATTGGTGGCATCATCCAGCATATTTTCAAAAAGACAATTTTCGAAATGAATCAACCCTTTACAATTCACAAAATGTGTAGCATCAGCCGAAGAGGAAACAATCCGGTTACTCCCCGGCCGTAAACGGACATTAAAACCTTTCAATGTCACATTTTCCGTATTTTCAGCGATAAGGGCCATTGCGCCGGACATGTAAATATTGATCTCTTCCAAAGCAATACCGGTACTGGCATGAAGAATGATACCGGGAAACACCCTGTTTCTTCCGTGAGGCCCCTTATCCGTATAAATAGAACCCACAGGGGGAACTTCCTCCATATTTCCCTGCAAACGGATAATATTATCCCCTATACTTTCGGCCAACAGTTCATTACGCCGATAAGTATGATGGTATTTATAGGTACGATAATAGGGAGCACCTGTCACGGGGTTGAAAACGATATTTTCCCCGGCAGGCAATTCCCAGTCATAACCGCCAAAAAAAAGCCTGTTGTCCCATATTTTGTACCGGATGTCATTGCTTACCCTTATATCAAAGGTCTTTCTTGCAGCGTCGTTAGCAATTACCTCTCCTTCAAATATAAAAGAGTGGTCATAATCCATGTTAATACCGGATATGGAAATATCCCTTGCTTCATTTACGTAAAAAGGCACAATGGAACCATGGAACATGAATTCTGCCCCAGCACCTTCAATCCGCACATTCTTCATGCCGGAAAGATTGAAAGCTACCCGCTTGTAACCATTGTCGTTATTCGATACACAGATATACAATCCTTCTGCTTTCTCGGGGTAGAAATGGTATACTCCCTCTTCAAATTCCAGTACAATATTCCCCGGTTTGTTATTTTCAAGTATCTTCCTGATTCGAGTGGTGAAATCAACATTGTCCTGATGGGGAATTTTGATTCGATTCACAGCAAAAGTTGTTGCACCCGAACAGATAATAAAGTACAGGCAAAATATATATTTGATGTAAGGATATTTCTTTCTAATGTTCATATCATCCAGTTATTGAAAATTACTTTCTTATTCATTCATATCATCCAGCGACCATCTATCTTTCCATTCAATAGTAAAGCCATCGTCAGTAAAATTAACGGGAAGCCAGACATAGGTACCCTTGATCGGGTTTTCAGGACGCCAGCGGTCACCCATATAAATATACTTGTCCGTACCGGTCACTTGCAGCACGAAAGTACTCTGGGACTCAAAAGTAGTCTCGTCACCCTCCCCTATGCAGGGATTCCCCAATTCTTTCCATTCCCCGAATATTGAATCGGCAACCGCAGAGCGTGCAGCGTTGGGAGCCCAACCGGTACACCCCGACATGATCAGGTAATATTTCCCATCTTTCTTGAACATGGCGGGAGCTTCCATAAAGCGGTCGGCAAAAACACGTACATATTGCCCCGTGTGGCTTGTATAGTTCTCGTCAAGCAAGGCTATGTGCAGGGTACTGTTTTCTTCAGAAGAGTAGATATGGTAGGCTTTCCCGTCATCATCCCTGAACAGGGTCATATCTCTTGCCATCTGTCCCTTCTCGAGATCACGCTTTACCAGGTTCAACTCGTGGGTTGGGCTGGATATGCTTCCACCGGTGAAAACGGCTCCATCTATATTTACCGGTTTTATTTTTAAACTATCGGGATAATTTAACGGCCAATGGCCGGCATTGGGCCTTACAGATTTCAGGTAGGTATAAGGGCCCGTGACCTTGTCACTAGTGGCAATCCCACTCAATGCACTGGAGTATTTCAACCCCTTTAATTCCAGGTGGAACCACATCACAAACTTATTTGTTTTCTCGTTGTAAATCACTTTCGGCCGCTCGATAATGGATCCCTTCTCGATATCGCTACCGGAACCTTCCGGCATTACACCCAGGGCAATACCCTCATCCTTCCAGTTGTACAAGTCTTCCGACGAATAGCAGTGTACCCCGACCTGCGCCCGGTTACCCTCCTTTCCTTCTATCTTGTGTTCCCCGAACCAGTAATAAATACCCTCGTGGTACAATATCCCCCCACCATGCGCGTTGATATGGTTTCCATCCGTATCTTTCCACTCGGCACCGGGAATGAATACATTGTCTGTTTCGACTTTCTTTTGTGCACAGGCTCCAATTGCCAGCAATAATATCCCTAAAATTAATACTTTTTTTAACTGATTCATTTTTTTGATAGCTTGTTTCTTTTCCTGATAGTTTAGCTCATTCTACTTATATATATAGAATTTTCCAATTGATCGATTTCCGGATATACCGGTCCTTTAATTCCGCTTCATAGCATCCTTTAACCGGTCTGTACGGAAAGGTACAGCCGGAAAGCCTTCCTTATTATAAAAATTAATCCTTTCCGGACTGCTTTCAAAAGCATACCGTACATACACTGGCTTGGGTACTTCCTCACTATATACGATGACCTTGTCCCCCTTAATTTCCGCCTTTGCCCTATAAAACTGATTATCTTCCCCGGCAACGGCAAATGAATAGAGTTCTTTACTGTTATCCTTTGCCACAAGTCCACTTCCTACATTTTCGAAAGAAAGTTCAAATACACTCCCTTTAAGGGTTGCTTTCTCCAATACCGGGCCTTGAGTAACCTGGCCCGTATGGTCGTAAATCAGTTCCAGCGCTTGTACTGCCAGACGTTTACCCACATCTCTTTTGTTCCGCGGATGAATATCTTTCGGATCACCAATATCATTGGTTATGGCTGTCCTTACATTTTCCAGTTTACGGCTTACTGCAAACTGGGCCTCCTGTACTACTGCCCAGGCAGAGGATTCGGGCTTCTCGATAACTTTACCGTAACTGGCGAGTTGAGCGATAAAAAACGGTAAGTGTTCATTTCCCCAAGATGCACGCCATGAATTAATCATCCCGGTAAGCATCGCCTCGTAATCATAGCATATCGGCACAAAAGCATTTCCCTCTCCCTGGTACCATACCACCCCTTTTACCGGGTAAGAGAAAAATGGTACGACCATTCCATTATACACCATCGTGGGATAGCGGTTTTCTATATTGACAAAACCTTTCGGGTTGGCAACTCCGGGGTTGGCCTTCAATAGTGAGTCATTCGTCCTTTTTACCCGTTCCACAAACTCCGGCGTGATCTTATCGACCTGGCTTTTTGCTTCCGGAAAATCCTCCAGGGCATGAGGACCCATGAAGGTTTCTATTGTTGAGGCTCCCCATGAAGCATGAATGATGCCGACAGGAATTTTTTCCGATTCATGGATCTCTTTAGCAAAATAATAAGCCACAGCCGAATGGCGGTTCAAATTTTCTTTAGTGGCAAGAATCCATTCGGCCTTGTAGGTATCCTTTTGTGGAACTATCGCTGTTTTTCGGGTTACGTGCAAAGAGCGAATCAACGGATAGTCCATCTTTTCCGCAAAACGATGTGCCTCACTGCCCATCAGAAATTGCATATTACTCTGTCCACTGCAAAAGAACAGATCTCCGAAATATATGTCGTTTATTATCATTTTCTCCGTATCGGATTCGATTGAAATTTTATAAGGCCCTCCGGCATGTTGCGCGGGAATGCGTACCTGCCAAATACTGTCCGGACCTGTAGTTCCCTCGTAATTCTTACTGTTGAAAGAGACGGATACTTGCTTACCGGGATTGCACCACCCCCAAAGAACGACCGGTTGATCACGCTGGAGTATGGCATGATCACCCAAATACTGGGGTAGCTTCAACTGTGCCTGGCATAGCGTGACAACCAATATGAAAATTATACTGGTCAAACTTTTTATTCTCATATGACAAAAAACTTTTTATTCATGTACTTGTGGACAAATAATTCTCATGCATGTTTCATTTCCTACTCTATTAATATAAATAGACCACTTCGGGGCGACACATGTTGAGAGAATTTTCCGGAGAATGTGCCTAAATCTTTTCGGGCATACACATCGTATATACGGGCTTTGCCGGTAATGCCCATATCCGGCAGGTTAAGCGAAATGGAAACTCTTTCATCCGGATTTCTGTTGAGGAGCAAAACGGCTGTTTTTCCGTTGCTCAGTTTTTTGGCCCAAATTTCGGTGTCACCCTGCCGGTGGATGCAGGTGCCCTGTCCGGTCGGATCCTGATTAATGCCAATAGCTGTTTCGTTCAGCACAATATCCTTCTCCTCCGGGGTCATGTTCCTCGGATCATTGCCTAAAAATAATGGAGAAGACATGATACACCAAAGGGCAAAATGTGCCTTCTGTTCTTCGAGGGTCAATCCCTGCTCTCCGGTAACCATCATGTCCGGATCATTCCAATAGCCTGGCCGGGCGTATTGCGCTACTTCATTGTTCTGTTCCGCTATCGTCATGACACTTAGAAAATTCTTCACAGGCTTTTCGTCTACAAAATTGGCGCCCCCCGTCACTTTGGCAGAAATATCAAGTGTGGTCCGGGACATATGGCTTATTCCGGGATTCCACTCACGGAATTGATAAGCGCTGATATTGAAAATAATATCCCGGCCTGTTGCTTGTATTAATTCGCTCCATTTGGTATAAAGTTCTCGGATCAGTTCTTCGGTCCATCCTCCTTCATCTCTATATTGACAACGGTCCAGTTTGATAAAATCAATTCCCCAATCCACGAATTGCCCTATATGTACCTCTTCATGACCGTAACCTCCCACCGGGTCACCTCCACAGTCATGTGTCCCGGGTACCGTATGAAGGCCGAGCTTTAATCCCCTGTCATGTGCATAGTCGGCTAACGGTTTAATACCGTTGGGGAACTTGAGGGGATGGCAAAGCAACTCACCATTCGGTCCCAGTTTGGCATCACGCCATCCCCCGTCGATCACCACATAACGGTAACCCGCATCGCGAAGCCCGGTCGACACCATGGCATCGATCACTTCCCGCACCAGTTGCTCGTTAATGTCACGTTTACCAAACCAGTTCCAGCTGTTCCACCCCATGGGAGGTGTACCTGCCAAATCCTTAAACGGCAGACTCTGTGAATAAAGTTGTCCTACTATCAGACCTTGCAACATCAATATGACTACTGTTATTTTTATCAATCTTCTCATTTATATATATTTTGAAAGAATGTGCCGCTTTCCAATAATTTACCGTTTTCCCAGATGTTGTGGTTTTTTGAGGCGTCAAATTCATAAAATGTGGTTATTTCCACGTTGCTGATCTTGTCCAGAGCTTCTATAAATTTGTTGATATAGATCAATCTGGTGGCTTCCCCACCATCATTGTCAAATTTGTTACGGGCAAATCCCCACTCTGTAATCCATACAGGTTTCGGTGTATCCAATACGGCGTTGATCGGATCAAAATAATAGGTATGCAAGGTAGCTAACATATCGTCTTCCAATGGCGGATAGCCATGCAGACCGATGGCATCTGCAAATGCCAGGTAATTGGTCTTGTCCTGCTGTTGCGGATGATTACCCTGCAAAATGGTCAGGAACATATCCGGTAACACAAGAGAAATACCCCGGTTGATCTGCCAGCGGAAGTTGTCCCAGCCCCCGCTGCTCACCATGCCATTGGTAACCAGTTTAACATTTTTCTTCGGGAAGTGAGTGTCCAAGACCTTCCTGGTGATCTCCAGACATTTTCCATATTTACCAATGCCTGCATAAATATCGGCAAACGATGGTTTGTCCAAAGGAGTAGCCAGGGTAAAGATTTCTCCTTTCCCATCAGGGGTCGGTTGCAGGTCTCCGTTGAAATCACCCCAGTTTGCCTCGTTGAACAGCTCAAAACCCACCACTGCTCCTTCAGCCGTATTCCTTGCCAATTCCTCGACCAGTTCATTGATAAAAGAACTGAACCGGTCCAGGTCGATATCCGACATTTTGAATACTTTGAAATTGGGTCCGGGAACTTGTTGATATCCTGCCGGAAACATTTCCTTCGTCAAAGGTTGTATCAACAGTACTTTTATGCCTTTCCTTGTAAAAGTGTTGATGTTCCGGATAACTTGTTCTATGCTTCCGTTTTCTTTTGCGCCAGAAAGCCTTACCAGTGGAATTTTGGTGCTTGCGATATTGTCCGCGATCTTTTCAACCTCCGCAGGCTGCTTCACCCATTGCAGATTCTGCCGGCATACACCATGTACTATTTTTTCACCATCTTGAAGTGTTTGTGCTTTGACGGCTGTCATCCCAACTAAAAGCATCAGCCCAATTATGATATTTCTCATACTGTTTTTATTTTATTTTTCTGTTAAATACTTGTTTTATACTCTATAAAAAATTATTGAGGATAAATCTCACCCTTTACATTCCTGGCATTTTCAGTGTAACGGATTAGATTGGCTTTATCTGCATACTTGCCAATTTCCTGATAGAGATTGGCATTCTTCCCCTCGCCAAAGGTTACGTCATTGACATAATCCATCCAGATCAGTGCACTGTTGTCAACTCCTACATTTTGTCCGGCAATACTTTTTCGATGATGGGAACCGATAAAGGCATTGCGGTTAACCCGGACATCGGCAGCATGGCTGATCTGTATATTTACACCCGGTATATTGATGAACCGGTTGTCCTCAATCAGGATATTATGGTGACCCGTAATTTTCTTTCCAAAAAACACTATAACGAGCCCTCCAGCCTGAATTTGCCTGTCCGGATTAAGCATCCCTTCATTAACAGACTCAATGATATTATTACGTACAACGACATTGGATATTACATCGGCTTCCATAAAATCATTGGCTTCCGCAGCAAGCACAATACCCGGCAAGGCCAGATGGCTGATCCGGTTCCCTTCGACAATCCCATCAGAAGCTTTTATCAGGAGTCCTCTGGCACGACCGATTTTAACTTCATTGTTGCAGACAGAAAAACCTTTTCCATTACGGTCCAGGTTCGCGACCAATCCACCTTCGGAAACCGCCATTGATGAATCTAACCGGACAGAATATGCATGCTGATACAATCTCACAAACTTCAGGTTAGGGTAATGGTTTTTTATGAGTTTTTGAATCTGGTCAGGATCTTTCTCTATTGGTAATGTGCTTACAACCTTGCGATAAATCATATCACCGGATACGGTATAAAACCGGATACGGTCTCCCGGGCGGAAAAAATCGTCCTGAGCACCCAGCTCTACCACATCCCCTTCAGCATCTCCCAGAACAACGCCGAAACCTCCGTGAATAGCTACCGCGTCATCGCCTAATCCCTCAAAATAACAATCCTCGATCCGGGGTCCTATGTTGGCATATTTGCTGTGAATGCCATCAGAGTGTGTACTTCGCAGCCGTTCCATAGAAGCCAGGAGCGGACGCGGGCCGGGCTTCATTGTCACATTGCGGTAAAGGCATTCCGAAGAAAATTTCTCATAAACACTCCAATGTTTCGCACAGGAATAAAGTGTCACATCTATCAACTGGAAACGCGTACTTTCATTGATAAAACAACTATAACTCGTACCGGGATTGGTCAGACTTATATAATCTCCTGTTTCCCAACCATGCCCTGGTTTATTCTGGCCGGTGAACAGCCGGTAAGTAGCAGTATCCCGCTTTTCAACTCCTGTTAAAACAAAATCCCTGGCATTCTTTTTCCGGTAATGTGTTTTTGAGTCATGTACCATAGATCGATCGCTATTTTTTGCCGTTGGTACAGGATATCCTTCATGCAGTTCCATGTCTATCCATGCGCCATTTTCTGCAACAGATACAATAGTTCCCTGAGGAAAAAGAAGCGGATCATTGTCCGAAACGAAACCTTTTACCGCGACATCTGTACATCCCTGAATTTCCAATATTCGTTGGGACGGTTTCCGCAAGATCATTTCAACATTATAGGCATGAACCGTAAAATTGGAAAGGTCTTTCAGGTAAATTCCGGCCCGACGATCCGGCTTAACATAATATCGACCGGGATATACGTAGACTATCGCTTCTTTGCGGGATACAGCTTGTTCTATCTGGTGCTGAATGTCTGTATGTTCCAAGAAAATAAGATCATAAACCAAAGCTGTGCTTGCCGCATCTATATTTCCCACGATTTCCATCTCGATGACATCACCCGGTTGTAGCCAACCGATTTCTGTATCCAAAGAAATCGCAGTGCCGGGCTGTACCTGCTGCCGCAAAATGGGCGACTGCTTTCTGACCAAAATACGTACGTCCAACTCATTGCCTGTCTTTTTACCGGATAGTGTCGCATTTGCCAAGCCATAAAATCCAACTTTTTCTACGGTATGTAGCAGGGTTTTGCCTGCTTTTACCTCTTTTTTGGCATATTTCACTGTTTTGACTTCTTTTTGGACCAACGATAATGTTGCCGGAGCTACCGTTTTCATCTCAACAACAGACCCGGCAGAAAGAAATCCAAGAGGAATGATGTCATTGGTTAAAACACTGGTGTAGGTTTTCCTACTACCGGCGGTAAGGGTAAAGCTCTTATCAGCTATGTTACTATTCGGAACGGCCTTTATTTCATAAAATCCGGATCTTGCTATCACTGTGTTTAAATCGGAGGCGTACCCTGATGTCAGGATTCCCATCCATATAAACAGGAGAAACATTTTCTTAAAACCTGATTTTATCATACGCTTATATTTTAATGATTTTCCTCAAGCCATCAATCTAAACCTTTGATTTTCTTTACCGATTCCAGAAAATCTTCGATTGCCCAGCGAACATTTTTATCCTGTATATCCTGCTTATTCATCTTTTCCAATGCCTGAACAAACGCCTCTCGGTTTTTGACATAAAGCATATAGTTGAGACTTAATAATGCTAATTGGCCGTTATCTGAATCGGCATAACGTATTAATGTGGTTGCCGCCGATTTATCTGAAAAACAATTCCAACCGATTGCTGCCGCTGTGATGGCAACAGGCGGAAAAGGATCTCGTAACGTCTGTTGCAGTACCTCTCGATGAGGCAGTAATGCCTGCTCAGGCTGACACATCAACCCTAATGCAGCCCAATACCGCACTACATTGTTTGAATCTGTCAGCATTTTAATCTGTTGTTTTACCACTTCGGGGCTTCGTTTGCCGGACAGTGTCGCCGCTTCATAAATGGATTTCAGCGGAAAATTCTTCTCATCCATTCTAAATATAAAGGGCCATTGCCCGGAAGCTGCCAGTTTAGCGATCTCAAACTCGGGTAAGAACATCACATCCCGACCTTCTATTATACGCCGTTTCAATTCGGCAGACATCTTTTGCAACCTGGTTGAATGTTGCCTATTTCCTGCCAGATTTTGCATTTCCCACGGGTCACTTTCCGTATCAAACAAAAACTCCGCAGGACGTGGTTCAAAAAAACTTTGATGCAACTTGTCAAGTTTGCCCAATCGAAAATCATCACGCATCTGCTGCTTGATCTCCCCGATTTCCATATAGTTGATATAACGCAACTCCGGCATATACGCCATATAATTGCGGCTGTATAGATAACGGCCGTCGGTGATCGTCCTTACCATGTCAGGTCCATTATCCGACCGGTCGGAAGCCAACATCAAATACTCCGCAGGTTTGTCCCGGCCTTCTCCAATAAGTATCCGGCCTTCCATATACTCCGGCACTTCCCCGCCACACATACTGATAAGCGTGGGTGCCAAATCTTCAAAGCTCACCAATTCATCCGTCACTATCTTATTGCCCCAAGGTGAGAGATGATGGTATATCGGTGGAAACCAGATCACAAAGGGTACACGGTAGCCAAGATCAATTCCGTTTGTTTTTCCTCTGGGGATGCCTTCTCCATGATCGGCAAAGAAAAAAATAATTGTACTGTCAGCCAGCCCGTCTTCTTGCAAACGCTCCAATAGCCGACCAATTTTTTTATCGGTCAGATTCAACGAATTATAAATCCGAGCCAGTTGCTTCCGCATTTCCGGGCTGTCTCGGTATATGGGTGGTACTTCAAAAGAGTAGTCCGGTACCCGCTCTTCAGGATCAAGTTTGTCCAGAACTTCCTGACGGTAATGGTCATACGGCCATGTCATGGTACGCGACTGATGGCTGTCGTCAAAATTAAATACTGCGAAGAAAGGTTGGCCGGCAGACCGGTTCCACCATCCGGCACGTGGTGAACTTTCGTTCCAGGCCTCCCGGATAAATGCCTCCTCGTTGGCTACATTATAATCTGTTTTGGAAGTGTTCGTAGTATAGTAGCCCAATTGCTGCAGGTAATAAGGGAAGCCTTTCATGAAATTCGGAACGGGGTACTTGCTCCGATGGTTTCCCGTACCCGTTTTCCACGTCGGTACTCCGGTGATGATGCTCGTACGGCTTGGAGAAGAGACGGTATTTGTCGAAAATGCATTCGTAAAACGAACACCCTCACCGGCAAGCCGATCAATATTAGGCGTACTTACTACCTCATTTCCATAACACCCGACAAAATATGGAGAAGTATCTTCGATAGTAATCCACAAGATGTTAGGACGTTCATTTGCGTATGTTTGGCGCGCAATTGCTCCCACATACAAACCGACAAACAAAATATATCGCAACCGCAAACGGGTATAAATTGATACTATCATCTTTATTTGTATTTTATCTCTTCTACAACTACCCCTATATTAGTTTACTTCCAATGCGCCTATATCCGGTATCTCATCCACGGGATTGCCGGCAATATCTTTATCTAGCGCTAGACCCTGCACCAAACCGAACACATCCCCCGGAACAAATGGGATCTTAATACCTTTATTCTGAACAAGTTCCTTGTTTCCGGGAAGGTAATCGGCAATGTTCAATCCCCCTTTAGCGGCGAAACCGGGATCCCCGATAAACGGATTTTCGTCCTGAACCGGGATTTCTACAGGCCAGTTCTCCGCTCTCAGATACAGGTTATTCCGAAAAACGAGGCTATCCAACTTTTTCTCAAGAGTTTTTACCCAACCACTCTGGTCATCCTTTACGATCTTCGAGTCACCCTCTATATAAAAAATATTATTGGCTATCAACAATCCTTCCGTTCCCTGTTCAATGGCAAACCGCGCATCTATACCCCGACCCACGTAGATCGTGTTGTTGTAGAAATAGGTGTTAATAGGTGGTTTCCTTCCTCCACCGCCTTGATGTCCACTTAGCCAGAAAATCTTTCCCTCCTGGAAAGCACCATCCTCTCCTTTTACCCGTGCACCATCATTCACACTTATATTATAGCGATAGGTACAATTATTTGTATTGCCCAGAATTTCGCAAAAACCTCCGGCATTATGAGCACTGAAGTTATATTGTATCACAATATTATCACAATTAAAATCAATATGTGCTCCTGCCGAATCTCCCGGTCCGTTGGCATATAAGAATCGATTCTTTTCAATGAGCACATTGGATGCACTCCACGTCCACAATCCACTGCCACGCCCCCATTTGCGACTATCATCCCCACTGCCCGAATAAGTTACCTCGTTAGAAGCCACATGCACAAATTTCACGTTCGACATTTGAATACCCGGGCCCCCTGTCTTTGCAATCTTGTTCCCGAGAACATGAATATTGCTTATATTCATAGAGGGATGGCTTCCTGTGAATTTTATCCCGGTATGTCCAACATTCTCTATATGACAATCTTCTATCCAGATATTTCGTATATACGATTTTTGTTTATTGGCAATCAAACGAATACCGAATCCATAAGGTTGCGTTCCGTTAGGAGTACGAACCTCTTTGGAATCCCTTGTATATCCCGGATTTTCATAAAAGACATCGCTTACCTTGATATTTTTCAACTTGATAAATTCTGTTCGATTATCAGAGGCTGTAACCAATATGCCGCAGCGCATATCCTTCGTTCCTTTTTGATTGGTATAACCATTTGCTGTTATATGTAACCCATGCACTTGCAGGTGCTTGCAATTATGGATAAGAAGAGCATTTGCATATCCTTTCCCGTCTATGTGTGCCGGTTCTCCTGGTTTTCTATCGGTCCAGGGATAGCTCTCCACTATAATCGGCCTTTTTAACCATCCGTTAAGGTTTACAAGCTCCAGAGCTCCCTGATGATACTCTCCTGCAGCCAGCAAAAGTCTGTCGCCAGGTTTCAGGGGAATCTGACTGGCTTTCCTAAGCGATCGTATGGCATTTACCATAGATTTCCCGTCATTATTGTCATTCCCTTTGGTTGGATGCACATAATAATCGGCGGCATAGCCATTAACCATTACAAGAAAACTATATATAATCCATATCAAAACTCTCACACTCTTCCTATTCATCATATCTTTTAGTTTATTATTCAGCAGCATATATCCTATCCATATTCGTATAAGCTCTCCAAATCTTAAATTCACCTTGATCCACCTGTATGTCTATACCTTCGATCATATCAGCCGCTGAATAAGATAGGGTATCAGTCCCATTATAGACCGGGACGAGTACAAGACTGTCGGCCTCTTCAACCATTATCTTGCCTTTAATATTGATATTGGAACCGGCTGCATCCATGTTATAAGCAATAAATATCCTGTTTTCAGGGTAATAATAAATATAGGCGCCAGGCGTGGAGCAGTCGAGGGATACTCTGGCATGAACACCTTTGCTTCCGGCAGCATCATAAATGGCCCTTTTCAGGAATTCCTGGTAATTGACCGAAGTGCCTACCCCGGCAATATAAATTGCTTTGCCATTTCCGAATTTTTTGGATGTAACCAATGGTCGTATAATTCCACCATCCTCAAATGAGGCCAAGATATCAGGACTTTCAGAACCAATGCGCATTTTACAATTATATATAATCTCACCCAAATCCTCAGGTACGTCGGTCAGGACAGAACGTGAAGAATTAAGCTTCAGAACTTTTTTCAGGGTATGATACCGCTTATCATCTTGAAAGCGCCAGCGATCAAACTGAGTATGGTGTCGTTTTTCAGCTGCCTCAGAGGCCACACCATCAAATTCGAGCCCGAACAAGTCATCCAGTACAAAAGGTCCTTCTTCTTTGCGGACTCCGGGAGCATCAATCCCAATAAAACCTCCCCCGTCATTGACAAAGTTTTTTAATATTGATGCAACACTACCTTCACTCCCGTAAGTCCAGTCGGTATCACCTGCCCAGGAACTGCCGGGTTCCCCCATGCAAAGAAGAACATCTGCATCAGCAGGAATTCCTGATTTCCCAATCTCTCTCAGGGAGATGAACTTAACGTCAGCGGGGAGATCTGTCAGTGCTTTAAGTCCTTCTTGTGAGGGATTTACCGTAAAGGTCTTTGGCCACGACCGGAGCTCTCCCCAGGAGTTAACCACATATATCACAATATCATTTTTATATGGCTCTATTCTGTTTATATAATTGTGAAGTATCTCAAATTGAGTAAATTGTTCTGCCAACATCTCACGTAAGGAGGTATTCTGATGGTTGTTTAAAGTATCATAAAGATTCCCTCCATATCCATAGCCATCGGGGCAGGCAAACAACATTCCACGTAAAGCATGTTTAAAAATTCTTTTTTCTGTTTCAAGTTCCTTTTCAAAAGAGCCATTGCCAATATCCCACCACTGGCGTAAACATCTCCGTTGGCGACCTTCAAAAGACATGACACGCCGCGCAGACATCTCGGAATTACTAGAGGTAACAACTTCATCAAATCCACAACTATCAAGCATTCCAAGATAAGGCTCCATGCCTGCCCAGCCATCTCCCCAAAAGAACCGGATACGGTTGGGCTTACCATTGTCCAGACCATCATGATGGATCCGGCTGTTGACCTCCTTCCCAAATTCCATTGCCCGCTTCTGTTGCACACGCATCCAGGCCCGGTAATTATCGGTAGGGACATCATTGGCCGAACGGTATTTCCCGTTTTCAATCAGAAAACCGGAATTGAAAGTATTTTTACCTGCTTCCGATTCCATCATTTCTATATCGGCAGGATTGACAGAGCTTCCATATCCATACCAATCCAGGAAGTTCGATTCGCCACTATTCTCAATCGTCATAAAATGATACATAAAATAAGTATCACGATAGATATCGATATCAAAACCTTCAGTATCCAAGAAGCTATTCAACAAATCCAATTTAAACTTCCGTGCATCCGGATGAACGATATCGTACACGTAGGAGTGGGACTCAGCAACAAAAGAAACAGAATAAACATGTCCGGGAACAACATCATGAAGTGTAAGCATATTTCCCGACAATGACCAGTTGGTATCCCCCAGTTTTTTACCCGATCCGTCAGTCATATCCCATACATGCCAGTAATTTTCTTTATCGAAAGTATTTTCATCAACCCGGTAATGGTTTCTTTTCACGCTATTGACGTATCCTTTCAAGAGATCAATCGTCAAAGTGCTGCTTACAGCCTCGACTTTACGGGAGGGCAGAAACAAATGGCAGGCCCAGGACTTATGAATATCAGGCTTTGAATGGAAAGGGTAGGCCTGGACTTCCATTTTATGGTCGTGAAATGTGGAAATGGCATCTTTTATTCGATTGGCATCTTGCTTGTGTTTCATCCAGACTACGTTAGCGCCAATGCCGTTCAGCCAATCCAGATCGTCTTCATCTACTTTCGAATTCCAGTAATAGTGCCGGTTATAATGTGCAGTGCGTAATGAAGTGTGAAGAATGATATTATCAAACCGGCAGATAGCACCTGACGACTGAAGGGCGATTCTACCTCCCGGTAACCACAAGGAATCGGCAAGCGTACGCGTCAAAACCGGTTCATAAGCGCCGGTTTCATTTCTTCGTGACACGGCTATTTCATGTCCCCTGATAAAAAATCTATAACGCGACATAACATCCTGAGGGTGTTCTTTTGTGTCAGATGCCAGTACGTGTTTCACACCTTGTACAAAGGCAACCAGATCAAGACCGAAAGGTTTTAACTCCAACCCAAGGCAATCACCATTATACTGACGATGCACCAGCAAAGAAGCAATTCCCCCAGCACTTGTCCTGACCACGTCAAAATCAATCGTAAAGTTCTCGAAATGGCTATCAAGTGTTGATGAGGTTGTTGTCCCGTGAAGACTTTTACCCTGGTAAAGATGGTTACCGTTTACAACCACTACTTCCCAGTTATCATCACCCTCCCAATTTACAGCATTCCCGTCCTCAAAATCATCCTGTATCCGCTGAAGTTCAAAATTGCCCGCTTGCACGCAAATTGCTCCAAAAATAAATATCAGTAAAATTGAACAGTTCCTCGCTCTTTTAAGTATCCTATTATTTGTCATAACATTATTCTCGTATTGCTATCTTTTGACTAAAAACCTGGAACAGAAATCCATTACTGATTGATTTTTATCTCCTGAAAAATCTTACCGCTTTCAAGCAATGCTCCATCTTCCCAGATACGATATCCATCATTGAGGTCAAAATCAAACAAAAATGCTGTCTCCGTGTTTCCAGTGGTTTCTATAGCCTGAATAAAACTACGAAAATACTGTAGTCGTTTCGCTTCACCTCCATTATTTTCAAACTTGTTACGGGAAAATCCCCATTCCGTCAGCCAGAACGGCATCGGCTCATCCAGCACCGCATTGATAGGATCAAAATAATAGTTATTTAAGGTAGCCACCATATCATCTTCCAATGGTGGATAGCTATGAAGGCCAATGGCATCTGCAAATCGCAAATAATTGGTTTTATCCTGCTGTTGCGAATGTTTCCCTTGCAAAATAGTCAGGAACATATCCGGTAACACGAGAGAAATCCCTCTATTGATCTGCCAATGGAAATTATCCCAATACCCGCTACTCACCAATCCCGTGCTAATTAGTTTCACATTTTTCTTTGGAAAGTGGGTATCCAATGCCGTCCTTGTGATTTCCAAACATTTCCCATATTTACCGATACCCGCGTAAATATCAGCAAACGATGGTTTGTCTAAAGGGGTATCCAGCATAAAAATCTCTCCTTTCCCGTCAGATGTCGGTTGCAGATCTCCATTAAAATCACCCCAGTTTGCCTCATTGAACAGTTCAAAACCGATCAAGGCATCCTCCGGAGTATGAAGGGCGACCTGTTCCAGTAAACCGTTAATAAAACTACGGAAACGATCGAGGTCTATATCGGACATCTTATAGACATTAAAATTGGGTCCCGGAATCTGTTCGTAATCTTCCGGGAACATTTCCATCCACATAGGTTGTTCCAACAGCACTTTAACACCTTTTTGTGAAAATGTATTGATATTGTGGATAACTTGTTCTATGCTCCCTTTATTTTTTAACGCGTTTATTCTCACTGCGGGAATATCATTCTTAACTATATTATTTGCAATTTCAACCACTTTGCTATAATTCACTCTTTGCAGGTTTTGCCGGCACACACCACATAGCGTTTTTACAATAACCTCTTCCTCCTCATCGGAAGGAAGTGGATCGTCCTGACCGTTTAAACCGGTCTGTTTCGCGCAACCCTGTATACCTATTGTAACGAGCAATAAAAGAATGAAATATATCTGTTTCTTCATAACCAACACACGGCCATCCACAGCGAAACGAAGCAAGTTTTCCCCATCGCCACGTTTGGCCATGCATAAGTTTTTCCAAGTAAAGATTTTTTTTACCATTCTCGTCTTTTTCCAAGTCCCAAGGATACTAATGGATATCCCTTACACAGCGAACACTCATCCCCAAATTCTTACTTTGCCAATCTTTAAAGATTCCCAAAAGCCTTATGGATCTCCGATATAGCCTGTCCCCTGCCGGGTTCAGGGTGCTTACGGCAAGATTGTTCCCTTGCCAAGTATTAAACGCCATAAAATTTCCGGCATTGCCTCCCTGCCTGTATCCCGCGGGGAGGGCGTTAAATCCGAATTCATCCGTTGAAGGAGGATTAGCTGTCCAATTCTCACTGCGTAGCTTGTGTGCTATATTGTCTGCATTTCCCCTATCTTGTGCCCCTGAACCTTCTCTCGCTATTTCAGTTTCCAACATTCCAACAAAACGCTCCAGATTCTTGTAATCTTCATCAGTAGCCACACGCCAACCTATTGGAGCTAATCCTTCCGGAGCCGTTACAGCGTAACCATTATACAACAATCCATATTTGGCGATCATATCTTCTTCCGATGCCACTACGCCGTTCGTCTGATCATAGGGATATACAGCATACGCTCCTGATGTTAACGTTATCCACTGTGCACCGGAGAATCCCGTTGCTATGGGTGCTCCATTACGGTAACGAGTTACTTTTAGGTTCTCCGCCATCCACTCCAGGTCGCCGATCACAACCGTGCGGTATGTATTCCCGTCTACATCTGTAAGCGGACCATTCTCATCGGCATACCACTCTGACATCTCCATGGCAATAGTGTTGCGCACGCTTATATTTTCAGGTAACGCACGGCCTTCCTCCACATCATTAACGGATATTCCTCCATAAAACATCGCGATATCACCATAGCTCAAATCACCGTCACCATCTATATCCACATAAGCCAGTGCATATAAATAGGGAAGATCTTCAACGTCTTCCAAAGTAAAAGTCAAACCACTGGTTAGATCATTCTCCGTGAGTGTATGTTGCCGAAGTATGTCAGGATCACGATCCAGCAAAGATTTATCTTCACTCTCGGCATAATATAACCCAAGTTCTAAATTTGAGCCGGGTAGCGGGGGAGACGGAAACGTTAAATTAACCTCCAAAGGTGGACGTATTGAAGAATATACCCGATCCATTCGCATAGTGAGGAATTCCCTGTGGCTGACATTTTCGGCCGTTGCAATCCCTTTCATTACCTCGCGTACAGATTGTGCCAAGTAACAAACAGCTATATCACCATCACTCAAATCTCCGTTCCCATCCACATCTACATAAGCAATTACATAAGCTAAAGCCGAGGGTATCGGTTCTTCAAAAGTGAGGGTCAAGCCTCGCTCTATATCCTTCGCGTTAAGGGTATGTTTAAGTACTTTATCCGGATTTCTTTCGTAAAAGGGCTCATTTTCCTCTTCCACATAATAAAGATTGGCTATTAGTTCCATCCCGGGGTTAGGTTTATTGACGAAACTAAAATTAAGATCCAATCCCGGAGAATCGTCTACTTCCAACTTAATATCTCTTAAGTCTTCCCGACAGGAATATAAAATAGATATTATACCTACAATAAACCATAAGAATATACTATACTTCTTCATCTTGTTCTCCTATTTAGAAGATATACTATTTATTATTTTCCTTTTTCCACAACTCTTTTAAATCTTTGACTTGTTGCGGCGTCAGTATCTCAAACAGCCTGTCGTGTTGCTCTTTGGTGTTTCGCCAAAGGGCTTTTTTCTGTTCGTCACCGGCCGTATTTTCTCTGATTGCTTTCGCCCGTTTCTCGTGAGCGGCCAGTTCTTCATACACTTTATCGGTTTGCTCATCCGTAAGGTCTAATTCCTTTTTATAATGTTGCGAACGTCGTTTTGCCCATTGGCTCGTAACCTTATTCGAAGAAGCGACCTTTTGTTGTGTATTTCCTTGCACTTTAGTCTTCTCTTGCTCCCGTAATTCTTTTAATTTCATGTTCTGCTCGGGTGTAAGAATAGAAGCTATTCTATCATTTTGTTTCTTATCTACCTGACAAAGCGCTTTCTTCTGTGCGTCACCGGAGGCATTTTCCTTAATCTTCTCTTTCTCGAGAACTCCGTCAGTAAGCACTTCTTCTATTTGGCTGGTTTGTTCATCCGTAAGCTCCAATTGCTTTTTCAAATATTGTGAACGTTGTTTCGCCCAGGTATTTTCCTGCGCCTGTACCATAACACAAAGTCCACAAAAAAGCATGATCATCGTCACCAAGTTTCTTTTTTTCATCTTCATTGTTTTCATAATATTCTATTCTTTAATTGTTTTCATTAATTAGTATTTTTATTTCGCAATTTCCAGTATTCTTCCATTTGTTCCTTTGTCAGTCCCAAAAATGCGGGTTCTCTCAGATCTTTCATCCAAAGTTTTAATTCTTTTACCAAAGCCTCATACTCTTTCTGATATAAATTATTTTTGAGTAAATTTCGCTTTTCGCTGATATCTTCATCCAAATTATACAATTCTTCCCCGTTCGGCTTCAACAGCACCTTATATGTTCCATTTCCGTCACGTGCAATATATTCCTGCCTGTCATACATACGCCAAAACAACGTTCTATTTTGTTTATTCTCTACAGGATTGTTCACTACAGATAAAAGATCAATACCATCCAGTTTATTTTTAACCGTAGCCTTTTTATCAATATTGGCAACAATGGTGGCAGCAATATCCAACGAGATTACCGGTGTTTCACATACCTGACCGGCTTTGATCCTTACCGGCCAACGCATAGCAAAGGGAACACGAATTCCCCCCTCGTAATAAGTCGATTTTCCTCCTCTCAATTCACCGTTGTCGGAACCGTTATCCCATTCAGGACCTCCATTATCCGACAAGAAAAACAAAATTGTATTATCGCTTATACCGGAAGATTCGAGTTGTTCCAGTAACAAACCTACACCGTCATCTACGGCACTGACCATGGCCGCATAAATACGCCGCTTTTCATCGCTAATATGCTTAAAGCGATCAAGATATTTTTCAGTCGCCTGTAATGGTGTGTGTGGTGCATTGTATGCCAGGTACAAAAAGAATGGATGTTGCGCATTCTCTTTTACAAATGAGACTGCTTCCCGAGAGAAAGCATCAGTCAGATACTCCTGTTCTCCCAACATTTTCCCATTATATTGAAGTTTTGTTCTGTAACTTTCCCCTTCACCTTTTGCTTCATTATCAGAATTAATCGTCCACTCATCAGGGAAATAGCGATGACCTCCTCCCAAAAAGCCGAAAAATTCATCGAATCCTCGTGCATTTGGATGAAGAAGAGAATGTGCTCCCAAATGCCATTTACCGATACCCATTGTTTTATAACCGGCACTTTTTGCAATGTCGGCCAAGGTTTGTTCACTCAGAGGCAATCCCATTTCCGGATCATCGGGTGAGAAAATCGGGTTGCGGCTAAACCCAAACCGGTCCTGATAACGTCCCGTCATCAATCCGGCACGGCTTGGTCCCGATACAGCATAGGAGACATACCCACTACTAAACTTTACTCCGTCATTAGCAATTCGATCAATATTTGGAGTGGGGATATCTTCACAACCATTAAATCCTACGTCTTTGTATCCCATATCATCAGTTAGGATAACAATGATATTTGGACTTTTTACCGCATCTTTTCCCTCTCCATAGGCTACAAAGACAGAAGTCATCATAGCCATTGTACTTACTGTACATTTATTAATAATTTTCACCTTTATGAAAATTTGAATTTCAGTAGTCAAAAAGATTAATAACCCGGATTTTGTTCCTTGGCCAAATTGGGATTAAGTCCTGTCTCCCGCAATGGGATGGGGAACCATATCTTATAAGGTTTCCAGTTCAGGTGCAAATCGCGAACTCTTTTATTTGGATCACCGGCATCAGGATTAAGTGACATAATCGCATCATTCAGCCTGTCGAAACGGAACAGATCAATCCTTCTTTTGCTTTCATAACATAATTCCCGGCTACGCTCCTCGAGCAGTTCATCGATAAAATTAGGTTTATGATATGCGGCATTCAATTCTTCTAAAGTATGACCATTTGCCACATTACGTTCGCGGATCTGTGTAAGATAACCCCTTGCTGATGTCTCGTCACCCGTGAAAAAAAGGGCCTCGGCATACTGCAGTAGCACATCGGCAAACCGCAGTAGCGGAACGGAAATTGCAGAGCCATTAATATGTATCATCTTTTCTTGTGGTGCCATATGACGATATTTACCGGCACCATTATTCCAGAATGTAGGGCCATTACTCGCCACAGGTTTATAATAATTGACACCATCTATGTTTTCAAGCGTCGAGTTAACACCATAAGGTCCTGTAATATTATGAGCATAGCGCGTATCCAAAGTACGATCGTAGGTAGAGGCAAACTCCACCGTCGGGCGATGAGCGGCCCATGATCCACCGTATAGTTGCACATTTCCCCCTGGGGCAAACAGATAATTAATATTGGGGAAATTATCACCTCCAGTCACCAATGCATATTCTGCGGTAAACAAACACTCTTCCTGTTGGTGTGATTTGGTGGTCTCCCTAAACAGATAATCATAATGATCAATCAAGTGAAAAGGGCTATTTTCTACCACATCTTTCAAAATCTCCTGGGCATTCACACTCATCTGACCAGCATCTACCCATTGAAAACTGTTCAACGGGAAATTCAATTCTTCACCGGCTTGATAACGCTTACAAGCAGCCAGATAATTGTAAATCACGCCTAAATAGCCCTTGGCTGTCCACGCACTGGCCCTTCCGGAGAGGGGAGCGGTCGGAGAGAGATTTTCTTCGGCAAACAACATATCTGGAATAATCAATTCCGTGTAAATCACTTCCAGACTTTCACGGGGAGCCTGCGGATCGGGCGAGGAAGTAGTGTTCATTGGCACCCCTCCAAACAATGATGCCAGATGATAGTAAAAAAACGCGCGCAGAAACCGGGCTTCCGCCATTATCTGAGTCATATTTGCCTGTTCCTGTTCGCCGGACGTCTCAAATACTGCAGCTTTATCCAACAACGTGTTGCACCGCATGATACCAGCATAATAGGCAATCCAAAAATCACTAATAGGCACATTGGAGATTCCAAACGATGCTATGCCAAACTGATTGATATCTATTGCTGTGGCATTTTGGTTTAAAATCAGCTCATCCGTTCCCACACTCAACATATATTGCAATCCATACATATATGTTCCTTCTTGTACGGTCCTTCCGGGCAGACTCTGCATATTGATTGCATCATAACAACCTACCAAGGCCGTTTCAAATTCCTTTACTGTTTTGTAACTGTTTTCCGGCGAAGTGGTTGAATAGGGTATTTTTTCCAAAAAACCAACATCCTCACAGGATGTAAACAGACTAAAAATCAGGAACAGACCATAAAAATAGTTTTTTATCGTTTTCATTGTTATTATATTGTCTTAAAGTTAGAAAGTTATATCAACACCGAACAAATAGGTACGTGCTCTCGGATATGCCAGGCGGTCATATCCCGGGAGCAGGTTATTATAAGATCGCACGTCGGGATCCAACCCACTGTAATTGGTCCATACATGCAAATTATCAACGGATACATGCGCTTTCAGATTGGATACTCCTAGCGTTTTCGCTACTTTCGGTTGGAAATTGTACGAAAGAGACAATGTCCGGAATCGCAGGTAGGAGCCATCTTCCACATAATAGGTAGAAACATATTGATCGGTATTGTTTCTTGTTATGGATGCATATCGGTTCGATGGATTTTCCGGCGTCCAGCGGTTTTCCCAGTAGGCTCTGGTTAAATTGTACTGATCAGCTCCCTGCCCTGCTTCTACACGAGTAGGGAATGCATTAAATATGTCATTGCCATAGACACCCTCCAGGAACATGTGGAGCGTAAAGTTTCGGTAGCTGAACTCATTGGTAAACCCACCGGCAAATTTAGGATTACTGTTACTAATGATCCGGCGGTCATCCGCGTTGATCTCATTATTACCGTCCAGGTCTTTGTATTTAAATACACCCGGTATTGTTGCTGCACCGGATAAGTAGGGAATACCTTCCTTTAGTACATAATTACGTTCATCGTGAGGAATAACGGGATCACTGTCATTCTGCCATGTAAAATCCTTAATTTGATAGATTCCGTCAAATACATAGCCAAAGGCTGTTCCTAATGGCTCTCCCTCTTTAACAATACCCACATCTGTCAGGTATCCGCTTCCAAACGTTACTGGAATATCAGCTGTACCTCCAAGGCTAAGTATCTTATTCTTATTGAAATATATATTAAACATTGAATTCCACTGAAAGTCTCGGGTGTCCAAGTTGATCGTATTCAAGGTAAGCTCCAGCCCTTTATTCTCCATATCCCCAATATTCTGCCACTGTTTCACAAAACCTGTCTGGCCTGCAATTTCAGAGTTTAACAACATACCGTTCGTAATCTTGTAATAGGTCTCAGCAGTAAGGGCCAATCGTCCTTTTAATATGGCTACATCCAGTCCCAGGTTATACTGTTGAGTGGTTTCCCACTTAAGAGAGGAGTTTTCGGCTGTTGTTGGAGCCGTACCATAAACCAGGTTTCCATTGCTCGCATAGTAAACGGGGGAAAGTTCGGCCAAGCTTTGATAAGGAGTTATACGATCATTACCCGTTACCCCATAACTCAAACGAACTCGAAGATCGGAAAATAGATCCTGCTTTTTCATGAACGGCTCATTGAATGCACGCCAGGCAAAGGCAATGGATGGGAAATAACCGAACCGATTTCCCCTCCCGAAATTGGATGAGCCATCAGCTCTTAGAGTTCCAGTAAATATATACCTATTTTTGATGCCATAATTCAACCGCCCGAAAAAAGACATCCGGTTGGTTTCCGTTGTATTGGTTGTTGTGGGGTGTGTAATGAGCGCTTTGGACATATCAAACGCCCCTGTCGACTGGTCTTCAAAATTTTCAGCTCTTGTGAAAAGTGTTTCCCATTTGTACGTATTTAGTTCGAAGCCTGCCACTCCACTAAGGATATGTCCTTTGATCACCGTCTTATCATAATTCAATGTATTAGTCTGGGAAAAAGCATTGGTTTGTGTATGCCTTAACGAAGCCCTGCCATTGGGTATGCGACCCCAAATCGTATTACTCCCGAAAAATTCGGTTAGCTTGGATGAAGTTGCGGTACCGCCACCTTGAATCCGTAACCTTAACCCTTTCATAATGGAATATTCTACAAAAGCATTTCCAATGAAACGATTAAAATCTGTTACACGATGGGATTCAAGAATATTCGACTTTAAACTTACCGGTTCATCTTCCGATGTCTCATCATAGATCAGTACCGGTCGGAAGGTATAAATTTCCTGTATCAGTCCTGTCCAGGATCCACCACCACCACCACTGGATGCAACTCCTGAATTCTGGGTTTTTCCCCAGATCACATTAGCTCCTAACTTAATTCTATCGGACACCTGATGATCTAACCTGATACGTCCCGAATAAGCAGTAAAATCATTTCTCTTAACCAGTGCATTAATATTTTCGTATCCCAATGCAGCGGAATAGGTCGTATTATCTCTTCCTCCCTGCATAGAGAGATTGAGCTGGGATACGGTACCCTGGCGGAAAAGTTCATCCTGCCAATTGTAACTAGGTAATTGGGACACATCTTTAGGAGAATCAAGATTCCCATCACCATCGCTATCCACCGACCAGGCTCTGTTGTTAGGGGCCTTTTCATAACGGTAATTGACATATTCCTGACCACCAATCATATCAATACACTTCGTAATTTCTGAAATGCCGTAAGAAAAATTAGCTATAATATTTGTTTTCCCGGCTCTGCCGGACTTGGTTGTAATCAAAACGACCCCGTTGGCTCCTCTTGCCCCGTAAATAGCAGCAGCAGAAGCATCTTTGAGGATATCAACAGAAGCAATATCAGCGGGATTTATAAAAGCCATAGGATTACCACTCGTTGAATTACCGATATTCGAGGTAGCCACTTCGCTTTCATTCACATCCATCGGTATGCCATCGATCACATAGAGTGGTTGGGTACCCGCATTAATAGAGTTGGCCCCCCGGATTTCAATACTAATTCCACCACCCGGTTCACCAGAATGAGAATTCACCCTCACTCCTGCAATTTTTCCCTGCAACGCCTCAGCGAGAGTGGAAGAGTTTGTCTTTGTTAAATCTTCGGCCCGTAAACTTGCAATTGAACCTGTTAAATCGCCTCTTCTCATAGAGCCGTAGCCCACAACTACCAACTCATCCAAAGATTTCAAATCTTCCTGCAATACAATATTATAGGTAGTTCGCTCGTTCGTACTGATCTCCTGTGTCAAATACCCGATATAGGAGATTTGAAGGATCGCATTATTAGCTACTGACAGTGAAAAACCACCGTCAATATTGGTAACAGTTCCATTGGTCGTTCCCTTTTCAATAATATTGGCGCCAATAACTGCTTCACCACTTTTATCTACAACCCTGCCGATCACATTTTTCTTCTGTTGGATTATCCCTTCGCTTTTTGAACTACTCTCCTTTATCGACTTATTCGTCTCTTTTTTATACAACGAAACCTGTCGCTCAACCACAGAATATCTCAGTTCCGTATTTTTCAGCAGTGTTTCCAGTATAACATAAATTGACTCGTTTGTAGCTTGGATTGATGTTTCTTTGTTAAGCTCCCGTTTCACATCATCCGTAATCAGAAATACGTAATTACTCCTTTTTTCAATTTCAGCAAGAGCCTTCCTGATCGTCACATTTTTCAAATTCAATGAGAGATCATTCCGTTGTGAATATACATTCTCTGCCGAAATTGATAACAGGCAGAGAAAAGCAAATAACACTGAAATTTTCATGATTCTTAGGGTTGTGTAGAAACTTTTACAAGCGACCTGGTAAGATTTAATTTTTTCTTTCATACATTTGTAATGAATTTTAGTTTACCTAATTAATGGTTAGTTTTAGATTGATTTTCACCCGATCGGACAATGTGCCAGCATTGTCCGATTTTTTATTTTTTGGTAATATAAATGATATTGTCTTTCCGATCATAAATAGTGGAAGAGAGAACGGAAACGGAAGTCATAACGCTGTCTAGATTATCGGAAAGGAACAAT
Organism: Proteiniphilum sp. UBA4977; assembly: GCA_002398565.1. Taxonomy (GTDB): domain Bacteria; phylum Bacteroidota; class Bacteroidia; order Bacteroidales; family Dysgonomonadaceae; genus Proteiniphilum. The sequence goes on from DGZP01000112.1 coordinate 32,412, forward strand.
TTCCCCGAACAGGACTTATCGTTCAGCGTAATATCAGGACTACTTTCAAACTGCACGTTATAATATCTTCCTATTTTTCTGAGAATCTCCGATATCGGCGTTTCTTCAAATTCAAGAATTCCTTTTGTCCAGCTAACATATTCCGATACGTTAACGGATCCTTTTACGATGTCACTACCCATGACTTCAATTTTCTCATTGGGTAACAATTCTGTCATATAACGATCTGCAGTTTTAATTTTCACCTTTCCATCCACCAACACAACTGTTTTCCTAATATCTTCATTATAAGCGGAAATATTGAAAGAAGTGCCATGCACCTGAATTTCCATATCCCCTACATGTGCAATAAACGGGATCCGAGGGTTATGCGCTACATCGATAAAAACCTCTCCATTCACATATACTTCTCTTTTCTTCCCTGTAAAATTCGATGGAAAATCGAACTGAGTTCCTGAATTCAACCATACTTCGGTGCCATCAGAAAGAGTGAGGTTCGCTCGTTTTCCATACGGGACAATTAATTTATTTAATTCCGTTTTAGCCAGTAATAACTCCTTTGGAGAATCCATACTGTCGGTAACCAACGCTTTACCCTCTTTTGTGAGATCTATGTGCGATTTATGGGTAATATTTATTTTTTCCTTTCCCGAGATAAGCATTATCTCTCTTTCGGGAAGTGTTTCCCCAATAATAACCTCTTCCGACAGGACATTTTTTTCAAGGGTACTAAATAAGACGGACAGAATACCTATCACCAATACCGCAGCCGCAGAAGCAATCCTCAGGAATAACTGACGTCTCTTATAGCGATTAATTTTCAAAGAGATCGCATTATAAATATCATTTTTTTCATATTCTGATAATGGATTCCGATTGATCTCAATCGCACGGAATTGGACTATTGCCTCCTGCAGTGCTTTTTCCAGATGCGGATTGTCAATCAGAATATTTCTCCAATATTCATCCAACTCTTTCGTTTGACAAAGTCTCCATCTGATAAAAGTTTCATCAAGAAGGAAGTCATAATCGTCTTGATAAGAGCTATTTTCGCCTTTTTCACAATTCCTCACAATAATCCACTTTTTAGTAATGACTGTATTATTACTCTTTCGTGGACATAAAAAAAGAAGAAAATCTATTTTTTAACAATTACTCTTTCAAAAGGATGGCAGGAAATTTGGACATTTAACACCAGAAACCGAAGAAGGATGTTTTTTTCTTACACCATCCTTTTCATACGATTAAAATTATTTATTGTCAAATGTATCGTATGAAACTCGCTTTAATCATTTACCTGTTTGATAATGATTATCATGCTCGTTTCATATTAAGGAACTTACAATGTGAGTATTCGTTACAAAAAACGTTGAAGCATCAATATCAGAGAGAATAGAGTCATTGCTTCAGACAAGTCATCATCAGAAGCCTGTTGCCGCAACTTTTCCATTGTCCTATACAATAGTTTTCGGGCGGATTCCTCTTGAATATTGAGTATGCTTGCAATCTCTTTATGTTCCAGACCTATCATATATTTCAGATAAACAACTTCCCTTTGATTAGCTGTTAATCCTTCCAAGAGTGAGGAGACTTTTCTCTTCAGCATCTCGGCTTTTTCACTGTTAATTAAATGATCCAGGACAGTCACATCTACAGTGAAAGATTCGGTTACTGCTACCAGGGATTCTTCATTCATCTTTTTTTGGGAAAGGTCTATCAGTCTGTTTTTGAAAGATTTGAAGATATAAGCAGTGGTATTTTTCACATGAGCTAATTTGACTCTATGGATATAAAGCTTAAAGAATGTGTCTTGAATGGCATCTTTGCACAAATCTCTCCGGAAACCCAAACTCACACCATATGAATATAAATTATCCACATAGGAGTTATAAATACTGGAAAAAGAGAAGTGATCCCCTTTTTCCACAAAGCTCTTCCAGTGTAAATCAACATCTATAATACTATTATCAAGCATCAGCAATCTTTTACTCTGATATCAAGAAAACAAAATAACACCATTTTCTTTATGTTAGCAAACTTTCTGTTCTATATTTTTCCATTGTTGTCCCGGTAAAACCTATAATAAGGATGATTGTTCTTAGTGGCTCCGTCTAACGAATGAATCAGGATTGGTTATCTTTAACATTAAAAATAAACCTTCCGGGGGAATTACCGAAAGGGTTCCTCTTCATTTTGGCTAATATTTTTTCCGGACACCAGTGATTTTTTCATTTTTATTTTCAATTTCCCGTTTATATCCTCCAACCAATAAAACTTAGGTCGTGCATTTTTATTGGGCGCATGATACGCAATTCTCAACTTCCCCTCTAAATCGGTAAATATCATGGCATGTCCACCACCGGTAATTTCCGAATTCAGAGGTTTTTCATCCTGTATCCATTCTCCGTCCAATCTCCCATTTGAAGACCTTGCAACTCCAATTACATATCTGGAGGGGGATTTGGCAAAGCTAGACCATAGCATCAACAATTCTCCATTGTTTGCCCGGTAGATAAAGGGTGAATCAGTTACATATCCTCTGACCCCATTAAAGGTTATAGTCCCGGCCCAAGGTGCTTCGGATGCCTTAAACAACAGGATAGGATCTCCTATCGTCGTTTTCAGATCAGAAGATAATTTTTGTGCATAGATTCTTCCTGCTCCATCCGGAACAGAATGGAAGGCCCTGCAAAAAAGCAACCATGGTCGGGAGTCATCATCCACATACAAATATCCATCCAGACAACGCCAGTCTGCAGGTGTTATCGGCTGATTCACCAAAGGTTTATAAGGACCTTCCAATTTTTCTGACACCAAAGCGGAAGTTCCTTTCATTTTGGTTTCCGGGTTACTGAAGGAGGCAAAAACATAGTACTTTCCATTGTAATAATAGGTATCAGGCGCCCAAAAATCCCTTGTTCCCCAAAAATCAGTAGGAGCTTCAAATGTTGTCCCAACACGGACCCAGTTCTCTAAATCGGGACTTTTGTAAAGTCCTATTTTGAGCCTATCATTGAGGTGCATATAATAGTGTTTCGATTTTTCATCCACATATACATATGGATCCCGGGCAGGCATATCATCCACATGAATGGGATATGCCTTGTTGCCTCTATTCTTAGCCGCTTCCGTATTATTCGAGGAATTATTGCCTTTCCTAAGATCATTTCTCCATTTATTGAAACGCTTTTCCCCCAATATATCTTCCACTTCTGCCAGATAACATCTCGCGTTTTTATTTTTTTCTTCTTTATTATCGGGATTATCTGATGATCTTATCTCTAATTCTTTTTCCTGAAACTTTTCAATTGCCGTTATTAATTCTCTCTTCTCAGCTTCAGTCACCTTCACTGAATTAAGAATAGGGTCTAGCCTCCATTGTACTTGCCTTGATACTTCCTGTCCAAATGCAATTGCTGTAAAAAGGGTAAAAACTACAGTAAAAAATAAACTTCTCATGCTTATATATTTAAAATAAGAAAAACATCATTCGTTCATAAAGTACACTTAATCAAATATTTATTCCTATCAATTGGCTTTTCTTCCACTGTTCTTCCTCTTGACCTCCTCTTGCCACTTTTCATAACGCTCATCGTCCAGAATGATCAATACCTCTGTCAAATATCTTAGAGAATTTTCTCTTAACTCCAACTCCATATGTTCCGTTTTCGCGGCACGAATCTCCTTCGCGCCATCTATCAATTTTTTAATGGATAGGATCAACTCCTTTTTCTCAGCTTCGGTTACATCTACTGCACTGGCGATGGATTTTAAACGCATTTGTACTTCTTTGGATTCTCTTTGGCCAAATGCAGCGACACTCAAGCAGATAAAGATTGTTATTGTAATAAACAGATGCTTCATTTTTAGAAATTCAAAATCATGATTTAGTATTTATCTTTACTATTTGAGGAACATAGGAAGGTGCTACCTTTTCTATATTACCCTCCTCATCAAAATTCAACGGATCCATCACCAAAAAAGGGGCTGTATGATATTTGCTTACACCATGGCAAGAAAGCCATAAACGGCCATCAGGTCCTTCAAATACGGCATTATGTCCTACCGCGTTAAACGGGTTTGATAGATCTGTATCACAATCGAACCCTCTTATTTCGCAGAGTTCCGGTTTGGTCCCCCCATAAATCGGATTATTGTCTGCTTTTTTCCAGGGGCCTTTTATGTTTGTAGCCGTAGCGTACCCAACCTCATATCCACGGGTCCAACTAGAATAAAACAGATAATATATCCCGTTTCTCTTGATGACATAAGCTCCTTCTATTCCCTGGGAATCCCATTCATAATAAGTTTTAATTTTTCTTTCGTTACGGCCTTCCCGAAATATGGTTTCAATTTTTCCATTCGCATCCCTTTCATAGTCTACAGGCCCCGTATGAACAGCCGATATCGTATCCGACAAAAGTTTCCCGTTTTCAAGATCAATTTCAGCGCTACCCAACCAAAATGTCCCATCTTCAAGTACATTGTGCCAGAATGCGTATACCTTTTTGTCATCATCTTCAAAAAGTGTCAGATCATTTCCCCTGGATAAAGGCTCTTTATCCGTGACTACGGTATATGGGCCTTCAATATGGTCGCTTACGGCAAAACCTATATGTTGCCAGTCATACCCCATTTCCTCATTTCTGCAATTAAAGGTCACGTAGTATTTACCTTGTATCTTATGAATTTCGGGCGCCCAAAAACGTCGATAATACCATTTTTTAGAATCCGGCTTTTCTACAATATACTTTACAAATTCCCATTTGATTAAGTTTGTCGATTTATATAACACCACCCCTTTATTCAGCTCTCCTCCTTTCTCTTCACTTATCCAAAACGGATAAGAGGTACCGGTCATATACCACCATTCGCCTTCCCGAATTATCTGACAATCTCTTATTCCCTTTTCATTCATTCCTATCGTAATAGGATTCTGATAAGTAAACAGCGATTCACGGTTTGCTCCATTTCTTGTTGTCGGCACGAGAACACTTACAAAAATGCAAATAAGTGCTACAATAACTGGCAAGTATCTCATTTTATCATCTTTTTATGGCTGCTGTCCTTGCATTATCTGCCACTTTTTAGGCGGATAGTTGTAGGGTCTTACCCCTACCTTATCAGCCCAATCTTCATAGTCCGATACCATCCTTGACAAAATTTCGGGGTAATCTTTCGCGAGATCTTTGGTCTCGGTTCGGTCTGTTTCAAGATTATAAAGTTGCCAGGGCTCTCTCACGTTCGAGACTATCTTCCATTTATCATGGCGCACGGCCCTATTGCCTTCATGCTCCCAATACAACGGCTTTGTCCGCTCAACAGGTTTTCCTGATAATAAAGAATACAAACTGATACCCTCCATAGGTGAAATCTTATTTCCCTTATAGATAGTTGGGTATTCCCCTTTTGCTATCTCTATGCAGGTCGGCATAATATCAATCAAATGCCCTACTGATGGTAATATTTTCCCTTTCAGATTGCTATCCATACCTTCTGGCCATGTCATTATAAAAGGAGTTAATATCCCCCCTTCGCTTGTGTGGCGTTTGTATAGCCAAAATGGCGTGTTGTTCAATTCCGCCCAACCCTGGCTGACCGAGAGGTGTGAATTGATCGCTCCCGGTTTTTCACCTATATAACGGCCCCATGTCCCTCCTTCTGAATTGCCGCCATTATCCGACAGGAACATGATAATGGTATTCTCATATTCTCCCCGTTCTTTAAGGCCTTCTATCAAATCGCCCACGCTTTTGTCCATGCAGCTTATCACCGCGGCATAGACAGCCATTAAATCGTCCTGCCTTATTTTTTCTTCCTCACTGAGCGTTTCCCATTTCGGGATCAACGGATTAATGGCAGGCAATGCATGTGACTTATCTATAATCCCCATTTTCACCTGACGGTCATAACGCTCCTCACGCAACACTTCCCAGCCTTTCATGAACTTGCCACGAAATTTTGCTATCTCTTCTTCCGGAGCCTGTAAAGGGTAATGAGGAGCATTATGGGCTAAATACAACAGGAAGGGTTTACCTTCTTTCTTTGCTTCATCAATGAATTCCAGACCATAAGAAGTCCATAGATCTGTAGTGTACCAGTTTTCCGGTAATTCGGCATTACGCACCCTTCTACCATTTAAATACAACTGCGCTCTCGCATCTCTGTAATAAAAATTGCCCGCAATGGTATTAAACGACCGGTCAAATCCTCTTCCCCAAGGAGTAATCCCTCCATCTCCCTTTTGTCCCACATGCCATTTGCCTGTCATAATGGTAAAATAACCACTATCCTGCATGGCTTCACCTATGGTTACAGAAGCGTTATTCAAATAACCCTGGTATGCCGGAATATCCTTGTATCTATCGCCTGCCATAAAGCCCATACCTGCCTGATGAGGATAAAGTCCTGTCAACAGACTGGCTCTTGTGGGGCAAGATCTTCCAGCATTATAAAAATTGGTTAAACGTACTCCGTCTTCTGCCAGCCGGTCTATATTGGGTGTAGGAATTTCTCCTCCGTAGCAACCGATATCGCTGAAACCCATATCATCCACCAGAATAATAACAATATTAGGTAGTTTTTGCGCCTTTAGCAGGAATGTACCCTGTAATATACAGACAACACCCAAAAAAAGCTTAACAAAAGTGTCCATGCTATGCGTAATTATATCTTACGTTCAACCATCCACTTCTTATAAATCCCTATATTCCTGGCTACTTGGTCCCTTGCCTTTTCACCAACAGTTCTTTCCCATTGGTTTTCCATTTCCAATGAATAAACCTCGAATGATTCCGGTGCAGGATCATTGGTCTCTCTCGACCATTTTTCCTGTTGACCTCTCAATTCATCCAGTATTTCCCGGTAATCACTATCGTAGACAAGATTTACCGTTTCATAAGGATCATTGACTATATCATACAATTCTTCTGCCGGCCTTTGTGCCGCAAACAACAATTCCTTCTGTAATGCTGTCAATTGATCCTGTTGGTACAAATAACGCAATCGGTTGATAATCTCTTTACTGTCCTTATAATTACTGGGCTGCAAAAGAGGGCGCTCCGGGTAAAAGTTCCGGATATATTTATATTTCTCTGAACGGACCGACCGGATACGGTCAATCGTTTCTCCACATCTGTCCCTCGCTCCATACACGTATTCCCGAGGCTTATAATTCCGTGAAAAAACATCTTTGCCCTGCATCCATTCAGGTATTTCGATACCGGCAGCAGCCAACGATATGGCTCCCATATCAATATGCTCTATCAGATCTTCTCTAACCACTCCTTTTTCCACATTCAGACCTTTTACTGCAAATATCACTTTCACGCCTTCATCGTATAAGAATTGCTTTCCTCTCGCATGGCTTATGCCATTATCCCCCATTAAAATAATCAACGTGTTTTCTAACACTCCTTCCTCTTCAAGCATCTCCAGAATTTCGCCAACTTGCTGATCTGTATATCTTATACAATCCATATAATCAGCCCAATCTTGGAGTATTACAGAATCTTTAGGGTAATAAGGGGGGAGCAGTAATTGATCGAAGTCTGTCGTTCTTCCCACAGCTTTCCTGGTTTCTTCAAGCAAATCCGGTTTATCCCGGTTTTTCCCTCCTAAAAGTTGTATTTGGGCAAAGAAAGGTTGTCCGGGCTGCCTTTCTCTCCAGTCATTTCCATCATACAAATTTTCATCCCAATCGAAATTGTAATCGGCTTTACCTAATCCCCTGTTATTTCTTGAAGGATAATCTGCATTGGTCACGTAATATCCCTGTGCTTTAAAAAGTTGGGGAATCATTTTTACACTATCAGGAAGATGTATTCTATGCTTTCCCCTACCACTCACGTGGTTATTAGCACCAATCGCAGTCTGGTACATTCCCGTAATCATTGCTGAGCGGGCCGGAGAACTGACGGGAGAAGTAACAAACGCCTGTCTAAAAACAGTTCCCTCATTGATCAATTGATCAATATTCGGGGTGTTTATTTTATGTCCCCAAAGAGGAAATTCTGTGCCTACATCATCAATAACAATCCACAATATATTGGGAGACACGCTACCCTGATTGATCGTTTTTGAATTTTTACAAGCCACAAAATATAACACAATGACTGATAAAAGAAACAGTCTACCCATTTCACCTGTCTTACTTCCAAGATGCATACTAAGATATTTATAAATTTAGACACAAGAACCAAGAATCAAGACATAAGACATTGTAATCACACCCTTATGGGAGTACTGTTCTCATGCCCTTTTCGTGATAATTTAAAATTGTTGTACTTCCTCTTTTCCGGGATAGCGATACCTACTATCCTTCGCAGTTACATATACCTCGTCATTCATTATTTCAATATCCAAAGGCACCAATGTCAAGCCGGGTTTATTAATGGTATAGGCAGCATCAGAAGCATCTATCCCTTTCAGTTCTCCTATTGTCACCACGCTCTGATCCGTCTTGTGAAAAGCGGTTACCCACCAACGACCGTTCTTATCCTGAAAGGGAATTCCATTCCCTACAAAACGCGCCGCAAATTTTCGAGGGCTATATGGCCCTAAAATACTATCGGCTGTCGTATAATAGAGATTATATGTTCCTTTTCCATATATATCGGTACTCCAAGAGGTCCCGAACAAAACATACTTCATGCCAATTTTCAACATGCTGGTACCTTCGAACCCAAGTTGTCTATTTTTAGGACCTATCAGCCGATGGTTACCATCAAAACCGGAAAAATCCTTTTTAATTCTCCTCACCTGGGTACAGAATGAAAGTAGCCACGGTGCACCGTCATCATCAACAAAAACAGCCGGATCGGTCTGAAAGCCCACATCCAGCCCAAAAGGTTCGGTATAATCACCCTTTATATCTTGCGAATTTGACACCATCATGTTAGACATTTTCAAAACATTAGAAGTATGGACAACTACCCATCGATTAGCAATATAAAATGCTTTTGGGGACAAAATCTCAGGCTTTGCATTTCTTTTGGTTGCTGCATCCTTCAACTCTTTCACAAATAGAGATTGTTTTGGATACGTTACCTCTCCCACAGTCTCCCATTCAACAAGGTCTTTGCTTCGCCAGAATTTCACGGACGGATCCTTATCGGAGAATAAATTCGCGGGAATAGTTCCCGTCAAATAATAAAAACCATCAGGAGCGAGTTGTATAAAAGGGTTTTGAATATTTTCCTGCAATATATATACAGCATCCTCATGCCTTTCCAATGCCTTTAGTGTGTTCTCTTTCTGTTGAGCATTGCTAATGGTCAAAGTACCCGACAGTCCTATTCCTACTAAGCAAATAAGGCGTATTACCATAATTCTTTTTTTCATCCTCTCTATCATCATTTTGATTAAATTAAAACTCATAGGGGACTAATGGATTAGGTTTATTGTCTGTTGGCAACTTTTTCAGATCATCCTCCCAACGATCACCAATATCTCCCTGTTCGCTTCGAATTATCTCCATCTCCTTCCGGAATTTCTCCAATATTCTCCGGTGTTGTTCTGAATAAGCCAAATTTGTCATCTCATACCGGTCATTTTCGATATCATAAAGCTCTTCTGCAGGCCGTTCATTCAAACGATCCACGATCATCTTTGCATGCAGGTCAGTCATTGCCTGTTCGATCCATTCTGCACGGGGCTGTTTTCTGGAAGGAGCATCTGGCCTCAGGTTCACGATATATTTATATCTACTTGTACGCAACATCCGGGTAGGTGACTGGTCGTGAAACTTATCTCCATTATTCGCCGCAAACACCGTCTCCCTATGAGGCCCATCAGGAGATTTCAACACCTGATAGAAACTCCGGCCATCCAGATCATCCGGCATTTCAGCGCCCACTATTTCCAGTAGCGTTGGAATAATATCCACATGCGACACCAGGGCATCGGTATGGCTCCCAGGAGTGATATGATTCGGCCAACGCACGATAAAAGGCACTTGTACCCCATAGTCATACAATGTCCATTTTCCAAAAGGTAGCTGTGGCCCCTGATCGGCCGTGAACATCATGATGGTATTATCATCCATCCGGTTTTTTTTCAATATTTTCATTAATTCTCCCACATTGGCATCCATCTTGGTGATATCGGTATAATACCGGGCCAAAAGCTTTCTCGTGGCAGGTGTGTCAACTAAAAACGGGGGAACCTCGACCCCGTTTCTGGTATATTCGGGGTTCAACGGCCAGGTCATATGCGTACAGTGATCCGCAACGATCAGAATCAGAGGCCTGTCATCATCCCGCTCGCGCAGCCACTTGTCTACAGGTCTCAAATAGAGGTCTGTAAACATGCCTTTTAAACCCTCAGTACCCGGTTCCCGCCGGTTACTCCCCAATATATAGTCGAATGGGAATACCTCGCGGGGCCCTACATGCAACTTGCCTGCTATCGCGACCTGATAGCCTTCTCCATTGAAATAATGTACAAGGGATTTCACGTTGTCACGCACCGGCATACGGTTGACATGAGCCCCGTTCTTATGAGGATATTTCCCCGTATACAAAGCACTCCTGGCGGGTCCACTGGTAGGTGCCACAGAGAAGGCCTGATGAAATAGTATTGATTCCGAACAAAATACATCTAAATTGGGGGTCTTGACGGATCGATTGCCGTAAGGGCCGATATCCCATACGCCCAGATCATCAGCCATAAAAATCACTATATTCGGTTGCTTACTCTCTTGCTGTTGAGATACAACCGGTATGGCGAATGTAATTCCGGAGACTACTAATGGAAAATGATAAATCGTTTTCATTCCTTAAATAAAATGGCACACTTACATAATCTCGTTTACAACGTCACAGTTTGGGGAGGCTGCCTCTCCAATCCAATGCTTTTTTCTTAAGAACTTCGACAACTTCAGGATGTTTTTTTGACACATTATGCGTTTCATACGGATCTTGTTTCAAGTCATATAAAATCACCCATGTCCCGCTCTCACTAACCAGCAATTTCCAGTCCCCTTGCCTGATACAAATATTGGGGCTTTTATCATACCCTTCAGGAGATGGGAAGGCTTTATGCTCCCTCCTTCTGTATTCCCAATATATCTCCTTATTTCTTTTCTGTGCAGTACCCAACAACGCTTTACTCATATCTTCACCATCACTTACGACTGAGAATGGGACAGGAGCGTTTCCGATTTTGGACAAACTCAGCAACATATCCATAGCACTTATTACAGTAGTACTGTCAACCCTACCATTGGGTATCAGATTTCCACCACTCCAAACAATAAAAGGCATCCTGATTCCTCCTTCAAAGAGAGATGCCTTGCACCCTCTCAGTCCATTTGTCCGGATATGATTCAAACTGGGACCGGGACCATTGTCACTGGTAAATATCACAATAGTATTCTTGTCAAAGCCTTCCTCTTTCAGTTTCTGCATCAACAATCCCATTTGCCTGTCATATTCCTTCAAAACGGTCAAAAAATTAGACATCGAACTGCTCCCATCGGGGAAGATCGTCATTTGTTCTTCATTTCCGATCCAGGGTGTGTGGACATCATCCGGCCAAAGATTGATGAAACAAGGGGTTCCTTTATTTCTCTTTAAAAAATCGATCGTTTTATCGACAAAATAACCGCTCCTCTCCCACCTCTTCACGGAATCATTTTCAGACCAGATCCAATCAGATGCCGTCAACAGGGGATCGGGATCTGGACTTTCATAAGTACTTGCATATTCATCGTAACCGTATTCAATAATGGAAGGAGCGTTCTTCACATCCCGGCCTCCCCCTAAATGCCATTTACCGAAATGAGCTGTCTTATATCCGGACTCTTTCAACATGCGAGGCAATGATGGTGCCTTTGGGTCCAGATAATCAGCCATCTCTGCATTTCTATTACCCTCTTTGGATTGCAAGTAACTGGTAATGTTCCAGCGTGCAGGATGTTGCCCTGTTAGTAATCCTGCCCGGGAGGGAGAGCTGATTGGGGAGGCACAATAGTATTGGGTAAAACGTATTCCTTCCGATGCCATTTGGTCTAAATGGGGAGTTGTTATCGGTAAAGACGCTCCATAGCAACTTAAATCCCCAATACCCATATCATCGGTCAGAATAAAAATAACATTCGGCCGTTCCTTTTGCTGTGCATAGGAAGTAGTCCCCCCAATAAGGGGGACTAATCCTGCTATCAAAAATGATTTAGTTCTCATATTACAAAAGATTATTTAGATCATCATCGTGATTGCTGTATGGAGAGGGTATTCTACTCTCGTGAAATGTCAGACAGCAAAGCTCTCAACACACTTTCCTTGTGTTCCTACTAGTAGCAGTTGAAAACACCCTTAACCAATAACTTATTCCGTATTGGGTTTGATAAAAATATCATCAACAACAAGTCTTGCCGGTGAATCATTTTTTCTGATTCTAAAACGAACAGATCCTTCGATACTCAGTTCATATTCTTTGTAATATTGGACATTTTGATCATCCACTATCAGTTCTGGTTCAAGTGTTATCCATGTTTCTCCTGCATCTTGGGAATATTCTGCATAAACTGTAATCGGACTTGAATCCCCTGGGGTTTTTGTCGCTGCAGCATAATAAAACGACAATTTTGTTGCTCCAAACATAAGATCAAAATCCATTGAGATACTTGCCACATCCTTATTCAGCATGACACCCCAGTCTCCATTTTTATGGACAATATTTGCAGAACTATTAGACATTGCTCTATGAAGGAACCAACGGCCCGAAGGATAATCGTCATATCCATCCGTATTGGCATTCACTTTGCGAGAGCCAAAAATTGTTTCAAAACCTTCCGGAAAGCCCACATAATTTTCAGGAGCCATAAACTCTCCATGATAATCTGCAGAACTACGTATTGAAAGATAGGGTTGCCGGGCGTCTGCATATAGCATGACCCCGGTAAAGCTACCTGATATAGGGACCTCTAAGCCGGCAAAACTTGCTGTATTCAATGTTTTGACTAAAATTGTGTTGCTTCCATCACTCAATTCTAAATCCTTGACTCCAAATGTCTGGCCCCGTTCCACATTCAGCACATCCACCGATTCCAATTGAACCAGCGTGCATTCATATGTATCATCATCGGATAAGAATGAATCGAACATATCTGTGACAATATGTACTTTTTGCTCATTGTTAGATGATATTCTGCCTACGTCTAATACTGTGAGACCTGAAACTTGCAACATTCCATTAACTCGTTCAAGTATGCCGCCTCCCAGTTTTACAACAACGGAATCACCTTCTTTATAACGCTCCAGATGCTTATCCAAAGCTACTGCGATTCCTCTCAATTGTCCCTTATCATAATTTTGAATAATCATCTTACCCTCTGGGTTGTTCATATGATCAGGGTTAGATATAACGACACCACCGATAAAGAGATCTCCATCATCTTTATTCATAAGAGCTAAACTTTCACCCTGATACATCTCTCTAAGTTCGGAAATAGAGATAAAATACTGGGGGATTAAGGTTAATTCGGTTTCATCTTTACACGAACTTATCAATACTATTACCGTAGTGAGTAACAATGATAAATATGAATATATTTTTTTCATTTTCTTGCATTTATTATGTTAACAACTAGTTCCTGAGATATTGGTCAATATCCTTCATTATTTGGCTTCAGCAATGGGTTGATATCTATTTCCTGCTGTGGTACGGGAAACAGTCTGTGATAGGATTCAACTTTATAGGGAGAACTACTTCCGAAATGACTATTCATCACTGTTTGATAAGTACCTGTTCTAATCAGATCGAACCATCTATGCCCTTCGAATGCAAGCTCAAGCCTACGTTCCAAATAGATTGCGTTTCTGAAAGACTCCGTATCGGCTGTCATCGAAGGCCATAGATCTCTCGCACTGATAGCATTTTGTGGTAATCCAAAGGCCCTTCGTCTAATTTGATTCACAAGTTCTATCGCTTCCTGGGGAGGGGTACCTGAGGTTTCATTCAACGCCTCTGCATACATCAAGAGAACATCTGCATACCTTAACAAGGGCCAGTTATCATCCGATTGATTTTGCATTGTATGATCCATATAATGTTTCTTTATATGCTTTGCGTTTAAAGTATTACCAGAAGCTCCCTTATAGGACATGGTCCCGATAGTTGCTGAATATCTGGAACTTGGAACCTGTTCCTCATCATTTTCTCCAAAAGCATCCACAATATCGGAAGTCGGGATAAGCGAGTTGCCTGCCGAGATCTTCATTGCCTCTGACAGTATACGCGGATGAGATGTAAAACTCCATCTGCTCCCTTCACCCAATGTTCCACCTTCATATTGAATTTCAAATATTGATTCGGCATGATTCGCATTGTTGGGTTCAAATATCTCTGCAAAATCTGGAAGAAGGATGAATTGCCCTGAATCTATCACTATTTGTAATGGTTCGAGCGCTTCTGAAAATTGGTAATTCGTTAGATATACCTTACCTAAAAGAGATAACGCAGCCCATTTTGTAGCCCGACCAATAGCATTTCCCGTATATGCTTCAGGCAATTGACTGGACGCCATTTTCAAATCATTGATAATCACCTTATAAACATCAGTCACCTCATTTCTCACAGATTGTCGGGCCTGAGCCTGTGAAAGCACCATAGTATCTAGTGGTACTTTACCAAACATACGTGTTAAATTAAAATAATTAAGAGCTCTTGCAAAACGCGCTTCACCCTCAATCTGTTTTTTCTTGTCGTCGTCCCCAAATTGAACATCGGGTAATGCTTCCATTATTTTATTACTCTGCAATATACTTCTGTAAGCATTTGTCCAGGCATTTGACAGTACAGCATTATTGGGTATGATAGAAAATTTATCGAGCTGCCCTGTTGCCGTGGATGCACCGCTACCATCAGAGGCGTTATCTCCCGGCAGTTCTGCTATACTTGGATAATGAGGACTGTAAAAATTTTGTAATGTACCATACAAACCAACAGCTGCAATATCAATTTCTTTTTCGGATGAATAAAAGTTATCGCTTGCAATATCGCCGTATGGTTTTCTGTCTAAAAAAGCATCATCACATGATGTGGTAAACATTATACAAATAATAACCACACCAATCCCTTGAATTATTCTATTTTTTTTCATGTCTGTGTACTTTTTTCAATTTTCAAAAAGTCAGGTTAAGTCCCAGCGTATATACTCTCGATAAAGGATATCGCCCCCAATCCAACCCCGGTGAAAGCGTAGTATCAGTATACATTCCTCCTTCAGGGTTCCAGCCATTGTACTTGGTAAACATCAACAAGTTATTTACTGACAGCTGAGTCGATATACTTTCAACCTTAATCGTATTTGCAATCTTTTTCGGAAGATCATAACTTAACGTTACATTTTGCACATTCAAAAATGATCCATCTTCTACAAAAGAAGAATTAAAAGTTGTGCTCCCTAACACAGCTCTGGTTTCAGAGGATAACCGCGGGATCCTTCCATCTCCAGGCTCTTCTTCGGATTGCCATCTGTTTTTTAAACTGACATGTCCGTTATACTGTAAGCTATAAGGGATATTGCCGAAATTGAGATTAATGATATCTCCGCCATAGCTTCCCCTTAACAATACACTTAATGAGATATTCTTATATGAAAAGCTATTTCGAAGACCAAAAACAAAATCGGGATGTGGATTGCCAATTACAGTTCTGTCATCCAAAGTGATCTCGTTATCAGTATCGTTAACATTCTCAAATATATATTCGCCAGGCCTTGATCTTGCTACCCCCGTAGAGATACTGGGCAAAGCATCAACCTGTTCCTGATTCTGGTAAATACCAATTACTTTTAACCCATAAAACAATCCCATCGGATCTCCAACGCGTGTGATGTGAGTGTTCTCCAGATAAATGGAATTTCCCCACAAAGGATCCCCTTCGGGACCTAAAGCTAAAACTTTTTGTTTATTAAAAGTTATGTTGAAACTACTGTTCCACTTGAATTTTCCAACCAGATTACGGGTATCAACCGTAAATTCCCAGCCCCTGTTCTGTACTTTCCCAATATTTGACATAACATTTGAAAATCCCATATTGGATGGCACCTGCAGGTTGAGTAACAGATCCTCTGTTTGCTTATTATAATAATCTACAATAAAATTGATACGGTGCTTAAATATTCCCAGATCTACCCCAATATTTGTTTGCTTTGTTTGCTCCCACGTTAAATCTGGATTACCATACGAATTTAGCCTAATACCAGAAACAATACTCTCGCCACCACTTCCCAAGACGGCGCTGGAACCACCCATTAACGACATATATTGGTAGTTGCCAATAGAATTATTTCCTGTTACACCGAAACTGCCCCTTAATTTCAGGTCAGACAGCCAACGGACATTACTCAAAAAAGATTCATTGGAGGCTCTCCATGCCAAGGCAACAGAAGGAAAAAATCCCCAACGATCGGCAAATTTTGAAGTACCATCTGCTCTTATGCTTGCCGTAACCAAATACCTCCGATCATAGTTGTAATGCATGCGCGTTAAATAGGAACTTAAAGCCCATTCGGTTATATTGGAATACCCCTCACGCAGTACATTTTCCAAGCTACTGTCTACTACTATCAACTCATCGGTCCAGGTTGCAGAAGCTCTGGCTGACACACTATTTACATGCTGCATCTGTTTTTCATGTACAGCCACTCCCGAAAGTGTATGCTTCCCAAATTTCTGATTATATGATAATTGCACGGATGACTGCAAGTTATAATTGATGTCTTGTGAAGCTAGTATGGCGTTGTCACGTGGAGCTCTGATCCCATAAGCTCCAATTGAACTGGGACTCAGCCAGTTTCGACTTGCAGTACGAATGGTTGCTCCTCCGGTGAAGGTAAAAGTAAAAAGCTTATTAATATCATATACAACAGACGCACTGGATACAAGGCTTAAATTCCGTCGCCAGTCTTTAATAACATTGATTTTTGCAACGGGATTTTCCATATTCTGGAGCCCTTGCATTAAATTAATCCCGGTAGAATAGCCAGTTTCACTTTCAGGATCGTATACCCCAAGGATTGGATTCATTAAGAGTGCAGATTGTACAATTCCTGCATTAGCTTCATGAAACCTACCAGTTACAGGTAAAAAATCCTGATTCGTATAAGAGGGAGCCAGTCTAAGGTTAACTTTTAACTTCCTATTGATATCAGCATCAATGTTTGCCCTTGCCGAATAACGTTGGAATCCGGTATTTCTGAGAGTTCCTTGATTGTCCAGGAACCCCCCGGAAACAAGATACCTTACATTATCACTGCCACCGGATATGGAAATTTGATGTTCTTGAAATAACGCTTGTCTAAAAACCTCATCCAACCAATTAGTTCCTTTCTGCCCACTATTTAAAAAATTCCGGAAATAGGCTGTCTTAGTTGATTCAGGCCTTAAATCGTCCCCATCAAAGAGACTTCTGTCTCCTGAACCACGATCTACCCAGGTGTTATTTCTCGCTTCTATTGCCAAAAGTGCAAAATCTTGAGCAGATAACACCTCTATCTGATTAAATACCTCTTGAAATCCCCCTTTTGCATTATAGTTAACCTTTGCTTTTCCCTTCTGCCCACTTCTTGTCGTGATCAAGACTACCCCGTTAGATCCCCGGGAACCATAGATTGCTGCAGCAGATGCGTCTTTTAATATATCAATTGATGCAATATCCGAAGGACTTAAAAAGCCCAACGGATTGGAATCTGCATTCATATCCACTTGTATGATATTCCCATCAACCACATATAGAGGCGTATTACTAGAGCCAATTGTACTGATACCTCTAATCTGGATATCCAGACCACCACCCGGTGTGCCGGATGTATTCATGACATTTACCCCTGCAGCTTGTCCTAACATGGCTTGGTTAATATCAACAATCGGTTGTTCTACTATGTCGCTTGTAATTACAGAACTGATCGCACCGGTTAAGTTGGCCCTTTGTTGTGTACCATATCCAATCACAACAACCTCCTCCAACAGTTTAGAGTCTTCAACTAGTGTAATTTCAAAATACCTGTTTACGCCCGTAACAACCTCGACTGTACTATAACCTATGAAAGAAACAGCAAGCACATCCCCGGTATTTGCTAATATGGTGAAACTCCCATTTATGTCGGTAACGGTACCTTCCGACTTATCCTTAATTTTCACAGTAGCCCCGATGATGGGTTCACCTGAATCATCTTTTACTGATCCTGTGTAGGTTATCTTTTCTTGTTGAAAAGTATCTCGATCAACTCTAGAATGAACTGCTGCCATCGCATTACTGTTGCAAAAGAGATAGAGAACAAACACAATTTGCATAGAGAGAAACAGTTGCACACTTGCTGTTTTCCCTGACCCAAACAACTTTAAAATAAATTGTTTTCTCATGATTTTCATAGTTTAATAAAATTTTATCTATATTCAATTTCTATCACATTCAAGCCTGTTGCCAGAATCTGTAAATTCCAGTTATATAAACTCTTTACAAGCACCCGTTGCCCATCAAAATTGTGTAGATAAGCTTGTAGAGGTTTGATATTCTTTTCCGATATATTGCTATAATCTATTTTTAACGAAACGTTCTGCTGCTGTAAGCTATTATTCAGCAACAAGACATACAGTCTATTATTACTGATCGCCATAAAATAATCAACCTGAGGATTATTCAGCGTGACTACATCCGATTTTAGTAACAGGTCTGCCTGTTTACCTAATACATTACCTTTCTTAAATCCGTAAGACTGGTGAGGTCCTACTTTGGGAGTTATAAAACCTCGCGGGAATGATATTTTCCCTTGCGAGCGCAACGCTATCTCCGATAGCAAATAATCGGTAATCCAGCCTATTTGCCACCATGCGTGATGCGGGAAACGACCCGGTCCTTGGTCAAAAGAATACCAATAATAGGAGGCCACACTGTTTTCCTTATTGACAAACGCGTCCCTACCCCATACACCCGCTCTTGCCATGTCAATGAACAAGGAATCCCCTGTCATTTCAAATAAGCGGACAAACATTCCGGCATGGCTGGCCAATAATATGGGACCGTGTTCTTTGGCTGCTGAGCCCAATGACCCTCCATGCTCGAAACTAAGTCCCACCTGGCTAATCTCCCAATCTTTCACCACCTTGTTTTGAATGACCTTTTCTTTATTGGATGGGATGGGATGGGTGAAAATAGAAGTCGTGTATTGGCGAGCGGCTACCAGGGCCGCTGTTTTATAGGTTTCTTTTTGGGTAAGGTCGTATAAATCGAGTAAAGCCTGCACACTCTGTCCTGTGGCAAAATCAGGCACAAATCTAAAATCACCACAAACACCCAAATAATGCCCTTCTTCCACCGCATTCCGGATATACCAGTTCGCGCCCTTTTCAGCGGCTTCCAAATATTTCCGATCTCCTAAAATACGATACGCCACGATTAATCCATAAAAGGTAGGCCTCAGGTCTCTTAAGTCCTGAAACTCCACTTTATGGGTCAGGTGATCATACGCTACCACCCAACTGCCGTCTCCTTGTTGCCAAGAGAGCAAACGATCCGCACCCCGCCGGAGAAGTCTTTTCAGCTCACTGTCATTTGGCTCAAATAATAACACATTCCCTATATCCAACATCGTGTAATAGGTCAAGGCAATGGGTTCCACATAATCTCCCCACTCTTCCGTGAAACGATTGCTCTTAGACAAATAATATTGTCCTAAGGCGGCACCACCAAAAAAGCCATCGTCGTCTGCCTGCTGGGCGATTTTAAAGTTTCTGGCATAAGGCAGCCTGTCATGTGCCAAAACACTGTCCTTTGTGATATGGGAAAGCATCCACATGGCACCGTAATCCGAATTCTTAAACGCGTCTTTTTGTGATCCTACCACAGGCCCATGGTATTCTTGGGCGCCAATTTCCAAATCTTTGAAATGAAAAGTATGCCATAATGAAGTACTGTCGTTTCGCAGGTATGCAAACATGCCTAAGAGTCTATCGGTTAAAGAGAGATTGGTTTTCTTTTTCTCCAAAACATCAGGGAAGCGGTAAATATCGTTCACCGCATGTTTGTACACAGTGTACCAATCTGCTTTGTCCAATGTATAACGGAACCGGAAAGATATTTTTTCTCCTTGCTGTAGATAAGAGTCCTTTTCTCCCAATACAGGATGATGTATTGTCGGGAATAATTGTTCTTTCCGGTTCATCAATGACAACCCCAGGAGCCAATCATTTTGGGTTAACACATCGTATTCCCAATAGTCTCTCCCCATTCCTGGTTGTGCAATGACTGCCACGCTCACCCCTTTTTTATCGGATAAGATAGGTGATAGCGTACTTGCGGTCCTTTCCCTTGCAATTACCGGCTTATTGGGGATTCCTTGTCCATAACCATACGATAACAAAAGGTTGTCGTTAATGGACTTCCCTTGAAAATGGCCGGGGACTATTCCCCAACTTATATCTTCTTCTTTGTAAGAAAACAGGGTGGGACTTTGTATCGAAAAATACCCCTCTTGCTTAGCAGTCAATTCTATTTCCAGAAGAATATCATTTTTAAACGTGTCATCGATGCTCCATACTGCTGTAAGTGTGGCTCTGTCCAATTCTTGCTTAAACTCTACACTCCCTTCAT
This sequence comes from Proteiniphilum sp. UBA4977, assembly GCA_002398565.1. Lineage (GTDB taxonomy): Bacteria > Bacteroidota > Bacteroidia > Bacteroidales > Dysgonomonadaceae > Proteiniphilum. Next base: position 53,007 of record DGZP01000112.1, read on the forward strand.
TATATTTTGCCTGGTGCGGATAAAAGAAGCGTGCTTCTCCTGCCGTATTCATGGCTACGGGACTGAGCCTTTTTTTCCATCGATTATACACCATGATATATGATTCAGGAATACTGGAAACATTGTCAAAATAAAGAGTTGAATCAAACTGGCCTGATGGCTTTTCTTTTGAGAATAGCACCGTATATTCTCCAAGTACATTCTCAAAAGCGAACTTCTGATTTTGTGACGTCAGTTCGATAGCAGACAGCTTATATCCAGATAATCCCTTTTCCCACCGAAGAGAGATATTTTCATTTTGAAGCTTATAATCCTCTTGCGCATGAAGCATAAAAGGTAAAACAAGCAGATAAAGAATTAAATACACACTTCCATTCTCTCTTTTCATTCTCATTTTATACATTTTTTATCAGTATTTTGTCATCTCAAATTCAGTATCCATCAAAATACCCTGATCACCTTGTTGCGTCATCCATTTTTTTAACTCGTCTTGCATAAGAGCGATTCTCTCCCTATGTTCCGGAAGATGGGCTATATTGTTCAATTCCCATTCGTCGTTTTCCAAATCATACAATTCTATGGCAGGTCGTTGCACAAAACGATCTGTCAGAAACCGCGCACGTTTATCTGTTTTTGCACTGATTATCCAAGAGTACCACATTTCCCTGTCTGCAGGATTCATTATGTGCTTCTCATAATAATCTTCTTCAGAAATAAGGTTCACAATCAGTTTGTATTTCTTATCCTGTATGCTGCGAATGGGATAAGCGCTCCCTTCAGGAATGTTATTGTGTATGCCATAAACCCACTCCCGATGTTCTTTGTTTTCTCCTGACAACACGCCAAGGAAGCTTTCACCATCAAGACCACCAATGGGATCTCCTCCCGCAAATTCAATCATTGTAGGAAGAATATCTTCATATTGTATCAAGGCATCACTCACTGTTCCTTCAGCAATTCCTTTTGGATAACGGGCAAGGAAGGCGCTATGCTGCCCATAACGATAGCAAGTCCATTTTCCAAAAGGCATTTGAGGTCCTTGTTCCCCTAAAAATATGACCAACGTGTTTTCTAATTTTCCGGAAGTTTCCAATACTTGCAAAACCGCCCCCACCTCATTGTCCAACTCCTGGATTTCTGCCAGGTATTTACAAAAAATTTCCCTTGTCTTTTTATTGTCCACACTATTAGGAGGTAGCACTACATTATTCGGATTAAACTTCGCGGGGTCTCCCCACGTCCACGGCACATGGGGATGAATGCTACACACGTACAAACAAAAAGGTTCCGCTTCGTTTCTGTTTATAAACTCTTCAATGCCATCAGTAGTAAAGGGAGCTTCACGGGCAATACTGCTAACAGGGAACCCTTTAACTTCTTCAAATCTATAGACATCCGGTTGTTTTGAAGGATGGTTTTTTCCGGTTCTACCTACCCTGTATCCCAAGTCATGAAAATAATCCGGAGCGGTCTTCACAAAATCATAAGTCGGTTTATGATTCTGGTATGAACCATGACGAGCCGGGTACAAACCGGTATAGAGCGATGCGCGGATAGGCACACTCATCGTCGCCGAGGCGTAATTGTTCGTCATCTGGATACCTTCGTTTGCAATCCAGTCGATATTGGGTGTTTGCAAATTTTTCCCTCCATAACAACCCAACTCATTGGTGCCTAAATCATCAGCAAGAATTACCACTATATTCAGTCGGTCATCTTGAGCGAGAGTGTGTAACCACGGTGCACATGTAGCTATCACGAGTGGGAATACGTCTCTATTAAGTCTCATTTTCATTACTTATTCAGATTTGAAAGTAATTTTCTTCCGAAGAAAAAAGCTACGATTAATGGTTAATATCCTGGATTCTGGTCTAAATTGGAATTTAAATTCCGTTCACTGGTCGGTACTGGCAATAATTCATCTCTATTAGGAGTGAACAACTTGTTTTCTACCACTCTATAGTCTATAGATGGGTGGGGAGCATAATTCTCATAACCGGGATATTCAGGTTCTCCGTTCGTATCAAAAGTAACATCAGGCCAATCGGTCAAAGCTCCTTTAAAAGGCCTACCCAATATAGGTCGATTTAAGTAAGTGTTTGCCAAACCCCAACGACGCAAATCAGTATAACGAAACCCTTCAAATGCTAATTCAATTTTCCTTTCATGTCTTAATTTGAGTCGTGCAGTATTTAAATCAGCAAAGTCATTTAAAGAATAAGCCGGCATTTTGACATCAATTCTGTCCCTCCTGATTTTATTGATGGCATCAATAACAGATTGATCAATTTCACCTAATTCGATTTTGGCTTCGGCATAGGTCAGCAACACTTCAGCATAACGGCATAGAATTATTGGATAGCTAGCCCTCGTTTTATCTTTTCGGTAGTCCATATCAGCATATTTCCTAAAATGATAGCCTGTAAAAGAGGTATACTGGTTAAGAGAAACACAATCAGTATTTCTAACCCGTTTATTAGTCACGTAGTTGTAGCATGTGAGGCTATCATAATGGCTTTCGAACTGAATGTCACCGTAGCGGCTTCCCGGAAAAGCAATGCTTAATGATAGACGTGGATCTCTGTTCTCAAATCTTTTTGCTTTATCAAACAACGGAGAATCGGTAATATTTTTCCCGTCTACACAATTATAGGAGTCAACTAAGCTTTGAGAAGGGACAAGGGCTGCCCATCCGGCCTCAGACCTGTTCATCATATATAACATAAGTGAGTGATAATCATTTACCATCGCACCTGCATATTCTCTTTTAAGAATAATTTCTTTATTGGAAGGATTTGTCAATCCTTCTGAAATAAAGAGTTTCCCGTATTCAGGATATAAATCGTACACTCCCAAATCAATTACTTTTTTAGCTGATATAGCAGCTGCGCTCCAATCGCCAAAATAAAGAGCTATCCTTGCTTTGTAAGCATAAGCAGCACCCTTTGTAACTCGTCCGATATTCTCATTTTCAGTATAATTAACGGGGAGTAATTCTGCTGCTACATCAAAATCTATGTAAATTTGATGTAACACTTCTGCTTTGGGGGTTCTTGTAACTGATTTGGCCTCAGAAATTGTTAAAATAGGCTCTAAAACCATTGGCACATCGCCAAAATAAGTTATTAAACGACTGTGGTAATAAGCCCTGAAAAAGAGTACTTGACCTTTAAACAGCTTGTATTGTGCATCAGTTAATAAATCCTTCTTTTCTTCAATAACTGAAAGCATTAGTGTACTTCTCATAAGCCCTTGATAAGCTCTTCGCCAAGTGCTTTCGGCAATTCCACTTCTTGCGTCATGCTCTCCTTTTGCCAATGTTTTGTAGTCACTGTCTACTCGTATAAATCCTACATCCGACATACAGTCAAGGACAAGAGGATAAACATATCCTCTATGATCTATCTCTTGCAAACGATTGTAACAAGTATTTACTCCACGCTCTATTTCCAAAGCGTTTGTATAGAACGTTTCATTAGAAGGCTCATCAAGAGGAAATTTATCCAAAATATCTGTACATCCCAGAAATAAGGATATCAGTATTACGGCTGAGAATATAGTTAAATATTTCATAGTTTTATATCTTAAAATTTCAGATTGACACCAAATGTATAGGTTCTCAATATTGGCAAAGTAGTTTGGGCATTATTAGGTCTTTGCTCAGGATCGTAACCATTGGGCATATGGTGGAAAGTTAGAAGGTTATGTCCCGACACATATATTTTTGCCTCTTGAACAAGGAAATCTTTTAACAGATTCTTAGGAACAGAGTATCCTAACTGAATATTTTTTAAACGCAAGTAAGATCCATTCTGCTTCCAAAATGTAGAAATGGCTGTATTGTTGGCACTCGTTATAAACATTCGAGGGTATTTAGAGTCTGTTTCTCCTTCTTGCCACATTCCGTCTCGTTGCCATTCTTGTATTTTCCCCCCATTATTAAACGCAAATGCCAAATCGTCTGTAATATACGAATCCCGTTTCCCGACACCTTGGAAGAAAATTGCTAAATCAAAGCTTTTGTATTGTATTGACAAATCCAAACTGTAGGTGTAGCGAGGGATAGTATTTCCCATATATACATAATCTTCCTCGTTAATAATTCCATCTCCTGCATCAGGAATTCCATCTCCATCGGTATCTATCGTTAATTGATCGATATATTTAATGTCCCCCCCTTGTAAGGTGCCAAATTGCTTCACAGGATAGTTTTTAGCTTCTTCAAAGGAAGAAAATAAGCCGTCGGCCTCTAATCCCCATAGGGCATTCATGGGAAGACCTTCTTTCAAAATGGTGATATTGGAAATAGTAGCCTCTTCTCCGAGGTCTATGACTTCATTCTTAACATCAGAAAGGGTGGTAGCTATACGGTATGAAAAATCTCCACGTTTATCATTGTATGAAAGACTCAAGTCCCATCCCTTATTTCCTACTTGACCTATGTTTAATATTGGCTTGTTGCTGAAACCTAATACTCCGGGTATGTCATAACCATATAGAATATCCGATGTTTTTCTGTCGTAGTAATCAAAAATCAGTTCAATCTTATTATTTAAGAATCCTAGATCCAAGCCTATATCGATCATTTCTGTTGTTTCCCAACGGATATCCCTTGCTGCAAATTGTGTAGCTATGTAACCTTCATGTATCGTGCCATTGATAATAGTCCAATCTTTCAGATCGATAGTCATATAGGCCGGGTAACGGTTGTTTAACGCAGATTCATTTCCGAGTTTACCCCAAGAACCCCTGAGTTTGGCGTTACTTAACCAATTTCTGGTTCCACCCATAAAGGCTTCTTCGGATATACGCCATCCTGCCGAGAAAGAAGGAAAGATACCCCACCTATATCCCTTGGCAAATCTCGAAGAAGCATCTCTACGCAAGTTAGCTTCAAGTAGATATTTGCCAGCATAATCATAATTAACTCTCCCAAAATAAGACAGATGACTTAGTTCTGAGGCATTACCATTACCTTTTTGATTTTCTTCAGGAAAAGAACTTAACACTTCATATTCGAATATTGAACCTTGTCTACTAGCCGTAAGCGACTCAAAGCGATTCGTCCGTCGTTCGAAACCTCCTAATAGTGCAATATTATGTTCCTCAAAACTTTGGTTGAAGTTAGCCAATAGAGTCAGGTGTTGATCCAAGTAATATCTGTCGATAACTTCCAGTACTCTCAGTGATGGGGAAAGGGTCTTAAATGTTCCGTCAATCTCGTAATACTCAATAGGTTTAACATCTTTTTTATAATTTTCGTAATTTACTTTAGGACTGTACGACAAATCGAACCGAAGATTCTCAACCGGCCTATATGCTAATTTCAACTTAACTAATCCTTCTGTATATAGCCCATTGTTATAACCTACGTCTTTAGCTCGGGACCTAGCATAGGTATTACTACCTAACTGAACATACGCAAATTGACCCTCTTTGTTTATATGACTGTAGATAGGAGCTGTCCTTCTGACCGCACCTAACGTAGCAGCTGCGTCATGAGGTTCGTTTACCTGTGAGTATCTGGCAGAAGCATCGATGCCCGCTGAAAGTTTGGAAGAAAACTGGTAATCTGTATTCACCCTGAAAGTATAACGTTTCAATTCAGTGTCAGGTAAAATACCCTCTTGATCTATGGTATTGAATGCTCCGTAAGCTTTTAGTTTATCAGTACCTCCAGTAAAGCTTAATCCATATTGTTGTTGAACGGCTGTTGATTTGTAGGTCAGGGCTTCCCAGTCAGTATCGGGATAAGTAAAAGGATCGAGGGCCATGTTATTCCTGTAATTCTCAATATATTCCTCTCCAAATAGTGGACTTCCAGGGCTACCGTCAGCTTTTCTTGTATCATTTATCGCTGCGATATCATAATATTTCAGATAATCTAATGAGCCCAAAAATTGGGGGATATTAGCAGGTTCTTGAAATCCCAAGTTACTGAAAAAATTAACAGCAAATTCACCTGATTTAGCTCTTTTCGTCGTTATTAGAATTACCCCGCTTCCTGCACGTAAACCGTAAATTGCAGAAGAGGCAGCATCTTTTAAAATAGTAATGCTTTCAATATCATTTGGATTGACTCCGTTCAAAGATCCTTCAAGACCGTCAATCAATACCAACGGGTTGTTGTTATTTAATGTACCAATACCTCTAATCCTGATTTCATCCCCTTCTTTGCCAGGTTGTCCGGTCGTAGAACTTACCGTTACTCCGGAAACCAACCCTTGCAAAGCCAAGGTAGCATTGGCTATCGGTCTTTTAGTTATTTCTTCTCCTTTAACAGCCGCAACGGCACCTGTAAGATTCTCTTTTTTTTGCGTACCATATCCTACAACTATAATCTCATCTAATAATTTGGTGTCTTCTGTAAGTACTATGTTCAAATGTGTATTGTTGCCTGTTTTTATTTGTTCCGTGGTATACCCTATATAAGAAACGACTATTATATCTCCGGGGCATGCTTTAATAGTAAACTGTCCATCCAGATCAGTAGCAGTTCCAGTAAATTTATCCCTGAGTGTAATGGTAGCACCTATAATCGGTACTTGTGAATTGTCTGTAACTGATCCGGTATAGGTTATCTTTTCTTGCTGGAAACTATTTGTATCAATTCCAGAAGTAATATCTGCTACTGCACGAAGGCTACATAGAAGCAAAACAAATGCAATTTGCATAGAGAAAAACAGTTGTCGGTATGTTGTTCTCTCAGATTTGTATAGCTTAAAAAAACAATGTTTTTTCATGATTCCCATTAATTAATCCTACTTACTTTATTTTAACTGTATATTTCCTTCGATTCGGAGCAGGAAAGAGATCCATTTTACTTTCGTCGCTCACGTAGATAGTCAGATTTTTATTATTTAAATCGAATGGTGCATTGTTGGGATCTCCACTACCCTCCACTTCACGTAAATTTACAGCTTTGCTCAAATCGACTGTAGTTAACGAACGGCATTGGCTAAACGCTCCTCTCTTTATCACTCTCATAGATGGCAGTTCCACAGAGGTCAAACTTCTACAACCATTAAAAGCAAGAGCTTGAATTATCACTCCCTGCGGGATCGAGACATGCTCTAACCTAACAGCACCTTCCAGCGCCCTTGCGTTCACTCTTCTCACATTTGGCATATTGACTGTATCCAATCGAATACAATTTTTCAATGCACCGGATTCAATGATACTCACATTGTTAAAATCAACGGAAGTGATGGTTGGATTATCACTCAATACCCCTCGTTTAATCGATGATGCTTCATCCGGTATCACTATTTCGGCAGGAGGATTTATCCAGCCAACCAAGGCTTCATCCTCAATTATATGCTGGGAAAAAACATTTAAAGACAGCATCGACAGAAAGAATAAAAACGTCATTTTTTTCATGATTGTAAATCTTTAAATTGTTAATTTATCATATTTATCGTATCTCCCCAACAAAAGGAAATACAGGTAAGCCGGCGGCATTAAAAAGATTCGCTTTGTCTGTGTTATTGAATAAATACCTTGCGATCTTTGGTTTGGAGATATCCGGATGAGAGACAATCAACGTATCGTCCCTGACCTCTGCGACGGCTGGGAAGAACTTACCATCTTCACCAGCAATAAAAATATCTTCTAATTTTTCACCTCCTATATAAAGTCCTTCGCTATCATAAAAAGAGATCTCCAAGGTTGAATTTTCAATTTTCACATCTTTCATTTGCGGACACATGCTTGCAATATCCTTTTTCCCGTACACTTTATTTAGTGCCATGGCTGCGAATCGCTGTCCATAAGGTTGTTTATGGGGAGGGTGCAAATCATTCAGAAGCCCAATGTCCATAGTGCAAAATACATAATTGCTTAGCGTCTTGTTCTGATTCAGCTGGGCCATACGAAGCGTGTATCCATTCAACAGATCATAACCCTTGTAGGCGGTCAGTTGTCCTATAATCACCGGTAATTCCTCATTGTTAAAAGCACTTCGCCATGTACGTGTCAAAGAAGCCAATTGATGCTGATATTCACGAGCTAACCCCACATTAGACGTCCCATGATACCATAATACACCCGAAAGCGTATAAGGGGTACAGGGAGCAATCATTCCATTATATAACACACCGTATTTTCTGAAATCACGTTCAAGCATCAACACGCTCTGTGGTTTTTTAGGTCTGACTATTAATTCACCTCTTCTAAATTTTTCCAAATCTCGTGCATAGTCAGCATTGTCTTGCTCATAATCTTTTTCCCAAACATCCCAACGTTTAACGACATTCTGCAATAACGGATCTGACATAATCGCGGTTGTGGAAATCCAAGACTCTATGGGAGTCCCTCCCCAAGAAGCATTTATTATTCCGACAGGAACATCCAACTGTTTGTGTAAGTCTAAAGCAAAGTAATAACTCATCGCGGAAAAGTTTGCAGCCGATTCTGGACTACATATCTCCCACACCGTTCCTTCGGCAAAATGATCAACCTCCGTCTCTGATTTTTGTCTGCCGACCTTGAATAAACGAATATGAGAATTTTTTGCCTTTGGAAGCATTGTTTTAGCTTGCGTATCTTTACTCATTTCAAATTGCATATTCGATTGTCCCGAGCTAAGCCACACTTCTCCTATTAAAACATTATTTACTGTAACTTGATTATTACCGGTAAAACATATTGTATAAGGTCCTCCTGCCGAAGGAGTATTGATCCAACTTATCCATTTCCCTTGCTTGTCAGCTACAGTTTCATAAGTCTTGTTATCCCAGGTTACAGTTATGACAAGCTTCGTCCCTGGATTTTCGGTGCCCCATAGAGCGACTTCACTATTCTGCTTCAACACCATATGATCTGCGATAATCGCGGGCAACTGTATATCCGCTCTTACGATAGCAGCACAAAACAAAATAATTATTACGAAAATGATCTTTCTCATATTTTTTAGTTTAATTTTATACAAGTCAACAACCAATCGTTTACATGGCAACCACTATTAGCAGGTATATTTTTTCAAAATTTCTGCAATTCTTCTTCCCCTGGATATCTGTGGTTCTCATCTTTGGCAGTCACCTCTACATCCCCATTGACCATCTTGATCTCAATCGGCACCAAAGTGAGTCCTTGCCTGTTTATCGTGTAAGCTGACCCACTCAAATCTTTATTTTTCGCGTCTTCCGGTTCCAACGGCGGGTTATCGGCATTCGTAAAAGCCGTGCACCACCATCTTCCTTCCTTATCTTGAAAAGGGGTTCCATGACCTAAAAAACGACCGGCAAACTTCCGCGGGCCATAAGGTCCGGTCACGCTGTCTGCGGTGCAATAATAAAGGTTATAAGTACCTCTTCTCATATTGTCGGTACTCCATGCTGTACCAAACAATACATACTTATTTTCAAATTTGACAATGTATGCTCCTTCATGCCCTAAATACCGATCTTGGGGATTGAGTAATTTATGGAATCCATCGAAACCGGAAAAATCTTTTTTAAGTTTTCTTATTTCGGTACAGTTCGTTATCAACCAAGGGGTCTCGTCGTCATCTATAAACAACGCAGGATCGCGATGAAAACCAAAATCAAGGGCCATCGGCTCCTCGTAGGGACCTTTTAATTCACTCCCCTTTGTCAACATCAGATTGGCCATTCTCATGTTGGTGGTATGCACAATCACCCATCGTCCATTCACAAAATGAATCTCCGGAGCCCAAATCGCAGGAGTAATATCCCTTTTCTCCGCGGCAGCTATCAATTCTTGTCCAAAGACTCCATTCTTTGCTTCCCAGATAACCCCCAGATCTTCCCAGTCGACAAGATTCTTACTCCTCCACGATTGTGTTGCCGGAAGTTGATCAGGGAAATTAACCAAGCCTCTCGTGCAAGAGAGATAATAATATCCATCGGGGGCAAGCTGAATAAAAGGGTCTCTCATCTGTTCCCTTAGTACAAGTACGGCTTTATTATGGTTTTTTACCGTCTGCAGCAACTCCTTTCTCCCTTGCACTTTTCCACCACCACTTCTATTACTAAGCCACTGGGCAAACTGATCAGGATCAAGAACAGATTTTATACTTTCTTGGGTTTTAAGCCGAATCTTATTTAGTTGAAGTTCTCTTTCTTTTCGACTCAATGATTTATCAGATCGTACGGCTTGAACATTCTCCCGATGAATTTCATCTATTTCTCTTACGTCTATTCGTTGTTGTCTCGTGAGAATAATATCCTTATACGGACCAGACTTCACTGGCTGCTGAGCAGTTATGTCTAAAATATGTAAAGAATTGAACAATAGCGCAAACAAACTGATTATCAGGTATTTTCTTTTCATTTTCTCCTAATTATTATCATCCATATTCATCTGCAAATTCGCAAAAAGTCCACATTTCAAATTTCTATTCTTCCGAACGCACCTGAATACCAAATAAGGAAACAGGGATATTTTCGGTCGCGTTGCCGAATGTTAATTTCAAATAATCGGTTTCTACAACAGCAGGGAACGAGAGTTTCAGCTGGGTCTGGAAGTTCCCGTTCTGTTGCACCAGCACCTCTTTCCCGTCCGACACCGCCACCGATTCCACGCAAAAAGGCATCCTACTGTCATGATGTCCCCACTGCACCGATTCCATGGGGTGGTCGTAGTCCGTATCGGCAAACAGCGTGATCCCTTTGATCTTCTTCGGTTCTTTCCAGGTGATTGTGACTGTCGGCGTTTTATCCTCCAAATCGGCCACCCATGCATTCGGTTTTTCTACCGGCCGATACGGGGAAGTCCTCAGGTTTTCTTTCGAGAAACAGGTGATCGCCGGATTTATGTGCATGGCGATGTTCTGTCCTTGCGGTCGGCGTTCCGGGCACCAAAACTCAAAAGCCTCCACCCCGATGTCTCCCGGGGGCTCTTGTTTTCCCCAATTCGACACGGCCGGCACAATTTTGTTAAATACCGAGACCAACCCAGTTATCAATTCCTGTGATGTCTGTATGCTGGCATGCTCATTGTGCATAAAGCAGACAAAAGCATAACAATCGGCAGGTATAGTAGCAGTGAAAGGCAGCGTCACCTCATTTTCCCCTTCCCTCAGGTCAACCACTATCGTCTCCAGGGTGATATCCGGCGTATGATTGAAAGGTTTGGAACTGATCCGCAACTCAATCGTTTGCTTCACCGCTTTCGCTGCCTTCATACGCACCCCTACCTCCGGCATCTTTCCGGCGGTGACAGGAAGCATCTGGGCAGCCGACTGGTTCAGGCCTTTCCTTTCACCGTTGAAAGGAATTTCACGCAATCGCAGTTCGGAAGAAACCCGGATATCGGCCTCTTTCAGGAGCTCATCCGCATATTGGATTTCAGACTGGGGCAGATACGCTCCCGCTTTGATCAGATTTTGTTGGAGTTGCTTTATTTTATCCGGCTCCATCAGCTGGGCGGGCGTATAACCCCGGTTGACACACAATGCCGCAGCCGTGCCCACGGCCTGGCCGCCAGCCGCGGTCGTGGCCATCACCCGGCAAGAGGCAAATGCCACGTGCGAAGCGCTAATGATCCTTCCCGCCAAAAACATATTCTCTATATCGGGCGTGACATAGCAGCGGTAAGGTATCTGGTACATTCCCTTGGCGTGCCATTGGTGGCATGCCTTCTTCGATTTGCTGAACACCCCGTCCGCGGGATGCAAGTCCAACGACCATCCCCCGAACGCCACCACGTCGGGATGATTCCTTTGTTCCACCACATCTTGCTGCTGCAGCATGTAATGACCTAGGAAACGGCGGCTTTCCCGCTTCCCGGGGATATTCCCGACCCATTCCAATGTCAGGTTCTCAACCCCTTGGAATTTACCGGAATTCTTGATATAATCCCATATCCCGTAAATGACCTCCCACAAGGTATATTTTATATCTTCCGCCTCATAGATGGTGTCCAATCGCCCGCCATACTCGATCCACCAAAACTTGCACCCCAATTGCCGAGGGTTAAAATAATCGGGATTGCTGATCCGGTTCACACGTTGCACGATCTCTTCCTTGCCCATGGCAAAGTGGGGAGGCATATAAGTGACCGGTTTGCCGGCGTCTTTGGTGTAAAAGAAGATGGAGTGCCCTAATTTCTCCCCATAATCCGCTTTGTCGGGAGCAAACTTCTCGTCCAACTCCTCCCTGTCTTCGGCACCCACCCTGAAAGTGGCACCGCCCAAATAACCGATCAGCCCGTCTCCGGTGGAGTCGCAAAAATATTTTCCCCTGAAAGTATATTCCGTCTGATTCTGTGGATTAAACGCGGTAATGGAAGATATTCTTTTTTCATCTGATTTCTCCACACCAAAGATTACGGTATTCAGATAAAGTGAGATATTCTTTTCGGCCAGCACCTTATCCATGACGACCATGTCGAATAGCACCGGGTTGCCCTCTTTGTTCCGGTAGGTGTTCTCCACCAGGATCTCGTCAAGAATACCGCCTTCACGCGCCCACCGGTTGTTGTTGCCCATGTGTGAGGTCGCACCCAATATCCACAACCGCACCTCACTCGAGGCGTTCCCTCCCAGCACCGGACGGTCTTGTATCAAAGCGACTTTAATTCCCGACCGTGCGGCCGAGATGGCGGCACAGACTCCGGCCATGCCTCCGCCTGCCACCACAAAATCCACATCTACCTCCACCCTCTTGTGTGAACGTCCCTCTCCTGTATATACACTCTCAATCATACGCTATGCTTGTTCTTTTAAACTTTTCGATTTATTACTGCCGGACTTCACCAGGATGATCCCGATAAGGATAAAAAACAGTCCCGTTCCCGCCACCAATACCTTATGGGAAGGGGTCAACAATCCCAAAACCGCGATGGTAAGCCCGATAAAAGAGACCCCATATCCTATTATCCGCATACTATACTTGTTCTCGTCCCTCGTCAATTGCAACGCTTCTTCTGAAACCTGTTCCCGTTTAGCCACATTTTCATTCTCCCAAACCTCATATGTCTCAATCTTGGAAGAGACTTGTTTTTTCGCATAATACCATATTTCGAACAGGATCATGCAAAGGATGGGCAGGGAAACCCCCAACACCATCTCCTGTGTCCTGTCCAACGCAAAACCAAAAAGAGGGGTGATAAATTTAAAAATCCCGTTCACGGCCAAACTGAATAGGGTGGTTGACAACACGGAGAAGGCTGTTTGTCTTTTGGAAAACAGGGTCCAGATAACAGGAAGATAAAGCGGGACTCCCGTGAGGGCCGCCAGGCTGACCACCACATTCACCACTCCTCCCATCTTTGGTATCATCAATGCGATGAGAATACTGAGAACACCGAACAGAATCGTGGAGAAACGGGCTACTAACATGAGTGTCTTGTCGGAGCTTTGGGGGTGCAGTCTCTTGAAGATATCGTTCGTGATCACGCCCGCGGCAATATTCAACTTGGAGTTCATGGCACTCGTGGTCGCGAAAATCATCGCCCCGATCATCAATCCCAAGACTCCCCTTGGCAGCACCGCTTTGCACATCATCAAAAAGGCGCCTTCGGCTTCCAAAATAGTCAAAGAAGGATCCACCAATTGATAGAGCATGGGAGGAAGCATCCACAAAACGGGACTGACAAAATAGAGGAGAGCAAAGAAAAGTCCCACTTTCTTGGCATCCGCTCCTGTCCTCACACAGGTGAACCGCTGCACATAGGCCCAATTTCCTCCCAGAAAAATCGCGTTGTAAATACCAAAGGCAATGATAAAAAGAAGCGTGTATTCCGCGTTGAATAAATTAAAAAAGGTATCGGGCACTTTCTCCACGAAATGGACAAGGCCGTCCACCTTGTCGACAGACAACGGGATAACGATAATAATGGCGGCGACCAAAACGATAAATTGTAAAATATCGGTGGAAACGACCGCCCACAATCCTCCGGCGGAGACGTAGAGGATGCAGAAAAGACCCAAAAGGATAATACAAAGGTTCAGATCAAGTCCCGTTGACACCTCCACGATTTTTGCCACCGGGTAAAGGAACGAAGCGGTAAGGAACAGCGAGATAAACAGGAAAAGAAAAGTATAAGTCTTCTGGGTGGGAACACCGAGCCGCTTATTGATATACTCGGCAACAGTGAGGGAGCCGGTTTTATGCCATTGCGGAGCGATGAACAGGCCTACGATCACACCCGCGAGGGCCATCGTCCATTGTATCGTGATGGAAACCCATCCATAGTAATATGCCACCGATGCCCAAACAACAAACGTCCCCGCGGAAAAAAAGCCCATGAACAATGACAATCCGCTCATTTGCCAGGGAACAGCACCTCCTGCTGCGAAAAAGGAATTCATGTTTTTCCCTTTTTTCGAAAAAGCCATGCCGGAACCCAGAACACCAACGGTGAGAAGAATAATCATCAGAATGTCTAACATGCTCATAGTATCGTACCTTAAAAATGATATTACAACGATTACATGACAAAGGTATAGACTAAGCAAATGGATTATTTACTTTTCTTATAAAATCTCCGTAAACGTTTACGAAAAGATGGAAGTATAAAAAAACGAGCGAGGGTTATATCGTACGATACTGTTTGTAAGACTATTAACGGACTCTCTTGAACAAAGGGAGTGTAGAATGACGAACATTCAATTTCGCATCAAGCGTAATAGTTTCCGTGGGAGCATCATAATTATTTATTTGTTTTAACAGCAGTGTGGCGGCTTTTCGGCCGATCTCAAAAGTGGGTTGAAAAACACTGGTCAATTCCATGATCCGCCCGATCGGCGATTCAGAGAAACCGGCTACGGCAATATCTTCTGGAATTTTCATTCCTCTTTGCTTTAATTCCAACATACATCCTACCGCGATGGGATCGTTTATCGCGAATATGGCATCCGGCTTTTCCTTTAAATTCATCAGGTAGTCGATACCTGCTTTGGCCCTCTCCTGTTGCACGCCCACATACATAATCAGATTTTCGTTTACAGGAATATCATACGCAGCCAACGCATTCAGATAACCCTGCATCCGCTCTTTGGTTACCGACAGATATTCGTTGCCGGCCAAATGGGCTATCCTTCTGTAACCGCACTTGATCAAGTGTTCCGTCACCTTGAATGCCCATTTCCTGTCATCAATCACAACCTGGCTCACGTTCAACTCCGAAATAACCCGATTCACAAATACAAGAGGCATGTGTTCATTAATCAAACGCTGGTACAAATCGATATTTTTCGAGTTCTTGGCCACAGAAACGATCAGTCCTTCCACCATACTCTCTTCGAGCATCTTTACATTCTTGGATTCCAGCGAAGAAGATTCATTGGACTGGCAGATCAACACTTGATATCCCAGTTTGTTGACAATCTCTTGTATGCCGATAATAATCTCAGGAAAGAAAAACGTAATGAACTCCGGAACCACTACGCCAATCATATTGCTCCGCTTTTTCAAAAGATTCCGGGCCTGTATATTCGGTTTATATCGTAACTCTTCGGCTTTCGCTAAAACTTTTTCTTTTGTAAGAGGATGAATTTCATGGCTTCCATTCAGCGCTCTGGAAACAGTCGCCACCGAAACGCCCAACGCTTTGGCGATATCTTTTATAGTTGCATTGGAAGACGTCATATTTCGTTTTTTTGTTTTTCGTTTTCCTTTATAAATGAAAGGATGGTCTCGCCAATTCCGCCCAGGCTATGAATGGAGGTAACCAGGGAAGCATTAATCATATCACCGTGATAATTCTCACCTGAAGCCGACTGAACAGGATAAAGCAGCATAAAATTTATATTCCCGAAATGTTTGTTGATATAATCGGGTATTTGCCGCATGACAGGGTCGTAAGAGATTTTTCTAAGACGGCTCATCACAATGACCAGTGCTTCATTCTTACCGATCTCCTTCGTAAGACGGAGAAACTCGCTCCAGTCGTTAAGTTCGTTGAAGTCGGCATCAACGGGATGTACCTTATGCACATATCTTAGTATGTCAAGGACCTCTTCATTTGCATAAAAGGAAAGCCTGGCTCCTGAATTACGTCCTAAATTCCATATTTTGGAAAGCCAGAGAGGAAAACCAATTTCCTTGTCGGCATCTGGCGGAATAATAACCAATCTCCTCTTTATCGTGGAGAGAGGCTGCAATGCTTTGTATACAAAAAGGCTGGACTGACATTTTTCCAGAACCCCTTCGACCAGGTTGCCCAGAAAAGACTCTGATATCTCCTGTTTTTGATGAAGTCCCATCACGATATCGGTTATGTTATATTTCTTGACTACACCGAGAATACCATTCAGGATGTTCATGTCGTATCTGCTCAGCGGTTGTATGATCGTATCGGCACCGGTTCCCAGTTTAACAGCTTCCTCCAGCAGTTTGCGCGATTCCTTCTCAATATGAGGTGTGGATTCGCTACTTTTGATGATGTTCAGGGCATACAGGTTTTCCCGGTTATTTTTTGATTTGATCACCAGGCTCAGATCGATTAGGTCCTTAAGCGTTTCCCGATTGGCTACGGGAATCAGAATCCGTTCCTCGTTTCCGGTATCATTCCCGGGATCCATTCCTTCGGCAAAAGCGACCTCCACAGCCCCCTTCTGTGCCCTGAACGAAGCAATAGTACAGGTTACAAGAATCATGACAATGGTACCGTTCAAAATACTGTCATCGAGCAATCCCACACGGTGCCCTACCATCACAGCTGCCAGGGTGGCAGCAGCCTGTGCGTTGCTCAGCCCAAAGATAAGCATCCTTTCAGCATTGGTGTAGCCGTATATTTTCTGCGTGGCAAGTGCTGCCAGGTATTTTGCCAGGATGGCCACCACAGTCATGACAACCGCCACCTTGATGGTCTCCCAGCCCGATACAAATGCACGGTAGTCAATCAGCATCCCCACACTGATCAAAAAAATTGGAATAAAAATGGCATTACCCACAAAATCGATTCTGTTCATCAGGGAAGAAACATGAGGGATAAGCCTGTTCATGGACAATCCGGCGAGGAAAGCGCCGATGATTGCTTCAATTCCAGCCAGCTCAGCAAGAAAACCTCCCAGGAATACGATGGTCATGATAAAAATAAACTGAGAAGTACTATCATGGAATTTTTTGAAAAACCACGTCCCGATGATGGGGAAAAGAAAAATCACAATCAGGGCGAAGACAATCATTGAAAGTGTCATCTTTCCCCAGAAAGCAGGCGTCACCACACCCCCGTCCATGGCAACGATCACAGCCAAAACCAGCAGTGCAAGGGTATCGGTAATCATGGTACCGCCGATGGCAACCGTTACAGCCCTGTTTTTTCCCGCTCCCAGCTTACTGATGATGGGATATGCCACCAGGGTGTGTGAAGCAAACATACTGGCAAGCAGAATGGATGAGATCCATGTCATCCGAAGCAGATAATAACCGGTAAAGACACCTATCAGCATGGGAATGGAAAAAGTAAGCATGCCAAACATGAGACTCTTGCCGCTGTTTCTTTTGAACTCGGCCACATCTATCTCTATTCCGGCGAGGAACATGATGTAGAGCAGACCGGCGTTTCCAAGCATAATCATGTTACTGTCACGCAACATGAGCCCGAGGCCATAGGGACCAATCACAGCGCCGGCAATGATCAGCCCGATAAGTGAAGGGATCCTGATTTTATTGAATAAAATGGGGGCCAGAAGGATGATCACAAAGAGGATCAAAAACTGTACCGTGGGATTTGTAATGGGCAGTGATAAATCGAGCGCTATGAACATGTGAATGCTTTTTCAATAGTTACATCTCACCCGGAAAATCCATGTCAGCCCTCTCTTCTTGGAGGTCTGAATGGTTTATTGCTCCGGGGCTTATTATTGTCACTGTCGGGGCGCGAATAGCGGGGCTTGTTCTCCTCCCTGTATGGTCGGGAGTGATGGGAATTGTTATCATCCCGGCGATCAGGTCTGGAGAAACGGGGTTTGTCGTCGTCTCGGCGATCAGGTCTGGAGAAACGGGGTTTGCCATCGTCCCGGCGATCAGGTCTGGAGAAACGGGGTTTGCCGTCGTCCCGGCGATCAGGTCTGGAATTGTCGGATAGAAACTCCGATCGTGGAGAACCTTTACCGGAGTTTCTTTCTGAATGGCCGGAACGTGCATCGTTTCTTGTTTGCCGGTCGGGAGCTATCTCTCGTTTTGAACGGCGGTAACCCTCTTTTGAGTTTCGTTCGGCCTGTGCATCATAACGCCCCCGCCGTGCGGAATCCGCATCTCCTCTCGGATGCTCCTTTCGTTTACCGGAAAAGATCTCATATTCCCGCATTTCACATTCCAGCGCCCCGTTATAGAGGAAGAAACGCCGGGTGTGCTTCAGGCCTATGGCATCGAATGACTCCTTCCTGTAACTCAGAATATAGGCATTATACCCCGCAAAAACATGTTTTAAACGTTCTCCGATCATTGCGTAAAGTCCTTCCAGCTCATCCACCTTCAGACGTTCTCCATATGGGGGATTGGTCATCAGTATTCCCCCGCTATCGGGAGCTTCGGCATATTGTTGAAAAGGTTTCACACTCAGTTCGATATATTTTTTCAATCCGGCATTCTTGATATTCTTCTCGGCAATGCCAATTGCCTGGGGTGAGATATCGGAACCGATGATGCGATGCTTGAGCACACGCGCTCCCGAATCATCATTGTAAATAGTGCTGAACAATTCTTCGTCAAAGTCCTTCCATTTCTCAAAAGCAAAATGCTTGCGGTGAATGCCGGGAGGGATACCCATGGCAATCATGGCAGCTTCAATAAGCAAGGTGCCTGAACCGCACATGGGATCCAAAAATGAGGTCTCACCGCGCCAACCCGATTTCAGGATCATTCCTGCCGCCAGTACTTCGCTGAGCGGAGCCTCGGTCTGAGCTACCCGGTACCCGCGCTTGTGCAGCGACTCTCCTGAGCTGTCAAGTGAAAGTGTACATTTGTTGTGCGAAACATGAATGTTGAACACCACATCGGGGTTCGACAGGCTCACCGAAGGGCGTTTGTCATACCGCTCTGCAAACCAGTCAGCAATGGCATCCTTCACTTTATAAGCTACGAACTTCGAATGAGTGAAGATATGGGAATAGACTACCGCATCGATTGAGAAGGTGGTGTTCAGGGAAAGATAATCATCCCAGTTTACCTGTTTCACGGCTTCATAGACCTCATCGGCGGTCTCAGCCTTGAAGTTATATATGGGTTTAAGAATCCGCAATGCAGTACGACAATGCAGGTTGGCTTTATACATCAGTGCATTATCACCGGTAAACGATACCATACGGGTGCCGATCTCCACATTGTTTGCACCCAGGCCAATCAACTCCTCTGCCAGTACATCCTCCAGCTCAGCCATCGTTTTGGCGATCATGGAAAATTCTTCAACATGTCGGGTCGTTCCCTCTTCAGAAGTTAATCCCTGCGGGTATTCTTCCGGTTCATGCACATCACGAAAGTGTTCGTCTTCGTTCATCCTTTTTCATCTAAATCAGGTACAAAGATAACATTCGTAAAATAATTTCACCTCACAAAAAAATAAATTCCCGACCACGAGCAAAGACAATGATTGGTATAACTTAGTTTGCGACGTTTAATGGTAATCTATTTTAGTGTAATCTCTTTTACATTTGAATTGTAATACCCCTCGGTTTTATGAAAAAAATTTTCTTTTATCTCTTCCAGTTTTTCCGGGTACTGCGAAGATACATTCTTTTTCTGACCGATATCCTCTTTTAAATTATACAGCCCGAATTCAGGCATATTCCCCAGTTCGTTGCCCGTAAGATTACGTTCAGGACCGCCATAGGGCGGTATCATTACCCATTCACCCGCACGGATAGCCAGCTTCCCGTTCGCTTCAAGCACCAAGCTCTTACGTCCCACATCCGATTTACCAAGCAGGGCCGGAAGAATATTCTCACTATCGGATTCTCCTTGTAAAGGTTGCCCGACAAGTTCCGATATCGAGGCCAACAAATCCATCTGACTGACAAGCGCATCGGAGGTGGCCGGCTTAATCCTGCCCTTCCAGTAGGTGAAAAATGGCACGTGCGTACCCGCGTCAAAAAGACTGTATTTCCCTCCACGAAGGGGACCTGCCGGGGTATGGTCGCCCAGCAGTTCTACCGCCTGGTCCTTGTACCCGTCGTTCAATACCGGGCCATTGTCACTGGAGAAAATAACCAGGGTATTTTCCAACAATCCCAGCTCTTCCAATTGACTCAGCACCTCCCCTACGCACCAGTCCGCCTCAGCAATGGCATCGCCCCGCGGCCCCATACCGGTAGCACCTGCAAAGCGCTCATTGGGTGTGCGCGGAACGTGAGGTTGATGTAATCCGAAATAAAGAAAAAAAGGATTTTCCTTATTTTTCTGGATAAAATTTTTCACTTTATCTATAAAATAATCGGCCATATCCTCGTC